>DAINDE010000001.1:0-14858 GCA_036732025.1 Rhodocyclaceae bacterium
GGCGAGGATGCCGGCGAAGCCGCCGCAGCGCAGCAGTTGTTCGCAGGCCCAGACGGCCTCGCGGCCGGCGTCGACGACCACCAGGCGTTCCAGGGCCAGGCCGGCGGCCGCCCAGGCCGGGGCGTGGGGCCGCCAGGGCGGCGCCACCAGGGCGAGCCAGCCGCCGCCGGCGGAAAGCTGCCGCAAGGCGGGCAGCAGCAGGGTCAGTTCGCCGACGCCGCCCTGTTCCACCAGCAGTTCGGTGAGGCAGCCCCGGGGCCAGCCGCCGCCGGGGAGCTCGGCGTCGAGTTCGGCATAGCCGCTGGCGACGCCGGCCTGCGGCAGGCGGGCGAGCGCATCGCCTCGCCAGATGTCGCCCCGGGCCAGCACGCCGGCCAGGGCGGCGGGGGTCATGACAGGGGGCTCAGGGCGCCGCGGATGAGGCCGACGGCGATGCCCTCGATGGCGAAATCCACCCGGCTCGGGTCGACGATGATGGGCTCGAAATCGGGGTTCTCGGCGATCAGCTCGACGAAGCCGTTGCGGCGCTTGAGGCGCTTGACGGTGACGTCGTCCGCCACCCGGGCGACGACGATCTGGCCGTCCCGGGCCTGCTGGGTGCGGTGCACGGCGATGAGGTCGCCGTCGAAGATGCCGGCGTCGATCATGGACAGGCCGCGCACCTTGAGAAGGAAGTCGGCCCGCGGGGTGAACAGGTGGGCGTCGAGGGCGAAACGGCTCTGGACGTTTTCCACGGCGAGGATGGGGGAGCCGGCGGCAACGCTGCCGATAAGAGGCAGGCCGAGTTGCTCGACCAGGCGGATGCCGCGGGCGGAGCCGCGTTCGAGGGTGATGGCGCCCTTCTTGGCCAGGGCCTTGAGGTGGTCCTCGGCGGCGTTGGGGGAGGTGAAGCCGAAGGCATGGCAGATTTCCAGCCGGGTCGGCGGGGCGCCGAGGACTTCGACGTTGTTCTTGATGAAATCGAGGATTTCCTGCTGGCGGGGGGTGAGTTTGTCCATGGTGGGGCTCCTTCTGGCGATGTCTGTATTTATATACAGCCGCCGCCAAAATTGCAAGCCCCGGGGCGAACCTCAATCGCTGGGCAGGTCGATCCCCTTGAGTTTGCGGTAGAGATCGACGGCATAGGAGTCGGTCATGCCGGCGACGAAATCGGCCACCTGCAGCAGGCGCACGTAGGGGTTGGAATCGGGCTGGTGGCCGAAACCCAGGAACTGGGCCGGCAGCAGCTTGAGCAACATGCGCTCGCGGGCAGTCAGGCGGCCGTGGCCGGCGCCGGCTTCGACCGCGCCGGCGAACAGGGAGAGCAGCCCGCCCAGGACTTCGAAGCCGGCTGTCTCGATTTCCAGGGCCGGCCGGGCGACGTAGATGTGCTCCTTGGCCACCCGCAGCACTGCCTGCAGGGGCACGGCCAGGGGGGAATGCTCCAGCAGCTCCTCGTCGAAGCTGCCGTCGAGGATGGCCTCCTCGTTGGCCAGGAAGACGGCGGCCGCGCTTTCCAGGAGGCGGCCGATGGCCTTGGCGCGCAGGTATTCCAGGCGTTCCTTGGGATCGTGCAGGCGTTCCAGGCGGCCGCCGCTGACGCTGCTGCCGGCCAGGTCGGCGAGCAGGGTCTCGGCGTCGCGGTAGGGCACGAAGCCCAGGCGGGCGGCGTCCTCCAGGTCGACGATGAGGTAGCAGGTGTCGTCCGCCACCTCCACCAGGAAGGCCAGGGGGTGGCGCCGCCAGGCAACTCCCGGCTGCCGTTCCACCAGGCCGGTGGCCTGGGCGACCCAGCGGAAGGAGTCGGCATCGTGCTGGAAATAGCCGAATTTCTTGCCACTCTTGCCGTCCAGCTCACCCTCGATGCAGGAGGGGCGCGGGTATTTGGTGAAGGTGGCGAGTACCGCCGCCGTCAGTTGCAGGCCGGGGTTGGCGGGGCTCTGCAGGCGGGTGACGATGCGGAAGCCCTGGGCGTTGCCTTCGTAGCGCTCGAAGTCGGCCCGCTGGGCGGGGGTGAAGGGGTGCCGGTCGAGCAGCCCGGAGCCGCGGAACCATTCGCGGATGGCGTCCTCGCCGGCGTGGCCGAAGGGGGGATTGCCGATATCGTGGGCCAGGCAGGCGGCGGCGACGATGGCGCCGAAATCCGCCGCTTCCACGTGTTCCAGGCCGTGGCGGGCGATGATCTCCCGCCCCACCAGGGCGCCCAGGGAGCGCCCGACGCAGCTCGCTTCCAGGCTGTGGGTGAGGCGGGTGCGGACGTAGTCGCTCCGGGACAGCGGAAAGACCTGGGTCTTGTCCTTCAGGCGGCGGAAGGCCGAGGTGAAGACGATGCGGTCGTAGTCCTGCTGGAAGGCGGTGCGCACCGCGGCGCTGGGCGCCGCCCCGGCCCCGAGGCGCTCGGCGGAGAGGAGCCTTTCCCAGATGTCGCGGTTGCTCATGACGGATGCCGTGAAATTGCCAGAAACGCCGCACGGTAACGGGATTTGCCGGTGGCTGCAACACCCGGCCCCGGCACCGTTGCAACTTCGCCGGCCGGCGGCGGGTCAAACCTGCGGCACGAGAAGGATGGATCGCGGGAAAGGCGCCCCATGGCCGACATGTTCGACAATCCTCTGGCGACCGACGGCTTCGAGTTCGTCGAGTTCGCGAGTCCCCGCCCCGGGGAGATGGCCCGGCTGTTCCGCCGTTTCGGCTTCGCCGAGGTGGGCCGCCACCGGCACAAGGCGGTGAGCCACTACCGGCAGGGGGACATCAATTTCATCCTCAACCGGGAACCCCACAGTCTGGCGGAGGGCTTCGCCGCCCGCCATGGCCCTGGCTGCAACGCCATGGCCTTCCGCGTCAAGGATGCGGCCCGGGCCTACGACGAAGCGCTGCGGCGGGGCGCTACCCCCGTCGCCCAGCCGGTGGGCCCCATGGAGCTGAAGATTCCCGCCATCGCCGGGGTCGGCGGCCTGGTCATCTACCTGGTGGACCGCTACGGCGCCCGCACCATCTACGACGTGGATTTCGAACCGGTGCCCCCCGGCGGGGAAGACAGCGGCGTCGGCCTCACCGCCATTGACCACCTCACCCACAACCTGGAGCGGGGCCATATGGACCGCTGGGCCGCCTTCTACGAGCGCGTCTTCAATTTCCGGGAAATCCGCCACTTCGACATCGAGGGCCGCTACACGGGCCTCATCAGCCGGGCCATGGCCAGCCCCTGCGGCAAGATCCGCATCCCACTGAACGAGAGCCGCGACGACCGCTCCCAGATCGAGGAATTCCTGGCCCGCTACCGGGGCGAGGGCATCCAGCACATCGCCCTGGCCTGCGACGACATCTACGCCACGGTGGAAGCCCTGCGCCGGCGCGGCATCCCCTTCCAGGAAACCCCGGCCACCTATTACGACGCCGTGGACGCCCGCCTCCCCGGCCACGGCGAGGATCTCGCCCGGCTCCAGGCCAACGGCATCCTCATCGACGGCGGCCCGGCCAACGGCGGCGGGCTCCTGCTGCAGATATTCACCGCCGACATGATCGGCCCCATCTTCTTCGAGATCATCCAGCGCAAGGGCAACCCGGGCTTCGGCGAGGGCAACTTCCAGGCCCTCTTCGAGGCCATCGAGCGCGACCAGATCCGCCGCGGTGTCCTGGGCGAGGCGGCAGCATGACGCGCCGGCCCTTCCCCTGCCCCGTGGTCGAGGGCGAAACCTCCCGCCAGGCCCACGCCGACCTGCCCCCCGGCACCTACGAACGGGAGCTGGGCCGCGAAGGCTTCGCCGGCCCCAGCGCCCACATGGTGCACCGCCACCCGCCCACCGCCTGGAGCGACTTCAGCGGCCCGCTGCGGCCCCGGGCCTATTACCTCGCCCGCCTCGACGCCGCCGGCCCCAGCCCCTGGGCGGCGCCGACGGTGCTGGCCAACGCCAGCCTGGAGCTGCGCTTCTGGCGCCTGCCCTCGGCCATGCCGGCGCTGGCCCGCAACGCCGACGGCGACCAGCTCCTCTTCGTCCATGCGGGGGCCGGCGACCTCTTCTGCGATTACGGCCACCTCGCCTACCGCAGCGGCGACTACCTGATCCTGCCCCGAGGCACCCAGTGGCGCCTGGAGCCGGCCAACCCCAGCGCCTTCCTGCTGCTGGAGGCGACCGGCGGCGCCTACGGCCTGCCCGAGCGCGGCCTCCTCGGCCAGCACGCCCTCTTCGACCCGGCGGTGCTGGCCCGCCCTGTCCTCGACGAGGCCTTCCGCCGCCAGCAGGGAGAAGACCCCTGGCGGGTGGAAATCAAGCGCGGCGGGGCGGTGTCGGTGGCCACCTTCCCCTTCAACCCGCTGGATGCCGTCGGCTGGCATGGCGACCTCTCCCCGCTGCGCCTGGCCATGGCCGACATCCGCCCGGTGATGAGCCATCGCTACCACCTGCCGCCCTCGGCCCACGCCACCTTCGCCGCCGAGCGCTTCGTGGTGTGCAGCTTCGTCCCCCGTCCCTTCGAAAGCGACCCCGGCGCTCTCAAGGTGCCCTTCTTCCACAACAACGACGACGTGGACGAGGTGATCTTCTACCACGCCGGCAATTTCTTCAGCCGGGACAACATCGCCCCCGGCATGCTCACCTTCCACCCCGGCGGTTTCACCCACGGCCCCCACCCCAAGGCCCTGGCCGGTGCCCTGGCGCCCAAGGCGGCCGGCACCGACGAATACGCGGTGATGATCGACGCCCGCGCCCCCCTCGCCCCGGCCCCGGCGGCAGCGGCGGTGGAACTTGCCGGCTACGTCGATAGCTGGAAGGGGAGCCCGCCGTGAAGCTCGCCTCCCTCAAGGCCGGGCGGGACGGCCGCCTGGTGGTCGTCTCCCGCGATCTCACCCGCTGCGTCGAAGCCGCCGCCGTCGCCCCCACCTTGCAGGCCGCCCTCGACGACTGGGCGCGCTGCGCCGAGCCCCTGGCGGCCCTGGCCGACGCCCTGGAGGCGGACCGCCTCCCCGCCCGGGAATTCCGCGCCGAGGACTGCGCCGCCCCCCTGCCCCGGGCCTACCAGTGGGCCGACGGCTCCGCCTACGTGAATCACGTGGAGCTGGTGCGCCGGGCCCGGGGCGCCGAGATGCCGGAAAACTTCTGGCACGACCCGCTGCTCTACCAGGGCGGCTCCGACACCCTCCTCGGCCCCCGCGATCCCATCGAAGCCGCCGACGAAGCCTGGGGCATCGACTTCGAGGCCGAGGTGGCGGTCATCATCGGCGACGTTCCCCGGGGCATTCCGGCGGCGGAGGCCGGGCGTCACATTCGCCTGGTCACCCTGGTCAACGATGTCTCCCTGCGCCACCTGATCCCAGGCGAGCTGGCCAAGGGCTTCGGTTTCTTCCAGTCCAAGCCCCCCACCGCCTTCGCCCCGGTGGCGGCAACGCCGGACGAACTGGGCGACGCCTGGGACGGCACGCGGCTGCACCTGCCGCTCCTCTCCTTCCTCAACGGCGAGGCCTTCGGCTGGCCCGACGCCGGCTGCGACATGACCTTCGGCTTTCCCGAGCTGATCGCCCATGCCGCCCGCACCCGGCCCCTGGGGGCGGGCACCATCATCGGCTCCGGCACCGTCTCCAACCGCGACCGTTCCCGCGGCTCCTCCTGCATCGCCGAGCGGCGCATGCTGGAAACCCTCGCCGACGGCAGCGCCCATTCGCCCTTCCTGCGCTTCGGCGACCGGGTGCGCATCGAGATGTGCGACCGCGCCGGCCGCTCGATCTTTGGCGCCATCGACCAGACAGTGGAGCGTGCCCCATGAAACTCTACGGCTACTGGCGGTCCACCGCCGCCTACCGGGTGCGCATCGCGCTGCACCTGAAGGGCATTCCCTTCGAGAGCGTGGCCGTCAACCTGCGCCAGGGCGAGCAGCGCAGCCCGCAATTCCTCGCCCTCAACCCGCAAGGGCTGGTCCCCACCCTGGTCGACGGGCCGGCGGTCATCAGCCAATCCCTGTCCATCGTCGAATACCTGGAGGAAACCCACCCGGCGCCGCCGCTGCTCCCCGCCGCCCCGGCCGCCCGGGCGCGGGCGCGGCAGATCGCCCTGGCGGTGGCGGCGGACCTCCACCCCCTCGCCAATCCGCGGGTGCTGCGCTACCTGGAGTTCGTCCTGGAGGCCGACGCCGGCGCCCAGGAAGCCTGGCGCCACCACTGGCTGGCCACGGAGCTGGATGCCGTCGAACGCCTGGTGGACGGCGACGGCCCCTACGCCCTGGGCGAGCGGGTAGGCCTCGCCGATCTCTGCCTGGTGCCCCAGCTCTATAGCGCCCGCCGCTTCGCTTTCCCGCTGGATGCCTTTCCCTGCCTGCGGCGGGTGGAGGCCGCCTGCGCCGAGCTACCGGCGTTTCGCGCCGCCCGGCCGGAAGTTCAGGCGGACGCGGCCGCCATGGCCGGCAGCGCGTAGGGGCGGTCGCCGGCGGCCAGGGTGGCGGGGTCGATGTCCGCTTCCGTTTCCAGGCTGCGGTAGAGGGCGGGGAAATCCTCCTCCATGGCGGCGAACAGGGTAGCGAAGTCGGGCAGGACGAAGTAGGTTTTCTGGAAATCGTCGATACGGTATTCGGTGCGCATCACCCGCCGCAGGTCGAACCACAGCCGGTGGGGCCGCGGGCTGGTGACCGAATGGACCGTCTCCGCCCGGGAGGAGAGCATGCCCGCCCCGTAGGCCTTGAGGCCCTTATCGGTGTCGATGAGGCCGAATTCCACCATGTACCAGTAGAGCCGCGCCAGCCGGGCCAGCCCCGGCCCCTCGCCAGCCTCCAGCCCCTTGGCACCGTAGGCCGCCAGATAGTCGGCGAAGACCGGGTCGAGGAGCAGCGGCACGTGGCCGAAGAAATCGTGGAAAAGATCCGGCTCCACCAGGTAATCCATCTCGTCCGGCCGCCGCACCCACACGCTCACCGGGAAGCGGCGGGCCGCCAGATGGCTGAAAAAGGCTCCGTCCGGGATGAAGCCGGGCACCGCCACCAGCCGCCAGCCGGTGCGCCGGGCGATGAACTCGCCCACCCGCTCCAGGTCGGGAATGGCGCTCGGCGCCCCGAGGGCCTCCACGCCGCGCAGGAATTCGGCGCAGGCGTGGCGGCGGACGATGGCGGCCTGGCGCTCCATCAACTCCCGCCAAACCGCCCGGTCGGTGTCGCTGTATTGGGAAAATACCTGCTCCACCGTGAAATCGGGACGGGCGCGGGAGTAGTCGCCGCGCAGGGGGCTGTCGGAATGGGCACCGAGCATGGTGGTCGCCGCCTGGAAAGCTCTTGTCCGTAAGACCGCTCTCCGGGGTTGGCGTTCGTTTTGCCCATGCCCCCGTTCCGTTCGGGCTGAGCCTGTCGAAGCCCGTGGTGCACCTGCCTTCACCCGGATTTAGCACCCTTCGACAAGCTCAGGGTGAACGGCCAAAGGAGCATCAACCTCCAACCTCCAGCGCCGCCCGAATCCCCACCGGCAGCGGTGCCGACTTGCCGCTGCGGGTATCCATCCAAACCACCTTGGCAGCCCCTTCGGCGAAAAGGCGGTCGTCGCCGACAATGCGCATTTCCACGTGGGTCATGACGCTGGAGCGGCCGGGCGGGCTGACGAAGGTTTTCACCTCCACCGTCCCGGGATAGGTCATGGGGATGAGGAAGGTGCAGCTGGCATTGATGATCACCGGCCCTTCGCCGCCGGGGCGCACCGTCGCCTCCAGCCCTTCCAGCCACTCCACCCGGGCCTGCTCCATGAAGCGGAAATAGACGGTGTTGTTGACGTGGCCGTAGGCGTCCATGTCGCCCCAGCGGATGGGGATGCGGGTGGTGTGGATGAGTTTGCGGGGATGTTCCATGGGCTTGTCTTTCCCTTGTTGTTGGCCGATACTTTCCATACTGTACCGTATTGAAAAACACCGGACAAGGAGACAGCATGGAACGGGAAGCGATGGAATTCGACGTGGTCGTGGTGGGCGGCGGGCCGTCTGGTCTGGCGGCCGCCATCCGCCTCAAGCAGCTCAATGGCGAGCTTTCCGTCTGCCTCATCGAAAAGGGGGCCGAGATCGGCGCCCACATCCTTTCCGGCGCCGTCATGGACCCCCGCGCCCTCACCGAACTGCTGCCCGACTGGCAGGCCCGGGGCGCCCCCCTCAACGCCCCGGTGTGCGAGGACCGCTTCCTCATCCTCAACGAAACGGGCGGCTTCCGGGTGCCCAACTGGGCACTGCCCAAGTGCTTCCACAACGAGGGCAACTACGTCATCTCCCTGGGCAACGTCTGCCGCTGGCTGGGCCAGCAGGCCGAGGCGCTGGGCGTGGAGATCTACCCGGGCTTCGCCGGCGCCGAGGTGCTCTTCGACGAAAGCGGGGCGGTGAAGGGCGTCGCCACCGGCGACATGGGCCGCCTGAAGGACGGCTCGGAGGGTCCCAACTTCCAGCCGGGCATGGAACTGCACGGCAAGTACACCATTTTCGCCGAGGGTTGCCGCGGCCACCTGGGCAAGCAACTGGAAGCGCAGTTCAGACTGCGCGACGGCGTCGAGCCCCAGACCTACGGCATCGGCCTCAAGGAGTTGTGGGAGGTGCGGCCGGAGGTGCACCAGCCCGGCCTCGTTGTCCATACCGGCGGCTGGCCGATGGCGCCGGACACCTACGGCGGCGGCTTTCTCTACCATCTGGAGAACAACCAGGTGGCGGTGGGCTTCGTGGTGGGCCTCGGCTACACCAATCCCTACCTCGCGCCCTACGAGGAGTTCCAGCGCTACAAGACCCATCCGGAAATCCGCAAGTTCCTCGAAGGCGGCAAGCGCGTCGCCTACGGCGCCCGGGCCCTCACCGCCGGCGGCCTGCAGTCCCTGCCCCGCCTGGTCTTCCCCGGCGGCGCGCTGGTGGGGGACGACGCGGGCTTCCTCAACGCCGCCCGCATCAAGGGCTCCCATTGCGCCATCAAGACCGGCAGCCTGGCAGCGGAGGCGTGCGCCGCCGCCCTCGCCGAGGGCCGCGAGCGGGACGAACTGGCGGCCTACCCCGAGGCTTTCCGCCAGAGCTGGCTGTACGAGGAGCTCCATCGCGCCCGCAACTTCAAGCCCTGGATGAGCAAGGGTCTCACCGTCGGCTCCCTGATGTTCGGCATCGACCAGATCGTCTTCGGCGGCAAGGCACCCTGGACCCTGCACCACAAGGGCCCCGACCATGCCCAGCTCAAGCCGGCGGCGGAATGCGCGCCCATCGACTATCCCAAGCCGGACGGCGTCGTCAGCTTCGACCGGCTGTCCTCTGTCTTCCTCTCCAGCACCAACCATGAGGAAGACCAGCCCTGCCACCTGCGCCTCAAGGACGTGGCGGTGCCCATCGCCGTGAACCTGGCCCGCTACGACGCCCCCGAGCAGCGCTTCTGCCCCGCCGGCGTCTACGAGATCCTGCGCGACGATAGCGGCGGCAACCCGCGGCTGCAGATCAACGCCCAGAACTGCGTGCACTGCAAGACCTGCGACATCAAGGATCCCACCCAGAATATCGAGTGGGTAACGCCCCAGGGCGGTGAAGGCCCCACCTACCCCAACATGTAACCCATGCCGCGGTGCAGCGAGCCGCCGGGAAAAGTTGGTTATAATCCACCGGCTTAACCCCGAAGGGAGAACAAATACATGGGCTTTCTCGCCGACAAGAAGATCCTCATCACCGGTCTCTTATCCAAGCATTCCATTGCCTATGGCATCGCCAAGGCCTGCCACCGGGAAGGCGCGCAACTGGCCTTCACCTACCAGAACGAACGCTTCGAGGACCGCCTGAGGAAATTCGCCACCGAATTCGGCAGCGAATTGATCTTCCCCCTGGACGTCAGCAGCGACGAGCAGATCGACCAGCTCTTCGCCGGCCTCGGCAAGCATTGGGACGGCCTCGACGGCCTGGTGCACTCCATTGCCTACGCTCCCACCGAGGCCATCGAGGGCGATTTCCTCAACGGCATCTCCCGCGAAGCCTTCCGCATCGCCCACGACATCTCGTCCTACAGCTACGCCGCCCTGGCCAAGGGCGCCCGGCCCATGATGCAGGGGCGCAAGGCGGCGCTGCTCGCCCTCTCCTACCTGGGCGCCGAGCGCACCATGCCCAACTACAACACCATGGGCCTGGCCAAGGCCAGCCTGGAAGCCGCCACCCGCTACCTGGCCTTCTGCCTCGGCCCCGAGGGCATCCGCGCCAACGCCATTTCCGCCGGCCCGATCAAGACCCTGGCCGCCTCCGGCATCGGCAACTTCGGCAAGCTGCTGGCCTACAACGCCCACCACGCCCCCCTGCGCCGCAACGTCACCATCGAGGAAGTCGGCAACGCCGCCGCCTTCCTGCTTTCCGACCTGGCCAGCGGCATCACCGGGGAAATCATGTACGTCGATGGCGGCATGAACACCACCGCCCTCGGCAACGCCGATCCGCTCCCGGCCTGATCCGGCACGCACCGCAAACAAAAACGCCCACCATGTCGGTGGGCGTTTTGCTTTTGGGGGGAACCGGGGCTTACTTTTCCTTGGCTTCCAGGGCCGCCTGATTGATCTCGACCTTGTAGCGGCCACGCAGGGACGCGAGGTAGGCCTGCACCTCCTCCTGCATGGACAGGCTGTAGAACTGGCGCAGCATGGCCAGGCGGCGGGCGTCGTCGAGCTTCTCGCCGGGAACGACCTTGACCACCTTGTAGAGCCCGTAGCCCATCCCCGGCAGCTCGACCCCCGCGTACCCGGGCAGCTTGCCGCCATCGACCTTGAAGATGGCGCCCACGGCCTGCGGCGGCACCAGGCGGAAATCCAGGCGGGAGACGGCCTTGGCAGCGCCCCAGGGCAGCTTGTCCTCGCCCTTCTTGAGCGCTTCCAGCTTGTCCCAGCCGTCCTTGGTGGCCAGCACCTGGGCTTCCTGGCGGCGCAGGAGGGTTTCCACGTTGGCCTTGACGGCGTCGAAAGGCTGCAGGGCCGCCGGCTTGTGCTCGGCGATGCGGGCCGCCACCAGGGTGTTGGGCGCCACTTCCACGGCCTCGGTATTGCGCTTGTTCTTGACCGCATCCTCGGCGAACAGGGCCGCCAGCAGCTTCTCGTTGGCCAGGGGGCCGTTGGCCGGATTGGGAACGCGCCCCAGCCAGCCGGACTGCTTGATTTCCAGCTTGAATTTCTCGGCCACTGGCTTGAGGCTGTCGGATTGTTCGTAGACCGTGTTGGTGAAGGCTTCGGCGGCTTCCGCGAACTTGCGGGCGGCGGCGGCCTTCTTCAGCTCGGCCTCGATTTCCCCGCGCACTTCCGCCAGGGGCTTTTCCTTGGCGCCGCGGATGCCGGTGACCTTGATGATGTGGAAACCGAATTCGGATTCCACCAGACCGGAAATCTCGCCTTCCTTCTGGCTGAAGGCCGCCTCCTCGAAGGGCTTGACCATGGCACCGCGGCCGAAGAAGCCGAGGTCGCCGCCCTTGGCGGCGGAGCCGGGGTCGTCGGAATTCTTCTTGGCCAGGTCGGCGAAGGCGGCGGGGTTCTTCTTCACCTCCTTGAGGATTTCCTCGGCCCGGGCCCTGGCCTTGTCCTTGCCCAGCTTCTCGAAGCCGACGAGGATGTGGGCGGCGCGCCGCTCCTCCGCCTGGCCGTAGCGGTCCTTGTGGCCGTCGTACCAGGCCTTGACTTCGGTGTCGCTCACCGCCAGTTGACCGGCGATGGCATCCATGGACAGGACGACGTATTCGGCGCGGGCCTGCTCGGCGATCTCGAACTGCTTGCTGTTGGCTTCGTAGAACTTCCTGGCCGCTTCCGGCTCAAGCTTGACCTTGTCCAGGTAGGCCTCCAGCGACAGCCGGTATTCCATGACTTCCCGCTTTTCGCTCTGCAGGGCGAAGACGCGGTCCACCACCGTCTTCGACAGGATGCCGGTCTGGCCGATGGAGCCCGCCAGCTGCTGCAGGGTCAGATCCTGGCGTACCTGGGCTTCGAAACCGGCGGGCGTCATGCCCTGGCCGCGCAGCGCCGCCTCGTAGCGCTCGGCGGAAAACTTGCCGTCCGCCTGGAAGGCCTGGATGCCGCCGATGGCCCGGCGCACCGACTCGTCGCTCGCCACCAGCTTGGACTTGCCGGCCTCCAGCATGAGGAGGCGCTGGTCCACCAGGTCGTCGAGCACCGCCTTCTTCGCTTCCGGGCTGTCGAACAGCTTGGGATCGACGTTGCCCATCTGGGCGCGCAGCCGCTCCTGCTGGTCGCGCAGGGCCTGCTGGAACTGCTGCTGGGTGATCTTGGCATCCCCGATCTTGGCCACCGTACCGTCGTCGGACACGTTACGCACATAGGATTCGACGCCCCAGAAGGCGAAGGGCAAGGTGATCAGGGCCAGGAAAGCCTGGACGATACGCTTGTTGTTGCGGACTGCATCAAACATGGCGGGGCGTCTTCCGTGAAATCAATGAAAAAGGCGAACTCGCGTTCGCCTTTCTTGTTCGTTGGCGGAGTGGACGGGACTCGAACCCGCGACCCCCGGCGTGACAGGCCGGTATTCTAACCGACTGAACTACCACTCCGCGCTCAGCTCATCGCTGTGGGCGCGGATGTTATCACAGGACGCGTGGCTTGGGGAAACGGCGCGCGAAGCTCCGGTACTGGGCTTCGATCCGGCGGACCTTGCTGCGGCTGCCCGCATACTCGGCCTGCTCGATGGCTTCGAGGAACATGTTGTGGAGTTGATAGATGCCATGGGGCGTGCTTATCAACTCGTGGGCCAGTTCGGCCGCCACCACTTCGGGAATGTGCTCCAGCTCGGCGATGGCTTCCAACTGGCCCCGCTCGATCTCGGAAAAATCGATGATTTCCTGCAACGTCACCATGCCTCGCTCCTCTTGTAGTAATTGTGTATGGGGCATGAGACTGGCCGGCGCAGGGAACTATCCATCAAAGTTTTCGATGCCTGCTTTCGGTGCATGCACCGCTCCGGTGCGCCATCTGGTGCCCAGGAAGGGACTCGAACCCCCACGCCTTGCGGCGCCAGAACCTAAATCTGGTGCGTCTACCAATTTCGCCACCTGGGCAGGCGGGCGGATTCTAACATCGCTATACTTGCCGCCGCCATGCCGGTCGACCACTACGAAAACTTCCCCGTTGCTTCCTTCCTGGTGCCCGCCGCCCTGCGCCGGCCCATCGAAGTGATCTACCGTTTCGCCCGCAGCGCCGACGACATCGCCGACGAGGGCGACGCCCCGCCGGAAGCCCGCCTGGCCGGCCTCGCCGCCTACCAGGCCGAACTGGACCGCATCGCCGGCGGCATGCCGCCGGCCACGCCGCTTTTCGTCGACGTGGCCGCCATCGTCGCCGCCCACGGCCTGCCGCTACAGCTCTTCCGCGACCTCCTCGATGCCTTCGCCCAGGATGTGGTGAAGACGCGTTACGCCGACTACCCGGAGCTCCTCGATTACTGCCGGCGCTCCGCCAACCCGGTGGGACGCCTGGTGCTGCACCTCTTCGGCCGCACCGAACCCGAGCATCTGGAGCAGTCGGACCGCATCTGCACCGCCCTGCAGCTCATCAACTTCTGGCAGGACGTGGCCATCGACTGGCAGAAGGGCCGGGTCTACCTCCCCCAGACCGACCTGCCCCGCTTCAAGGTAAGCGAAGCCCGGATCGCCGCCGGCCACTGGGATGCCAATTTCGCCGCCCTCATGGATTTCCAGATCGACCGGACGCAGGCCCTCCTCCTGCGCGGCGCGCCCCTGGTCCACGCCCTGCCCGGGCGCCTCGGCTGGGAAATCCGCCTCACCGTCCAGGGGGGCCTGCGCATCCTCGAGCGCCTGCGCCAGAGCCGGGGCGACGTCTGGCGCCGCCGGCCGAAGCTGGGCCCCTGGGACTGGCTGGTGATGGCGGGCCGCTCCCTTACAATGTGACCATGGACCCGAACCAGTACTGCCAGGACAAGTGCGCCGCCAGCGGCTCGTCCTTCTATTACAGCTTCCTCTTCCTTCCGCCGGAGCGCCGCCGCGCCATCATGGCCCTCTACGCCTTCTGCCGGGAGGTGGACGACGTGGTGGACGAGTGCCACGACCCCGCCATCGCCGCCACCAAGCTGGTGTGGTGGCGCCAGGAGGTGGAGCGCATCGGCGAGGGCCAGCCGCAGCATCCGGTGGGCCAGGCCCTGCAGATGGCCGGCAAGGCATTCAATCTGCCCGGGGAACAGCTCCTGGAAATCATCGACGGCATGGAGATGGACCTGCAGCAGTCCCGCTACCTGGACTTCAAGGGCCTGTCGCTCTACTGCTACCGTGTCGCCAGCGTCGTCGGCCTCCTCGCCGCCGAGATCTTCGGCTACAAGGACCGGCAGACCCTCAAGTACGCCCACGACCTGGGGATGGCCTTCCAGCTCACCAACATCGTCCGCGACATCGGCGAGGACGCCCGCCGCGGGCGCATCTACATCCCCATGGAGGAGCTGAAGCAATTCAACGTGCCGGCGGCGGACATCCTCAATTCCAAGTATTCGGACAATTTCGCCGCCCTCATGCGCTTCCAGGTGGAGCGGGCCGAGAAATACTACGACCAGGCCCTGGCCCAGCTGCCGGCCGGGGATCGCAAGGCCCAGCGGCCGGGGCTGATCATGGCCGCCATATACCGGACGCTGCTCGACGAGATCAAGCGCGAGAATTTCCAGGTCCTCCACCAGCGCATCGCCCTCACCCCCGTGCGCAAGCTCTGGATCGCCTGGAAGACCTGGATGTTCGCGTGAAGGTCGCCGTCGTCGGCGCTGGCTGGGCGGGACTCGCCGCCGCCGTCGAGCTGGCCGCCGCCGGCGCCGCCGTCACCCTCTTCGAAGCCGGCCGCCGGCCGGGGGGCCGCGCGCGCAGCACCGACATCGCCGGCCGCCGCCTGGACAACGGCCAGCACATCCTGATCGGCGCTTATACCGACTGCCTGCGCCTGA
>DAINDE010000001.1:14868-78285 GCA_036732025.1 Rhodocyclaceae bacterium
CTACCGCGACACCCAGGCCCTCATGGCCCGGATCGGCGCCACTCCCGAACGACTCCTGGCGCGGCACCCGCTGCGCGTCGAGGACAACGCCGGCTTCCGCCTGGCCCTGCCGCGCCTGCCGGCGCCCTTCAACCTGGCCTGGGGACTCCTCACTGCCCGGGGCCCCGGTCTGGGCGAGAAACTGGCCACCGCCCGCTGGATGGATGGGCTGAAGAAGGCCGGCTTCCGCCTTCCCGCCGACACCACGGTGGCCGCCTGGCTCGACGCCGCCGGGCAGACCGGCGCCCTGCGCCGCCACCTGTGGGAACCGCTCTGCCTGGCGGCCCTCAACACGCCGGCCGGGCGTGCCTCCGCCCGGCTCTTCGCCAACGTCCTGCGCGACAGTCTGGGCAGCCCCCGCCGCGGCGACACCGACCTCTTGCTGCCGCGGGTGCCCCTGGGGGAGCTGCTGCCGGAGCCGGCCACCGCCTGGCTGGCCGCTGCCGGGGCTGATTTGCGCTTCGGCCGGCGGGTGCAAGCAGTCGCCCCCGACGACGGCGGCGTGGCGGTGGACGGCGAGCGCTTCGCCGCCGCCATCGTCGCCGTCGCCCCCCAGCACCTGGGCAGGCTGCTGCCGGGCGCCCCGGCTTTCGATTACGAGCCCATCGCCACCGTCTATCTCCAGTACGCCCCCGGCACCACCCTGCCCTTTCCCCTTTACGGCCTGCAGGGCGGCCACGGCCAATGGGTGGTGGACCGGGGCGGCGGCCTGCTGGCTGCCGTCATCAGCGGCCACGGCGCCTGGGAGGCGCTGGCCGACGCCGAACTGGCCGGGCACCTGCACGGCGAATTGGGGCAGATCCGCCTGCCGGCGTGGCACGCCGTCATCCGCGAAAAGCGTGCCACCTTCTCCTGCCGCCCCGGCCTCTCCCGCCCGGGGACCGGCACCGCCCATCCCCGCCTTTTCCTGGCCGGCGACCACGTCTGGGCCGAATACCCGGGCACCCTGGAAGGCGCCGTGCGCAGCGGCATGGCGGCGGCCCGGGCCTGCATCAGGGCTTCCTGACCCGGGTTTTCCCCTATTCCAAGCCCGCAACCGTCATATTAGCTTGCTGTCACCATAACCTCCGGCACCCGGCCGGCGGAAAAATATTTCCAAACAACAGGCAGGGAGAACAACCATGGGCGTGAGGAAGACGCTTGCCACTGCGTGCCTGGCGATTGCCGGAATTTCGGCAGCCATGGCCGCCGACCCCATCCGCATCGCGGTCACCGGCCCCTATTCCGGCCCCTCGGCCCCCATGGGCCAGTCCATGCTGGCCGGGGTGAAGATCGCGGCTGACGAGATCAATCTCGGCGGCGGCCTCTTCGGCCGCACCATCGAACTGGTGGCCAAGGACGACAAGGGCGACCCGGAAGCCGCCAAGCAGGTGGTCCAGGAAGCCATCCAGAAGGACAAGGCGGTCGCCGCCCTCGGCTTCATCAATACCGGCGTGGCCCTGGCGGCGCAGAAGTATTACCAGGATGCCCGCATCCCGGTCATCAACAACGTCGCCACCGGCGTCAAGGTGACCCGCCAGTTCCTGCCACCGGAGCAGAAAGAAAACTACATTTTCCGCAACTCGGCCAGCGACGTCATCCAGGCGGCGGCCATCGCCCGGGAAGCCGTGGAGCGGCGCAAATTCACCAGGGTGGCCATCTTCCACGACGAAACCCCCTACGGCGTCTTCGGCAAGGACCAGCTGCTCCAGGAACTGGCCAGATTCGACGTCAAGCCGGTGAGCATCGCCAAGTTCCCGGTCGGCACCGCCGACATGTCGGCCGCCCTCAAGGAGGCCAAGGAGGCCGGCGCCCAGGCCATCCTCACCTACGCCCTGGGTCCGGACCTGGCGGCCATCGCCAACGGCCGCGCCAAGATGGGCTGGATGGTGCCGATGATCGGTAGTTGGACCCTCTCCCTGCCCAATTTCCTGGAAGCGGCGGGCAAGAACGCCGAAGGCGCCCGCATGCCCCAGACCTTCGTCGAGGAAGCCAACAACTCCCGGCGCACCGGCTTCATCTCCGCCTACCACAACGTCAACAAGACCAAACGCATCCCTTCGGCCGTCTCCGCCGCCCAGGGCTACGATTCCCTCTATCTCCTGATGGCCGCCATGTTCCAGGCCGGGGGCACCGAGGGGCCGAAGATCCGCGCCGCCCTGGAAAGCCTGCAGAAGCCTGTCTACGGGGTGGTCACCGTCTACGACCAGCCCTTCACCGCCGACGACCATGAAGCCATTTCGGACAACATGGTGGTCATGGGCGAGGTGAAGAACGGGCGCATTGTCTATGCCTACGCCGACGAGGAACGGCGCAGCCTGGTGGTGCAGAAGAAGCAGCGGAAGTGATCAGCCTGCCAGGCGCCCGGCCTGCAGGCGGAGCACCCGCCCGCAGCGGGCGGCGATGGCCTCGTCGTGGGTGACGAGCACCAGGGTGGTCCCCTGGCGGGCGTTGAGTTCGAACATCAGTTCGATGATCTGGCCGCCGGTGGCGGCATCGAGGTTGCCGGTCGGTTCGTCGGCCAGGACCAGTCGGGGGTTGGGGGCGAAGGCCCGGGCCAGGGCGACGCGCTGCTGTTCGCCGCCGGAAAGGTGTTTCGGGTAGTGCCGCAGCCGCTCTCCCAGGCCCACCAGTTGCAGCCAGCGGCGAGCGGTGTCGCCGGCCCCCCTGGCGGACGCCAGCTCCAGGGGCAGCATGACGTTCTCCACGGCAGTGAGGGAAGGCAGCAACTGGAAGGACTGGAAGACAAATCCCAGCAGGCGGGCCCGCAGGGCCGCCCGGGCATCCTCGTCCAGCCCGTTGAGGCCGATCCCTTCGAGGCGCACCTCCCCGGCGGTGGGCGCGTCGAGCCCGGCCAGGAGGCCGAGCAGCGTCGATTTGCCGGAACCCGAGGCGCCGACGATGGCCACCGTCTCGCCAGCCATGACCGTGAAGCCGATATCCTGCAAAATGGTCAGGGGCGCGCCGCCGTTGTCCACGACCTTGCCGAGCCCGTTTACCTCGATCACCGCCTGTTCCGCCATGCGCCTTGTCCTTGCCTTCCTGATGCTGCTCTGCGCCGCCCTGCCGGCCACGGCCGCCGGCCGCACCCTGCTGGTCTTCGGCGATTCCCTTTCCGCCGGCTACGGCATCCCCGCCGAAGCGGCCTGGCCGCGCCTGCTGCAGGCCCGGCTGACCGAGAAGCGGCTCGATTATAACGTCGTCAATGCCAGCATCTCCGGGGAAACCACGGCGGGCGGGCGCACCCGCCTGGACGCCGCCCTCCGCCAGCACCGGCCGGCAGTGGTGGTGATCGCCCTCGGCGCCAACGACGGCCTGCGGGGCCTGCCCCTCGCCCAGATGCAGGACAACCTCCGGGCCATGGTGGCCGCCGCCCGCGGCGCCGGCGCCAAGGTCCTGCTGGTGGGCATGCGCCTGCCACCCAACTACGGTGGCTACGCCCGGCAGTTCCAGGCCGCCTTCGCCGAGGTGGCCGCCAGCCAGAAGGCGCCCCTGGTGGAGTTCCTGCTCGCCGGCATCGCCGACCGGCCGGAATTCTTCCAGGCCGACATGCTGCACCCGACGGCCGCCGCCCAGCCGAAAATCCTCGATAACGTCTGGCCGGCGCTGATGCCGTTGCTAAAATGAAGCCCCATGAGACACGGCATCGCCCAACTCGACGAGATCGACAGCTTCGACACCCTGATCGACGTCCGCTCCCCCGCTGAATTCGCCGAAGACCACATCCCCGGCGCCCTCAACTGCCCCGTCCTCGACGACGCCCAGCGGGCCGAGGTCGGCACCCTCTACAAGCAGGTTTCGCCTTTCGAGGCGCGCAAGGTCGGAGCCGCCCTCATCGCCGAGAACATCGGCCACCACCTGCGGGAGCAGTTCCACGACCGGCCCAAGCAGTGGCGTCCCCTCGTCTATTGCTGGCGCGGCGGCATGCGCAGCGGTGCCATGGTCACCATCCTGCGCTCCGTGGGCTGGAACGCAGGGCAACTGGAGGGCGGCTACAAGACCTATCGCCAGGACGTGGTGGCCCGCCTCGAGGCCCTGCCCGCCGGGTTTCGCTTCCGCGTTCTC
Source organism: Rhodocyclaceae bacterium (assembly GCA_036732025.1). Taxonomy (GTDB): domain Bacteria; phylum Pseudomonadota; class Gammaproteobacteria; order Burkholderiales; family Rhodocyclaceae; genus SSSZ01. The sequence continues at coordinate 18,952 of DAINDE010000001.1, forward strand.
GCCGGCCCCACCGGCAGCGCCAAGACGCGCATCCTGCAGGCCCTGGCCCGACACGGCGCCCAGGTCCTGGACCTGGAAACCCTGGCCTGCCACAAGGGGTCCGTGCTGGGCGCCCTGCCAGGAACGCCCCAGCCAACCCAGAAGTGGTTCGAGACCGCGCTGCTGGCCGCCCTGCAGCAATTCGACCCGGCCCGGCCGGTCTTCGTCGAGGCGGAAAGCCGCAAGATCGGCAACCTGCACGTGCCGGAATCGCTGATCCGGGCCATCCGCGCCGGCGAATGCCTGGTCATCGACGCTTCCCGGGAAGCCCGGGTGGATTTCCTGCTGCGGGACTACGCCTATTTCCCGGCGGACCCGGCCTGGTTGAAGGGCCGCATCGACACGCTGCACGGCCTGCAATCCAACGAAACCCTGGCCGCCTGGAACTCCCTGGCCGATGCCGGCGGCTGGCGGGCGCTGGTGACGGACCTGCTGGAGCGCCACTACGACCCCCTCTACCAGCGTTCCCAGGGGGGCAACTACGTGGGCATGGCAAGCGCCCGCCATTTTCCGGCGGCAGATCTCTCCGAGCCGGGTATCGAAGCCGTGGCCGCTGCCATCCTTCAGGGCTGAAGGGCGCAGATGGCCTGCACCATGGCCGGCTTGGGCAGCGGAACGTAGCCCTCCCGGTAGGCCACCACATGCAGGCCGCGGGACCGGGCCTGATCGAGCAATTCCTGGGAGCGGAGCAGGAAGTCCGGTCGGGATGGCTTGCCGAAGCGCTCGTTGCCTTCCATGAAGGTTTCGTAGATCAACACGCCGCCCGGGGCCAGCATGGCGAACAGGTCATCCAGGCGCGGACGCCAGAGATAGTTGGTGACGACGATGCCGGCGAATTGCCGCCCCGCAAGGGGCCAGGGCTCTCCTTCCAGATCCGTCGCCAGGAGCGTCACCTCCGGCAGGCCGGCCAGGGCGGCCATGGCTTCCCCGTCGCGGTCCACGGCCAGGACGGGATGACCCGCCGCCGCCAGCAGGCGCGTGTGGCGGCCACCGCCGCAGGCGAGGTCGAGGACCCGCCCGCCGGGCGCGATGCGGGCCAGGTGTTCCTCCACCCAACGGGAGGGGGGGATGAGGGGCGATGCGTGTTCTTGGGCGCTCATGGCGATCCTCTTGGACAGGGTTGCCGTATCGGGCTTCGTGGCCCGCCAGCCGGTGATTTTCTCATAGCGTCGGCCTGCCGGCACCCCCGCCGGCAAGCGGCGCCAATTAGGCAAAAAGCCCTATTCCCGGCATGGTCCCGGCCACCCGTTTGTGCTATGATTTGTGCGCTGCACAATACGACCAAAAAACAGCCTTTCCCGAGGTCCGCCATGTTGGAACAGCATTACCTCACCGCCCTTTTCGAGCCCAAGTCCGTCGCCGTCATCGGCGCCTCCGACCGGGAAAACTCGGTGGGCAACATCATCTTCAAGAACATCCTGACGTCGGGCTTCAAGGGCCGCCTCTACCCGATCAACCCCAAGCACGACCAGGTGCAGGGCCAGGAGTGCTACAAGTCCATCGAGGAGATCGGCGCCCGGGTCGAGCTGGCGGTCATCGCCACCCGCGCCCAGACGGTGCCCCAGATCATCGAGCAATGCGGCCGCAGTGGCGTCAGGAACGTCATCGTCATCTCCGCCGGCTTCTCTGAATCCGGCCACATCGGCGCCGCCCTCGAACGCAAGATGCTGGAGATCGCCCGTTCCTACAGCGTGCGCATCCTCGGCCCCAACTGCCTGGGCATCATCCGGCCCGATCTCGGCCTCAACGCCACTTTCGCCCGCGTCACCGCCAACCCGGGGAATCTCGCGCTGGTCTCCCAGTCCGGCGCCATGTGCGCCGCCGTCCTCGACTGGGCCAAGGCCAACGCCGTGGGCTTCTCCTCGGTCATCTCCCTCGGCTCCACGGCCGACGTGGATTTCGGCGAAATCCTCGATTACCTCATCTACGACAACCGCACCCACTACATCCTCATGTACGTGGAGGGCATCCGCAACGCCCGCCGCTTCATGAGCGCGCTGCGCTCCGCCGCCCGCATCAAGCCCATCATCCTGCTGAAGGCGGGCCGCCACGAGGCCGGTTCCGTCGCCGCCCAGACCCACTCGGGCATGGCCGCCGTCTCCGACGCCGTCTTCCAGGCTGCCGTTCGCCGGGCCGGCGTGGTGCGGGTGGCCAACGTCGGCCAACTCTTCTACGCCGCCAAGGCCCTGGCCTCAAAGTTCCGGCCCCAGGGCAACCGCCTCGCCATCATCACCAACGGCGGCGGCCCCGCCGCCATGGCCGCCGACCGCGCCGGCGACCTGGGCATTCCCCTGGCCAAGCTCGCCAACGAGACGGTGGCAACCCTCAACAAGTGCCTGCCCACCACCTGGTCCCACGCCAATCCCATCGACATCACCGGCGACGCCACGCCGGAACGCTACCGCGATGCCATCCTGGCGGTGGCCCAGGACGAGGGCGTGGACAGCATGCTGGTCATGCTGGCGCCCCAGGCCATGACCCAGCCCATGGAGGTGGCCAAGGCCGTCATCGAAGTCAGCGAGCAGACGCCCAAGTCCATGATCTGCTGCTGGATGGGCGAGGAGCAGGTGGCCGCCTCCCGCAAGCTGCTGGAAGACGCCGGCATTCCCGCCTTCCGCATGCCGGAGACGGCGATCGAGCTTTTCCACCACATTTCCACCTACTACCGTAACCAGAAGCTCCTGCTGCAGGCGCCGGAACCCACCCGCCAGCATGGCCGCCCCGAGTGCGAGGGCGCCAAGATGCTGATCGAGGCCCTGCTGGCCGAGCGGCGCAAGGTGCTTTCGGAGATGGAATCCAAGGCCATCCTGCGGGCCTTCCGCGTGCCGGTGGCCCAGACCATGGTCGCCCGTTCGGCCACCGAGGCCTTGCTGCTGGCGGAGCAGATCGGCTTCCCCATCGCCATGAAGGTGGATTCGCCGGACCTCCTGCACAAATCCGACACCGGCGGCGTGCGCCTCAACATCGGCAACGCGCCGGCAGTGCGCAACGCCTACCACGACATCATCGAGACGGTGCAGAAGCGTCACCCGACGGCCCGCATCAACGGTGTTTCCATCGAGCCCTTCCTCGCCCGCCCCAACGGGCGCGAGCTGATGGTGGGGGTCTTCCGCGACCCCATCTTCGGGCCGGTGATCACCTTCGGCGCCGGCGGCTTCGACGTGGAAATCTTCAGCGACCGCGCCGTCGCCCTGCCGCCGCTGAACAAGTTCCTGGCCAAGGATCTCATCCGCTCCACCCGGGCCGCCAAGGTGCTGGGCGAGTTCCACAACATGCCGCCGGTGGACCGGGAGGCCCTCCAGGAAGTGCTCCTCTGCATCTCCGAGATGGTCTGCGAACTGCCCTGGCTGGTGGAGATGGACCTCAACCCGCTGATCGTCGATGAAAACGGCGCCATCGCCGCCGACGCACGCATCGTCATCGACCACGCCAACGGCGCCACCGGGGACCGCTACGCCCACATGGCGATCTACCCCTACCCGGTGCACCTGATCCAGGAATGGCAGATGAACGACGGCCAGGTCGTCACCATCCGCCCCATCCGGCCCGAGGACGCCGACATGGAGCAGGATTTCGTCAAGGCCATGTCCGACGAATCCCGCTACTACCGCTTCATGGACACCATCCGGGAACTCACCCAGACCATGCTGGTGCGCTTCACCCAGATCGACTACGACCGGGAAATGGCCCTGGTGGCCACCGTCCCCGGCCCGGACGGCAAGGAGCAGCAGATCGGCGTCTCCCGTTACGTCCTCAATCCGGACGGCGAATCGGTGGAATTCGCCCTGGCGGTGGGGGATGCCTGGCAGAAGTGCGGCGTCGGCCGCAAACTGATGACCGCGCTGATCGAATGCGCCCGCATGAAGGGCTACCGGGCCGTGGTGGGCGACGTGCTGTCCACCAACAGCAAGATGTTCGGCCTGATGACCAGCCTCGGCTTCACCATCCACCCCCACCCGGACGACACGGCGGTGAAAAGGGTGGTCAAGCCCCTGACAGGTTGACTTCCACCGCTCCAAGTTAAAACGGCCGGTGAAAACCGGCCGTTTTGCTTGTCCTGAAGGTTCCTTACTCGGTGTAGAAGGTCACGTCGTAGGGGTAAGGCTTCTGAGGCACCTTGGATTCGGCGTTGCGGCGCGTCGATTCCACGTCCTGCTTCTTGTCCCACCACAGGGCGCGGCCGGTCTTCTGCTCCTCGACCCAGGCCGGGTTCTTTTCCAAAAGCTCGTTGATCCACTTGGTGTGGTCGGACACGTAGCTGCTATTGACGTCACCCATTTCCCGCAATCCTCAATGCAATCAAAAGAATGGGCGCGATTCTAGCACGTCAGTGGAAGACGATGGGCCGGGCGGAGTCGGCGCAGTAGTCGTCGAGGAAGGCATCGATGGTCTCGATGTCCCGTTCTTCCTCGGGAATGCCTTCCATGGCCGCCCGGAAGTGCCAGGCCGACGGCCCTTGCAGGAAGAGCATGCGGCCGCCCTCCTTGTCCACGAGCTCGAAGCTCTCCTGGGCCGGGTAGGCCAGGACGGAGTAGTGTTCGCTGTTGTAGACGACGTTCATGGCAGGGCTCCTTTCACGACTTCCACAGCTTCAATTACGGCCAAGCTACGCCTTTTTCAAGAGTAGGACCGTAATCTTTTTCACGCGTTTCCCTCTACCGATGGTGGATGGCGATCCGGCCTCCCTTGCCTTACCATGCGCCCATCGCCACTCCCGCCCGAAAAACCATGGCTTCCTGGGGCTGCCCCCACGAAATCGCCGGCCACTGCGCCAAGGTGAACAATCTGCCCTGCGATCCGGGCATGAAGGGCTGCGTCCTCGCCGGCCGCTATTTCTTTGCCGGCAGCGAGGAGAAGAACAAGCGCCTGCGGGAAAAACTCGCCCGCCTGGCCGGCGACGCCCCCGCAGCCGAAAAGCAAGAGGATTGACCGCTCACGGATAGAGGCCGCGGATCGCCCGCGCCTCCAGCACCCGGCTGCAGCCGATGACGAAGGCCGCCGTGCGCAGCGGCAGGCTGCGCTCTTCCGCCAGTTGCCAGATGGCGGCGAAGGCTTCGCTCATGATGCGGTCGAGGCGCTGGTTGATCTCCTCCTCGCTCCAGAAGAAGCTGGAAAAATCCTGCACCCATTCGAAATAGCTGACGGTGACGCCACCGGCGTTGGCCAGCACGTCGGGAACGATCAGCACGCCCCGGTCGGCGAGGATGGCCTCGGCCTCCGGCGTGGTGGGGCCGTTGGCGCCCTCGACGATGACCCGGGCGGCAATGCCGGCGGCGTTGTGCTTGTTGATCTGGGCCTCCAGGGCCGCCGGCACCAGGAAATCGCAGGGCACGGCCCAGAAGGACTCCTTGTCGATGGCTTCGCAGCCGGGCGCCCCGGCCAGGGCCCCCTGTCGGGCAAGATGGGCCTTGAGGGCGTCCACGTCGATGCCGGCGGGGTTGAACACGGCGCCGCTGACGTCCTGTACCGCCACGATGCGGGCGCCGGCCTGGGCGAACAGGCGGGCGCAGGCCTCGCCCACGTTGCCGAAGCCCTGCACCACCACCCGCGCCCCGGCGATGGGCAGCTTGAGCCGACCGGCCACTTCCCGGGCGGCAACGAAAACGCCGCGGCCGGTGGCGTCGGGGCGGCCGAGGGAGCCGCCCAGGGAAATAGGCTTGCCGGTGACGACGCCGGTGACGGTGCGCCCCTCGCCCATGGAGTAGGTATCCATCATCCAGGCCATGACCTGGGCGTTGGTGTTCATGTCCGGGGCCGGGATGTCCTTGTCCGGCCCGATCATGCCGCTGATCTCGCTGGTGTAGCGGCGGGTCAGGCGTTCCAGCTCGGCCATGGACAATTTCCGGGGATCGACGCGGATGCCTCCCTTGGCGCCGCCGAAGGGCACGTTAACCACGGCGTTCTTGATGGTCATCCAGCCCGCCAGGGCCATCACCTCGGACAGGGTCACGTCCTGGTGGAAGCGCACTCCCCCCTTGCCCGGCCCGCGGGAGGTGTTGTGGTGCACCCGGTAACCCTCGAAATGGGCCACCTCGCCGTTGTCGAGGCGGATCGGGACATCGACGATCATCGAGCGCTTGGGCTGGCGCAGGGTCTCCACCCAGGGCTGCAGGCGCTTTTCCAGCAGCGGCGCCACCCGCTCCACCTGCTGCAGGAAGATGTGCCAGGGACCGACGTTTTCCTGGGAGATGTAGGAAGGCAGATGCGGTGCGTTCATGATCCAGCTCCTTTCATGGGCCGAGGCTCATCAGGGCCGCGTTGCCGCCGGCAGCCGCGGTATTGACCGTCAAGGTGCGCTCGGCCAGCAATTCCTGCAAGGGGTAGAGGCCGCCCGGCCCCGGCTCGAGAACCGGGATCAGCGCCCCCTCCCCCGCTGCCAGCCGGCGCCGGACGTCCCGGGCCGCGGCGATATCCGGCTCGGCGAGGACGCCGGCGATGCCGCCCCATTGGCCGGATTCGACGAAGCCGACGGCCGCCGCCACGGTTGCCGGCAGGCCGCCGGCGAGGGCCAGGGTGCGCGGCCCCTTCTCCCAGATCGCCGTATTGCCCGTGGCCAGCACGGCCGCCAGTTGGGCGAGCAGTTCCGCCTCGTCCCGCCCCAGGCAGAGCATGGCCCCCCGGGGGGCGAAGCCCAGGGTGTTGCGCTCGCCGGTAGGGCCGGGCAGGTCGACCACGGCGCCGAGGAGGGAGCGCTCGCCGCAGGCGGCGCAATGCTGCGCCAAGGCGGCCCGGCCATTGCCTGCCGCCCAGGCCGCCAGAACCGGCAGCAACCCTCCGTCGCGCTTCTCCAAGCGGGCGCCGACGGCGGCCGGCCCGACGCAGCCGCTTCCCGCCAGGCGATGCAGCATGAGGGGTCCGCCAGCCTTGGGGCCGGTGCCGGAGAGCCTCTCGCCGCCGAAGGGCTGCACGCCGACCACGGCCCCGATCATGTTGCGGTTCACGTAGATGTTGCCCACCCGGGCCCGGTCCACGACGGCGGCGATGGTCTCGTCGATGCGGCTGTGGATGCCCAGGGTGAGGCCGTAGCCAGTGCCGTTGATAGCCTCCACCACAGCGGGCAGGTCGGGGGCGGCGAAGCGCAGCACGTGCAGCACCGGCCCGAAGACCTCGCCGGCCAGCTCCTGGAGGGCGTCGATCCCGATCACCGTCGGCGGCACGAAGGTGCCGGCGTCGCAGCCCGCCGGCAAGGGCACCTGGAACACCGGCCGGCCCCGCGCCCGCATGCCCTCGATATGGGTCAGCAGCGCATCCCGGGCGGCGGCGTCGATGACCGGGCCGAAATCCGTGGCAAGCCGGGCCGGGTCGCCGATGGCCAGTTCCCCCAGGGCCGCCCGCAACATGGCCAGGACGCGGTCCGCCACGGCATCGTGCAGGCACAGCACGCGCAGGGCGGAACAGCGCTGGCCGGCGCTGTCGAAGGCCGAGGTCAGCACGTCCTGCACCACCTGTTCGGGCAGGGCCGAGGAATCGGCGATCATGGCGTTCTGCCCGCCGGTTTCGGCGATCAGCCGGGTGCCCGGGCGCCCGGCCAGGGCGCGGGCGATGCCCCGGGCGACGGCGGTGGAGCCGGTGAATACCACGCTACGCACCCGCGGATCGGCGGTCAGCACCGCCCCCACCGTTTCACCGGCGCCCGGCAGGAAATGCAGGGCCGCGGGCGGGATGCCCGCCGCCAGCAGCAATTCCACCGCCCGGGCCGCCACCAGGGGCGTCTGCTCCGCCGGCTTGGCCAGCACCGGGCTGCCGGCGGCCAAGGCGGCGCTCACTTGGCCAATGAAGATGGCCAGGGGGAAATTCCAGGGGCTGATGCAGGCCGCCGGCCCCGGCGCCTCCGCCACCCCGTCCAGGTCGCCCGCCAACAGGCGCTGGGCGTAATAGCGGCAGAAATCCACCGCCTCCCGCACCTCGGCCAGGGCGTTGCCCCAGGTCTTGCCGGCTTCGCGCACGCACAGGCCGGCCAGCGTCAGGCGATCCGCCTCCAGGCCGTCGGCGGCGCGCAGGAGCAACTCGGCCCGCCGGGCGGGCGGGGTGGCATGCCAGGCCGCGGCGCCGGCATGGGCGGCGGATAGCGCTGCTGCCACGGCAGCGGGGTCGCTTTCCCTCCACTGCCCGACGATATCGTCCCGGTTGGCGGGATTGCGCACCTCCTGAACGCCGGCACCAGGCTGGACCGCCCCGGCCACCCGCGGCAGGGCCTGCCAGGACGCCTGCGCCACACCCTCGATCGCCGCCGCAACGGTGGCGATGGTGGCCTCGTCCGCCAGGTCGGCCCCCGCCGAATTGCGCCGCCCGGCGCCGTAGAGGGCCGCCGGCAGGGGAATGGCCGGATGGGGGCCGCCCCCCTCCCGGCGCAGGCGTTCCAGGGGCTCCTCCACCAGTTCGTCGATGGCGATGGCCGGGTCCACCAGGCGATGGACGAAGGAGGTGTTGGCGCCGTTCTCCAGCAGCCGGCGCACGAGATAGGGCAGCAGCGTTTCGTGGCTGCCGACGGGCGCGTAGATGCGGCAGGGCAGATCGAGGCCGGCGGTGCCCACCACGTGGTCGTAGAGCGCCTCCCCCATGCCGTGCAGGCACTGGAACTCGTAGGCCGCGACGGCCCGCTCCTGCGCCATCTGGCGGACCGCTGCCAGGGTATGGGCGTTGTGGGTGGCGAACTGGGGATAAACGGCGTCCGCCGCCGCCAGCAACCGGGCGGCGCAGGCCAGGTAGGACAAGTCGGTGTGGGTCTTGCGGGTGAAGACGGGGTAGTCCGCCTGGCCTTCCGCCTGGGCGCGCTTGATCTCGCTGTCCCAGTAGGCGCCCTTGACCAGGCGCACCATGAGCCGCCGCCCCTGCCGGCGGGCCAGATCGGCCAGCCAGTCCACCACGTGTATGGCCCGCTTCTGGTAGGCCTGGACGACGAAGCCGAGTCCCTCCCAGCCCGCCAGGGCCGCGTCCTCGGCGAGAGCGGCGAGGAGGTCGAGGGAGAGTTCCAGGCGCTCGCTTTCCTCGGCGTCGATGTTGAGCCCCAGGTCGTAGCCCCGGGCCAGCCGGGCGAGGTCCCGCAGGCGTGGCAGCAGCTCGGCCATGACCCGCTCCCGCTGGCTGCGGGCGTAGCGGGGATGCAGCGCCGAGAGCTTCACCGAGATGCCCGGCCCGGCGACGACGCCCCGCCCGGCGGCGGCCGCCCCGATGGCGTGGATGGCTTCGGCGTAGGCCTGCTGGTAGCGCTCGGCGTCCGCCGCCGTCAGGGCCGCCTCCCCCAGCATGTCGAAGGAATGGCGGTAGCCGCGGCCTTCGGCCTCCCGGCTGCGTGCCAGGGCGGCGGCGATGGTCTGGCCCATGACGAACTGCTGGCCGAGGAGGCGCATGGCGAAATCGACGCCGCGGCGGATGAGAGGCTCGCCGCCCCGCTGCAGCAGGCGGGTCAGCGCCCCGCCCAGGGCGCGCTCGCTGTGGGTCGCCACCAGGCGCCCGGTGATGTAGAGGCCCCAGGTGGCGGCATTGACGAACAGCGAGCCGCTGTGGCCCAAGTGGGATTGCCAGTCGCCGCTGCCCAGCTTGTCGCGGATGAGGCGGTCGGCGGTGGCCGTATCGGGGACGCGCAGCAGGGCTTCCGCCAGGCACATGAGGGCGACGCCTTCCTGGCTGGAAAGGGAGAATTCCTGCATCAGCCGGTCGATGCCCGGGGCATCGCGGCGCTCCGCCCGCACGGCCGCCACCAGCGCCCCGGCCTGGGCGGCCACGGCAGCCACGTCGCCCTGCAGTGCTTCGACCTCGGCGGCCAGGGCGGCGACGCACTCCACCTCGCCCCGCCGGTGTGCCCGCCTGATGGCTTCCCGCAGATCCGGACTGCCTCCCATCGCATCCTCCCGGAACCGTTGCGAAATCACGCTGTTGCAGAACAGACAACAGCGGCTCCGAGTAGTTTCCCCGGGCTAGCGTGCCGGCAAGCCTTGCGGTTATCCTGCCGCTTTCGCATCCACGAACCCTGCCAACGGAGTTACCGTCGTGCCCGCCCTGCTCCCCCAACCCGATCCCCTAGGTTTCCTCGAATACTCCGTCGTCTACACGGACCGCGCCCTCAATCACATGTCCCAGCGCTTCCAGGGCGTCATGCGCGACATTTCCCGCATCCTCAAGGCCGTGTACAACGGCAAGAGCGCCGTCATCGTGCCCGGCAGCGGCACCTTCGGCATGGAAGCGGTGGCCCGCCAGTTCGCCACGGACAAGAAGTGCCTGGTCATCCGCAACGGCTGGTTCAGCTACCGCTGGAGCCAGATCCTCGACATGGGCCGCATCCCCGCCGAGAGCATCGTCCTCAAGGCCCGCCAGGCGGGCAGCGGCGCCCAGGCGCCCTTCGCCCCGGCACCCATCGACGAGGTCGTCGCCACCATCCGCGAGTGCCGGCCCGACGTGGTCTTCGCCCCCCACGTGGAAACGGCCTCCGGCATGATCCTGCCCGACGACTACCTGAAGGCGGTGGGTTCCGCAGTGCGCGAGGCGGGCGGCCTCTTCGTCCTCGACTGCGTGGCTTCCGGCACCGTCTGGGTGGACATGGCCGACAAGAACGTGGACGTGCTGGTCAGCGCCCCCCAGAAGGGCTGGAGCGGCTCCCCCTGCTGCGCCCTGGTGGTGCTGGGCGAGCGCGCGCGGGAACGCATCGACGCCACCACCAGCACCAGCTTCGCCTGCGACTTGAAGAAGTGGCTGCAGATCATGGAGGCCTTCGAAGGGGGCGGCCACGCCTACCACGCCACCATGCCCACCGACGCCCTGGCGGCCATGCGGGACGTCATGCTGGAGACGGAGGCCTACGGCTTTGCCCGGGTCTGTGAGGAACAGAAGGTGCTGGGCCGGCAGATCCGCGCCCTGCTGGTTTCCCGCGGTTTCCCCAGTGTCGCCGCCGAAGGCTTCCAGGCCCCCGGCGTAGTGGTCAGCTACACCACCGACCCGGACATCCAGAACGGCAGGAAATTCCTCGCCATGGGGGTGCAGACCGCCGCCGGCGTGCCGCTGATGTGCGACGAGCCGGCGGATTTCCGCACCTTCCGCATCGGCCTCTTCGGCCTGGAAAAGCTGCACAACCCGGAACGCACCGTCGAGAACTTCCGCAAGGCGCTCGACGCCATCGTCCAGGCGGACCGCTGAGGGCAACCGCCGTGTCCGCGGACCAGGAAAACACCATCGCCGTCGACCAGCTCCAGGTCGGCGTCTATGTGTACCTGGACGTGGGCTGGATGCACCACCCCTTCACCTTCAACAATTTCAAGATCCGCGACGAGGAGCAGTTGCGCGTCATCCGCGGCCTGGGGCTCGCCCGGGTCCGCTGGGATCCCGCCCGCAGCGAGGTGAAGCCGCTGCCCCGCTCCGCCGTCAAGGCGCCGGCCGCCCCCCCGGGCGCCGCCGAGGTGGCCGCACCGGCGGAAGCGGCGCCCCCCAGCCCCGCCATGGCCCGCAAGATGGAACAGGTGCGGCAACTGAAGGAGCGGCGGGAGCACCTGGCGCGGGTGGAACAGGCCTTCGCTTCTGCCGCCGGCGTGGTGCGCAACATCGGCAAGACCATCTACGCCCAGCCGGAGAAGACCGTGGCCGATGCCCGGGAGCTGGTGGGCAAGGTGGTGGAAACCCTCCTCGCCGCCCCCGACCTGGCCATCCAGGTGATGTCCGAAAAGGCCGGCAGCGAGGACATCTACCTCCATTCCCTCAACGTCGCCGTCCTGTCCATGACGCTGGCCAAGGAACTGGGGCTGCCGGCGGAACTGGTCCAGGCCATCGGCGTCGGCGCCCTCTTCCACGACATCGGCCTGAACGAGGTGCCGTCCACCATCCTCAACAACCCCGGCCCGCTCACCAAGCCCGAGCGCGAATTCCGGGAACTGCACTGCCAGTACGGCGTGGATATCGGCAAGAAGGCCGGCCTGCCGCCGTCGGTATTGCGGATCATCCAGCAGCACCACGAGTGCCACGACGGCAGCGGCTATCCCCAGAAACTGGCGGGCGACGCCATCGACCCCCTGGCCCGGGTGGTGGCCCTGGTCAACGCCTACGACAACCTGTGCAATCCCGTCAGCATGGCCCAGGCCCTGACGCCCCACGAGGCGCTCTCGGCCATGTTCGCCCAGCAGCGCAGCCGCCACGACCCGCGCTTCCTGCAGGCCTTCATCCGCTTCATGGGCGTCTATCCGCCCGGCACGGTCGTGGGGCTCTCCAACGATGCCCTGGGCCTGGTCATCCGCGTCAATTCCAGCCGGCCGCTGCGCCCCAGCATCATCCTCTACGACCCGTCCACCCCCAAGAACGAGGCTGTCGTCCTCGACCTCGACGAGGAGCCCGACATCAACATCACCCGGGCCATCCGCCCGGCCCAGTTGCCGGCGGCCGTCTACGACTACCTCAGCCCCCGCCGCCGGGTGAGCTACTATTTCGACGCCGGCACCGCCGGCGAAGGCCGCTAGCCATGGCCGGCAACCCCCCGGTGCCGGACCGGCTCCTCCTCGACCAGGCCAGCGAAATCCTGCTGGCGGTCGATCCCCGCACCCTGACCATCGGCGCCGCCAACCAGCGGGCCGGCAGCGTCCTCGGCTACCCGGTGGAAGCCCTCGTGGGCAAGCCCATCACCGACCTGGAAAGCGCCCTGGCCGACATTTTCTACTGGGAGGAGGTCCGCCAGGGTGCTCCCGGCGAGGTGGAGAACGTCGAGGGGCTCTACGCCTGCGCCGACGGCTCCCTGCTGCCGGTGGTGAAGAGCATCCGCCGGGTGGTGGATGGCGGCCGGGCCTGGCTGATCCTGCGCATCCGAGACGAGCAGCAGCTCCGCCGGGCCGAGGCCGGCATGGCCCAGGTCACGGCCCAGTTGCAGGCCACCCTGGAAGCCACCGGCGACGGCATCCTGGTGATCGGCACCGAAGGCGGCATCGTCAACCTCAACCGGCGCTTCACCGCCATGTGGGGCCTGGGCGAGTCCCTGCTGCTCGAAGGCGACGCCGCCATCCTCGCCTGGCTGGACGCCCAGCTGGCCCCCGATACCGCTTTCCGCTTCACCCGCCGGCAAGCGGTGCCGGAAACCAACGGCTGCCAGGTGCTGCCCCTGGCCAACGGCAAGTTCTTCGAGATGCGCTGCCACCCGCAGACCACCCGCGACCAGGTGATCGGCTACGTCTTCAGCTTCCACGACGTCACCGAGCGCATCCTGAGCGAGCGGGAAATGCGCCTCGCCCGGGAAAAGGCCGAGGCGGCCAACCGGGCCAAGAGCGACTTCCTGGCCATGATGTCCCACGAAATCCGCACCCCCATGAACGGCGTCATCGGCATGAGCGAACTCCTGCTGGAAACCGAACTTACCGGCGAGCAGCGGCAGTTCGCCGGGATCATCCGCACCAGCGCGGAAGCCCTCCTGTCGATCATCAACGACGTGCTCGACTTCTCCAAGATCGAGGCCCGCAAGCTCAGCCTGGAGGAAATCGATTTCGATCTGGTGAGCCTGCTCGAGGACTTCGCCGACCTCTACGCCCTGCGGGCGGCCGAGAAAGGGATCGACTTCGCCTGGTCGCTGCCCGTCGACATGCCGACCCGCCTGCGGGGCGACCCGGGCCGCCTGCGGCAGATTCTCATCAACCTGGTGGGCAACGCCATCAAGTTCACCGAAGCCGGCAGCATCACCGTCAGCCTCGCCCCCCTGGCCGAGGACGAGGGCGGCGTGCTCATCCGCGGCGAAGTCGCCGACACCGGCATCGGCATCCCGACCGACCGCGTCGACGCCATCTTCGCTCCCTTCGAACAAGCCGACGGCTCGACCACCCGCCGCTACGGCGGCACCGGCCTGGGGCTGGCGATCTCCGCCCAACTGGCCCGGATGATGGGGGGCGACATCGGCGTCGCCAGCCAGCCGGGGAACGGCTCCACCTTCTGGTTCACCCTGCGCCTGCGCCGCCAGAGCGGAGATGCCCCGTCACCAGGGGGCGATGACGCCCTAGCCGGCCGGCGCGTCCTGGTGGTCGAGCCCGGCGAGCACCATCGCCGGCTGCTGGCAGCGGCCCTGGCCCCCTGGCAATTGGCGGTCACGGCCGTGGCCGGTGCCGGCGATGCCCTCGCCGCCCTGGAAGCGGCGGCCCGGCGGTGCGAACCCTTCGACCTCGCCCTCATCGGCCAGACCCTGGCCGACGGCGACGGCGAGACTCTCGGTGCCGCCATCCGGGCCCGCCCCGAACTGGCCGCCACCGCCCTGGTGCTGATGGCCCGCATCGGCAGCCGCGGCGACGCCCGGCGCGCCCGCCAGGCGGGATTTGCCGCCTACCTTTCCAAACCGGTCAAGCGCGCCTTGTTGCGCGACGCCCTGGCCGCGGTGCTGGACGCCGGAGGCAAGGCCGGCCCGTCCGAGCTGGTCACCCGCCATTCGCTGGCGGAAGGCCGCCCCCGCTCCCAGCGCATCCTGGTCGCCGAGGACAACAAGATCAATCAGGCGGTGATGGTCGCCATGCTGGGCAAGCTGGGCTTTTCCAACGTATCCCTGGCGGCGGACGGGGAGGAGGCGCTGGCCATGGCCGGCGCCGCCCCCTTCGACCTGATCCTGATGGACTGCCAGATGCCGCGCCTGGACGGCTACGCCGCCACCCGGGAACTGCGCCGCCGGGGTGTCACCCTGCCGATCCTGGCGGTGACCGCCAACGCCCGCGACAGCGACGTCGACGAATGCCTGGCCGCCGGCATGGACGGCCATATCGTCAAACCCGTCGTCCTCGGCCACCTGGCGGCGGCCCTGGAAAAACACCTGCCGGCCGCCAATCCATGACCCGGGCTGTTTCAGCCATCTGAGCAGGATGGCGAAGCGCACCTCCGGCACGGCGAGACAGTCCCTCATGCCGCCGGCCAGACAAAGGCTCCGATCCGCGGCCATGGTCAGGATCTCCCGGCCATTGTCGGCGACATCGGCGCAGATGCCCACGTCCGGGAGCATCTCCCGGGGAATCATCCGGCCGGCTTTTTCTCGCCGGCGAATACCGCAAAGGGCAGCCAGTTCTCCGCCGGCGGCAGGGGACAGGTGGCGAAGGGCGTGAAGGCACAGGGCGGGTTGGTGGCCCGGTTGAAGTCGAGGACGATCTCCCCGCCCGCCGGGCGCGCCTTGAGGAAACGGCCGGCGCCATAGGTTTCCCGGCCGCTGGTGCGGTCGCGGAAAACGAAGAAGGCCGTCCTGCCGTCGATGCTCATGGGCAGCAGGGCCGCCGCCTGCCCCTCGTGGACGAAAACGGCCTGCCGGGTCACGCGGATTCGCTTGAGCTCGCCACTGACGTTGGGCACTTCCATTTCCACCGGCGCCGGCAAGGCTTCCCAGCGGGCAGTAATGCGCCACTCCGGCGCGTAGGCATATACCGGCGGCAGCGCGAAGGGGTGGCGGGCGGCCCATTCCCGGTCCCGTACCCGGGCCGCCAGGCGGCCCTCCCGCTCGATGACGAAAAAGGCCAGGGACCCGCATTCGATCAGCGTCGGCCGGCCATCCCGATCGGTGGCCAGGGCCACGGGGGCGGCGCCGGCAGGCCGCCACCGGAGGATGTCGCCGCCCCATTCCAGGTCGCCCAGATAATCGGGGCCGCCGGGCAAGGGCACGGCCATGCCCGGCCCGCTGCCCACCGGGTTGCCGCCCGGTTGCAGCCAGTGCAGGCCCACCAGCCCGAGCCAGCTGTCCGGCCCCGCCAGCTCGGCGCGGCGGGCCGCCCGCCAGCGGCGGTAGGCTGCCGGGGCCGACTCCCCGGTCATACGGCCTTGTCGAAGCGCATGGCGCCGTTCTCGCAGCGCACCCGCACCGTATCCTTGGCGGCGAAGCGCCCCTCGAGGATGGCCTTGGCCAGGGGATTCTCGATCTGCTGCTGGATGGCGCGCTTCAATGGCCGGGCGCCGAAGACCGGGTCGAAGCCGGCCTTGGCCAGTTCGGCCAGGGCGCTGTCGTCCACCACCAGGCCCATTTCCAGCTGGGCCAGGCGCTTTTCCAGGTAGGCAAGCTGGATGCGGGCGATGCCGGCGATATGCTTTTCGTCCAGGCTGTGGAAAACCACCACCTCGTCGATGCGGTTGACGAATTCCGGCCGGAAATAGGTCTTGACCTCGGCCATCACCGCCACCTTGATCACCCCGTAGTCGTCGCCGGCCATCTGCTGGATCATCTGGCTGCCCAGGTTGGAGGTCATCACCACCACGGTGTTCTTGAAATCGACGGTGCGGCCCTGGCCGTCGGTCATGCGGCCGTCGTCAAGGACCTGCAGCAGCACGTTGAAGACGTCCGGATGGGCCTTCTCCACCTCATCTAGCAGGATGACGCTGTAGGGCTTGCGGCGCACCGCCTCGGTCAGATAGCCGCCCTCTTCGTAGCCCACATAGCCCGGGGGGGCGCCGATGAGGCGGGCCACCGAGTGCTTCTCCATGAATTCGCTCATGTCGATGCGGATGAGATGCTCCTCCGAATCGAAGAGGAATTCGGCCAGGGCCTTGCACAGCTCGGTCTTGCCGACGCCGGTAGGGCCGAGGAAAAGGAAGGAGCCGTAGGGCCGGTTGGGGTCGGACAAGCCGGCCCGGGAGCGGCGGATGGCGTCGGCCACCAGGCGCACCGCCTCGTCCTGACCGACCACCCGGTTGTGCAGGCGCTCTTCCATCTTCAAGAGCTTGTCGCGCTCGCCCTGCATCATCTTGGAAACGGGGATGCCGGTAGCGCGGCTGACCACCTCGGCGATTTCCTCGGCGCCGACCTGGGTGCGCAGCAGCCTGTTCTTCTGCCCCGCCCCGTCGCCGGTCACCTCGGCCGCCTTCAGTTGCGCCTCCAGCTGCGGCAGCTTGCCGTACTGCAGCTCGGCCAGCTTGTCGTACTGTCCCCGGCGCTGCAGTTCGGCCATCTGGGCCTTGAGCTTGTCGATCTCTTCCTTGATGTGGGCGGAACCCTGAACCTGGGCCTTTTCGGCCTTCCAGATTTCCTCCAGGTCGGAGTATTCCTTCTCCAGCTTGGCGATTTCCTCCTCGATGAGGCCGAAGCGCTTGATCGAGGCCTCGTCCTTTTCCTTCCGTACCGCCTCCCGCTCGATCTTCAACTGGATCAGGCGGCGGTCGAGCCTGTCCATGGATTCCGGCTTGGAGTCGATTTCCATCTTGATACGGGCCGCCGCCTCGTCGATGAGGTCGATGGCCTTGTCCGGCAGGAAGCGGTCGGTGATGTAGCGATGGGAGAGTTCCGCCGCGGCGACGATGGCCGGGTCGGTGATGTCGACACCGTGGTGCAGCTCGTAGCGCTCCTGCAGGCCCCGCAGGATGGCGATGGTGGATTCGACGGAAGGCTCGTCCACCAGCACCTTCTGGAAGCGCCGCTCAAGGGCCGCGTCCTTCTCGATGTACTTGCGGTACTCGTCCAGGGTGGTGGCGCCGATGCAGTGTAGCTCGCCGCGGGCCAGGGCGGGCTTGAGCATGTTGCCGGCGTCGATGGCGCCCTCGGCCTTGCCGGCCCCGACCATGGTGTGGATTTCGTCGATGAAGAGGATGATGCGCCCCTCGTCCTTGGCGATGTCCTTCAGCACCGCCTTCAGCCGCTCCTCGAACTCGCCCCGGTACTTGGCGCCGGCCAGCAGGCCCGCCATGTCCAGCACCAGCACCTTCTTGCCCTTCAAGGTTTCCGGCACCTCGCCGTTGATGATGCGCTGGGCCAGGCCCTCGACGATGGCGGTCTTGCCGACGCCGGGCTCGCCGATCAGCACCGGGTTGTTCTTGGTGCGCCGCTGCAGGATCTGCACGGCGCGGCGGATTTCGTCGTCGCGGCCGATGACCGGGTCGAGCTTGCCCTGGGCGGCCCGTTCGGTGAGGTCGATGCAATATTTCTTGAGGGCTTCCCGCTGGCCTTCGGCCTCCTGGGAATCGACCCCCTGGCCGCCGCGCACGGCGTCGATGGCGGCCTCCAGCGCTTTGCGGTTGAGTCCGTGCTGCCTGGCGATGCGGCCGGTCTCGCCCTTGTCGTCGCACAGGGCGAGCAGGAACATCTCGCTGGCGATGAACTGGTCGCCCCGCTTCTGGGCTTCCTTGTCGGTGAGGTTGAGGAGGTTGCCCAGGTCGCGGCCGACGGAGACGTCGCCGCCGTGGCCTTCCACCTTGGGCAGGCGGGCCATGGCCCCTTCCAGCTCCCGCTTCAGGGCGGGCACATTGACGCCGGCCCGGGCCAGCAGCGAGCCGGAGCCACCGTCCTCCTGCCCGAGCAGGGCCAGCAGCAGGTGCTGCGGTTCGATGAACTGCTGGTCGTTGCCCAGGGCCAGGCTCTGGGCGTCGCCCAGGGCCTGCTGGAACTTGGTGGTGAATTTATCGAGCCGCATGTGGCCTCCCATGAAAGGTTTGACGTCTGCAACCAAACATATGGCCCCACCGCCATTTTTCAAGCCCGGCATCTACCCGCCTTCGCGCCCCGGAGTTACCATGTCGTTCGGATAAGCCTTGCCAATTCGACAACAGGCCCGCCAAAGGCCGATACGAGGGAGGAACCATGGATAACCGGCCTATGACCGTACGCGCCAAGCTCATGCTGACCACCGCCGTCACCATCGTCGCTTCGTGCATCCTGGCCACGGTGCTGCTCTACAACCAGTGGCAGCAACTCCTGGCCGACCGCCAGGAACGGGTGCGCAACCTGGTGGAAGTCGTGCATTCCATCGCCGTGCGTTACGAAAAAATGGCCCGCAGCGGCGGCCTGCCGGCGGAGGAAGCCAAGAAGGCCGCCATCGCCGCCATGGCCGACCTGCGCTACGACAACGACAATTACTTCTGGATCAACGACATGACCCCGACCATGGTCATGCATCCCTTCAAGCCCGAGCTGAACGGCAAGAGCATGGCGGAACTCAAGGATCCCGCCGGCAAGGCCCTCTTCGTCGAATTCACCAAGGTGGTGAAGAGCCAGGGCGCCGGTTTCGTCGATTACCTGTGGCCCAAGCCCGGCCGCCAGGAGCCGGTGGCCAAGCTGTCCTACGTCAAGGGCTTCGAGCCCTGGGGCTGGATCATCGGCTCGGGCATCTACATCGACGACATGGACGCCGTCTTCCGCGGCATGGCGCTGCGCTTCATCGGCTGGGGCTCGCTGATCGGCGGCTTCATCGTCGTTTCCCTCTTCCTGCTTTCCCGCAACATCCTGAATACCTTGGGTGGCGAACCCCAGTACGCCGCCGCCATCACCCGCGAAATCGCCGCCGGCGACCTTACCACCGAGGTGGCCTGCGCCCCGGGCGACGACGGCAGCCTGCTGGCCGCCATCCGCGACATGCAGCAGACCCTGCGCACCATCATCGGTACCATCGTCGGCAATGCCCGGGAAGTGGCCGCCGCCGCCGACCAGCTCCTGCGCGCCTCCGAGGAAGTGTCCGCCCGCGCCAACGCCCAGAGCGAGGCGGCGTCCTCCATGGCCGCCTCGGTGGAGGAGATGGCCGTCAGCATCGACCAGGTCCGCGACAACGCCACCGAGGCCCACGGCATCGCCCGCGATGCGGGAAACCTGTCGGAAGACGGCGCCGCCGTCATCCACGGGGCGGCCACGGAAATGAAGAAGATCTCCGACGCCGTCCAGTCGTCCTCCGAAATCGTCGAGGATCTCGGCCGGCAGTCGGACCAGATCACCTCCATCGTCAATACCATCAAGGACATCGCCGACCAGACCAACTTGCTGGCCCTCAACGCCGCCATCGAAGCCGCCCGGGCGGGCGAGCAGGGCCGCGGCTTCGCCGTGGTGGCCGACGAGGTGCGCAAGCTCGCCGAACGCACCGCCCACTCGACCACGGAAATCGCCGCCATGGTCGGCCGCATCCAGGACGGCACCCGCAACGCGGTGAGCAGCATGCAGGCCGGGGTCCAGCAGGTCGGCAGCGGCGTCGAACTGGCCAACCAGGCCGGCGATTCCATCAACCGCATCCGCGACGGCGCCCAGCGGGTCACGGAAGTGGTCAACAGCATCACCGATTCCATCCGCGAGCAGAGCGCCGCCGGCAACCAGATCGCCCAGCAGCTCGAACAGATCGCCCAACAGTCGGAACAAAGTGCCGTCGCCGTCCGTCATACGGCCGATGCGGCCCGCCACCTGCAGACCCTGTCCGCGTCCCTGCATGAGGTGGTGGCACGCTTCAAGACCTGACCATGAAACCCCTGCGCCTGCTCGGCATCGTCCTCGGCGTCGCCGCTGCCCTTCTCCTCGCCGGCGCTGCCGCCCTCTACGCCCTGTTCGACGAGGCGCGGATCAAGGCCGAGCTGAGCGAGCGCGTTTTCGCCCAGACCCAGCGCAAGCTCACCGTCGACGGCCCGCTGAAGCTTTCCCTGTGGCCCGACGTGGGGGTACAGATCGGCCGCCTGACCCTTTCCGAAAAAGGCGGCGACGGGCGGTTCGCCACCCTCGAATCCGCCCGTCTGGCGGTGGCCGCGATGCCCCTGCTCTCCAGGCGTGTGGAAGTGCGCCGCATCGAGGCCGACGGACTGGCCCTGAACCTCGTCAAGCACAAGGATGGCCGCCTCAATACCGACGACCTCGCCGGCGCCGCCAAGGACGCCGACAAACCAGCGGGCGAAAAGCCTCCGGCGGCACCGCTGCAATTCGATATCGCCGGCATCGCCCTGCGCAACGCCAGCCTCACCTGGCGCGACGAGGCCGCCGGCAAGAGTAGCAGCATCTCCGACCTCGACCTGGCCACCGGCCGCCTGCAGGGCGATGCCGCCAGCGGCCGCTTCCACGTGGAGAAGCTTTCCCTCGCCGCCAAGGGCGATAGCGAAGGCGAGCGCTTTGAGCTCACCCTGGCCGCGCCCTTCCTCGATGTCGATAACGGCGCCGTCAAGGGCGAAATCGTCACCCTCGGCGCCAACCTGGCGGGCAAGGGGCGGACGGTGAATGCCAAGTCCGCCGTCGCCGGCATCGAAGGCTCCGCCAAGGCCCTGCGCATCGGCAAATTCACTCTGGACCTCGACGCCAAGGCTGGCGACGCCACGGTCAAGGGCCAGCTCGCCTCCCCCGTCGCCTACGACGGCGCCGCCCAGGCCGTGAGCTTGGCCCAGCTTGCCGGCGCCGTGGACGTGGCCAGCCCCGCCCTGCCCATGAAGCAGGTACACCTGCCCCTGGCCGGCAGCCTCAAGGCGAACCTGGAGCGTAAGACAGCGGACCTGGCCATCGACACCGCCCTCGACGAATCGAAAATCGCCCTGCGCCTGGCGGTGCGGCAATTCTCCCCCCTCGCCCTGGGCTTCAGCCTGGACATCGACAAGCTCAACATGGACCGCTACCTGCCCCCGGCACCGGCCGGCAAGGCGGCCTCGGGCGCCCCGTCCGGCGACAGCGGCGGGGCTGGCGGCGGCGAAGGCAAGATCAACCTGGCCGCCCTCAAGGCGCTCACTGCCGATGGCACGGTCAAGATCGGCCAGCTCCAGGCCCACCGCATCAAGCTTTCCCGGCTCGACGCCCGTATCGCCGCCCATGGCGGTCGCCTCGACGTGGCACCGCTCTCCGCCGCCCTCTACGGTGGTACCCTGGCGGGCGGCGTCGGCGTCAATGCCAACGACAACACCTTCACCGTCAAGCAGGCCCTGAACGGCATCGCCATCGAACCCCTGCTCAAGGACGCCATCGAGAAGGCCCCCCTGGAAGGCCGCGGCACCCTCAACCTCGACGTCACCACCCGCGGCGACACCGTTCCGGCCCTCAAGCAGGCCCTGGCCGGCTCGGCCTCCCTGGCGCTGCGGGACGGCGCCGTCAAGGGCATCAACCTGGCCAAGGCCCTGCGCGACCTGAAGGGCAAGCTGGGCGCCAAGCAGAGCACCACCGCCGACGCCGACGGCCGGGAAAAGACCGATTTCTCGGAACTCACCGCGAGCTTCCGCATCGCCGGGGGTGTGGCCCACAACGACGACCTGGCCATGAAGTCCCCCTTCCTGCGCCTGGGTGGCAAGGGTGACATCGACATCGGCCACGACCGCCTGGATTACCTGGCCAGGGTGAGCGTGGTGGATTCCATCAAGGGCCAGGAGGGCAAGGACCTCCAGCACCTCAAGGGCCTCACCGTGCCGGTGCGGCTCCACGGCCCCTTCGACAAGCTAGCCTACAAGCTCGAACTCGGCGACATGATCGGCGAGGCGGCCAAGGCCCAGGTCGAGGCCAAGAAGGAGGAAGTGAAGGCCAAGGCCGAGGAAAAGCTCAAGAACAAGCTGAAGGGCTTGTTCGGGAAGTAGGCTGGCTCCGTTCGGACTGAGCCCTTCGACCTTGCTCAGGACAGGCCTGTCGAAGCCCGGGATGTACCTGCCGTCGCCCCGGGTTAAACGCCCTTCGACTAGCTCAGGGCGAACGGTCAAAGAGGCATCAGCCCCCGACCCCGTTCGGGCTGAGCCCGTCGAAGCCCGGGATGGATCTGCCGTCGCCCCGGGTTAAGCACCCTTCGACAAGCTCAGGGCGAACGGTCAAAGAGGCATCAGCCCCCGACCCCGTTCGGGCTGAGCCCGTCGAAGCCCGGGATGGACCTGAAATGTCCCCGAGTTAAACGCTCATCAACAAATTCAGGGCGAACGGTTCTCGCCGCTCAATCCTTTTGCCAGCGCGCCGCCGCCGAGTCGTCGGCATCCCGGGCATCCACCCAGCGTGCACCTTCCGGGGTGGCTTCACGCTTCCAGAAGGGGGCGCGGGTTTTCAGGTAATCCATGATGAACTCGCAGGCGGCGAAGGCTTCGCCCCGGTGGGCGCTGGTCACCGCCACCAGGACGATCTGGTCGCAGGGCTTGAGCGGCCCCACCCGGTGGATGACCAGGGCGTCGTAGATGTCCCAGCGGCCCTGGGCTTCGGTGACGATGGCGGCGAGGGCCTTTTCGGTCATGCCCGGGTAGTGCTCCAGGGTCATTTCCGAGACGCTGCTGCCGTCGTTCACGTCCCGCACCAGGCCAACGAAGCTGGCCAGGGCGCCGACCCGGGCGTCGCCGGCCCGTAGGGCGGCGAGTTCGGCGCCGAGGTCGAAATCGGCTTCCTGGACGGCAATTTTCATCAGGCCTCCTGACGGGCCGCCCCGAGGGAGGCCTGCGCCCCCACGGGGGGGTTGAGATGGGAATTCGCAAAGCACCGCTTTGCGCCACCGAAACGGGCTTGCCATGCAGCGCAAGCCCTCCGCGAATATGAGCGTGGGGGTCGTTTCAATTTAGCCTCCGGTGACGGGCGGGAAGAAGGCCACCTCGTCGCCGGCCTTGACGGCGGCGTCGGGCCCCACCATCTCCTGATTGACGGCGCAGCGCAGGTTCTTGGCGCTGGCCAGCGCCCCCCGGCCCTGCCCGGCCAGCCAGTCCTTGAGCCCGCCGACGGTGGCGACGCCGGCCGGCAGGTCGATCTTCTCCCCGGCGCAACCGATGGCCTCCTTGAGGCCGGCGAAATACAGCACTTGCACGCTCATCACAGCAATTCCGTAAAGGGCACGAAACGCACCGGATCGCCCTTGGCGACCGATTGTCCCGGCGGATTGAGGACCAGGCCATCGCCCCAGCAAAGCGAGGTGACGACGCCGGCCCCCTGATTGGGATAGAGTTCGACGCCGCCGCTTTCGTTCATGCGGCCGCGCAGGAACTCGGCCCGGGCATCAGGCTTCTTCCAGTCGAAATCGGCACGCAGGGTGAAGGCCCGGGGCGTCACGTCGTGGATGCCCTGCAGGCGCAGGACGAAGGGCCGCACCATGATCATGAAGGTGACGATGGCCGACACCGGGTTGCCCGGCAGGCCGATGAACCAGGCCTTGCCGCCCTCCCGCCGCACCTCGCCGAAGGCCAGGGGCTTGCCCGGTTTGATGGCGATCTTCCACATGTCCAGCCGGCCCTCGGCTTCGACCGCGGGCTTGACGTGGTCTTCCTCGCCAACGGAGACGCCGCCGCTGGTGACGATGAGGTCGTTGTCGGCCGCCGCCCGGCGTAGGGCGTCCTTGGTGGCTTCCAGCTTGTCCGGCACCTGGCCGAGGTCGCGCACCTCGCAGCCCAGGCCTTCGAGCAGGACGCGCAGGGCGTAGCGGTTGGAGTTGTAGATCGCCCCCGGCGGCAGCGGCTCGCCGGGCTGCACCAGTTCGTCGCCGGTGAAGAAGACCCCCACACGCAAGCGCCGGTAAACGGGCAGTTCGGGCAGGCCGGCGGAAGCGGCCAGGGCGATGTCCTGGGGCCGCAGGCGAATGCCGGCGGCGAGGATCTCGGCGCCGACGGCGATATCCTCGCCGGCGTAGCGGATGTTCTGGCCCGGCGTCGGCACCTGGTTCACCACCACGCCGCCATCACCCTGCTCGCACAGCTCCTGCATGACCACGGCGTCGGCCCCGGCGGGGATCGGGGCGCCGGTGAAGATGCGGGCGACGGTGCCGGGCTGCAAGGGCGTGCCGATGGCACCGGCGGGGATGCGCTGGCTCACCGGCAGGCGCGTGCCGGCGGCAGGGATGTCGGCGCTCCGCACCGCGTAGCCGTCCATGCCGGAATTGTCCAGGGGCGGCGCGGCGACCGTGGAATACTGTGGTGCCGCCAGCACCCGGCCGGCGGCGGCGGTGAGCGGCAGGCTGCGGGTCTCGGCCACCGGCTGGGCGGCGGCGAGGAGCTTGCCGAGGGCTTCTTCGAAGGTGAGCATGGGCGTCAGAGCTTGAGGTAATCGACGATGAAGGCGGCCACCGCCTCCGGGTCATTGATGGGAAGCTGGGGCAGCGTCGTGTCCAGAGGACTTTCGGTGGCCACCGCCACCACGTCGGGCCATTCCGGGTAGAGGGGCGGCTTGCCGTTGGCCGGGCGATAGACCTCCACCTTGGGGATGGGTTCGCGCTTGAAACCTTCCACCAGCACCAGGTCGCAGGGTTCGAGGCGGGCGAGCAGGTCGTCCAGGCAGGGTTCCGGGGCGTCCCGCAGCTCCTTCATCAGGGCCCAGCGCACGCCGCAGGCGAGCATGACTTCATTGGCCCCCGCCTCCCGGTGGCGGTAGGAATCCTTGCCCGGGCGGTCGATGTCGAAACCGTGGTGGGTGTGCTTGATGACGGAAACCTTCAGCCCCCGGGCCGTCAGGCAGGGGATGACTTTTTCCAGGAGGGTGGTCTTGCCGGAACCCGAGTAGCCGGCGATGGCGAAAACTTTCATGGGGGGATTCTACGCCTGACAAGGCACCGCCAGCACGGAGGCGAAGCCCCCGCCAGGCGTGCGGAAATTGGTGGTCTGGCCCTGGTAGAGCCGGGCGGCGACCAGTTGGACCCGGCCGTCGTAGACGTAGTTGCGCAGGTCCAGCTTCAGGTCCCGGTGGGTGGCATCCACCTGCACCCGGCGCTCGGAGGGCGGCACGATTTCCTGGGCGATGTAGCCGCCCTGGAGGATTTCCTCGAACAC
Organism: Rhodocyclaceae bacterium; assembly: GCA_036732025.1. Taxonomy (GTDB): domain Bacteria; phylum Pseudomonadota; class Gammaproteobacteria; order Burkholderiales; family Rhodocyclaceae; genus SSSZ01. Next base: position 44,323 of record DAINDE010000001.1, read on the forward strand.
CCGCCTGGTCAGCTTGTCGCCCCGGTAGGCGGCGCGCCCGCCGAAGCCGGCGGCTGGTTTGAAGAACCAGCGCTTGCGCTCCTGCCAGAAGCGTTCGCCGGCCCCCGCCTGCACCGCCACGGTGTGCGGAATCCCGGCCAGCAAGGTTTGCCGGGTGGCCTCGGGGACGCCCAGCTCGGCCAGCGTCGCTTCGTCCGACAGCAGCATGAGGTTGCGCTTGTCGGCGTAGAGGGCGTGGGCCCGGGGATGGGGGGTGAGCACCACGCCGTCGGCGTCCCAGGCGGCGCGCAGGGCGGCGGTGGCTTCGTCTTCCAAGGCGAAATCGGTGAGGCGGTTGTAAACGAGGTCCACGGTCTCGCCGCCATGGCTGAGGCGCCGGCCATCCCAGGCCAGTTCCCGCGGGTCGGCGATGACGGCGGCGATGCCCGCCTGCTGGAAGAGTTGGCGGAAGAGTTCGAACTCCGGCGCCAGGTATTGCTGTTGCGGGCTTTCATCGACGATGGCGATGCGCGTCAGGGGCGTGTCGCCCCGCATGAGCCGCCACTCCTCCCGGAACATGGCAAGGAAGATGTCCTCTAGGCGATCGCGGGCGGCGCCCGCCAGCATGGCCGCCACCGGCCCGCAACAGGCCCGCTGGGCCCGGGCCAGGCGGGCGTTGAGCAGCCCGCCGCCGGCGTTGGTGTTGATCTCGATGAGCTGCGGTCCGGCGGCGTCCAGGTGGAAGTCGTAGCCGAGGAAAGCGCCCCGGGTCGGCACGGCCTTCCGCGCCGCCGCCGGCGCCCAGGCCAGCACCCGTTCCTGGTAGGCCGGCAGGGCGACGACCGACTCGATGGCGGCGACGATCTCCGCCATGCGCTTCAGACAACTCTCGCCGGCGAAGACGACGGTATCCGAGAACAAGTGGGGGTGGCTCAGCCGCAGGGCGTCGTAGTCAAGCCCGCCGCCCGCCTCCAGGGCCGCCTTGAGGGCCAGGCGGTCCACCGACAGGCAGGCGCAGTCCCGATTGAGGACGTCGGCGGCTTCGTAGCAGTCGGCGGGCAGGTTGGCAGGGAAATCGCTCATCGCTTCTCGAAAAATTCCAGGACCACGGACAGCTCCTTGGTCCGCTTCATCGGTGGCAGACTTTGCCATACCCGCCGCCCATAAGGCTTTGATATGAGTCGGGGATCGCAGATCATCAAGACCCCCCGGTCGCTTTCGTCGCGGATGAGCCGCCCGGCACCTTGCTTCACGTTGATCACCGCCCGCGGCAGCTGGTATTCCATGAAAGCATTGCGCCCCTGTTTCTTCAACTGCTCGATGCGGGCCGACAGCACCGGGTCGTCCGGCGGCGCGAAAGGCAGCTTGTCGATGACCACCAGGGAAAGGGCCTCACCCCGCACATCCACACCTTCCCAGAAGCTCTGGCTGCCCACCAGGACGGCGTTGCCCAGGCGGCGGAAACGTTCCAGCAGGTCGTTCTTGCTGCCCTCTCCCTGCAGGAGCAGCGGGAAGTCGAGCCCTTCGTCCTCCAGCCGGCCCTTGAGCAGTTCGTGCACCCGGCGCATGGCCCGCAGGCTGGTGCACAGGAAGAAGGCCCGACCGCCGGCGGCTTTGAGGACCGGGAAGGCGGCATCCACCACCGCCTCGGTGAAGCGCAGGGAATTGGGGTCGGGCATGCCCAGGGGGGCGTAGAGCACCGCCTGTTGCTGATAGTCGAAAGGGCTCTCCCAGCAACCGGTGGCCGGCTCGCCCAGGCCCAGTTCCGTGCAATAGTGGGCGAAGTTGCCCTGCACCGCCAGGGTGGCGGAGGTGAATATCCACGCCCGGGGATGGCCGCCCATCTGTTTGCGGAAGATTTCGGCCACGTCGAGGGGCGTGGAATTGAGCTGCAGGGACTGGGTGAAGGCCTCGGCCCAGCGCACATAGCCGGCGTCGGCCGGGTTGCTCCAGGCCTTGAGGCGGGCAATCAATTCGATGGCCCGCTGCCAGCACTTTTCCAGGCCTTCGGAACGCTGGGTCTGGCCTTCCAGGACGGCGGCGTAAGCTGCCAGTTCTGCTTCCAGAGCAGCCAGGGCGGGCCGGAATTCGGGCTTTTCCTCCAGTTGCGGTGCAGCGAAACGGCCGGCATCGACCCCCACCGCCAGGCGCAGGTCCTTGGCCGCCTTCTCGAGCTTGCGGCTGCCCTCCGGCAGGTCGAGGCAGTCCCGTGCGCTGAGCAGCGCCTCGCCCCGGGCATCCCGGGCGAGATCCAGCACCTGGGCGGTGGACACGGTGTCGCCGAAGAACAGGGTGGCCACTTCCGGCAACTGGTGGGCTTCGTCGAAGATCACCGTGTTGCAGGCAGGCAGCAGCTCGGCCATGCCCTCGTCCCTCAGCATTACGTCGGCGAAGAAGAGGTGGTGGTTGACCACCACCAGGTCGGCGGCCATGGCCTCCCGCCGGGCGGTCATGACGAAGCAGTCCTTGTAGTCCGGGCAGTCCTGGCCCAGGCAGTTGTCGCGGGTGGAGGTGGCGGCCTGCCAGACGGGGGAATTTTCGGAAACGTCGTGGCATTCGGCCTTGTCGCCGCTCTGGGTGATCTTGGCGAAGGCCGCCACCCGGCGGGCGTCGGCGGCATCTTCCCGGGTCAGGAAGCGGCCGTCCCCCAGGGCGTGCTGCAGGTGGTAGGGGCAGACGTAATTGGCCCGCCCCTTCAAGAGCGCCACCCGCACCGGCGCCTTGAGGATATCCCGCACCATGGGGATGTCCTTGGTGAACAACTGGTCCTGCAGGGTCTTGGTGCCGGTGGAGACGATCACCTTGCCGCCGGACTGCAGGGCCGGCACCAGGTAGGCGAAGGTCTTGCCGGTGCCGGTGCCGGCCTCGGCGACGAAGACCGCATGACCCTGGATGGCCTCGGCGATGCGCTCGGCCATCTCCACCTGCTGGCCGCGCACGCGGTAGCCGGGGATGGCGGCGGCCAGGGGGCCGTCGGAAGCGAAGAGATCGGCGAGGGACGACACGGGATGAAGAGCAGGCGACAGGGGCGGAATCTTAACAGATGGAGAGCCACCACCCCTCGCCCGGAACTGCCTCCCTGCGGCGCCTCAGTCGGCCCCGCCTTCCTCGCTTTCGTCTGCGGGCAGGGGGGGTTGGGGGCGGCTCATCACATAAAGAACCCCGGTGCAGGCGCCAAGAAACGCCACCGCCGCCAGGGCGCTCGGCACCCAGGGATCGGCCAGCCCCCTCTCCTTCCACAGCCAGAAAAAGGCCCCGAGGGCCGGCAGGGTCAGCAGGGCGCAAAACACCGCCGTGGCGAGCGCAACCTTTTGTCCGATGTGGCGCTTCGCCTGGTCCATGGTGTCTCCTTCCGAAGGCGTGGGCATGGGCAGGCATTTTCCCGAAAACCGGGCGCCCACCGGAAAAAATGAAAAGGCCCCGATCCTTCGATCGGGGCCTTTTCCGAATCCTGGCGGAGAGGGCGGGATTCGAACCCGCGGTGGGCTATTAACCCACACACGCTTTCCAGGCGTGCGACTTAAACCGCTCATCCACCTCTCCGCGAAGGCGCGCATTCTAGCAGAAGAGTTTGGCATCACCAAGCGCATTTGCCGATTCAACCGCAGGCCAGGCCGTTGGCGGTGCAGATCGTCTGGCGCACATAGGCCAGCAGTATCCAGAGCCAGAAGAGCAGGAAGAAGGTGACCACCGGGAGATGGCGATCCATGATCGCTTTGGGGGTGATGGCACGCACCAGGCGAATTACCGGCCGGGTGACCACCTGGAACAGGCGATAGATGAAATTCCGCTCCCGGGATGCTCCGGCCAGCACCCAGAGGATGCCCTGGCCGAGGAGGAACATGCCGGCCACTTCGACCAGACCGCGCAATACGCTGACAATGAACAGTTCGCTGGATACCATGTTGTTTCCCTGAGTTGCAGGATTCCAATAACCACCGGAGGAGAGTTCCGTCACCATGAATTACGAACAATGGCGGCATTCGGCCCGGGCCTGGCTGCTCCATTTCTTTGGCAAGACCGACCTGGCCTACGAGGAGTACGCGGCGGCCTTCCATTCTGAGCCCAGTGCCGCGGCGGCCCGCAACCTGGGTTTCATCGCGGCGACCCGGGAGCGCTGGCCGGACAGCATCCGCTGGTTCCGCGAAGCCGTCCGGCTCCAGCCTGCCGACGCCGACACGCACTTTAACCTGGGTTTCGTCCTTGAGCACGCCGGCGACAGGGCCGGAGCCATCGATGCTTTCGCCGAAGCCGTTCGCCTCAAGCCCACCCTCGATCGGGCCTGGTACGGCATGGGCATGGCGCGTGCCACCCTCGGCCAGCATACCGAAGCCGCCGCCGCCCTGGAGGAAGCGGCGCGCCTGCAGCCCATGGGCGGCGAGGTCTGGTACCAGTTGGGTATGGCGCAGCATCATGCCCGCAATCCGGGACGGGTGCGCGAGGTGGTCGAGCACCTGCGCGGCTTCGACCCCAAGCGCAGCAACCAGCTCATCCGGGATGCCGAACGGGGCGATCTCCACCATCTGGTGCAGGATCTGCCGTACTGAAAAAAGCCCGCCGGAGCGGGCTTTCCAAGGCATCGCCAGGAACCGTCAGGTGGCGTTGGTATTGAGATCGCCCTCCAGGTTCGGGTAGCGCACGTGGTCCACCAGTTCCTGGACATCCCTGGCGGGTGCCGGGCTGATCAGTGAACCGACGATGACCCCGATGAAGCCGGCGGGAATGCCGAAGATGCCGGCGGAGATGGGGTTGATATCCCACCACTTGGGAGCATTGACGCCGAAGAACGGGTAAGTGATGTACATGTAGTAGGCGCAAATGCCCAGGCCCGCCAACATGCCGAGGATGGCCCCCAGCTTGTTGGCCCGCTTCCAGAACACCCCGCAGACGAGGGCCGGGAAGAAGGCCGAGGCCGCCAGCGAGAACGCCGCCCCGACGAGGAAGAGGATGTCCCCCGGCTTCAGGGAGGTGACGTAGGCTGCGAGGAGCGCCACCACCAGGAGCAGGGCCTTGGACACCACCAGACGGCGGGTGGTCGGCGCGTTCGGGTCGATCATCTTGTAATACACGTCATGGGACAGGGCGTTGGCGATGGTCAGCAGCAGCCCGTCGGCGGTGGACAGCGCCGCCGCCAGGCCGCCCGCTGCCACCAGTCCGGAGATCACATAGGGCAGCCCCGCGATCTCGGGCGTCGCCAGCACCACCAGGTCGCCGCCAATGGTGATTTCGGCCAACTGGACGATGCCGTCCTTGTTGATGTCGGTGATCGCCATCAACGTCTTGTCCACCGCCGCCCAGTTGGATACCCACGCCGGCAACTGCGCGAAGGCGGTTCCCACCAGGTTGGTGTAGACCTCGTACTTGACCAGCACGGCGAGGGCCGGCGCAGTGAAGTACAGGAGGAAGATGAAGAACAGCGACCAGAACACCGATCGCCTCGCCTCATGTACCGATGGTGTGGTGTAAAAGCGCATCAGGATATGTGGCAATGCGGCGGTGCCGACCATCAGGCACAGGACCAGGGCAAGGAAGTTCTTCCTGGCCACGTCGCGGGCCGCATCATCCTTGGCCGGGAAGGCTTCGGCGTGGGGCTTGACAGGGGCTGCCTTGGCCTTGGCACCATCGGCGTCCTTCTTCCACTGGGCCTTGGCGGCGGCCACGTCCACCGGGAAGTCCTTCACCGCTTTCTCCGCCGCCTCGACGGCCTTGGCATCGGCGTTGGCCGCCTGCAGTTCGCCGACCTTGGCCACTGCCTTGTCCTTCTCCGCTGCGAGGAAGGCCGCACCGCCGGCTTCCAGGCCCTTCAGCCTTGCTTCGGCGGCGGCTGCGCGCTCCCGGAAGATCTGGCGAACGCTCTCTTCCTTGGCTCCGGCTTCGCTGGTCTTGTCGTTAGGCACCTTCTCGCGCTCGGTGACCTTCTGCAGCGTGTAGCCGTAAACCACCTGGGGAACCGGCACGCCGGTATGTTTCACCGAAAGCCAGACCACCGGGATCATGTAGGCAACGATGAGGATGATGTACTGGGCCACCTGGGTCCAGGTCACCGCCTTCATGCCGCCCAGGAAGGAGCAAACCAGGATGCCGGCGAGACCGACGAAGACGCCGATCTGGAACTCCAGCCCGGTAAAACGGCTGGTGATGATACCGACGCCGTAGATCTGGGCGATGACGTAGGTGAAGGAGCACATGACGGCCGCCACCACGCCGATCAGTCTGGGTATATTGCCGCCGTAGCGGGCGCCCAGGAAGTCGGGGATGGTGAACTGGCCGAACTTGCGCAGGTAGGGCGCCAGGAACAGCGCCACCAGGCAGTAGCCGCCGGTCCACCCCATGATGAAGGCCAGGCCGTCGTAGCCGGCGTGGTAGAGGGTACCCGCCATGCCGATGAAGGAGGCCGCACTCATCCAGTCCGCGCCGGTGGCCATGCCGTTGAACAGTGCTGGCACGCGCCGCCCCGCCACGTAGTATTCCCCCACGTCCGCCGTCTTCGACATGAAGCCGATGCCGGCGTAGAGCAGGATGGTGGCGAAGAGGAACATGTAACCGAGGTATTTGTTGGGCACCCCGGCCAATTCCAGCAGGCCGACGACGATGATGAAGGCGATGAAGCCTCCCGTGTAGAAAGAGTAGTAACGGGAAAGCTGCTTGAAGAACGCCTGATTCGAACTCGCTGCGGTACTCATCAGTCATCCCCCTCGTGGACGCCGTACTCCTTGTCGAGCCGGTTCATGTAGCGCGCGTAGTACCAGATGATGGCCACATAGATGATCAGCGATCCCTGGGCGCCCATGTAGAAGCCGAGGGGAAAGCCAAGCACGGTGATGCTGTTGAGATCCCGCGCGAAAAACGCGGCCACGTAGGTCACCACGAACCAGATGCCGAGCAACAGCCCGGTGATCTTGAGATTGCGGTGCCAATACTCCTGATGTTTCTGGGTCAACTGCATGGAACGCACCCTCCTCCTAGAAGTTACTGATTCCTACAGCGCCAGCCGTTCCCACCTCCCCGCCGGAAACGGAGACGATCATGACCCCCTCTTGCCCGCTGGAATATTGGTATAGGGCTGCCGGGGTAAGGGCAAGCGGACTACCGGCAAAGGGAGTCCCACTTGAATGCGCAGATTAGCAACCCAAACCTGACACGAACCTTACAGCAGTACCGATTTGGGTGGCTCGCCGGCTACCCGCGCCAGCGGTCAGCCTTCCCAGATATCGTTGGGCAGTCTGGGATAGCGGATGGATTCAACGAAACGCTGGGTCGCTTCCGCCGGCGGCCGGGTAACTGCGCTGACCAGCATGATGACGAAGAAACCGGCCGGCACGCCGAAAACCCCGGCAGAAATGGAGTTGATGCCAAACCAGGGGTCCATGGCCAGGAACGACGCCAATTGCCCCGACCAGCGCCCCGCCTCCACCCGCACGATGTAGTAGAGCGTAATGGAAAGGCCCGCGATCATCCCGGCCACCGCACCGTAGCGGTTGGCCCGCTTCCAGAAGATGCCCAGCACCAGCGCCGGGAAGAAGGCCGAGGCGGCGATGGAAAAAGCCCAGGCCACCATGGACAGGATGGTCCCCGGCTTCTGGGCCGCCACCGACGCCGCCAGGACGGCGACCACCAGCAGCAACGACTTGGAGATCACCAGGCGGAACTGGGTGGAGGCCTGGGGCCGGATGATGCGGTAATAGACGTCGTGGGACAGCGCACTGGTGATGGTGAGCAGCAGGCCGTCGGCGGTGGACAGGGCCGCTGCCAGCGCCCCGGCGGCCACCAGGCCGGAGACGACGAAGGGCATGCCGGCAATTTCCGGCGTCGCCAGCACGATGACATCCGGGTTGAAGGCCAGTTCGGCCAATTGCAGGATGCCATCACCGTTGATGTCCTCGATGTTCACCAGCCCGATCTTGGACCAGGCGGCGACCCAGCCGGGCAGTTTGGCGATGGGGATTTCCGCCAGGTTGGCGTAGACCTCGTACTTGGCGAAGACGGCGTAGGCCGGCGCCGTCACGTAGAGGAGCGAGATGAACACCAGGGACCAGAATACCGACTGGCGGGCCTCCCGCACCGTAGGCGTGGTGTAGTAGCGCATCAACACGTGGGGCAGCGCCGCGGTACCGACGGTAAGACAGAACACCAGGGCGAGGAAATTGATCTGCTGCCGGCGCTTCTCTTCCGGCGTCCCGCCGGGGAATGCCTCGGCATGGGGAACCGGCGGCTCCGCCCGGGCGGCCGCGGCCATCATCGCCCCCTCCCAGCGGACCCGGGCCTGGTCGAAATCCTGGGGAAGATCCCGGCGCTGCTTTTCCACCATCACGATCTCCCGCATGGGAGCGTCGCTCGCCTTCAGTTCGCTGATGCGCTGGTTGAGGGCATCCCGTTCGGCGCTCAGCGAGTCCGGCAGCATCATGATCTTCTGAGCGAAGACGTCGGCCCGCTCGCGGAAGAGCTGCCGCGCCTCCTGCTCAGCCGGCAGGTCGAAGAGCTTTTTCTCCAGGCCGCCGATGCGCTGCAGCACCTCGCCATACACGACCTGGGGCAGCGGCACCCCGGTCACCTTGTAGGAAAGCATGGCCACCGGCGTCGCGTAGGCGATGATGATGACCACGTACTGGGCCACCTGGGTCCAGGTTACCGCCCGCATGCCGCCCAGGAAGGAGCAGACGAGAATGCCGGCGAGACCGACGAAGACGCCGATCTCGAACTGGAGGCTGACGAAGCGGCTGGTGATGACGCCGACGCCGTAGATCTGGGCCACCACGTAGACGAAGGAGGCAAGAATGGCCGCCGCCACCGCTACCAGGCGGACGGTGACGCCGCCATAACGGGAACCGAGGAAATCGGGAATGGTGTATTCGCCGAAGCGACGCAGGTAGGGCGCCAGCAGCAGGGCCACCAGGACGAAGCCCCCCGTCCAGCCGAGGACGAAGGCCAGCCCCTGGTAGCCGGAAAGGTAGAGGGTACCCGCCAGGCCGATGAAGGAGGCGGCGCTCATCCAGTCGGCGCCGGTGGCCATGCCGTTGAAGAAGGCCGGTACCCGGCGGCCGGCCACGTAGTATTCGGAAACGTCGGCGGTACGGCTCTTGATGCCGATGACCGCGTAGGTGATGATGGTGAAGAAGAGGAAGGCGTAGCCGATCCAGCGGCCGGGCATGCCGTGCATCTCCAGCACCGCCAGGATGCCGACGAAGGCCAGGAAGGCACCCGTATAGGCCAGGTAGTAGCGGGCCAGCCGCGGCAGGCGTTCCAGCATGATCAGGCGTTCTGACGCAGGAACCGGCGGGCCTGGGCGGCTTCGGCCAGGCGCGCGGGGGTATCGATGCCCCGTTCCCCTGCCCTGGCCAGGGCCACCTGCATCAGTTTGGCCAGGGACAGCACGCGGGTGAGCGCATCCCGTTCCGCCGGCGCCTCCACGTGGAAGGCGCCGAGCCAGACCTCCCGGGCCACGGGCGTGGCACTCACGTCCTGGAACAACTCGGGCAAGAGCCAGGCCAAGTCGATCCAGGTGGGCCGGAAATCAACTCCCAGGCGTTCCCCGTACACCTGCCGCAAAACGCCATCCACGAAGGGAACCCGGTAGGAAACCAGCGGCGCCTTGGCGGCGAAGCACAGCAAGGCTGCCAGTTGCCGGTCGAAAGCGGCGCCGTCATTCGTCGCGCCGACGACCATGACGTCGTCGGGCATGATCACCCCGCCCCGCGTCAACCCCGCTGCTGCGATGCCCTGGAGCGACTGCTCCGCTTCGCCGGCAAGCACCAGATCGACGACCACGTAGCGCGAATGGAAATGGGCTTCGTCCGCGGCCGGTGCCGGCCGCGCCCGCCAGGCGGCGAGCGCCTCCCCCACTTCCGGTGCCAGGTCGGCGGGGGCGGAGCGGCCGCCGAAGATCAGTTTCTTCAGATTGATCACGCCTCACCCTACCTGGTAATCGAGCTTCAGCCGCGTCTGTATCTTGCGGGCCTGGCGGAAGGATTCCTTGAGGATGCGCCGGTCCAGCTCGTTGAGGTCGTCGGGGTTGATCAGGTTGTCCCCCTGCCGCCCCGGCTCCCCCTCCAGGTACTGATGACGCAAGCGCAGCAGCTGGATGAAATCCAGTCCTTCCACCACGGCGTTGATCTCCTCGACCTTGATGTTCAGGCGCTGGGCGGAAAGGCGCAGGCGCTGCACGGAGTTGGTGTTATGCACACCGGTGGCCAGGGCGTAGATGCGCGCGACGTCCACGAAAATGCGGGCGCCGTATTTTTTGAGGTCGATCTTCCCCGGCTGGTCGGCCTCCAGGTCGGTGACGAAATCCCGGAACTTGCCCAGGGGCGGCGCCACGTCCAGGGCGTTGTGGGCCATGGCCCGCAGGAACATGGGGTTGCCGGCGGCCTGGCCAAGCAGGTGGCGGCGCAGACGTTCCGAGAGATCGGTCTTGCCGAACAGGGGCCGGAAATCGAAGAAGATGGTGGCGTTGAGCAGGGCTTCCGGCTGCGGCACGCGGATCCAGTTGGTGAACTGTTCCTGCCATTCCTCCAGGGTGAGGCACCACTGGGGATTGCTGGCCATGATGTTGCCCTTGCACAGCGGGAAGCCGCAGCGGTCGAGATCGTCGTTCACGTCCTTGGCGAAGGCCAGCAGGCGCAGCCTGAGTTCCTCCCGGTCGTGGAAGTCGTCGCAGAGGAAGATGATGCCGTTGTCCTGGTCCGTGCTGAAGGTCTGCTCGTCGCGCCCCTCCGACCCGAACGCCAGCCAGCACCAGTCCACGCCTTCGACGTCGTGGCGGTCGAGGTTGAGTTGGATGATGCGGCGGGTCAGGGCATCGTTGAGGGCGGAGATGAACTGGGTCAGTTGCTCGGAGCCGACGCCCTGGGCCAGCATGTTGAAGGCGAGCTGGCGGACGTCGCCGGCGGAGTGCTGGAGTGACTCGATGCCCTTGGCCGACTCGATGGCCTGGCGGATCTGGCGCAATCCGACCCGCTGCAGGGCGAACAGGTCCCGCTCGGAAACCACGCCGGAGAGACGGCCCTCGGCGTCGGTGACCAGTACGTGGCGGATGCCCCGGGTGGCCATGGCGAGCATGGCATCGTAGGCGGTAGCGTGCTCGTCCAGGGTCAGCGGGTTGGCCGACATGGCGGCGCTGATGGGTTCGCCCTGGGGCAGGTCGGCCAGCACGACCCGGTCGAGGATGTCGGAACGGGTGAAGACCCCCACCGGTTTCATCTCGCCGCTGACGATGACCAGGGAGCCCACCCCTTCCCGGGACATGGTTTCCAGAGCCGCCCGGACCGTGGTTTCCGGCGGTACCGCCACCGGGTTGCGGGAGCCGACGGCGGACAGCGGCGAGTTGAGGGTCTGCTGCTCGCTGGCCCGCTGGGCGAACTGCAGTTGCAGTTGCTGCCGCGACTGGCTCAGCAGGCTGGCGATGTACTGGGTGCAGAAGAGGTTGAACTCGGGGCTCATGGCCATCAGCGCCAGGAAATCCTCCGCCGGCAACTGGTAGCAGAAGGTGTCCTCCAGGGCGCGATAGCTGTTGGTGGTCGGCCGCCGCGCCGCCACCGCACCGATGGGGAAGCTTTCCCCGGCGCCGAGGGTGAGGACGGAATATTCCGTGACCGCCACTTCGCCGGCCTGGCGCGCCTGCACCTTGCCGCTTTCGATGACGTAGAAGAACGCCACCGGCCCATCATCGGGCCCGATGATTTCGCGGCCTGCCTCGTAGAAGGCCACCTGGGCGCGCTGGGCGACGAAATCCAGGGCGTCGGCCCCCATCCGGTTGAAGGGCGCATGCCGCGCCAGAAACGCCGCCGCCACGCCAGCCAGCCGCCGCTTCCCTTCCTGCCGCAATTCCTGCTCGATCCGCTCGACTGCTTGCTCTTCCGACATCACGATGCTTCTCCGCAATCGCCCCTCAAAGGGCGTAGTTTAACTTGAGGCGCTGCTGTACCCGCTTGGCCTGGCGCAGGGATTCCTTGAGGATCGCCCGGTCCACGTCGTGCAGGCTGCCGGGGCGAACGCCGTGGTCCGGCACCTCGCCGGCGGCCAGGGCCGTCGCCTGGGCGGCGAGGCGCAGGCGCAGCAGGTGCGACAGGGCGGCCTGGGCTGCCGCCACCTCGTGGTCGAGCAGCCCGCACTTGCGGCCGGCCTCCTGGAGGCGAAGGCGCGTTTCCACCGGTCGCACGCCGCTGGCCAGGGCGAAAATGCGCGCCGCATCGACGAAGATGCGGGCGCCGTATTTCTTCAGGTCCACGCCCCCGCGTTCACCGTCCTCGCTCACCACTTCGCCCAGCAGGCCCAGGGGCGGCTGGGACTGCAGGGCATTGGCCGCCATGAGGTGGAGGAAGGCGGGCGTATCCCCGGTGAGGCGCAGCAACAGGTCACGCAGCCGTTCCCCGAGAGAAACGTCGCCATAGAGGGGGCGCAGGTCGAAAAAGATGGTGGCATGCATCAGGGCCATGGGTTCCGGGCGCCGCACCCATTCGATGAACTGCATCTCCCATTCGTCCAGTGACAGGCACCACTTGGGATTGCCCGCCATGACTTCGCCCCGGCAAAGGGCGAAACCGCACTCGGCCAGGGCCCCATTGACTTCGTGGGCGAAGGGCAGGAACAGGCGGCGCAGGGCCTCGGCTTCGGTGGCGTCGGCGGCGCTGAAGATGAGGCCATTGTCCTGGTCGGTGACGAAGGTCTGTTCGCAACGGCCTTCCGATCCCAGGGCCAGCCAGCACCAGGGCACCTGCGGCAGCCGGTGGCGGCGCGCCGTCAGGGCGATGACCCGGCAGACCAGGCGGTCGTTGAGCGCGGCGATCAGCCGGGCCAGGTGGAAACCGCCGAGGCCGCTGCCCAACTGGCCGGCGACGAAGGCGACGATGTCCGCCGCCCGCCGCCTCGCCTCGTCGACGCCGGCGACGCGACCCACCGCCTCGGCCAGGGCGGTGAGTTCCCGGCACGGCAGGGGCAGATCCGCCGCGGCGTCCATGTCAGTATTTGATGCGGGCGTAGAAGGTCTTTTCGGAGGCTTCCAGGGCCTGGCGCAGAGTGGTGATGCCGTTTTCCGCCAGGAGGGGCAACAGCTTGACGAACACCTCGGCGGTGGCCAGGGCGTCGTCCAGGGCATTGTGCCGGGTTTCGATGGCGATGCCCAGCCGTTCCAGGATGGCGTCGAGCTTGTGGCTCTCCTGGGCGGGATGGACCACGGCGGACAATAACAGCGTGTCGAGGACCGGCTGGCCGAAGCGCACGCCGGTACGCTCTTCCTTGAGCTGCAGGAAGCGCATGTCGAAGGCGGCGTTGTGGGCGATGAGCACGGTGTCTTCGCAGAATTCGCGGAAAGCCGGCAGCACGGCGTCGATGGTGGGCTGGCTGCGCACCATGTCGTCGCTGATGCCGTGGATGGGGATGCCCTCCGGCTTGATGGGCATTTCCGGATTGACCAGCTGGTTGAAGGTTTCCTGGCGCAGGACGCGGTTATTGACGATGCGCACCGCGCCGATCTGGATGATCTCGTCGCCGTTGGATGGCTCCAGGCCGGTGGTCTCGGTGTCGAAAACGGTATAGACGAGGTCGGTGAGCTTGCGGTCCAGGTCTACGGAAGCGGCGTCCTGGAACTTGAAGAGGTCGAAGTCGTAGTATTCCGGCCGGCCCCGCGCCTTGGCCTTGTCGTCGGTGTCGACCTCGGCTGCCTCCGGCGTGGCCACGGGCAGGACGAAGCGGAAGAAGGCCCGGTGGGCCGCCTTTTCGCGCTGGTACCAGATTTCGCCGCCGTGGCGGTCCACCACGTCGCGCAGGGACAGCGGCGTCGTCTCGCCGCCCACCGCCATGGCCTCCAGCTCCCAGGTATAAAAGGTTTCCGAGGACATGGCGGGCCCGCTCCAGATCAGGTCGATGTAGGCGAAGCGCCCTTCGGTAAGCAGGCGGAAGCGCAGCTCGCGGACCTCGTAGTGGTCCTGCAAGCGGGAGGCCAGGAAGGCGATGGCGAAGACCAGGGCGAAGCTGTCGGCCTTTATCCACAGGCCATCGTCTAGCTCCTCGGTCTTGCTCGGCAACTGCAGCCGGTCCTCGATTCGCCGCTGGGCGGCGGCGATGATGTCGATACCGAGGACGTCCTCCAGGGGCCAGCGGGTCTTCAGGGAATCGGCGAAATCGGCCATGGTCTGGTCGAGGCGCTGGCTCATGCGGGCCGCCTCTTCGTCGATGACGCGGACGAAGCGCTCGCGCTGGTCCAGCTCCATGTCCGGATAGTCGATGAGGTTGGTCACCGCTGCCCGCAGGTTGCCGAGGGAGGCGCGGCTGCCCTCGGTGAGGGAATGCAGCACCTGGTCCCGCCGGGATTCCTGCTCGATGCTGCGGGTGATGTTCTCCACCGTCAGCACGTAGCCGGTCATGGCCGGCTCGCCGCCCTCCCCTGCCGCCGCCAGGACGGGAACCATCTGCACCCGCAGGAGCTGGCCGCCGCGGGTGGTGGTGATGAAGTTGGCCATCGCCGACTTGTGGGTGGCCAGCCGCTGCCGGATCACGTCCAGGGCATGGGTGACCTGGCTTTTCTCGAGGATGGAGAAGATCGAGCGCCCCAGGCCGATGAGGGCGCCGCCGGCCACCGAGGTCGGCCCCTGGGCCAGGGCCTTGAACTGCAGGCGGGCCCGGTTGTTGTAGAGCAGGATGCGGCCGTCCAGGTTGCACACCACCACCGCCTGGGCCAGTTCCGACATGAGGGCCGCCAGGCGGTTCTTTTCCTCCTCGACGGAGGCCTTGGCCCTGGCCACCTGGGCATCGACGTCGTCCATCAACTCATCCCTCTGCTGGGCCAGGTCGTTGGCCGCCTTGGCCAGGGCCTGCACCTCGGGGGCACCGTCGAGGGCCACGCGGAAATTGCGGTTGGCGCCCAGCATGAGGCGCAGGGTCTCGGCCATGCGCAGCAGCCCCTGCACGTACTGCTGGAAGAGCTTGTGCAGGACGCCGACGCCGAGGATGAAGCCGAAGACCGTCATCAGCGTTCCCACGGGCAGGCGGGAAAGGAGCAGGTTGGTGAGCAGGGTGCGCTCGGCGTCCTTCATGTCCAGCCAGACCAGCAAGGACGTGACCACGAAGGGGCCGGTCATGAGCAGGCCGAGGACGACGACGGCCAGGTAGAAGCGGTGCTTGGCTTTCATTGTTATGCCTCCCGGGTCGCAGTATCGCCCTCACGCCATGCCGAGCATGCCCTTCACCTTGGCCACCAGGTCCTTGGTGGAAAATGGCTTGGTGACGTAGGCATCGGCGCCCAGGGCGAGGCCCTTGGCGACCTCGGTATCCCGGCCCTTGGCGGTGAGCATGACGATGAGCAGGCCGCCGTTGGCGGCGTCGGAGCGCAGGATCTCGCAGACCTCGAAGCCGGATTTCTTCGGCATCATCACGTCCAGCAGCAGCAGGTCCGGGCGGAAGGACGCCACCTTGGCCAGGGCTTCCTCCCCGTCGGCGGCCACCGCCACCTCGAAGCCTTCCCGCTTCATGAGGAATTCGAGGGATATGACGATGTTGGGCTCGTCGTCAGCAATCAGTATCTTGTAGGCCATCTTTGTCTCCCTAGTTATCGTTACGTGCCGGCAGCGGCACGGTGAAGATGAAACGGGCGCCCCGGCCAGGTTCGCTTTCCGCCCACAACCGGCCGCCGAAGTACTCGACGATCTGCCGGCTGATGGGCAGCCCGAGGCCGGTGCCCTGAGGCTTGTCGGTCAGGGTGTTGCCCCCCTGCCGGAATTTCTCGAAAACCACTTCGCATTCCTCGGCGGTCAGCCCGGGGCCGTTGTCGGCCACCGACACCCGGACTTCCCCGGCGTCGGCGCGGACCGCCACGTCCACCCTGCCCGTCCCCGCCGGCACGAACTTCACAGCGTTGGACAGCAGGTTGATCATCACCTGCATGAGGCGGTCCCGGTCGGCTTGCACCACCGCCCGCGCCGCCGGCAGATCGACCTGCAGGGCGACCCCCTTGTCCCGGAACAAGGGCCCCACCGATTCCGCCGATTCGCGGACCACCTCCAGGATATCCACGTCCCCGGTCACCCATTCGGCCCGCCCGGATTCCAGCTTGGCCATGTCGAGGATCTGGTTGATGAGCCGCGTAAGGCGCTCCGCCTCCCCGACGATGATACCGAGAAAACGCTTGCGGTCGGCCAGGTCGGTGCGCGGATCCTCGCACAGCATCTCCGACAGGGCGCGGATCGAGGTCAGCGGCGTGCGCAGTTCGTGGGTCACCGTCGAGATGAAATCGTCCTTCATGCGGTCCAGTTCCCTCAGGCGCTCGTTGGCCGCCCGCAGTTCCGCCGTGGCCGCCTCCAGCTCCCGGGACTGGCGCTCCAGTTCCCGGCTGTAGGCCCGCACCTGGGACGCCTCGTCCAGGATGTCGAGCACCTCCTCCAGACCCAGGGCCTCCTCCTGCACCACCGAAGCCACCATCACCCGGGCGCTGGCCGAGCCGATGGCCCCCGCCAGCTCGGTCTCGGCGAAATGGACGAATTCGGCGTCCGCCGGCAGCTGCCGCCACTCCGCCACGCCCCGGGAAGCGGCAAGGGCCGCCAGCTGCTGGCGCGTGCGCCCCGGCCCGAGAAACCGCTCGAGCAGCCCGACCAGCTCGTCGGCGGAGGCGCTTCCCCGCCACAGGCGGGCGCCCGGGCCGCCGCCCCGGCGGCGGAAGACATCCACGAAGCGCTGGGCCTGGGTAAGCTCCATGGGATCGGGGCTGGAAGCCAGGGACACACCGACGTAAAGCCCCAGGTTCACGAACATGCTCCAGAACAGGCAGTGGGATATCTCGTCCAGGCCGGCCAGGCCGAAAAGCGCCTGGGCCTTGAGCCAGGAAATGCCGAAGAGCCCCGCCTCGACGAACTCCTTGTCGATCCAACCCGACTTGGCGAAGGACGGCAGGAGCAGCGTATACATCCAGACGGCGAAGCCCCCCACCAGCCCGGCGATGGCCCCCCGGCGGCTACCCTGGCGCCAGTACATGCCGCCGAACACCGCCGGCGCGAACTGGGCCACGGCGGAAAAGGAGATGAGGCCGATGCCCACCAGGGCGTAGGCCTCTCCGGCGGCGCGGAAATACACGTAACCCAGGCCCAGGATGCCGGCGATGGCCCAGCGGCGGATGCCGATGACCAGGCCCGACAGATCCTTGCGGGCGGTAACGTTGAACGCCCGCGAACGCAACAACCAGGGCATGACCAGGTCGTTGCAGACCATGGTGGACAAGGCGATGGTCTCGACGATGACCATCCCCGTGGCCGCCGAGAGGCCGCCGATGAAGGCGAAGATGGCCAGCCCGTGGCCCTCTTCGGCCAGCGGCAGGGTGAGGACGAAGGTGTCGGCGTTGTAGCCCCGGTCGCTGAAATGCAGCAATCCGCCCACTGCCACGGGCAGGACGAAGATGTTGATGAGCAGCAGGTAAAGGGGGAAGAGCCAGATGGCCCGGCGCAGATGGCTCTCGTCAACGTTCTCCACCACGGCGATCTGGAACTGGCGCGGCAAGAGGATGATGGCCAGCCCGGAAAGGATGACCAGCGCCGCCCAGTTGCCGCCCTTGGCTGAATCCAGCGCGAGGAGCCGGGCCGTCTCGGGGGACTCGGCGGCCCGGCGGAAGAGATCGCCAAAGCCGTCGAAAACGGAATAGGTGACGAACAGCCCCACCGCCAGGAAGGCCGCCAGCTTCACCACCGATTCGAAGGCGATGGCCGCCACCATGCCTTCGTGCCGCTCGGTGGCATCCAGGTGGCGGGTGCCGAAAAGAATGGTGAACACGGCCAGGATGGCGGCGATGGCGAGGGCTGAATCCTGCCACCAGGGGCCCAGGGCGCCGGGGGGCTGCTCAAAGAGGATGGCAAAGCTGGCCGACACCGCCTTCAGTTGCAGGGCGATGTAAGGCACGATGCCGATCACGGCGATGACCGTCACCAGCCCGGCCAGGCGCTGGCTCTTGCCGTAGCGGGAGGCGATGAAGTCGGCGATGGAGGTGATGCGCTGTTCCTTGCTGATGCGGATCATCTTGGCGATGGCGCCGCCGAAGAGCAGCATCAGGGTGGGCCCGATATAGATGGTGAGGAAGGATAGCCCGCCGGAAGTGGCCCGCCCGACGCTTCCGTAGAAGGTCCAAGACGTGCAATACACCGCCAGGGAAAGGGCATAGAGGTTGGCGCTGAGGATGGAGCGGCCGGCGTCGGCCCGGGCGTCGCCGAAACGGGCCACGGCGAAGAGCAGGCCCATGTAGCCCATCGCCACGAATGCCGCCAGCCAGGAAGTGGGCATGTCAGTTGCCCCCGCCCTCGGTGAGCCAGGCCGCCAGCCCGATGAGGGCTGCCCAGATGCCGAAGAGATAGATGAACACCGCCGGCACCCCGCCGATGTCGCCGGCGGGAACGACGACCAGCGGGTAACTCAGCAACGCCGTCCCCAGCAACCCGAGGGCAGTCAGGCGTTGGCGCAACGGACTGGCTCGTCTCACGTCACCCCTCTCACAATAAAAACGGCCGACACGCCATGCGTGCCGGCCGTCCCCTTGTGGCTTTCTGGCCACTGGCGGTCACCATGCAGGCGACCATCTTGTCTCCTCCTTGCCTTCTATTCCTACAGGCCGGCGGGGCAAGTCCGCCGGCCCTGCGTCACAACCTGGCCCTCAGACGGAGTTCTTGAGCTGCTCGAGGATGGCCGGGTTTTCCAGGGTCGAGGTGTCCTGGGTCAGTTCCTCGCCCTTGGCCAGGCCGCGCAGCAGGCGCCGCATGATCTTGCCCGAACGGGTCTTGGGCAGGTTGTCGCCGAAGCGGATGTCCTTGGGCTTGGCGATGGGGCCGATTTCCTTGCCCACCCAGTCCTGCAGCTCCTTGACGATCTTCTTGGCGGCTTCGGCGTCGGTGGGACGCTGACCCTTGAGCACCACGAAGGCGACGATGGCCTCGCCGGTCAGGTCGTCCGGACGGCCGACCACGGCGGCTTCCGCCACCATCGGGTTGGCGACGAGGGCCGATTCGATTTCCATGGTGCCCATGCGGTGGCCGGAAACGTTCAGCACGTCGTCGATACGGCCGGTGATGGTGAAGTAGCCCGTCTCGGCGTCGCGGATGGCGCCGTCGCCCGCCAGGTAGTACTTGCCCTGGAAATCGGCAGGGTAGTAGGACTTGACGAAGCGCTCGGGATCGCCCCAGATGGTGCGGATCATGGACGGCCAGGGCTTCTTGCACACCAGGATGCCGCCGGTGCCCCAGGGAAGCTCGGAGCCGGTCTCATCGACCACGGCAAACTGGATGCCCGGGAAGGGCAGCGTGCAGGAACCCGGCACCAGCGGGGTGGCGCCCGGCAGCGGGGTGATCATGTGGCCGCCGGTCTCGGTCTGCCAGAAGGTATCGACGATCGGGCAGCGGCCGCCGCCGACGTTGTCGTAGTACCACTGCCAGGCCGCCGGGTTGATCGGTTCGCCGACGGAGCCCAGGATGCGCAGGGAAGACAGGTTGTAGTTCTTCGGATGCACGGCCGGGTTGGTGTCGGCGGCCTTGATGAGGGAGCGGATGGCGGTGGGGGCGGTGTAGAAGATGGTGGCCTTGTGGTCCTGGATCATCTTCCAGAAACGGCCGGCATCCGGGTAGGTGGGCACGCCTTCGAAGACGATTTCGGTGGCGCCGCAGGCCATCGGGCCGTAGGTGATGTAGGTGTGGCCCGTCACCCAGCCGATGTCGGCGGTACACCAGAAGGTATCCGTCGGCTTGATGTCGAAGGTCCACTTCATGGTCAGGATGGCGTGCAGCAGGTAGCCGCCGGTGGAGTGCTGAACGCCCTTCGGCTTGCCGGTGGAACCGGAGGTGTAGAGCAGGAACAGCGGGTGCTCGGCTTCGACCCACTCCGGTTCGCAGGTTTCCGGCTGGCCGGCCAGCAGGTCGTGCAGCCATTCGTCGCGGCCGGCAACCATGTTGCAGTCGCCGCCGGTGCGCTTGAAGACAATGACGTTCTTGGCAGACTCGCAGCCGCCCATGGCGAAGGCTTCGTCGGCAATCGGCTTGAGCGGAATGGACTTGCCGCCGCGGAACTGGCCGTCGGAGGTGATGAGCATGACGGCGCCGGCATCGTTGATGCGGTCGCGCAGGGACTGGGCGGAGAAGCCGCCGAAGACCACGGAGTGAATGGCCCCGATACGGGCACAGGCCTGCATGGCGACGATGCCCTCGATGGTCATCGGCAGGTAGATGACGACGCGGTCGCCCTTCTTGACGCCCTTGCTCTTCAGGAGGTTGGCCATCTTGCAGACCTTGGTCAGCATTTCCTTGTAGGTGACCTTGGTGACCTCGCCGTTGTCGGCTTCGAAGATGATGGCGACCTTGTCGCCCAGGCCGGCCTCGACCTGGCGGTCGAGACAGTTATACGAAACGTTCAGCTTGCCGTCGGCAAACCACTTGAAGAAAGGAGCGTTGGACTGATCGAGCACCTGGGTGAACGGCTGCTTCCAGGTGATGAGTTCGCGGGCGCGCTTGGCCCAGAACCCCTCGTAATCAGCCTCGGCTTCCGCGCACAGCGCCTTGTAGGCGTCCATCCCTGAAACCGCCGCATTCTTGACGATTTCGTCGGACGGATAAATGAGTTGCACGGAATCATTCGACATGTTTTTCTCCTCTGCGAAACTTGGCATCTAGTGTTGATAGTGCAATAGAACTGTCGGGGGAATCCTAAAGTTCTCGGAAAAACGCGCCCGATCGAGTCACGGAACCCGGTTCAGCGATGGGCGCATTAGACGAGGATATTCTTACAACCGGCTTACGAACGCACGCTGCGGCGCAACATCCGGAAAACGACCTCGGCGAGCCCATGATAAAATGGCCTTTTCCAAAACCCGCTACAGAGAATCATGAAAATCACCGCCAAACTCGAGGGGTTCATCTTCTGGAGCCGGTGGCTGCAGGCGCCCCTCTACCTCGGCCTGATCGCCGCCCAGGGCGTTTACGTCTATCAGTTCATGCACGAGCTGATCCACCTGGTGAGCAAGGCCGGCAGCCTTTCCGAAGCCGAGGTGATGCTCATCGTCCTCGGCCTCATCGACGTCGTCATGATCGCCAACCTGCTGGTGATGGTCATCGTCGGTGGCTACGAAACCTTCGTTTCCCGCCTCGACCTGGAAGGCCACCCGGACCAGCCGGAATGGCTCTCCCACGTCAATGCCGGCGTGCTCAAGGTCAAGCTGGCCACGGCCCTCATCGGCATCTCCTCGATCCACCTGCTGAAAACCTTCATCAATGCCGCCCAGATCGACGACCGGGTCATCCTCTGGCAGGCCGTCATCCATGCCCTCTTCCTCGTGTCTGCCTTCATGATCGCGCTCACCGACAAGGTCATGACCCAGACCCTCGCCCTTCAACACCAGCAACACTAACCACGAGACCCAGCCATGACGTCCATTCGCCAGGAAGACCTGATCCAGTCCATCGCCGATGCCTTCCAGTACATCAGCTACTACCACCCCCTCGACTACATCAAGGCCCTGGGCGAAGCCTACGAGCGCGAAGAATCCCCCGCCGCCAAGGACGCCATTGCCCAGATCCTGACCAATTCCCGCATGGCCGCCGAGGGCCACCGCCCCATCTGCCAGGATACCGGCATCGGCATGGTCTTCCTCAAGGTGGGCATGAACGTCCGCTGGGACGACGCCACCATGAGCCTGCAGGAGATGGTCAATGAAGGCGTGCGCCGTGCCTACGCCAACCCGGACAACCCCCTGCGCGCCTCGGTGCTGGCCGATCCCGCCGGCGCCCGCAAGAACACCAAGGACAACACCCCGGCGGTGGTGCACTTTGAAATCGTCCCCGGCGACCACGTGGAAGTCATCTGCGCCGCCAAGGGTGGCGGCTCCGAAGCCAAGTCCAAGTTCGCCATGCTCAACCCCTCCGACGACCTGGTGGACTGGGTGCTGCACAAGATTCCGGAAATGGGTGCCGGCTGGTGCCCGCCGGGGATCATCGGCATCGGCATCGGCGGCACGCCGGAAAAGGCCATGCTGCTAGCCAAGGAATCGATCATGGCGCCGGTGGACATCCATGAACTGAAGGCCCGCGGCCCCAAGAACCGTGCCGAGGAACTGCGGCTCGAGTTGTACGAGAAGGTCAATGCGCTGGGCGTCGGCGCCCAGGGCCTGGGCGGCCTCACCACCGTGCTCGACGTCAAGGTGCTGGATTACCCCTGCCACGCCGCCAACCTGCCGGTGGCCCTGGTGCCCAACTGCGCCGCCACCCGCCACTGCCACTTCCACCTCGACGGCTCCGGCCCCGCCAAGCTGGAAGTGCCCAAGCTCGAAGACTGGCCCGCCGTCACCTGGACGCCGGACACCAAGTCCGCCACCCGCGTCAATCTCGACACCCTGACCAAGGAGGAAGTCGCTTCCTGGAAGGTCGGCCAGAAGATTCTCCTCAACGGCAAGATGCTCACCGGCCGCGACGCCGCCCACAAGCGCATCGCCGACATGCTGGCCAAGGGCGAGGAGCTGCCCGTCGACTTCACCAACCGGGTCATTTACTACGTCGGCCCCGTTGACCCGGTGCGTGACGAAGTGGTCGGCCCCGCCGGCCCCACCACCGCCACCCGCATGGACAAGTTCACCCGCGTGATGCTGGAGAAGACCGGCCTCATCTCCATGATCGGCAAGTCCGAGCGCGGCCCCGTCGCCATCGAGGCCATCAAGGACAACAAGTCCGCCTACCTGATGGCTGTCGGCGGCGCCGCCTACCTGGTGGCCAAGGCCATCAAGTCGGCCAAGGTGGTGGGCTTCGCCGACCTCGGCATGGAAGCCATCTACGAGTTCGAGGTGCAGGACATGCCCGTCACCGTGGCCGTGGATTCCTCTGGCACCTCGGTGCATGAAACCGGCCCGAAGGAATGGCAGGTCAAGATCGGCAAGATCCCGGTCGCGGCCTGATACCAGAAAAAAAGAAAGCCGGCCTCAGCCGGCTTTCTTCTTCCCGGGAGTGCAGGTCAGAGCACCTGCCTCTCGGAACGGGCCCGGGCCCACAGCTTGCGTTCCATGTCGTCGATGGGCAGTCCGAAGTTGAAGGACTGCTCGATCTGCTTGACGAGCGGCATCATCTTCAGCCCCACGTTGCCCAGGCAGCGTGTCAGGGCTTCCGGCGGCACCGACCCCAGCAGCTCGCCGAGGCGCTGCACGAACTCCTCCTGGTCGAAGGGGTGTTCGCTGCCGAGGGCACGGGTCACCACCCGGTTACCACCCGCCTTCATGGCCGCTTCCAGCCGGCCGAGAGCCAGATCCAGCAGGTCGTCGCCACGGAGCACGACGCCGTCCTCGGGAACGCTCGCCACCCCCACGCTCACCGTCATGTCGATGCGCTGGCCGCGGATGGAAATCTGGGCCGCCGCCAGCCCCTTGCAAACCCGTTCGGCAAAAGCGGCGCATAGCGCCAGGTTGGTCCCCGGCGCGACGATGGCGATGCGCCCGGGCGCGAAGCGCCCGAGGCTGTCTTCGGTGCGTATCTTCTTGCCCAGCAGGCGGGCAAACTTGGTCTCGATCTTGTCGGCCAGTTCCTGGCCGAAGGTCCGGGCCACCGTCTGGTAGCTGTCGAGGCCGAAAATAAGGACACCCACCGCCCGGGCCTGCCCGGACTCCGGCAGATGCTCGGCCAGCACGGCGTCTATGCCTTCCCGGCCGGGAACGTCGGGCACGGTGGAGCCGGATTCCCGGGCCCTCGCCATCTCGGCTTCGTCGACCGCGGCGCCGGAAAGCCCGGCCAAGCGGCCCATCTGGCCCAGGATATCGCTCACGCCCAGGTCGCTCTGGACGCCGGTAAAGCTCGTCTCGCCGACTTCCTTGGGCGCCACGCGGAATTGGCCGCTGCCCTCCTCGCCGGCGCCCTCGTCTTCCTGGCCACCACCGCGACGTTCGAGGAGCAGGCCGACGATGCGCTCGGTCTCCGCCGCCCCCAGGCCCTTGGGCACGAAGTCGGTGACGCCCCGGATGCGGGCCTGCTGCCGCTCCCCCTCGCCCATGGTATCGGAAGCGATAAGGAAGAAAGGCATGGTGTTCAGGCGCCGCAGCTTGTTGGTGCGCAGCTTTTCCACCAGACCGAAGCCATCCAGGCGCGGCAGATGCAGGCCGGAGATGACCGCCACGATGGAAGAATCCAGGACCAGCGTCTGCCAGGCGGATTCGCCGCTGGTCTCCTCCCGCACCTCGAAATGATCCTTGAGGCTCCGCGACAGCGAGGCCCGGATGACCCGGGAACTGTCGACGATCAATACATGCGGCAATTCATTCATGGCTGTCCTGCCTCAGCCCTCCCAGTCGCAAATGAGCGGCCCGTTTATCATAAAAACCAGAAATTTTCATTTGCATAACTTTAAAGCAAATCATGGGCGCATGTATGACAATTTGCGTAGTCGCGGCGGCCGGGACTTCGATTTTCCTGATCGCCGCTCCCGTTAGAATTGCCTTTTAGTCAACGCACCCAATCCCCCATCGACGCCATGATCCGCCCCGCCCTGCCCTGGCAGCCCCAGGCCGAATATTCCGACATCCGCTACGACGCCGCCGAAGGCATCGCCCGCATCGCCATCGACCGCCCCGAACGGCGCAATGCCTTCCGTCCCGAGACCGTCACCCAGCTCATCGACGCCTTCCACCGGGCCCACCGCGACAACGCCATCGGCGCCATCATCCTCACCGGCACCGGCGACGAGGCGTTCTGTTCCGGCGGCGACCAGAAGGTCCGCGGCGACGAAGGCTACCTGGACGAAGGCGGCACGCCCCACCTCAACGTCCTCGACCTGCAGATGCAGATCCGCCGCCTGCCCAAACCCGTGGTGGCCATGGTGGCCGGCTACGCCGTCGGCGGCGGCCACGTCCTGCACCTGGTCTGCGACCTCACCATCGCCGCCGACAATGCCCGTTTCGGCCAGACCGGCCCCCGCGTCGGCTCCTTCGACGCCGGCCTCGGCGCCGGGCTCCTGGCCCGCACCATCGGCATGAAGCGTGCCAAGGAAATCTGGTTCCTCTGCCGCCAGTACGACGCCCGCCAGGCCCTCGACTGGGGGCTGGTGAACGCCGTCGTCCCCCTCGAACGGCTGGAGGAAGAAACCGTCGCCTGGTGCCAGCAGATGCTGCAGCATTCCCCCATGGCGCTCCGCATGCTGAAGGCCGGCTTCAACGCCGACACTGACGGCCTGGCCGGCATCCAGGAACTCGCCGGCAACGCCACCGGCCTCTTCTACATGACCGAGGAAGGCCAGGAAGGCCGCAACGCCTGGCGCGAGCGCCGGCCGCCGGACTTCCGCCCCTACCGCAAACGGCCATGAAACCCGTCGCGGCCCGCTGGATTCCCTATGCACTGCTCCTGCAGCAGCCCTGGGAGAGCGCCGCCGGCCGCATCAGCGAGCGCCGCGGCCGTCTCCTGCGGCTCGATACCGACGACGGGCATTGCGGCTGGGGCGACTGCGCCCCCCTGCCGGAAGCAGGCATCGACAAGACGGCCGCCACCCGTTGCGCGGAAGAATGCGCCCGCCTCGACCTCGCCGCCCAGGCCGCCGGCCAGCCCCTGGCCGCCTGGCTGGCGGGTGTCGCCACGCCGGCCAGCATCCCGGTCAACGCGGCCCTCGGCGCCCTCGCCACGCTCACCAACGAAATGGCCCTGGCCGCCTGCGCCGCCGGCTTCACCACCCTGAAGGCCAAGGTGGGTATCGCCCCCCAGATCACCGAAATCGCTCGCCTCAACGCCCTGGCCAAGACCCTACCGGCGGGCACCCGGCTGCGCCTCGACGCCAACGGCGCCTGGGACGAAACCACCGCTGCCAGCTTCGTCGCCGCCTGCCGGGACCTGCCCGTCGAGGCCATCGAGGAGCCACTGCACGCGCCCACCCTCGCCGCCCTGGCCCGCCTGCAAGCCGGCACCGGCATCGCCCTGGCCCTGGACGAATCCCTCCCCCGTTTCGCCGTCGCCGATCTGTCGCAGCAACAGGCAGTGCGCCGCCTGGTCCTCAAGCCCGCCCGCCACGGCGGCCTCCAGGCCAGCCTGGCCCTGGCCCGGGAGGCCCGGGGGGCCGGCCTGGAATGCGTCGTCACCTCGGCCCTCGAAAGCGCCTGCGGGCTGTTGGCGGCGGCACACCTGGCGGCGGCCATCGCCGCCGGGGCGCCGCAAACCCCCGCCCACGGCCTGGCCACCGCCGCCTGGTTCGCCGCCGACACCGGCCTGCCGCCGGAGATCCGGGGGGGCCGGCTGATCCTGCCGGTCGGTCCCGGCCTGGGCTTTGCACCCGGCCTTTCTTGATCTGGCTCACCGCGGCGCCGCCGATGCCTTGCGTATAATCGGCGGCTGATGAAGCCCGCCATCACCCTAGCCCAGCATCTCGCCCATGCCGCCGACCGCTGGCCGGAGGGCATGGCACTCTCTACCGCCGCCGGCGAATGGACCTTCGCCGGCCTCCTGGAGCAGGCACAGGCGACAGCCGCCGGCCTCGCTGCCGGCAGCCCCCCGCCCATCCTCGCCCTGGCCGCCGACAGCCGGCAGTTGGCGCTTGCCGCCTACGCCGGCAGCGCCGCCGGCCTGACCCTGTGGCCCCTCGACCCCGCTTGTGCCGAGCAGCGCTGGCCCGCCTGGCAGGCCCTCGCCGGGCGACAGGCCCGCCGCCTGTCCGAACTGCCCGCCGCCGGCCCCGCGGCGCCCCTCGCCGCAGCGCCGGCCGATGACCTCGCCCTGGTCATCGCCACCAGCGGCAGCGAGGGCGAGCCCAAGGCCGTCATGCTCTCCCACGGCAACCTCGATGCCGCCGCTGCGGCCGCCAACCGCTGCCTCTCCCTCCGCCCCGGCGACCTGTGGCTCGCCTGCCTGCCCCTCTTCCATATCGGCGGCCTCGCCATCCTCTGGCGCTGCGCCCGGGCCGGCGCCGGCGTCCTGCTCCACGACGGCTTCGCCGCCGAGGCGGTGGCCGCCAGCCTGAAGGAGCAGCCGGTCACCCACATCTCCCTGGTGCCGGCCATGCTGGCCCGGCTTCTCGACCTGGGAGCGGCACCCCCCACCACCCTGCGCGTCACCCTGGTCGGCGGCGCCGCCCTGTCGGCGACCCTCTACCAGCGCGCCACCGCCGCCGGCTGGCCGGTCCTCCCGACCTGGGGCATGAGCGAGACGGCGGCGCAGGTGGCCACCCGTCTGCCGGCCGACGGCCCCTGGCAGGAGGGCGACGTCGGCAAGCCCCTGCCCGGCAATCATGTCGCCGTCGCCCCCGATGGCCGCCTGCGGGTGGCCGGCCCCCAGCTCATGCTCGGCTACCTCAATCCCGAACTGCGCCCGGGCCTGGGCCTCGCCGACGGCTGGCTGACCACCGGCGACCTGGGCCGCCTGGACGACCGCGGCCACCTCACCATCCTCGGCCGGGCCGACGACATGCTGGTTACCGGCGGCAGCAAGGTCCATCCCGGCGAAATCGAAAACGGCCTGGCGGCCTGCCCCGGCGTCCGCGACGTCGCCGTCACCGCCCTGCCCGACCCTACCTGGGGCGATCTGGTGGTCGCCCTGGTGGTCGGCACCGCCGATGCCGCCGCCGTGGAACGCTGGAGCCGGGAGCACCTGCGCCCCGCCGCCCGCCCCCGCCGCATCCTCCACCTGGATGACCTGCCGCGCCACGCCAATGGCAAGATGGATCGCGCCGCCCTGCGCCGGCTGGCAGCGGGAGCCCGCCCATGACCGCCGCCCTCGCCCGCCTGCGGGCGGCGCTCGCCGCGCCGGACCTCCCCCGCCGTCTGGCGGCGCTGGCCGCAGGCGCCGCGGCCTCCGCCCCCCTCACCCTGGAGGTGGAACTCGGCGGTGACGACGAAGACTGGCTCGCCCTGCTCCCCGCCCAGGGCGAGTTCTGGTACTGGGCGCAGCCCGCCAATGCCGACTGGTGCCTCGCCCTGGGCTCCGTGCTGCACTACGAGACGGTGGGTAGCGAACGGTTCGCCGCCCTCGACAACGCCTGCTCCGGCCTGGCCGGCCAGGGGCGGCGGGAAGCCCCCGCCACGGCCTTCTTCGGCTTCGCCTTCGACGAGGCGCAAGCCCCCGGCGAACAGCCCAACACCCGCCTCGTGCTGCCGGCCCTGGTGCTGCGGCGCCGGGGTGGACGCAACACCGCCCTGCTGAGTTGTACCGCCGGCAACAGCGGCAACGCCCCCGCCCACTGGCAGGCCCTGCTCGCCCAGCCGGCGCCGGCCAGCAACCTCTCCCGGCTCCGCCGGGGCCCGCCGGAACTGGAAGAGCAGGCGTGGCTGGCCGGCGTCCAGGCCGCCCTGCGGGCCATCGCCGACGGCCAGCTGGACAAGGTGGTGCTTACCCGCAGCATCCGCCTCCAGGCGGACGCCCCCCTGGCCCCGCGGCCGGCACTGGCGGCGCTGCTGCGGCGCCACCCCGGCTGTACCGTCTACGCCTTGGGCAATGGCCGCCAGGCCTTCCTGGGCGCCACGCCGGAACGCCTGGTCCGCCTGCGCCAGGGCCGGGCAGAAGCCGACGCCCTCGCCGGCACAGCCTGGAACGGCGCACCCAGGCTGGACAGCGACAAGAACTGCCGCGAACAAGGCTTCGTCGCCGCCGCCGTGGCCGAGGCCCTGGCCGGACTGTGCGATGACGTTGCTACCCCGCCGGCGCCGGAGACGCTCCACTTCGGCGACATCAGCCACCTGCGGACCCGGGTGCAGGGAAGCGTGCGCCAGGGAGTCAGCCTTTTTCACCTGGCCGCCGCCCTCCATCCCACCCCCGCCGTCGGCGGCAGCCCCCGGGCCGCCGCCCTCGACTGGCTGCGCCGGCGCCGGGAAAAGCGCCCGGGCTGGTACAGCGGCGGCTTCGGCTGGATCGACACCGCCGGCGATGGCGAAATCGCCGTCGCCCTGCGCTGCGCCACCCTGGCCGGCAGCGACCTCGTACTCTGCGCCGGCGCCGGCATCGTGGCCGGTTCCGATCCCCGGGAAGAACTGGCGGAAACCGAGGCCAAACTCCGGGCGCTGCGCGATGTCCTCGACCCCGTGGCCGAAGCCGCCGCCCCGGGACGGACGGGAACGGCATGAGCGACCAGGGCAGTCTCAACCTGCAATGGTCCCAGGCCCTGGTGGCCGGTTTCGCCGCCGCCGGCGTCAGCCACGCCGTGCTGTCGCCGGGTTCGCGCTCGACGCCCCTGGCCCTGGCCTGCCTGCGCCACGGCGACCTCGCCAGCGAGGTTATCGTCGACGAACGCTGCGCCGCTTTCTTCGCCCTCGGCATCGCCAAGGCCGCCCGCCGGCCGGTGCTGCTGCTCGCCACTTCCGGCAGCGCCCCCGCCAACTGGCTACCGGCGGTAGTCGAGGCGGACCGGGCCGGGGTGCCGCTGATCCTCCTCTCCGCCGACCGCCCGCCGGAGCTGCACGACTGCGGCGCCAACCAGACCGTGCCCCAGGCCGCCATGTTCGCGCCCTACGTCCGCGGCACCCACGCCCTCGCGGCGCCGGGGCCGGAAACGCCGACCGCCTGGCTCCACCGCCTCGCCGCCCAGGTCGTCGAGCAGGCCACCTGGCCCCTGGCCGGACCGGTCCACCTCAACCAGCCCTTCCGGGAGCCGCTCCTGCCCTTGGCGGAGGCGGAGGCGCCGCCGCCGGCGCCGGAAGCGGCGCCCCTCCGCATCAACCGCCCCGAACCAAGGGTTTCCGCCGACACGCTGGCCGTGCTGGCCACCCGCCTGAGCGGCCGCCCCGGCGCCATCATTTGCGGCGAAGGCGACTACCCGCCGGCCTTCGCCGCCGCCGTCGCCGGCCTCGCCGAGCGGCTGGCCTGCCCCATCCTCGCCGAGCCCCTCGCCAACCTGCGCCACGGCCCCCACGACCGCCGCCGCATCCTCTGCCATTACGACGGCTGGCTGCGGGACGCGCTCTTCGTCGCCGGGCATCGTCCTGAGTGGGTGCTGCGCTTCGGCGCTTTCCCGGTCACCCGCAGCCTGCAGGGCTTCGCCGCCGGAGCTTCGGACCTGACCGTCCTCGTCGATCCGCAACCCCGCTGGAACGACCCGGCCAACACCGTCACCGACCTGCTGCGGGCCGCGCCCCTCGCCGTATGCGAAGGCCTGCTCGAACAGAATCTGGCGCCGGCGCCGGCCGACTGGTTCGCCGCCTTCGCCGCCGCCGAAGCGCGGGCACGGAAGGCCCAGTCCGCTTTGCCGGACCACTGCGAGGGACGGCTCATCCCCACCCTTCTCGCCGCCCTGCCCGAGGATTGCCCGGTCTTCGTCGGCAACTCCATGGTCATCCGGGACCTCGACGCCTTTGCCGGCGGCGGCGATAGGCCCCTGCGCTTCCACGGCAACCGCGGCGCCAGCGGCATCGACGGCAACGTTTCAACGGCCCTGGGCATCGCCGCCGCCCAAGGCCGGGTGGTCGCCCTCCTCGGCGACCTCGCCTGCCAGCACGATCTTGGCGGCCTCGCCGCCGCCCGCGGGCGGCAAGCCGTCTTCGTCGTCTTCAACAATGGCGGCGGCAGCATCTTCGAACACCTGCCCCAGGCCGGCCTGCCGGAATTCGAGCGGGGCTGGCTGACGCCGCAACACATCGATTTCGCCGCCGCTGCCGCCACCTTCGGCCTGGCCTATGCGCTTGCCGCGGATTCCCGCTCGCTTCTCGCCGCCCTGCCTGCGGCCATGGCAGCCAACGGTCCGACTGTCATCGAACTGCGTCTGGAGCGCCTTACCAGCGTGAAGTGTCGGCAGGCTTGGCACGATGCCTGCACGGCATCATCGCACCATTCGGATCACTGACCGGCTGCGGCCTGGGCCCCCGCAAGGTCGCTCTCGGGCGACCGGGATGCTCCTGGCTTCACCCTGGTTATCTTCAACGAGCCGGCAGTGTCGTCCAGCCGGAATTCGCCGGTAACTTGCCGCAAGTACTCGTCGGTAGCCTTTCTGCATCCTCCCCAGTCATGGTAGTCGTCGAGAATGATGCTGCCCCCCACGACAAGCCTGGGGAAAATGCGGCGTAGGCAGGTGAGTACCGGCTCATACCAATCGACATCGACATGGGCGAACGCCACCGGCTGATCGATCTTCATGGTGTCCTGGAGCAGGCCCTTGATCAGCGACAATGACCGCGCCTCGCAATTGATTCCGAAGCTTTCCAGGTTCGCGCGAACGATGTCGTAGAGGTTTTCTTCGTAACCGTAGTATTTGTCGCCGCCGATGCCGACGGAGTTTCCTTCCACGATCGCCTGGTAACGATCATGCACATCCTGCGTGTCGTCTTCGGTGGGCGGGGGGATCATTCCGAAGACATCGTAGACGCAAAATGGCCGCTCCTGCCCCTTGACCGTACCTATCAGGATGGTGGATCCGCCCAACGCGCACCCCGCCTCGACGAAGACGCCGGGCAGGCCGGCTCCTTCGATCCCGCGGCAGGTATTGGAAATGCTGGCGAGCCGTTGTTCCGACAGATAGGTGAGTTTCCTTGCCCGGATGCGCGCTATCAGCTCGCCGTCTTCCCGGCTCGGCTTAGGCGGGAGCTCTTCGCCCCCCGTTCGGCCCGCCATCCGCAGGACGTAATTCTTGAAGCGACGAAGCATGGTTTCTCCTTTGCGCTCACGGTTGCCCACCGGGTCCGGCAGGCCAGGGTGCTCCTGCCCGTGCCGATTATGCCGCGGTGATTGCCCGGACCGCAATGAAGCGCTAAGGCAATGCCGACGCACGCAACTCGGATAGCGGGCGAGTTCGGCCGACGACGCGGCCCCGCTTCCCCTCACTCGCCGAACGGCACCTCCTGTCCGGCGAACAGGGCCTGCAGGATGCGCCGTTCCCGGCCGATGACGCTTTCCAGGAACTCGTCCGCCCGGCCCATGGCGTGGAAGGCTTCGAAACCCCGCTCGAGGAATTCGTGCAGGCTGCCCAGGCCGGCCAGGTGGGCCGGGCCGTGCATCATGCGCAGGGTGGCGCGGACCAGGGGCTTGCGGGCCACCGCGTCGAGGGCCTGCCCGGTGGCCTCGATGAGGTCGAGCTGGCGCTCCCGCTCGGCGCGGCAGCCGACCTTGCGATAGGCGGCGGCATAGTCGGCGTCGCCGATGCCCTTTTCCAGCCGGCCGCCCAGGGCGGCCACCATGGCGGCGTCGAGGCGCTCGGAAAGGGCATCCACCTCCACCGCCAGCAGGATGGTCCGCAGGGCCGACACCGGCAGCATGCCGGTCATCAGGGGCAGCACCCGGGCCAGGTCGGCATCCCGGGCGGAAACATCGGCGGCGCCGTACAGGTCGGAAAGGAAGAACTCTGCCGCCCGCCCGTAGCGCGGGCTGGCCAGCAACTCGGCGTGGGTGCGGGCCAGCCGGGCCGCCTGCCATTCCCGCAGGATGAGCCGGCGTGCCGCCAGGCGTGGCTCCGCCCGGGCGCTTTCGCGGAGCTTGCGCGCTTCCAGCAGGCGCTCGGCCAATTCGGCGGCGCAGCGGGCGCGTTCGGAATCGCTGATGTCGTTCATGCATTCATTATGGCCAGCGCCCCAGGCGGCGTTTAGAAGCCTTTGCCTAGCGATGCCGGAAGGGGGCCGCTACACTGGATTTGCCCCCTCGGGAGGAAGCCATGGCCCAGGCTCCAGCGACACCCATCAACGACATTCCCGCCCTGGAAGCGGCCTTCGCCCGCATCCATGCGGCATCGCGCCGGCAGATCGCCGTCGATGCCACGGTCCGGCGGCGGCGCCTGGATGGGCTTTTCGCCCTCCTCCACGATCACCGGGAGGCCATCGGCGAGGCGGTATCCGCCGACTTCGGCCACCGTTCCCGCCACGAGACGCGGCTCCTGGAGGTGTTCCCCACCCTGGAGGCCATTCGCCACGCCCGGCGCCATTTCAAGGGCTGGATGCAGCCGCGGCGGCGGCCCGCCTCCCTCTGGTTCCTCCCCGGCCGCGCCGAGGTACGGCCCCAGCCGGTGGGCTGCGTGGGCGTCGTGGTGCCGTGGAACTACCCCGTCTTCCTGGCCCTCGCCCCCCTGGCCGGCGCCTTCGCCGCCGGCAACCGGGCCCTGGTCAAGATGTCGGAATTCACCCCGGCCACCGCTGCCCTGCTGGCCGGCGTCGCCCCCCGTTATTTCGCCGCGGACGAACTGGCCATCGTCGAGGGCGACGCCGCGGTGGCCCGCGCCTTCGTCCGCCTGCCCTTCGACCATCTGCTGTTCACCGGCTCCACCGCCGTCGGCCGCGAGGTGATGAAGGCCGCCGCCGAGAACCTGACGCCGGTGACCCTGGAACTGGGCGGCAAGTCCCCGGCCCTGGTGGCCCCCGGCTATCCGCTGGCCAAGGCCGCCGAACGCATTCTCGTCGGCAAGTGCATGAACGCCGGCCAGACCTGCATCGCCCCCGACTACGTGCTGCTCCCCGCCGGCCAGGAAGATGCCTTCGTCGCCGCCGCCCGGGCCACGGTGGCCGCCTGCTATCCGGACCTGGTCCGCAACCCGGACTACACGGCCATCGTCAACGACCGCCACTACGCCCGCCTGGCCGGCTACCTGGCCGATGCCCGCGCCCAGGGCGCGCAGGTGGCCGAACTGCTGCCCGGCGTTCCGGCCGACCCGGCCAGCCGCCGCTTGCCGCCCGTGCTGGTGCTGGGCGCCAGCGACCGGCTGCGGGTGATGCAGGAAGAGATCTTCGGCCCCATCCTGCCCGTCGTCACCTACCACAACGTGGACGAAGCCGTCGCCACCATCAACGGCCACGACCGGCCGCTGGCCCTTTACCTCTTCGACCACGATGGCGCCCGGGTGCGCCGCCTCCTCGACACCACCGTGGCCGGGGGCGTCACGGTGAACGACACCATCCTGCACATCGCCCAGGACAGCCTGCCCTTCGGCGGCATCGGCCCCAGCGGCATGGGCCATTACCACGGCCACGAGGGTTTCCTCACCTTTTCCAAGTTGAAGCCGGTCTTCCACCAGTCGCGGCTCAACGGCATGGGCCTCTTCAAGCCTCCCTACGGCCGCCTCTTCGACCGGCTGGTCAAGGTGCTGCTGCTATTACCTGCCGCCGCCGCTTCCTCCAGACCGGCCTGGCCG
>DAINDE010000001.1:78295-242950 GCA_036732025.1 Rhodocyclaceae bacterium
GCCCGGTGGCATGCATCCCGGTCAATCCGCAGCGCGTGGAAAGCCGCGAGGCGCTGATGGCCAAGTACCTGCGGCTCACGGCCAAGGTGTGAGCGCCGGCCGCCAGGTGGCCATCAGCCGGCCGCGGGCGGCGCCGGCTGCGGCGGCCCCACTGGCCAGGCAGACGGCCGCCGCGCCGTGGTCGCGGCCCTGGTGCCGGTGATCCTCGACGGCGCCCTGCCGGCGGCCGGGGACGCCCGGGCCAAGGCGGTCGCCGCCACCGTCGACGGCGTCGACCAGGCCATCGCCGGGCTGGCCCCCGCCACCCAGGAAGAAATCGGGCAACTCTTCGACCTCCTCGCCTTCGCCCCCACCCGCATCCTCGTGGCCGGCGTCTGGCCGGCCTGGGATATCGCGCTACCCGGCG
The DNA here is from genome assembly GCA_036732025.1 of Rhodocyclaceae bacterium. Classification (GTDB taxonomy): domain Bacteria; phylum Pseudomonadota; class Gammaproteobacteria; order Burkholderiales; family Rhodocyclaceae; genus SSSZ01. Next base: position 78,702 of record DAINDE010000001.1, read on the forward strand.
AGATCGCCGCCTTCCTCGATGCCTGGCGCAACAGCCGCTTCGACCTGCTGCGCAGCGGCTACGCCGGGCTTCACGACCTCATCCTCGGCGCCTGGTACGCCCGGGCGGAAAGCTGGCCGCGCATCGGGTACCCCGGCCCGCCCACCCTCAAATGATCGACGACCCCTTCCGCGCCGGCCTCGCTTCCGGCTGGCGGCACATCGATGCCGCCGACCTCGCCGCCGACGCCACCCTCGAGGCCGACGTCGTCATCGTCGGCAGCGGCGCCGGCGGCGGCGTCAGCGCCGACCTGCTGAGCGCCGCCGGGCTCCGGGTGATCATCGTCGAAGAAGGGCCGCTCTTCACCACCGGCGACTTCCGCATGCGCGAGGCCGACGCCTACCCGGCGCTGTACCAGGAATCCGCCGCCCGCAAGACCGCCGACAAGGCCATCAACATCCTCCAGGGCCGCTGCGTGGGCGGCTCGACGACGGTGAACTGGACCAGCAGCTTCCGCACCCCGCCCGCCACCCTGGCCTGGTGGCAACAGGCCCACGGCCTCGCCCAGCTCTCCGAAGACGCCCTCGCCCCCTGGTTCCAGGCCATGGAAGCCCGCCTCGGCATCCGCCCCTGGCCCGGCGAGCCCAACGCCAACAACGCGCTGCTGGCCCGGGGCGCCGCCCGGCTCGGCATCCCCACCGCCGTCATCCCCCGCAACGTGCGCCGCTGCTGGAACCTGGGCTACTGCAGCATGGGCTGCCCGACCAACGCCAAGCAGTCCATGCTGCTCACCACCCTGCCCGCCGCCCTGGCCCGGGGCGCCACCCTGGTCTCCCGCCTGCGGGCCCAGGCCTTCGTCTTCACCGGGCAGCGGGCGACGGCACTCCGTGCCCTGGCCCTGGGGCGGGACGGCATCGCCCCCAGCGGCGCCACCGTCACCCTGCGCGCCCGCCACTTCGTCCTGGCCGGCGGCGCCATCAACTCACCGGCCCTGCTGCTGCGCAGCGCCAGCCCCGACCCCCACGGCCACCTGGGCCGGCGCACCTTCCTCCACCCCACGGTCGTCTCCGCCGCCCGCTTCCCCCAGGCGGTGAAGGGCTACGCCGGGGCGCCGCAGTCGGTCTATTCCGACCACTTCCTGCACCAGCACCCCATCGACGGCCCCCTGGGCTTCAAGCTGGAAGTTCCGCCCCTGCACCCGGTGCTGTTCTCCACCACCCTGCCCGGCTTCGGCCGCGACCACGCCGCTACCATGGCCGACTTCCCCCGCACCCAGGCAGTCATCGCCCTGCTGCGGGACGGCTTCCACCCGCAAAGCCGGGGCGGTACGGTAACGCTGCGCGGCGACGGCTCGCCCCGCCTCGACTACCCCCAGAACGAGCCGATCTGGGAAGGCGCCCGCCGCGCCCTCCTGGCCATGGCGGAAATCCAGTTCGCCGCCGGCGCCGAAACGGTGCGCCCGGTACACGAAGCCGCCCCGGCCTACGCCGGCCTCGCCGCCGCCCGCGCCGGCATCGCCGCCCTGCCCCTGGCGCCGCTGGCCTGCCGCGTGGTCAGCGCCCACGTCATGGGCGGCTGCGCCATGGCCGACGCCCCGGCCCACGGCGTCGCCGACCACCGGGGCCGCCATTTCCAGATCGAAAACCTCTCCATCCACGACGGCTCCCTCTTCCCCACCAGCATCGGCGCCAACCCGCAGCTTTCCATCTACGGCCTGGTGGCCAGGAACAGCGCCCTGCTGGCCGCCGAATTGACCGGCCGGCCAGCTCCCCCCATCTTCTGACCATGGTTCCCGTCTCCCTCTTCCTCTGGCTCGGCGCCGAAATCGCCGCCTGGCTCGCCGTCGCCCACGGCTGGCTGGGCCTGCCCTGGCCCGCCGCCTGTCTGGCCGCCCTCGGCGGGCTCCTCGGCCTGCGGGCCGGCATCATCGGCGTCACCTGGGCCTTCGCCGCCGCCTACGGCGAGGCCCCGCCCCTCGGCCCCTGGCGCTGGCTGCGTATGGCCATCGCGGAGTACCTCGCCTTCCTCTGCCTCTTTCTCGCCGTCACCCCCTTCGAGCGGCTGTGGATGGGCCGCGACCGCCTGGCCCCCTGCCGGCGCCCCATTCTCCTCGTCCACGGCTACGCCTGCAGCCGGGGCATGTGGTGGTGGCTACGCCGCCGGCTCGAAGCGGCGGGCTACGTGGTGGCCACCGTCAGCCTGACGCCGCCCTACACCAGCATCGCCAAGCTGGTGCCCCAACTCGCCCGGCGGGTGGATGAAGTCTGCGCCGCCACCGGCGCGGAAAAGCTGATCCTCGTCGCCCACAGCATGGGCGGCCTCGTCTGCCGCAGCTACCTGGCCCGCTTCGGCGGCGACCGGGTGGAGCGCCTCCTCACCCTGGCCACCCCCCACGCCGGCACCGAACTCGCCCGCATCGGCATCGGCCAGAACGCCCGGGAAATGGAGCCGGGCTCCGTCTGGCTGCGCGACCTCGACGCCGAACCCTCCCCCGTGCCCATCGTCGCCCTGTGCAACCGCCACGACAATTTCGTCATGCCCGACCGCAATCAGTCGCTGCCCGGCGCCGAGGAGGTCACGGTGGATGGCACCGGCCATCTGGCGCTGTTGTTTTCCGATGCGACGGCGGAAGTTGTCATTCGTGAGACAGGGAAGGCTGCGTAACCCGCTTTTCAGGGAACCAATGCGCTACGATATGTTCAATATATTGAACAATTATTGGTGAGCGCACCATGTATTTCGAGGAAATTGGGCTCCGCATCAGGGAAGCGAGAAAGGCCAAGGGCATCACCCAGGTTGCCCTTGCCCAGACCACCGGTCTTTCGCGCACCACGGTCAATCAACTGGAAGCAGGCGCCTTCCCCGACCTCGGCGTCAGGAAACTACTAGCCATTCTCGACGCGCTCGGACTCGCCATGAACATCAAACCCTGCACCCCGGATGAGAAACAGGATTTCCTCGAACTCGCCTGTATTTCCGCCAACGTCAGCTATCGCGATTCCCTGGCGAAGGAGGAACTCGCCCACGTCCTGGCCACCGGCAAGGTGCCCCCGGAAAAACGGCCACACCTGCGCGTGGTGTTCGACGAACTACCGCCGGCAATCTTCGACGGATTGATCCGCCAGGTAAGCGCCTGGTGCCCGGAAGAACGCCTTTCCCGGAACCTGGCGTCGATTGCCCAGCAGATTCAAAGCACCAAGAGACCTACCGCCCAATAATCCAGTAAGCCAACACCAACCTCCGTTCGGGCTGAGCCTGTCGAAGCCCTTTGTGCACCGCCCTTCGACAGGCTCAGGGCGAACGGTGAAGTGCGGTGTTGCGATACTGCTTCACCCATCCCGATAGCCAACCCCCATCGCCCCCATTGAAGCAATTCAATGGTATCTCCCGCCCCCCGCTCCTAAGCTGAACAGGCCGAAACACCTATTCAACCCAGAGAGAGAGGCAAGATCATGAGCAACGAAAGCAAGTGCCCCTTCGCGGGCATGCATGGCGCCCGGGCGACCCAGGGCGTGCAATCCAACCGGGACTGGTGGCCGAAGCAGCTGAACCTCAACATCCTGCACCAGCACACCCCGGCCTCCAACCCGCTGGGCGCCGGCTTCGACTACGGGGCCGAATTCGAGAAGCTCGACTACGCCGCCCTGAAGCAAGACCTGCGCGCCCTGATGACCGATTCCCAACCTTGGTGGCCCGCCGACTGGGGCCATTACGGCGGCCTCTTCATCCGCATGGCCTGGCACAGCGCCGGCACCTACCGCACCGCCGACGGCCGGGGCGGTGGCGGCACCGGCAACCAGCGCTTCGCCCCGGTCAATAGCTGGCCGGACAACGGCAACCTGGACAAGGCCCGGCGCCTGCTCTGGCCCATCAAGCAAAAGTACGGCAACCACATCTCCTGGGCCGACCTCATGATCCTGGCCGGCAACGTGGCGCTGGAATCCATGGGCTTCAAGACCTTCGGCTTCGGCGGCGGCCGCGCCGACATCTGGCAGCCGGAAGAAGACATCTACTGGGGCAAGGAAGCCACCTGGCTGGGCGACCAGCGCTACAGCGGCGACCGCCAGCTGGAAAACCCCCTCGCCGCTGTACAGATGGGCCTCATCTACGTTAACCCCGAAGGCCCCAACGGCAACCCCGACCCTGTGGCCTCCGGCCGCGACGTGCGCGAAACCTTCGCCCGCATGGCCATGAACGACGAAGAGACCGTGGCCCTCATCGCCGGCGGCCACACCTTCGGCAAGGCCCACGGCGCCGGCGACCCCAAGCAGGTCGGCCCCGAGCCGGAAGGCGCCCCCATCGAAGCCCAGGGCCTGGGCTGGATCAACGCCTACCGGAGCGGCAAGGGGGGCGATACCATCACCAGCGGCATCGAAGGCGCCTGGAAGCCCAACCCCACCCAGTGGGACAACGGGTACTTCGACACCCTCTTCGGCTACGAGTGGGAACTGACCAAGAGCCCCGCCGGCGCCCACCAGTGGGTGGCCAAGAACGTCAAGCCCGAGTACATGATTCCGGACGCCCACGACCCGGCCAAAAAGCACCCGCCCATGATGACCACGGCCGACCTCAGCCTGCGCTTCGACCCCCTCTACGAGCCCATCGCCCGCCGCTTCCACAAAGACCCGGCCGCCTTTGCCGACGCCTTCGCCCGCGCCTGGTTCAAGCTCACCCACCGCGACATGGGGCCCAAGGCCCGCTACCTCGGCCCCGAAGTGCCCGCCGAAGACCTCATCTGGCAAGACCCGCTGCCCGCCGTCGATCACCCCCTGATCGGCGCCGCCGACGTCGCCGCCCTCAAGGCCCAGGTACTCGCCTCCGGCCTCACCATCAGCCAACTGGTCGCCACCGCCTGGGCTTCCGCTGCCACCTATCGCGGCTCCGACATGCGGGGCGGCGCCAACGGCGCCCGTATCCGCCTCGCCCCGCAAAAGGACTGGGAAGCCAACGATCCCGCCCAGCTGGCCAAGGTGCTGGCCAACCTGGAGGGCATCCGCGAAGCCTTCAACGGCACCCAGCGCAGCGGCAAGCAAGTCAGCCTGGCCGACCTCATCGTCCTGGCCGGCGACGCCGCCGTCGAAGCCGCCGCCAAGGCTGCCGGCTTCCCGGTCGAACTGCCCTTCACCCCCGGTCGCACCGACGCCACCCAGGCCCAGACCGACGTCGAATCCTTCGCCGTCCTCGAACCCCAGGCCGACGGCTTCCGCAACTACGCCCGGCAGGCCTACACAGTCAGCGCCGAAGAACTGCTCATCGACAAGGCCCAGCTCCTCACCGTGAGCGCGCCGGAGATGACCGTCCTCGTCGGTGGCCTGCGCGTCCTCGGCGCCAACAGCGGCGGCGCCCGCCACGGCGTTTTCACCAGCCGGCCCCAAGTGCTCAGCAACGACTTCTTCATCCACCTGCTGGACATGGGCACCACCTGGCACCCCACCTCACCCGCCGCCGACACCTTCGAAGGCCGCGACCGCCAGAGCGGCCAGGTCAAATGGACCGCCACCCGGGTGGACCTTATCTTCGGCTCCAACTCACAGCTCCGCGCCCTGGCCGAGGTCTACGCCCAGAACGACGCGAAAGAGAAATTCGTCCGCGACTTTGCGGCAGCGTGGATCAAGGTGATGAATCTGGATCGGTTTGATGTGAGGTAAGCGCCACACTCCAGGGTGCCCGGACGTTCCGTTATGTCGGTAGATATTGACAACTACCGACGTAACGGAACATTCTGCATCCATGGACGCAACGCCCCAAACCATCATCGACCTCGCCCGCCAGCGCGGCCTTATCCGGCCCGGCGACCTGGAGCCCCTGGGCCTACCGCGGGTCGGCCTCACGCGGCTCGTCCGCCAAGGCGCTCTCGTCCGCATCGGCCGGGGGCTCTACGCCCTGCCGGACCGGGCGGTTTCCGAACACGCATCGCTGACCGAAGCCGCCCGCAAACACCCACAAGGCGTCGTGTGCCTGCTTTCGGCCCTGCGCTTCCACGACCTCACCACCCAGGCGCCCTTCGAGGTCTGGCTCGCCATCCCCAACAAGGCCCGCGCTCCCCGGGCAGACTACCCGCCGCTACGCATCGTCCGCTTCTCTGCCCCACTCCTTGCCGACGGCGTCGAAGAGCACCCCATCGACGGCATCCCCGTGCGCATCACCAGCATTGCGAGAACGGTGGCCGACTGCTTCAGATACCGCAACAAAATCGGCCTCGACGTCGCCCTGGAAGCCCTGCGCGAAGCCTGGAAAACCAGGCGCGTCGTCATGGACGAACTGTGGCGCTGCGCCCAGCTGTGCCGCGTGGCCAACGTCATGCGCCCCTACCTGGAGAGCCTCACTTGAGCAAGTGCAACACCACCTCCGCCTCGCTTGCCTAGTCGACAAGCCCTGCACCATCTCACATGACATAGGCGTTTAATTGCCACGAAACTAAATCATCTGCGCTACCATAAGCGCAAAAAAATGTTGGACAGGCGTCAGACGCCAGTGCGTCGATAGGGAACGCAGCCCAAGTAGAGGTCTTCGACTGTTGTCCCTTACGAACGACTGTGCCCCGCACGCGGGACAAGCCTTGTCGGGCCGAGCCATAGTGCCTCAACAATTCTCCGTCACCGCCAAGGCCGGCATTGATGCATCATTTTCGAGAACGTATTCGAGATAGAACCAGGGAACCATCATGAAAAGTACTTTGGCCGAACTCGGCACGCTGGCTACCAGATGGGAGGCTTTGCGAAAGCAGCGGCCGAGTGAAAACGATTTGAGCCAATGGGGTTACTCAGGCATCAAGGCCAAGGACATAGACGACATATTCAACTCATGGCAGGAAGGGTTGGAGATTGCGGTTTCCAGAACACGTGCAGCCGAGCAGCCGGAAGAACGCATCATTGATGCGACCGTTGCCAAGTTAATGCGCGAAACTCGTCCGCATGTCGACAACGCCCAAAGCAATGGTGTGGGATGGTTGATGCAGAGTACGCCGTTCATGGCGAACTTGTCGTTGATTGCTGGGCACCTGTCAGTTGTGCTCGCAAAGCGCAGCGATCTACGTAAGGGGCTGCTCAAAATTGCCGCCTCCAATCTCAACGATGAAATCCTGTCCGTCGAGAAACTTGCCCCTCTTGCCAAGCAGATCGTGCAGCATCATGAAATGATATGCGAGCAGTCGGAATCGGTTAAGGCTGCGGTAAAGGAGTCGCAGGAAACCAGCGAAGAACTGACTGCGGTTAGGGAAAAGGTCTTAGCAGATCAAAGTGCCGTCGCCACTTTGCTTGCATCCGCGAATAAGAATCAGGTGGAATTGAGGCAACATGCCGAAACGCTGGAGGCGCTCATCGAATCATCACAGGCCACCCTTGATGAGATCGCGAAGCAGAAATCTGATGCGGACAAGCACATTGCTACTGGAACAGAGTTGCTTGCCAACGCGAATGCGCAACTGACAAAGGCATTGCAAGACATCAATCGGCAAGGTCTAGCAGGTGCATTCTCTGGACAGGCGGTTGTTGTTGCTGGCGAACGAAAGAAATGGGTCGCGGCGTTTGGTATATCTATCGCGTGGCTGATCTATGTCGCCTATCGCATCGTTGACACTGCCTCTGGCAGCGGAACACCTCCATTTGACCCCACCAATTTTTTGCGTGGGCTTCCGTTGGCTGCTCCAGGCATCTGGTTAGGTTGGCTTTCGGCAAGACAGATAGGTATTTTGGCGCGTATTCAACAGGACTACGCTTACAAAGCGTCGACGGCTGTTGCGTTCGAGGGCTACAAGAAAGAAGTGGCAAGCGCAAACGATCAAGCCTTGTTTAACCAGTTGCTCGAAACTGCGGTTACCAACTTCGGTGAGAATCCAGTCAGGCTTTACGACAAGAAAGGCGATGACCATGGTCACCCTGTCGAAGCACTGGTTGAGAAAATCAAGGATCCTGAAACCAGAGGATTTGTTGTCGAGATATTTAAAGCAATGAAGCCGGAACCCAAGAAGTAGCAGTACTTTCATGAAACTCCTCTTCCTCGACGAATCCGGCGATCACAACCTGGCGGTCATAGACCCTCAGTATCCGCTCTTCGTGCTCGGAGGAATCATCGTCGACAAGGGCTATGCCGAGGGGCCGATGACCGACGCGGTGCGGGCCTTTAAGCACCGCCTGTTCGGTCGCGACGACATCATCCTGCACACTGCGGACATCACCCGCAACCGCAACGGCTTCGAGGCAATGAAGAACGCCGCCTTCCGGGAGCGGTTCTACGCCGAACTGAACGAGTTGATGCGCAGCCTCGACTACAAGGTAGTGGCCTGCGCCATCCGCAAGGACGAGCATATCGCCCGCTACGGCGTGGCGGCCCTCGATCCGTATTTGCTAAGCCTCGATCTGCTGGTTGAGCGATTCGCTTTCGACGTGGGCAACGTGTCTGGCGGCGGCCTGATCGTCGCCGAACGCCGCGACCCGACACTGGATCACGAACTGGAACTGGCGTGGTTGAACTTGAAGATTCAGGGCACTCGCTTCCAGCAGGCCAAGGACATCGAGAAGCGGATTCTGGCGATGAACCTGCGCGCGAAGTCGGAGAACATCGTCGGTCTGCAACTGGCCGACCTGGTGGTGACGCCCATTGGTCGGCATGTGCTCGGCAAGCCAAGCAAGGAAGATTTCGAGATTGTCCGCTCGAAACTGCGCCGGAGTCGAACTGGCGTCGTAGAGGGGTATGGGCTGGTTGTGCTGCCCAAATGAAAGGGGCCAACCCCCGCTACGCAGTGATCAGCCCACGCCCTTATTATCCACAAAGAGATTGAGAATTCAATAAAAATCAAGGTGAATTGCGTCCACCTTGTGATCGTATCTTCGTCCTTTCGGCGCGTAGCCACCAAATTGTGCAAGGCAGCTTGGCCGACGACCCATCCTACCGCTAACCCCCTGCCCACCACTCTGTAGTACCCTACCCCCCCTTTGAGCAGTCGGAAGTCGGTTTTTGTATGGCGCAGGCATTGCCGCGATCGAGTTTCACCAGTTCCCGGCTGGTGCGCGTGCTGGCCGAGATGGCGGTGGCGGAGGTTGGCGCGGAGCGGCCGACCGTGGCGGAGCGGCTGGGGCAGTGGCTGGACTTCACGGATTCCATCGCCCTTTCCGGCGCCCTGGCGGGCGGCGGCAACCTGCGCGGGGCCGCGCCGGCGGCCGGGGCCGAGACCCTGCGGGCAGACTTTGCCCGGGTGCGGAATTTCCTGGCGGAATCCATCGTCAATGACGGAGTGCTCAATCCGGGCCCGGCCCGGGTAAAATTACCCCTCCCGGCGTTGGATGCCGCTGCCGAAAGTGCGGCGGATTTCGACCCCTATCATCGGTATTACCTCGCCCACCAGCGGGACATGGGCAGCAGTATCGCCCCCCTGCGCGCCAATGCGCGGGCCGCGCTGGCGGGCCGGTCCCCCTCCCTCAAGCAACTCGCCGATCTGGATGCGGTGCTGGAGCAGGCCCTGGGCGCCCGCGAACGCAACCTGCTGGCGACGGTGCCCCTGCTGCTGGCCAAGCGCTTTGCGCACTTGCACGCAGCGCACGTGGCGGCCCTGGGCGAGGCGGCGGACGATGTGCAGCGCTGGCTGCAGCCGGGGGGCTGGCTCACCGCCTTTTGCAAGGACATGCGGGCGGTGCTGCTGGCGGAACTGGAATTGCGCCTGGCGCCCGTGGCCGGGTTGATCGAGGCGCTTGGCAACGAGGATTGACGCAGCAATGAACAAGAAACTCTGCTGGACGGCCTTTTTTGCGGGCCTGGCCGCGGTGGCCTGGGTGGGTGCCGGCTACGTGGGCGCCAGCCCCCTGGCCCTGGCCATGACGGCCCTCATCGGCGCCGTCTATGGGGTCGGCGCTTCGGAATTGCGCCGTTTCGACCAGGCCACGGCATCGCTCACCCGCGCCCTGGCCGAATTACCTGCCGATCTCCCCGAACTCAGCCCCTGGCTGGGCCGTATCCACCCATCCCTGCAAAATGCCGTACGCCTGCGCGTCGAGGGCGAGCGGGTCGGCCTGCCCGGCCCGGCGGTCACGCCCTATCTCGTCGGTTTGCTGGTGCTGCTGGGCATGCTGGGCACCTTCCTCGGCATGGTGGTCACCTTGAATGGCGCCGTCCTGGCCCTGGAAAGCACCACCGACCTGCACACCATCCGCGCCGCCCTGGCCGCCCCGGTCAAGGGCCTGGGGTTGGCCTTCGGCACCTCCGTGGCAGGCGTGGCGGCCTCGGCCATGCTGGGGCTGATCTCCTCCCTCTGCCGCCGGGAGCGGCTGCTGGCCGGGCAGATGCTGGATAGCCGCATCGCCACCACCCTGCGCGGCTTCTCCCTCACCCACCAACGGCAGGAAACCTTCAAGGCCCTGCAAGGCCAGGCCCAGGCCCTGCCGGCGGTGGTGGAACAGCTGCAGGCCATGATGGCGCAGATGGAAGCCCATCATCGCGCCCTCGGCGAGCGGCTGCTGGCCGGGCAGGAAGGCTTCTACGCCGAAGCCCGGGGCGCTTACGGCGAACTGGCGGCCTCAGTGGATCGCTCCCTCAACGCCAGCCTCAGCGCAAGCGCCCGCCTTGCCGGGCAGACCATCCAGCCCGTGGTGGAGGCCACCATGGCCGGCATCGCCCGTGAAACCGCCGCCCTGCACGCCGGCGTGGCGGCCACGGTGCAAACCCAGCTCGACGGCGTGGCCCAGCGCTTCGCCGCCACTGCCGCCACGGTGACGGAAGGCTGGCAGGCTGCCCTGGGCCACCACCAGCAAACCGGCGAACGGCTGGCGGCGGGCACCGAAGCCGCCCTGGAACGCTACGCCGCCACCTTCGAGCAGCGCACCGCCGCCCTGCTGGCCAGCGTGGAAGCCGCTCACAGCGCCCGCCAGAGCGAGCTGGCCGCCACCACCGCCGCCCTGGCCAAGGACAGCGCGGCGCTGCACGACACCCTCGCGGCCACCGCCGAGGCCCGTTTCGCTGCCCTGGCCGAGCGCTTCAGCGCCACCGCCGAAGGCGTGGCCGACACCTGGCGCACCGCCCTGGCCAAGCATGAAGGCACCAGCGACCGGGTGGCTGCCGAGTGGCAGGCCGCCCTCGTCGGCTTTGCCGAAACCTTCGCCCAGCGGGCCGAGACCCTGCTCGCCACCGTGGGCGCGGCCCACACCGCCCTGCGGGGCGAACTGGCCGCCGGCGACCGGGAACGCCAGACCGCCCTGGCCGCGGCCCTGGAAGCCATGGCCGCCGGCCTGCGCCAGGACTGGCAGGCGGCGGGCGCCCAGACCCTCGCCCAGCAGGAGGCCATCTGCCACACCCTGCGGGAGACAGCCGCCGCCATCAGCGCCGACAGCAAGGCCCAAGCCAGCGGCACCATTGCCGAGGTCTCGCGCCTGATGCAGACGGCGGCGGAGGCGCCCAAGGCCGCCGCCGAGGTCATCGGCCAGCTGCGCCACGAGCTTTCCGCCAGCATCGCCCGGGACAATTCCCTGCTGGAAGAGCGCAGCCGCATCATGGAAACCCTGGGCGCCCTGCTGGATGCCATCAACCACGCCTCCACCGAGCAGCGGGGCGCCATCGACGCCCTGGTGGCTTCCGCCGCCACCCTGCTGGAACGGGCCGGCGGCCGGCTGGAGGAGCGGCTGGAGGCCGAATCGGCACGGCTCGATACGGTGGCGGCCCAGGTCACCGGCAGCGCCGCCGAGGTGGCCAGCCTGGGCGAAGCTTTCGGCCTGGCCGTGGAGCGCTTCAGCGACAGCAACAATCAGCTCATGACCGCCCTGGAACGCATCGAAGGCGCCCTGGGCAAGACCCTCACCCGCAGCGACGACCAGCTCGCCTACTACGTGGCCCAGGCGCGGGAGATCATCGACCTCAGCATCCTCTCGCAGAAGCGCATGGTGGATGACCTGCAACAGCTCTCCGGCCAGCAACCCGCCCTGGCCGCCGTCGCCTGACCATGGACCACAGCGAGCCCATCGAGGACACCACGCCCGTCTGGGCGGTCTTTGGCGACCTCATGGCGGGGTTGCTGGGGGCCTTCGTCATCATCCTGGTCGGGGTACTCGGCGTGCAGCTCGAACTGGTGAGCAGCCTGGAAGCCGAGGTGAAGAAGCGGCAGCTGGAAGAACAGCGCCGCCAGGCCCTGGAAAAGGCCCTGGCCATTCCCCTGGCCTCGGGCCGCGTGACCTTCGCCGACGGCCGCATCGGCATCAGCGGCAGCGTGCTCTTCGCCCTCAATTCCGACCAGTTGCAGCCCGAGGGCCGGCAGCTCCTGAAGAGCCTGGCGCCGCCGCTCGCCGCCTACCTGGGCGCCCGGGACGAAATGCTGATGGTGAGCGGTTTCACCGACGACCGCCCGGTGCTGGGCAGCAACCGGCAGTTCGCCGACAACCTGGAGCTTTCCGCCCAGCGGGCGCTGACCGTGGCGCGGGCGCTGATCGAGGCCGGCCTGCCCGCCGATGCCGTCTTCGCCGCGGCTTTCGGCCCCCAACAGCCGGTAGCCTCCAACGACGATGCCGCCGGCCGGGCCAAGAATCGGCGGGTGGAAATGGCGCCGGTGCCGAAAACGGCCCGGGCCAGGCCGGAGGCCTGATGGGCGACGCCGCCGCCCTGCTGGAAGCCCTGCGGGCCAGCGGCGCCGCGGTCCTGGAGCCGGTGCGCTTTCGCTTTCTCGAAGCCCTGGCCCGGCGGGCCGAGGCGCATACCGGGGAAGCGCGGCGTGTGATCGACGACAAGCTGGTTCGGGCGGCGACGGCCTTGGGGGAGCGTTGCACTCAGGCCTGCTCGGCGGAAAGCGATTCCATTCCTCCGTTCGGGCTGAGCCTGTCGAAGCCCGGGATGTCCCTGGAGTGCCCGCGGGTTAAACGCCCTTCGACAGGCTCAGGGCGAACGGTTGGTGGGGACTCGGGGCAAACGGTTGGTGGGGACTCAGGGCGAACGGGTGGAGGGGACTCGGGGCAAACGGAATTTGGGGGATCGGGGCAGGCGGGGCTAGGGGTGGCGGATGGCGGGATCAACACGACCGACAACGCGCCGCCCACCAGCCCCCTGGCCGAACTCCTCGCCCACATCCGCGACCACGCCCTGCCGGAAGCGCCGAGCCACCCGCTCCACGCCCCCGCCGACGCAGCGCCCCGGGGCGAATTGAAATCGGTGGCCTACTTCCAGCGCACCTGGTCGCAACTGAGCGTGGATCAGCAACTCGCCCAGGCCCTGGCCCAGGTGCCGGACAACGCCGGGCCCTTCAACCCCCAGCGCCTTGCCGTGCAGGCCCTGCAACGGATGCGCGACACGGCGCCGGACTACCTGCGGCATATGCTGATCTACCTGGACGGGCTGATCTGGCTGGAACAGGCGGAGGCAGCCGGCAAGGCCGCGCCGAAGAGCGCCGGCCGGGGAGAGCGGGAGAAAAGGCGCAAGCCGGCCCGGGGCGCCGCCGGCGCGCCATAGACACCGCCATCCTGGCAGGCGCCCAGGCCCAGTGGGAACAGGTGACCCGCGGCGCCGGCGGCGGTCTGGCCTGGCCGGCGCTGCTGCGCAAGGGGAGCGGGCGGCCCCGGGCTTCCGTACCTGACCGGGGCGGCGACTGCCGACCCCAGGGAACCGACGCCGGTAGCCCGTTGGGATACGCCGGGTGTATATTGGGCCGGCCGGTCCACTACCCCCGGAGCTTCCCATGGCTGCCGTCAATCCCCCCTCCCGGGCCGGGCGTCTTCCCGGGCTGGATGTCATCCGCGGTCTCGCGGCCACGGCGGTGGCGATCTACCACCTGATGATGCTTTACGTGCCGCTGCCGGCCGGCCCGGTCAGGAGCATCGTCGGCACCTGGTCGGGGGCGGTCCCGCTGTTCTTCGCCCTCAGCGCCTTTTCGCTGCTCCTGGGATACGCGGGCAAGTGCTGGGACGAGGCCGGGCTGCGCCGCTTCTACCTGCGCCGGGTCTTCCGCATCTTTCCCCTCTTCTATTTCATGCTCGCCGCCTACCTGGCCCTGTCCGCCGCCCGGGGGCTGTATGTTTCCAGCGCCGAGATCCTGCTCAACCTGAGCTTCCTCTTTCCCTTCTTCCCGGGCAAGCATGAGAGCCTGGTGTGGGCGGGGTGGTCCCTGGGCGTCGAGGTCTGCTTCTACACCCTCTTCCCCATCACGGCTCTGCTGTCGCGCTGGCTGGCGGCGAGCGCGGCCGGTCTGCTGGGCCTGGGCGCCCTCACCGTTGCCGCGACGACGGTGGTGGGCGACCTCGCCCTCCCCCGCAGCTACGGCGGCATGAGCCTGCCGGCCAACCTCGTCTATTTCCTGGCCGGCGTCGTCGCCTTCGCCCTGACCGAACGCGCCGCGCAAGCGGGCAAGGCGCGGCGGACGGTGGACTGGCTGGTGCGCTGGGGCATGCCCCTGGTGGCGCTTTCGATGCTGGCGCTGTTCGTGCACAAGTTCATGCCCTGGGCCCCGATGCGCAAGGCGGTGCCCAAGGAACTGCTGCTGGCCCTCGCCTGCGGGCTGTGGATCGTCGTCGCCTACGGAGGCTTGCCGCGCTGGCTGGATACCGCCGCCACCCGCTTCCTCGGCAAGCTGAGCTACGGCATCTACCTGGTCCATCCCCTCGTTCTCTGGAGCCTGCACCAGTCCGGCGTTTACGGGGTCATCGGCGAGGGCATCGCCGATCCGCACCTGGCCTTCCTCGCCTGCGCGGCCCTGACCCTGCCCCTGGTCGTGGCCCTGGCGGAACTCGGCTACCGCCTGGTGGAATCGCCGGGCATGGCCCTCGGCGAGCGCCTGATCGCCCGCTTCCGCGGAGACGCCCGGCCCCTCGCCTCCCCGACCTGACGCGCCCGGGCGGCCCGGCTACTCCGCCGGCCCCGCCGCTGCGAAGGCCTGGCGCAGATCCGCCAGCAGCCGCTCCAGGCTGTCCGCCAGGCGATGGGCGTGGTCGGCGCTGGCCGGGTCGTAGCAGTGCAGTGCGGCCAGGGTGGCCTCGGCGTCGGCGCAGACGCCGCTGGCGCCGATGTTCCCGGCGACGCCCTTGAGGGCGTGGGCGAGTCGTTCCGTTTCGGCCAGGTCTACCCGGTCCAGGGCGTCCCGTAGGCGCCCGGGATCGCCGCCGTGGCCTTGCAGGAACATTTCCAGGAGGCGGGCGTAGAGGGGAAAGCGGTTCAGGGCGATGGCCAGGCCCTGGGCAACGTCCAGCCCGCCGATGGCGGCGAGGCCCGCCTGCAGATCGGCCGTGGCGTAGGCTGAGGGCTCGCTGTCGACGGCGACGGCTGCGTCGTGCCCCCGCCAGGGCAGCCAGCGCAGCAGGGTCTGGTAGAGGACGTCGGGATCCACCGGTTTGGTGACGAAATCGTTCATGCCGGCGTCGAGACAGGCCCGGCGGTCCGCTTCGAAGGCGTTGGCGGTCATCGCCAGGATGGGGGTGCGCTCCCGTCCCGGCAGGGCGCGTATGGTCCGCGTCGCCTCGATGCCGTCCAGCTCGGGCATCTGCATGTCCATGAGGATGAGGTCGTGGCTGCCGGCGCGCGCCTGGTCCACGGCATCGCGGCCGTCCACCGCCAGGTCGACGGTCAGGCCCACCGCCTGGAGGATTTCAAGGGCGACCTCGCGGTTGATTTCGTTATCCTCGGCCACCAGGATCTGGGCGCCGCCATGCCGGCGGGCCAGTTCGCCGGCGGCGTCGGAGGCGGAAGCCTGGACGGGGGCGGGCACCTCCGCGCGCCCCCGGCCGAGGCAGGCGGTGAACCAGAAGGTGCTGCCCTCGCCGGGTTCGCTGTCGACGCCGACATCGCCGCCCATCATGCGGGCCAGGTGGCGGGTGATGGCCAGTCCCAGGCCGGTACCGCCGTAACGGCGGGTGGTGGTCAGGTCGGCCTGCTCGAAGGCCTGGAACAGGCGGGCCGCCTGCTCGGGGGAGACGCCGATGCCGGAGTCCTGGGCCTCGAAGCGCACCTGCAGCCGGTCGCCTTCCGCCGCCAGCAGGCGGGCGCGCAGGGTGATGCCGCCCCGCTCGGTGAATTTCACGGCGTTGCCGGCAAAATTGAGCAGCCCCTGGCGCAGCCGGGTGGGATCGCCCCGCAGCCAGGCGGGGACGCCGACGGCCTCCACCGCCACGGCCAGGCCCTTGCGGCCGGCGCTTTCGGCGATCAGGGTGCGGGTCCGTTCGAGCACTTCGTCGAGGGGGAAATCGATGCTTTCCAGCTCCATGCGGCCCGCCTCGATCTTGGACAGGTCGAGGACGTCATTGATGATGCCCAGGAGGTGGCTGGCGGCGCCATTGATCTTCTGCAGGCGATCCCGCTGCTCCGGGGTCACGCCGGAGCGTTCGAGGAGCCGGGCAAGGCCGACGATGGCGTTCATCGGCGTCCGGATCTCGTGGCTCATGTTGGCTAGGAAGGCGCTCTTCGCCTGGCTGGCGGCATCGGCCTGCCGGCGGGCCTCGGTCAGTTCGGCGGTGCGGCTGGCCACCAGTTCCTCCAGCCTCTCGCGGTAGGCCTGCAGTTCGGCGGCCGTGCGCTTCTTGTCGGTAATGTCCTCCTCCACCGCCAGGTAGTGCGTGATGCGGCCGTCGGCCTGGCGGATGGGAGTGACGTGGGCCAGGACCACGTAGTCGCTGCCGTCCTTGCGCCGGTTGGTGAATTCGCCCCGCCAGCCCTCGCCGGCGGCCAGGGCCTTCCGCAGCGCTTCGTAGTGCTCCGGGGGTGTCTTGCCGGAACGCAGGAGGCGCGGCGTCCGTCCGAGGGTCTCTTCGCGGCTGTAGCCGCTGATGCGAACGAAGGCCTCGTTGACGTACTCGATGCGATGGTCGAGGCCGGTGATGACGACGCACTCCGGGCTCTGGTCCACGGCCAGGGAGAGTTTGCGCAACTGCTCCTCCGCCTCCAGCCGCTGGGTGACGTCGCTGGCCAGCACCACCCGGGCGCGACGCCCGGCGAAGTCGATACCGTGGGAGGTGATTTCGGCCAGGATGGTGCTGCCGTCCCGGCGCCGGTGGCGCGAGAGCCCGACCACCTTGGCATCGCCGTCGTCCCGGCCGATGCGCTCGAGCAGCGCCGGCACGTCCTCGGCAAAGCGGATGTCCTTGACGGTCAAGGCCAGGAATTCCTCGCGGCTGTAACCGTAGTTGGCGACGGCGGCGTCGTTCACGTCCAGGAAGGCCAGGGTGTCCAGGTCGAAGACCCACATGGGGTGGGGATTGGCCTCGAACATGTCGCGGTAGCCGGCCTCCCGCTTGCGCAGCGCCTCGTCGGCGCGCTTGCGGGCGGTGATGTCGCGGTTGGCGCCCCGGCAGCCATCGTAATTGCCGCCCTCGTCCTGCACCGGCTGGCAGAGGTGGGAGATCCAGCGGATTTCCCCCCGGGCGGTGACGATACGGATTTCCATTTCGCCGTTCCCGGTGGTGCCCAGGCTGTCGAGGTGGGCCAGGAAACGGGGCCGGTCGTCGTCGTGGACGATGGCGGCCATGAGCCCGGGGTCGGCCATGAACGCCTCCGGAGGATAGCCGGAGATGGCGGCACAGGCCGGCGAGACATAGCGGTAGCGGCCGTCGGGGCCGATCCAGAAAATCCAGTCGGCGGCATTCTCCGCCAGCAGCCGGTACTTCTGCTCGGAGGCTTGCAGCGCTTCCCGCGCCGCCTCGGCCCGAGCCCGGGCCAACTGGGCGTCCTCCATGAGGTTGAGGGCCGCCAGCCGGCCCAGGCGCTGCTCTTCCAGGGCGGCCGCCTGGCTATCCCGCAGCGCCTGCTCGGCCGCCCGTCGCGCCGCCCGCCCGGCCGCCTCGTCGAGGGCCCGCCGCATGGCGCTGGGCAGGCGGAAGAGATTGTCCTTGAGGAGGAAGTCGGTGAGGCCCAGGCGCAGCAGCTCGATGGCCGCCTCCTCGCCGATGCTGCCGGAAACGAGAATGACCGGCAGGTCCGGGGCGGCGAAGTGGATGGTCTGCAGCGAAAGGCGGAAATCCATGCCGGGGACGTTGTAGTCGGAGAGAACCACGTCCCAGGCAGCCTGCAGGGCCGCGCCCAGTTCCGCATCGCTGCGCACCCGCTCCATGCGCCCGACGGCCACCCCATGCTGCCGCAGGAAGCGCTGCACCAGCAGGTAGTCGGCTTCGTTATCCTCGATGACCAGGATGTCCAGACCGCCTTCGCCCATGCTTCACGCCCCTCCCGGCGGTTCGTTGGTAGCCAGCCAATAGACGCCCAGGCGTGCCACCGTCTCGGCGAACTGGCCGAAATCCACCGGCTTGCGCACGAAGGAGTTGCAGCCGAACTCGTAGCTGCGCAGGCGATCATGCTCCTCGTCCGACGAGGTCAGGATGACCACCGGCAAGAGGGCGGTGCGGCGGTCGGCCCGCAGGCGTTCCAGGACCTCCAGCCCCGACAGGCGGGGCAGGCCGATATCCAGGAGCACCACGGTGGGCAGCGCCTCGCCGGCGCGGCCGGCGAACTCGCCTTCGCCGAACAGGTAATCCAGGGCCTGCTGTCCGTCCCGCGCCACATCGATGCGGTTGGCGACCTTGGCCCGGCCCAGGGCACGCACCGTGAGCATTTCGTCCTGGGGATTGTCCTCCACCAGGAGGATGGATCGGATGGTCATGCCACTTCCTCCTTGTCCGCCGCCAGCGCCGGCGGATCTTCCGGCACGGTGAAGGAGAAGACCGCCCCCTTGCCGGGTTCGCCTCGGGCAGTGATCTCGCCGCCGTGGCGGTGGACGATGCGCTGGACGGTGGCCAGACCGACGCCGATGCCGGGAAATTCATCCTGGCGATGGAGCCGCTGGAAGGGTTTGAACAGCCTGGCCCCGTGGGCCATGTCGAAGCCGGCGCCGTTATCGGCAACGCAGAACCAGCGCCGGCCGCCCCGTTCCTCGGCGTAGACGCGGATTTCCGGCGCCGCCGCCTGCGCCGTGTATTTCCAGGCATTGCCGAGGAGGTTGGCGAGGGCGGCTTCGAGCATGCGTCGGTCGCCACGGGCAGCCAGATCGGGCGCCACCTGCCACGCCACCCGCCGCCCGGGTTCTTCGGCGGCCAGGGCGGCGAGCTGGGCGGCCGCCAGGGACGACAGGTCGACCGCATCCCACTGCAGCGTGCCGCGGGTGCTGCGGGAAAGCGCCAGCAGCCCTTCCACCAGCTCGCCCATCTTGCGGCTGGCGACACCGATCTGGTCGAGGAACAGGCGCGCCTGGCCGTCGAGCTTGTCGCCATAGTCCTCGATCAAGGCGCTGGAAAAGCCGTTCATGGCCCGCAGCGGTGCCCGCAGGTCGTGGGAGACGGCGTAGGCGAAGCTGTCCAGTTCCCGGTTGGCCGCCGTCAGTTCGGCGGTGCGCTGCTCCACCCGCAGCTCCAGGTCGGCATTGAGGCGCCTGATTTCCTCCTCCGCCGCCCGGCGCTCCGTGATGTCCTCGGAAAAGATGACGATGCCGCCGATGCTGCCGTCCGCCGCGTGCCAAGGGCGCACTTCCCAGCGTATCCACTGCACCCGGCCGTCCAGGCGCTCGAAGCGCCCCCCGTCGTTGCGGACCACCTCCCCCGCCAGCCCCCGGCGGTGGATGGCCCGCAGATCCTCGCCGATCTCGGGGAACACCTCGTAATGGGAGCGGCCGACGATGTCGCCGGCCCCCAGCCCGTAATCGTCGCGCCAGCGCCGGCTCAGTGCCAGGTAGCGCATGTCCCGGTCGAACATGGCCAGGGCCGCCGGCGCGTGCTCGATGAAGAGGGCGAGACGGTCCTCGCTTTCCCGCAGGGCCGCTTCGCTCAGCACGCGGGCGGTGACGTCCTCGATCACGGCGATGGCGTAGTCCGGCTCGCCCCGGGCCTTGCGCACCAGCGACGCGGAAACGTTGCCCCACACGGTCCTGCCGTCGGCATGGCGGTAGCGCTTCCTGAGCGCGAAGCCGGGGGTCTCCCCGATCAGCATGCGGCGCACGTTGGCGATGCTGGCCGCCCGGTCGTCGGGATGGGTGACGTCGCGGAAGGTGAGCCGCGTCAGTTGTTCCGGCGTGTAGCCGAGGATGTCGCAGAACTTCCGGTTGACCCGCTCGAAATGGCCGTCGGGAGCCATCTGCACGATGCCCACCGCCGCCTGCTCGAAAGTGGATTCGAAGCGGGCGTCGCTGCTCGCCTGCACCCGACGCAGGCGTTCGAAGAACACGGCGTAAGCCCAGCCCATGGCAGCGAAGACCAACATCGAGAAATAGGACGCCTGGTCGCCGAGGGCGAAGGAAAAGGCCGGCGGCATGAAGACGTACCACACCAGCAGAATGCTGATGGCGGTAGCCGCCACACCGGCCGCCAGGCCGCCGATCCAGGCGCTTAAAAAAACCGCGGGGAAAAAGAGGAACCAGACGTAGGGGCGCAGGTAGTCCCACAGCCCCCACTGGACGAGGGCGGCGGCGAAGGGCAGGAGCAACGCCAGGGCGACGCGCGGCTTCACCGCTGCCCCCCGGAGCCGGTCTTCCCTTCGGCGGCGAGGAAGGCCAGGGGATATGGGGGTTCCCGGCCCAGTTGGCGGGAGAGGTCGTTGATGACCCGCTTCATCTCGATGATGTCCAGTTCCCGGCCGACGGTGGCCCGATTGAGTCGCAGCAATTCCTCGACGTTGCGGCGGGATTCCGCTTCCGCCGCGACGCGGGCGGTGATGTCGAGGATCAGCCCGATCACCGCCGGCCGCCCCTGGTAATCGAAAACGCGCCCGTGAACCTCCACGTCCACGGGGCTGCCGTCCCGGCGCTGGCCGACGAAGGCGTACTGGATGTTGGGATTGCTTCGGTCCAGGCGGCCGGCGATGTTTTCCGTCACCCGCTGCCGATCGGCGGGGCTGACCAGGCCCAGAACCGGCACCCGGTCGATGAGGGCGTCCGGGGCGGGATAACCGAAGATCGCGGCGAAGGCGGGATTGACGTAGCGGAAGAGGCCGTCCTGGATCACATAGACGCCAGCCAGGGTCTGCTCCACCAGGGCGCGGAAACGGGCCTCGCTGGCCTGCAGCGCCTCCTCCGCGGCCTTGCGCCGGGTGATGTCCCGGGAGATGCCGAACACTCCGCTGACCCGCCCGTCGCTGTCGCGCAACGGCCCCTTGGTGGCCAGGAAAACCCGCGCCCCGGCGGCCGTGGTCAGGTGCTCCTCGCGGGTGATGATGGCGCCGCTCGCCATCACTTCCCGGCCAAAGGCCATGAGGATTTCCGCCTCCGCCGGCGGAAAGATGGCCCGGTCGTCCCTGCCGACGACGGCGTCCGCCGGCTTGCCGACAAATTCACAGGCGGCCCGGTTGATCAGCAGGTAACGCCCCGCCGCGTCCTTGGCGAATATGGCGTCATCGGAACTTTCAGCGATGGTTGCGAGCAGGCGCAGGGAATCGAGACGCTCCCGTTCGCTCTCGCGCTCCCGGCCCTGGGCGGCAATCAGGCGCGCCTGCAGGCGCCGGACCAGGACGTAGAGAAGCGCCGCCGTCACCGCCACAAACAGCCAGCCTTTGACCACGCTCAGCCGGATCAGGGTGGCGCGGTCGACAACCAACGCTTCCAGGGCCTGGTCGGAAAAGAGTATCCACGCCGCGGCAACCACGGCATAGATGATCACGATTTCCAGCGCCCCCTTCGTCACCGGGCGTCCGCCGAACTGCGATTCTGCGACGCCCTGCCCTTCCCCAGCCTGCACTCGCCCCTCCGTCCCGCCCCGAGCCGCCGGAAGGCTGTTCCCGCCTCCTGCGGCCCTGCAACTTATCGATGGCCCATTATGAACCGGCGGCGGCTAGAAGTAGATACCCCGCATCATTTGCTGGAAGGCGATCTGGTCCGCCGAGGGCATCTCGGGCAGCACCCCCGCCGCCTTGTGGCGGGCGGCATCGGAATCCGGGAACATGCGGAAGGTGGTGTTCATGATGATCTGCGCCACCCGCGGCATGAGGGCATGGAGCACCTGGCCGAAGATGCCCAGGCGCGTCGCCACCCGCACCGGCTTCTGGACGATGGCCTGGCAGATGAGGTCGGCGGCTTCGTCCGGGGTCAGGGTGGGCACCGAATCGTAGAGCTTGGTGGGGGCGATCATCGGCGTCTTCACCAGGGGCATGTTGATGGTGGTGAAGTGGATGCCGCGGTCGGCGAATTCCGAGGCGGCGCAACGGGTCCAGGCGTCCAGGGCGGCCTTGGAGGCGACGTAGGCGGAAAAGCGCGGGGCGTTGGTGAGCACGCCGATGGAGGAGATGTTGATGATGTGGCCCCGCTTCTGCGCCACCATGGCCGGCAGCACGCCCATGCTCACCTTGAGGGAACCGAAGTAGTTGAGCTGCATGGTGCGCTCGAAGTCGTGGAAGCGGTCGAAGGAGTTCTCGATGGCCCGGCGGATGGAGCGGCCGGCGTTGTTGACGAGGATGTCCACGGTGCCGTGGTCGGCCAGCACCCGGGCGACAATGGCCTCGGCGGCGGCCATGTCGGCGAGGTCGCCGAGGTAGGCGTGGAGCGTCAGGCCGGCGGCGGCGAATTCCTTGACCGTCTCATCGAGTTGCTCCGCCTCCCGGGCGATGGTGACGACGTGGGCGCCGGCCTCCGCCAGCTTCCACGCCGTCGCCTTGCCGATGCCGGAGGAGGCGCCGGTGACCAGCACCACCCTGCCTTCCACCTGGCCCCGCAGGGTGCGGTCGATGAAGAGGTCCGGGTCCAGATGGCGCTCCCAGTAGTCCCACAGCCGCCAGGCGTAGGCATCGAGGGGCGGCACGGCAATGTTCGTGCCTTTCAGGACGCGCAGGGTCTCGCGGCAGTCGAAGCGGGTCGGGTAATTGACGAACTGCAGCACGTCGTCGGGCAGGCCCAGGTCCTTCATCACCGCATGGCGGATGCGCCGCACGGGGGTGAGTGCCAGTAGCGCCTTGCGCATGTGGCCGGGAATGAAGCCAAGGAGGGCGGCATTGACCCGCATGGCCATTTCCGGTGCATGGGCGGCCCGGGCGAAGGTGTTGAGGAGATCGCCGACGCGCATGGGGGTGGGGTCGACCAGGTGGAAGCACTTGCCGTCCTCGCCCTTCAGGTGGGCGATGTGATCGGTGGCGGCGACGACGAAATCCACCGGCACGACGTTGATGCGCCCGCCTTCGATGCCGATGGTGGGCACCCAGGGCGGCAGCATCTTGCGCATCTTCTGGATGAGCTTGAAGAAGTAGTAGGGGCCGTCGATCTTGTCCATCTCGCCGGTGCGGGAGTCGCCGACGACGATGGCCGGCCGGTAGATGCGCCAGGGGACGGAGCACTCGCGCCGCACGATGCCTTCCGAATCGTGCTTGGTGCGGTAGTAGGGATGGTCGAGGTTCTCCGCCTCGTCGAACATGTCCTCGCGGAAGAGGCCCTCGAAGAGGCCGGCGGCGGCGATGGAGCTGAAGAGGTGGAAGTGCCTGGCGCCGATGGCCTCGGCGAAGCGCACGGCATTGCGGGTACCCTCGACGTTGACCCGGAGCTGGCTCTCGGCGTCCGCGGTCAGGTCGTAGAGGGCGGCCAGGTGGAAGAAATGGGTGGTCTTCTTGCCCAGCTTCCTGCGGTCGGCGGTGGAAACGCCCAGCAGGGGCTCGGTCAGGTCGCCCACCACCGGGACCGCCCGGCCGTCGCCCCCCCAGAATTCCTGCAGGGCGGGGAGGCGCTCCTTTTCCGCTTCGCGGACGAGGACGAAGACCTCGCTCCCTTCCCGCTCCAGCAATTTACGGACGAGACGCTTGCCGATGAAGCCGGTGCCGCCGGTGATGAAATAGCGCATTTTCCCCTCCCCTTATCCTTATGCATCTCGATTGATTCTAGAAGAAGAAACCTAGAGTTTTAGGCTGTCATCTCTAAATTTGCCGACTACACTGGGTTTGGAAGGCGGGAAGGATATCCGCCTGACATCATCCAAATTCTGCGAGGAGATTGTCATGGTCAAGAAATTCAAAGCGCTTGCAGGCCTCAGCGAAAGCCAGTTGTCCAGCACCGTCAAGGAATCCGCCCACCAGATCTGGCTGGCCGGCCTGGGCGCCTTCGCCAAGGCCCAGGAAGAAGGCACCAAGGTGTTCGACGCCCTGGTGAAGGAAGGCGAGGCCATCCACAAGAAGACCCGCAAGGCCGCCGACGAAAAGATGGCGGAAGTGGCCGTCAAGGCCGCCGGCACCTGGGACCGCCTGGAACAGGTATTCGAGGATCGCGTCGCCCGCGCCCTCGGCAGCCTGGGCGTGCCCTCCCGCAAGGATATCGACCGGCTGTCCAAGCGCGTCGCCGAACTGACGGCCGAGGTGCAGAAGTTGACCGAGGCGCCGGCCAGCAAGGCCGCCCCCAAACCCGCGGCCAAGCCGGCTGTCAAACCGGCTGTCAAACCGGCTGTCAAACCGGCTGTCAAACCGGCTGCCAAACCGGCCGCCACGCCGGCCAAGGCTGAAAAGCCCACGGCGACCAAAGCGGCGGCGAAGGTGGCTGCTCCGGTGAAAAAAGCCGCGGCCCCCAAAAGCGCCCGCAAGCCCGCCGCCCCTGCTGCCGCTCCTGGTGCAGCAGCTCCTGCGGCCTGAAGGCGGATGACAGCGCGAACGGGCGGCCCATCCGCCGGCTGAAGGCGAGGTGCCCGGCCAAGGACCGGGCACCCGTGGAAAGGAGGAAGGCACAGTGGCGAAAATCGGCCTGGCCCTGGCCGGTGGCGGCCCCATCGGCGGTGTTTACGAAGTCGGCGCCCTGACGGCCATCGACGAGGCCATCCCGGATTTTCCGTTGGTGGATGCCGACATCTTCGTCGGCGTCAGTTCCGGCGGCTTCATCGCCGCCGCCCTGGCCAACGGCATCGCCCCGGACCGGCTGGCACGCATGGTGATGGAGCATGGCGCCGAGGAGGTCTTCGACCCGGAAGTGCTGTTGCGCCCCGCCTTCGGGGAATACTGGCGGCGCGCCCTGTCGCTGCCGCCCCTGGTCTGGGAGGCGCTCCTCGACTGGTGCGGCGATCCCCTCCACCATGGCCTTTTCGAATCCTTCCAGCGTCTTTCCCGGGCCATTCCCACGGGCGTTTTCGATAGCCGCGGGGTGGACCGTCTGCTGCGCAAGCTGTTTTCCGCCCGGGGGCGCACCAATGATTTCCGCAAGCTGAAGCACCGCCTCTTCCTCGTCGCCACCGACCTGGATTCGGGCGAATCCGTGGCCTTCGGGGAACCCGGCCGCAACGGGGTGCCCATTTCCACCGCCGTCCAGGCCAGCGCCGCCCTCCCCGGCCTCTTCCCGCCCGTGGAAATCGACGGCCGCAGCTACGTGGACGGGGCCCTCATCAAGACCCTGCACGCCTCGGTGGCCCTGCGGGAAGGTGCCGGGCTGGTGCTCTGCATCAACCCCCTGGTACCCTTCGACGCCGGGCTGGCAGCCCGCCGCGGGGCCGGGGAGCGTCGCCGCCTCAACGATGGCGGCTTGCCGGTGGTGCTTTCCCAGACCTTCCGGGCCATCATCCATTCCCGCATGCAGGTGGGCATGGACCGCTATCGCCATCAGTACGCCGGCGCCGACGTGGTGCTCTTCGAACCCACCCGGGACGACGCCGAGATGTTCTTCACCAACGTCTTCAGTTACCGGGACCGGCAGCGCCTGTGCGAACACGCCTACCAGCAGACCCGGCGCGACCTCTACCGGCGCCGGCACGAACTGCGCCCCATCCTGGCCCGCCACGGGCTCGACCTCGACCTCGCCGCGCTCAAGGACCACCGCCGCTCCCTGTTGCCGGAGAACCGGGCCCGCCGGCTGGGCGGCACCGCCTCGGCCCTGGATGAAGCCCTGGGCGACCTCGATCACTGGCTGGCCGCCCGCGCCGCCCCATGATGTTATCCTTGCGGCCGTCACCCACGTGGAGGGAGGAACGACGCATGCCCAAGCGCCGCACCCGGGAGCGCATCATCGAGACGGCCCTGGCGCTGTTCAACGATTTCGGCGAGCCGAACGTCACCACCACGGTCATCGCCGACGAGCTGGAAATCAGCCCCGGCAACCTCTATTACCATTTCCACAGCAAGGATGAGATCGTCAACGCCCTCTTCGAGGCCTACGAGGGGGAAATCGAGCATCTGCTCTCGGCGCCGGGGAGCCGGCCGGCCACGGCGGAGGACATCTGGTTCTTCCTCCACTGCCTGTTCGAGCTGATCTGGAAATACCGTTTCTTCTACCGCGACATCAACGACCTGCTCACCCGCAACCGCCTGGTGGAAACCCATTTCCGGCGCATCCTGGAACACAAGGTGCAGACCGGCACCGCCATCTGCCAGGGGCTGGTGGCCAACGGCATGCTGCGGGCCAGCCGGGGCGAGATCGAGGCCCTGGCCACCAACATGACGGTGGTGGCCACTTTCTGGCTCTCCTACGAGCACGTCCGCAACCCCCGGGGCACGCCGGACATCGGGCGCGGCGCCTACCAGGTCATTTCCCTGGCCGCTCCCTACCTCCAGGGCGAATCCCGGCACCTGCTGGAACGCCTGTCGGAAGCCTACGTCGGCAAGAAATGAGGAACACGCCATGGCCAAGACCCGCTGGCAGCCCTTTCCCTACCCCGACCCGGCCTACGCCTACCCCGGCGCCACCCTGAAAAAGCACTGGCCCCGCCTGCACCGGGGCGACGCCGAACCTTTCCCCGCCGAGGCGGCGGTGCAGGAGGCCTGGCGAGCCTACCACGCCGGCGATTTCGCCCGGGCCGTGGAACTGGGCCTGGCCGCCGGGCAGTCCGGCTACAACGCGGCCAGCAAGGCGGCGATGATCTACGCCAACTACCTGGAAAAGGACGACGCCCGCAAACAGGCCCTATTCCTGGAGGTAGCCGGGCGCTGCGAGGAATTGCAGGAGGCCCGGCCCGACGACGCCAACGCCTGGTACCTCCACGCCTACGCCCTGGGGCGCTACAGCCAGGGCATTTCCGTGGCCAAGGCCCTGGCCCAGGGACTGGGGGGGCGCGTCAAGGCCAGCCTCGACCAGGCCCTCGCCCTGCAGCCTAGCCATGCCGACGCCCACATCGCCCTGGGCACGTGGCACGCAGAAATCATCGACAAGGTGGGCGCCCTCGTCGGCGGCCTCACCTACGGCGCCGGGAAGGAAGACGGGGAGCGGCACTTCCGCGCCGCCCTGACCCTCAACCCGGATTCCGCCATCGCCCGCACCGAGTACGCCAACGGCCTGGCGATGATGTTCGGCCGCGCCCGGCTCAAGGAGGCCGAAGCGCTCTACGCCGAGGCGGCCCGGCACGTACCTGCCGACGCCATGGAACGCCTGGACGTGGAGGCCGCCCGGGCGGAACTGGGGGATTAGGAGCCGCCCTTGATGGCCGCCTCGACGGCCGCCGGATCCGCCAGCCTGTCCCACGGTTCCATGAGGACCAGCAGGAGCAGCTTGTCGAATTCCGCCGCGAAGCGCTCGACGATGCGCTCGGGGTCGGGCACCAGGTTGCGGTCGGTGACGAGGCCGAACTGCACCTTGCCGTCGTAGGAAAGGATGCTCACCCCCATGCCGATGTTGCCGGACTGGGGCACCCAGAAAAGCGGCCGGCGCAGGCGGGCCCCCGCCAGGTAGCGGGGCACCTGGGGGCCCGGCACGTTGGTCATGACCGCCGTGGCCTTGTTGGCCAGGAGGTCCAGCACCTGCTCCTGGAGGAATTTGGGCGCCATGCCCACGGCCCCCAGGAGCGCCAGGGTCACCGCCGCCTGGTAGGAGCCCTTGAGCCGGTCCATGCGTTCCCGGGTCGCATAGAGGCGGGCCAGGGGGTTCTCTTCCCCGACGGGCAGCTCCAGGGCCACCAGGCCGAAGCGGTTGCCAAGGCTGCCGGCGTCTTCCGGGCGGCGCAGGTTGACCGGCACCAGGGCGCGGATTTCCACGTCCGCCACCGGATCGCCCCGCTCCGCCAGGTAATCGCGCAGGGCGCCGGCCACGGCGGAAAGGAGCATGTCGTTCACCGAACAGCCGAGAACCCGGCCCACCGCCTTGACCTCGGGCAGGGAGATGGGCTCGCCCCAGGCTACCCGCTTGACGGCGCCGGGCCGGCCCTTGAAGCGGGTCCGGCTGTCGTCCGGCAGCGTGGCCAGACGGGCGATCTCGCTGGCCACGCCGGCCCCGGCCCGGGCGTAGTCGATCACCTGCAGCGGGTTGACGGCCAGGGCCAGGTAGCGGCCCCAGACGTCGGTGGAAAAGCGCACCGACGCCAGCATGGCGTCGGCCATGGGCTGCCAGAAAAGGCGCCAGAAGAAATCCTCGGCGGCCGGTTCGCCGCCGCCCCAGGCCGGTGGCGGCAGTTCGCTGCCCGGGCCGGCGGGCGTCGCGTCGGTGAGGGACAGGATGACCCCCACCAGGGCGATGCCGTCGGCGATGCTATGGTGGATGCGCAGCGCCAGGGCCTGTCCGCCCAGGGCGGTGTCCACCAGGGTGAATTCCCACAGGGGCCGGTCGGGGTTGAGGGGCTGGGAGGCGAGGTCGGCGACGAAGTGCTCCAGCTCGACCTTGCCTGCCGGCTCCGGCAGGACAGCCCGGTGCAGATGGTTGTCGAGGTCGAAATCGGGATCGTCGGCCCAGTGCCAGCCGTCCCGGTCCGCCACCGCCCGCTGGCGGAAACGGCGGTGGCGCAGCAGGCGGCATTCCACCGAACGCCGCAGGCGCTGCCAGTCCAGCTTGCCATCGAAGAGCATGAAGCCGACGATCTGCATGAGATTGCTCGGCCGGTCCATGCGCAGCCAGGCGATGTCGACGTTGGCGATGGGTTCCCGGGCGGCCATGGCAGGCGATCAGGCGACGGGGCCGAAGCGTTCGTCGAAGTAACGGTGGATTTCCGCTTCCAGGGAGGCGCGGAAAGGCAGGAGCAGGAGGCCGAGGCTGACCTGGATGGTCACTTCCCCCCGTCCCAG
The DNA here is from genome assembly GCA_036732025.1 of Rhodocyclaceae bacterium. Lineage (GTDB taxonomy): Bacteria > Pseudomonadota > Gammaproteobacteria > Burkholderiales > Rhodocyclaceae > SSSZ01. The sequence goes on from DAINDE010000001.1 coordinate 107,475, forward strand.
GGCCAGTTCGCCCTGCACCCCCAGGCCGCTGAAACGCAGCAGGCCCGGATCCACCCATTCGTGGGCCAGGCGATAGTCCCGGCGCAGCCCTGCGGCCACATGCTCGGCGGCAGTGCGGGCCTGGCGGGCGGGGAGCCCGTGCTTACGGGTGATGGCGATCTCGGGCATGGGTGGCGAAGCGGTCCAGGGAAGCCGGCGGCTCCCTGCCGCGACTCTAGACACCTGCCACGGCCCCGTCAACGCGCCGGAGCCTACGCCCTCGAAGAGGCGGCTAGTCGCCGCGGGTCTGCATCATCTCGTTGCAGGTGGCCCGGCCGAAGGCTTCGGCCTTCTTCGGGCTGGAGATCTGCGGTTCCTCGTAGATGCGCCGGATGATGTGGTTGGTGATGCGCGGGCCGTTGCTGCCGTCTTCCTCGAAGACCTTCATGGGGCGGCCCTTCTCGCGGTCGTGGAAGGCCTGCAGGGCGAAGTCCCGGACCCGTTCGCAAAAACGGATCTTCTGGACGTCGGGCATGCTGTCGTCGATCTGGCCGGCATGGGCATGGGCCTGGGCGGCGCCTGCGGCGGCCAGGGAGCAGAGGAAGGCGGCGAGCTTTTTCATTGGCCGGTGTCCTGGAGCGTGGTGAGATAGGCGAGGATATCCTGCAGGTCCTTTTCCTTCAGGGTGTTGAGGATGCCCTCGGTGCCCTCGTCGTCGTGGGGACGGTCGCCCTTCAGGTAAAGGTCCATCTGGCGCTTGAGGTAGTTGGTGTACTGGCCGGCCAGCATGGGGAACTTGCCGCGCCCCAGGCCCGTCTTGCCGTGGCAGGTGACGCAGTTCTTCTGGTAGATGCGGCCGCCGTTGTCCACGTCGCCCTCGGCGCGGGGAATGATCATGACCTTCTCCACCATGTTGAGGCGCGTCAGGGCGTCCTCGTCCCCCTTGAAGGTGGGCATCCGGGTCGGCAGTTCGATGCCGGCCAGGTATTCGGCGACATCCTTGATGTCCTCGTCGGGAAGCTCCCGCTCCTGGGTGTAGGGGAACATGGGGATGTTCACCCGCGTCCGGGCGCGGAAACTCCGCAACTGGTCGGCGATGTACGCGGCCCGCTGGCCGGCGATGCGGGGATACTCACCCTTCTTGCCGCCCTGGCCGAATTCCCCGTGGCAGGCGGCGCAGGTGCCGTTGATCTCCTTGCCCTTCTCCAGGTCGGCGGCGACGGCCGGGGCAGCCAGGAGGGCACAACAGCTCACGATCAGCGGGGCAAGCGTTCTGAACGACATCCAATATCCTCGAAAACTCGGTCTGCGGCGAATTGTCGCACGCACCCCCACCCGGAATATTTGACGTAAATCACCGCTAGAATTCCGCCATGGAAACCCTCTCCTGTGCGGCCGCCGGCGCCGACCACCTGATCAACCTGCGCCGCCTGGTGGCGGCGCGCTGGGCGGTCCTCGGCGCCATGGCGGCATTGGCCCTGGCGGCCCCGGTGCTCCTCGATGTTCCCCTGCCCCGCCTGCCCATCCTGGCTATCCTCGCCATCGCCGCCGCCTTCAACGGCCTGGCTGCCTGGCGCCTGCGCCGGGCAACCACGGCGACGGCCATGGAACTGTTCGTGCAGATCGTCCTCGACCTGGCCGCCCTGGCCGCCATCGTCTTCTTCAGCGGCGGCGCCACCAATCCCCTGGTGTCGCTCCTCCTGCCGCCGGTCGCCGTCGCCGCCCTCACCCTGCCGGTGCGCTACGTCCTCGCCACCGGCATCCTCGCCATCGCCGCCTATTCCGCCCTGATGGTGGCCTACATTCCCCTGCCCCTGGCCGACGCGGCCCGAGCCACCCGCCTCCATCTGGTCGGCATGTGGCTGACCTTCGCCGTCTCGTCGGCCATGATCGCCTGGTTCGCAGTGCGCTTGACCCAGCTCATCCGCGAACGGGACGCCCAGTTGGCCGCAGTCCGCGAGCAGGCCCTGCGCGACGAGCGGGTGGTGGCCCTGGGCACCCTCGCCGCCGGCGCCGCCCACGAACTGGGCACACCGCTTGCCACCATGGCCGTCGTGGCCGGGGAACTGGAGCGCGACCCGGCCCTGCCGGCCGCGGCCCGCGAGGATGTGGCCGTATTGCGCCAGCAGATCGCCGCCTGCAAGGAAATCATTACCGGCCTGTCCCGCCGGGCGGGGGCGGAGCGCCTGGAGCAGGCGGCCACCGTCCGCGTCGATCGCTGGCTGGAAACCCTGCGCCAGCGCTGGCAGAGCCTGCGCCCCCAGGCCGGTAGCCGGCTGACCTGCAGCGGTCGGGAGCCGCCCCCCGTCCTCGTCGCCGATCCGACCCTGGAGCAGGCGGTGCTCAATCTCCTCAACAACGCTGCCAACGCCGCCCCCAAGGAGGTGGAACTGGCCGCCCGCTGGGGCGAGGGAAATCTGGCCATCGAAGTGCGCGACCACGGCGAAGGCTTCCCGCCGGCGGTGCTCGCCCAGGGCGGTCGCCAGCCCTTTCCGCCCCACGCCGGCGGCAGCGGCATCGGCCTCATGCTTACCCGGGCCGCCGTGGAACGCCTGAACGGCACGCTCACCCTCGCCAACCACCCCGCGGGCGGCGGCCTCGCCCGCATCGACCTGCCCCTTTCCGCACCATGACCATGACGCTGATCATCGACGACGACGGCACCTTCAACGACATCCTCACCCGCGCCTTCCGCCGCCGCGGCCTGGAGGCGGAAGGGGCGAAAAGCGTGGAGGAGGCAAGGCAGAAAGCCGCCGAACTGCATCCGGCCCAGGTGGTTCTCGACCTCAACCTGGCGGGCAGTTCGGGGATGGCCCTCATCCCGGAGCTCCTGGCCGCCAACCCGGACTGCCGCATCGTGATCCTCACCGGCTACGCCAGCATCGCCACGGCGGTCGAAGCCATCAAGCTCGGTGCCGTGCAGTATCTGGCCAAGCCGGTGGAACTGGACGCCATCCTGGCGGCCTTCGGGGAGACGGAAGAACCCGATGCGGAATTCGTGGCGCCGGACGAGCCCCTGTCGGTGGATCGGCTGGAATGGGAACACATCCAGCGGGTGCTGCACGAGAACGAGGGCAACATCTCGGCCACCGCCCGCGCCCTCAAGATGCACCGCCGCACCCTGCAGCGGAAGCTCTCCAAGCGGCCCGTCAAGGGCTGATCAGGGCGCGGCGTCCTCGCCCGCCGCCAGCCGCTCGAGGCCGGCGATGTCGGCCCGGAAATGGCGGTCCGCCTTGCCGGTGCCGCATTTCTCGATGAGCCCCTGGCGGGCCAGGTCGGACAGGATGCGGCTCACCGTTTCCATGCTGATGCCCAGCATGGCGCCGATATCATCGATGTTGAAGCGGTTGATGCGGTCGCTCTCCCCTTCCCGCAGGTAGAGCAGCAGGCGGGCCATGCGTTCCTTGGCCGGGGCGGCGCCGATGCCGCCGGCCAGTTCGGAAAGCCAGGTTTCCACCTCCTGCAGCGCCGCCTGGGATTTCTCCAGCAGACGCCGCTGCAGGCCGCTGTTCTCCTGGATCATGGAGCGGAAATTGCCGATGGGAATGCGGCAGATGCGCACCTCGCCGATGGCCACGGCGGTATGGGCGAACTTGTCGGAAAACACCGCCTCCAGCCCGGCCACGTCGCCGGCCTTGAGAACGCGGACGATGCGTGCGGCGCCCGACATGGAGTACTTCACCAGCTTCAGGGTTCCAGAACGGATGCAGTAGAAACCGTCGGCCGGCGCTTCCACGTTGTAGAGCACCTCTCCCGGCTGGGCGGTGAAGCTGTCGATCCAGGTATGGAAAAACGCCAGTTCCTTGGTGGAAACGTCGGAACACAGCATGGTCTGCCGCAGTTCGCAGTCTATGCAATTGCCACGGGTCTTGGTTTCCACCACGCCCGCTTCCTGATTCGACACGTTCTTTCTCCTCGTCCCGACCCCGGCTTCGACCGGGGCCGCGGGGCGGGGGACTCCCGCCCTAGTGCTTGTGTTCCATGGGCATCGGCGCCGCCGTCGGCTTCACCACCCGGGCTTCCACCTGGGTGCTGCTGCCGTCGTCGAAACCGAGGGTGATGGGAATCATATCGCCTTCCTTCATGGGAGTCTTGAGGTCGATCAACATGACGTGCAGTCCGCCCGGCTTCAATACCGCCTCGCCCTTGGCCTTGATGTCGATGGCCTGGACCGGCCGCATCCGCATGACCCCGCCGTCGTTGATGTGGTTGTGCAGTTCGGTGACCTTGGAGGCCGGGTTGCTGGCCTTGACCACCTTCACGTCCTTGTCGCCGTTGTTCTTGATCACCATGAAGGCGCCGGTGGCCGGGGCGTTGGGCGGCGCCAGGCGGACATAGGGATCCTGCACGGACACGTTGTCGGCGGCGGCGGCCAGGGCACCGGCACTGGCCAGCAGCAGGGAAGTCAGCAGGGCTGCTTTTTTCATCATCACACTCTCCTCGTCAAGGGTTTGGGTTCTGCTGCAAATGTCTGCGAATTTCGGCCGCCACCTGTTCCGCCGCCGCGCCATGGGAAATGCGCCCCTTGAGGGCACCGTCGGGGCCGATCAGGTAGGTGTCGGAACTGTGATCCATGACATAGCCGCCGCCGGCGGTGTCGACCTTCGCCTTGGCGTAATGGACGCCGTAGCGCCTGGCGATGGCGGCGATCTCTTCCGGCGTGCCGGTGACGCCGACGATGGCGGGGTGGAAGAAGGCCGCGTATTCCTTGAGGTGTGCCGGCGTATCCCGCTCCGGATCGACGGAAACGAAAAGAACGGCCACCCGTGCGCTTTCCTCGGCGGAAAGGCGCTTGAGGCCCTCGGCAACGGCCGTCAGGGCGGTGGGGCAGATGTCCGGGCAGTAGGTGTAGCCGAAATAGACGAGGACCACCTTGCCCCGCAGGGCGGACAGGCTCACCGGGCCGTCCGCCGAGGCCAGGGTGAAATCGCCCCCGAGCGGCCCGCGGGCCACGGGCATCGGCCGGGGTTCCGGTTCGGGATGCCAGAAGACCGCCAGCCCGACCACCAGGGCGGCCAGCAGCACCGCCACGGCTTGCAGGATGCGTATGTGCATGGTGATCACTCCCCGTGGCCGGAAGCGAAGCGGAAGGGAACGGCCAGCCGTGCCCGCTCGGTCTCGACAAGCACGGTGGCCTGCCAGTCCATGGCGCCGGTGATGCACACCGGCAGGGTCGCCTCGCCCTGGTAAAGACCAGGGGCCACCGGGGCGAGGAGGGGCCGGTTGAGGCCCATGTTCATGTCGACCCCGGCGAAATCGACTTCCACCCGGGTGGCGACGAGGCCGTCTAGGCGCACCTCCACTTGCAGGGGCTTGACCATGGGGATGGGCCGCGGAGCGATCGCCAGTTCCACCCGGCCGCCATCAGGAAGCACAGCCCGGCAGGCCCGGCGCTGCAAGTCGCAACCGGCTTCCGGCTGCACGGTCAGGTCGGCCTTGGGCAGGAGCAGCGGCGAGAGCTTGTAGCCGACGACGACAACCAGGGCAATCAGCAGCAGGCCGATCAAATCTATCAGTGCTTTCTTATTCACAAGACCAGTTCCGGGCCTCGGGGGGGCGAGGCTGCGATTTTCCCTCAGGGCGGGGCTTAAAACTTAATGCGCATCAATTTTTTCATATCCACCGAGGAATAGAGTGTGCGGCAAATTGTCGCAGTTGCATTCCGTATATGCGGCGATGGAGGGAAGGAAGTTGCAACTTCTTGTATTAATGGGAGAAATCGAGATGAGAAAATTTGCAGTGAAGTCCACCGCGCTGCTCGTCGCCGCCGGATTGGGATTCGGTGCCGCCTCCGCGTGGTCCGCCGAGTCGCTGCAGGACGTGATGAAGCGTCGCAACCTCAGCCAGCAGGATCTGCTGGCCGCGGCCAAGACCTATGTCCCGACCGGCAAGCGCGACGAGTTCGTGGTCTTCAGCTCCGGCGGCCAGTCCGGCCAGGTCATCGTGTATGGCATTCCGTCCATGCGCATCCTCAAGTACCTCGCCGTGTTCACCCCGGAACCCTGGCAGGGCTACGGCTACGATGAGAACTCCAAGGCCGTGCTGGCCCAGGGCGCCATCGACGGCAAGACCATCACCTGGGGCGATACGCACCATCCGGCCATCTCGGAGACCCAGGGCAAGTACGACGGCCAGTTCCTGTTCATCAACGACAAGGCCAATCCCCGCCTCGCCGTCATCGACCTGCGCGACTTCGAGACCAAGCAGATCGTCGTCAACCCGATCTACAAGTCCGAGCACGGCGGTGCCTTCGTCACCACCAACACGGAATACGTGATCGAGGCCGCCCAGTATCCCGCACCGCTGGAGAACAAGAAGTTCTACCCGCTGGAGGACATGAACGAGAAGTACCGCGGCGGCATCACCTACTGGAAGTTCGATAGGAAGGAAGGCCGCATCGATCCCAAGCAGTCCTTCTCCATCGAAGCCCCCCCGTACTGGCAGGATCTTTCCGACGCCGGCAAGGGCCCCTCCGACGGCTGGTCCTTCACCAACTCCTTCTGTTCCGAGCGCTACGTCGGCGGCATCGAAAAGGGCCGCCCGCCGTACGAAGCCGGCTGTTCCGCCAAGGACACCGACTATCTGCACGTGGTGAACTGGAAGAAGGCCGCCGAACTGGTCGCCGCCGGCAAGGCCAAGACCATCAACGGCCACAAGGTGCTGCCCCTGGAAGTCACCACCAAGGAAGGCGTCCTCTTCCTGGTGCCCGAACCGAAGTCTCCCCACGGCGTGGACGTGACCCCGGACGGCAAGTTCATCATCGTCTCCGGCAAGCTCGACACCCACACCTCGGTGTATAGCTTCGAAAAACTGCAGGCCGCCATCAAGGCCGGCAAGTTCGAATCCAAGGATCCGTACGGCGTGCCCGTCATCGGCCTGCAGGACGCCCTGGACAAGCAGGTGCAACTCGGCCTCGGCCCCCTGCACACCCAGTACGACTCCAAGCCCTGTATCGCCTACACCTCCCTCTACGTGGATTCCCAGGTCGCCAAGTGGAACTACTGCGAAGGCAAGGTGGTGGACAAGATTTCCGTCCATTACAACATCGGTCACCTGATGACCATGGAAGGCGACTCCGCCGATCCGAAGGGCCGCTACCTGGTGGCGCTGAACAAGCTGGCCATCGACCGCTTCGTGCCGGTCGGCCCGCTGCACCCGCAGAACCACCAGCTGATCGACATTTCGAACGACAAGATGCAATTGTTGTACGACATGCCGCTGCCCCTGGGCGAACCGCACTACGCCGTCGCCATCGAGGCCTCCAAGCTGAAGCCGGGCGTCCGCTACAAGGTCGGTACCGACTCCCGCACCGACAAGCCGCACCCGGGTGCCGTCCGCGCCGGCGAGGAGAAGATCGTCAAGAAGGGCAACAAGATCGAGGTCTTCGGTACGCTGATCCGTTCGCACATCACGCCTGAAACCATCGAGGCCGACGTGGGCGACGAAATCACCATCCACCTGACCAACCTCGAGCGTGCCCAGGACGAGACCCACGGCTTCACGGTGTCGACCTACAACGTCCATGGCTCCATCGAGCCGGGCAAGACCATCACCGTCAAGTTCAAGGCCGACAAGGAAGGCGTCTATCCGTACTACTGCACGGAATTCTGCTCCGCCCTGCACCTTGAGATGATGGGCTACCTGCTGGTCAAGCCGAAGGGCTGGAAGCCGACCAAGACCGAAATGGCCAAGGCCGGTTACACGGAAGCCGACTACAAGACCACGCTGAAGAAGGTCGCCGACACGCAGGCCGTCATCGACTCCGTCGTCGGTTACATCACCAGCGTGAACTTCAAGGACTTCCCGGATGTGGTGAACATGGTCGACGACGCCACCGATCAGTTGAACAAGATCAAGGACGCCAAGGCCAAGCACGAAGCCGCTGCCGCCAAGAAGGACTGGGAACAGGCCAATCTGTGGGCCGAGCAGGTCTGGCAGTACCAGGTCAAGGCCGCCGACCTCGGCCTGCGCGCCAAGACCTATCTTGAGCAGAACGGCGCCAAGAAGGTGAAGTAAATCCGGTAACTTGATCTGCCACAAGGCAATTTTCGGGGAGCGGAGCCACTCTGCTCCCCGATTCACATTCAGGAGGGAAAAACCATGAAAGCTGTAATGACAATCCTCGCCGGCCTGCTCGCCGCCTCCGGCACCGCCCTGGCCGCCGACGGCGCCACGCTGTACAAGGACAAGACCTGCGTCGCCTGCCACGGCGCCGACGGCAAGAAGACCCTCATGCCCGACTACCCGAAGATCGCCGGCCAGAACGCCAAGTACGTCGAACGCCAGATGCTGGACATCAAGAGCGGCGCCCGCGCCAACGGCAACAGCGCCGCCATGAAGGGCGTCATGGAAATCGTTTCCGAGGCCGACATCAAGGTGCTGGCCGACTATGTTTCCAAGATGAAGTAATACGCGAAAACCGGCGCGGAAAGCGAATCCGCGCCCTATGACGCAAATCAAGGATTACTGATATTCGAGGGCGGACAATGCGCCCATCACCCTGACCATAGGACAACAGACATGAAAGCACCCCTGCTCCTCGTCGCCATGCTTAGCGCCGGCCTCGCCTTCGCCGGCCCCCCGGCCCCTCACCAGGCCGGCATCGAAGGCAAGGACTACAAATGGAATGCCCAGGGCGGCGAAAAATCCGAAGCCCTGAACAAGAAGGGTGACAAGAAGAACGGCCAGGAGGCCTACGAGGTTTGCGGCGCCTGCCACCTACCCTCCGGCGCCGGCCGCCCCGACGGCACCTTCCCGCAGCTCGCCGGCCAGCACACCACCGTGCTGATCAAGCAGATGGCCGACATCCGCGCCGGCCTGCGCGACAACCCGACCATGTACCCCTTCGCCGCCACCCTGGTGGATCCGCAGGAACTGGCCGACGTGGCATCCTACATCGAAAGCCTGTGCATCCCGGTGGAGCACGGCAAGTACGAGGGTGCCGATGCAGCCATCAAGATTGCCCAGGGCAAGGATCTTTACGAGAAGCAGTGCCTGGAGTGCCACGGAAAGAACGGCGAGGGCAACAAGGAGAAGTTCTACCCCGTCATCGCTGGCCAGCACTACAAGTACCTGCTGCGCCAGATGACCGAGATCCGCGACGGGCATCGCCGCAACGCCAACCCGGACATGGTCAAGGTCATCAAGCCCTACACCAACGACCAGCTGGTGGCCATCTCCGCCTACCAGTCGAGCCTGACCATGCCCGGTGCCATGTGCAAGGCCAAGGCTCCGGCCAAGAAGAAGTAACATCGCAGCATCGGGCGGACGGCTTGGCGGAGCCGCCCGCCCCCGCCGGCAGGCGCCGCAGAGCGCCGCCGCCCACCTACCTTAACGGACAGAGAGCAGTCACATGTCGGACGCCAAGAAGCAAAACGCCCTCGTCGGAGGCCTCACCCTGGTCGCCCTCGTCGCCCTGATCGCCGCCTATTTCGCCCCCATCTGGTGGGTTTCCCTCACCGCCCCCAACTACCCCAAGGACGCCTTCCCTGACGGCATCCGCATCCATTTCCATTTCGACGGCGTCTATAACGGCTGCAAGGCGGCCGGCAAGGGCAGCCGCATGGCCAGCGAGATCATCCAGAAGGACCTCTCCCACGACGACGAGCGCTACAACCCGATCACCGACGCCAAGAAGGATGTCGACAAGGGCGCTGAAGGCCTCGACTGCGTCCATGAGATGAACACCATCAACCACTACGTGGGCATGTTCCCCATCGCCACCGGCGCCCCCGTCGAAAAACCCCTGGCCAAGTTCTTCTTCGGCTTCTTCGCGGTGATGATGGCAGCCTTCGCCCTGCCCCGCAGGAAGCCCCGCATCGCCGTCCTGGCCGCCGGATTTGCCGCCGTCGCCGCCTGGATGATCGTGGACCAGTACGTCCTCGGCCACCTGGAATCCCACGTCCAGGCCTACATGCAGGAGGCCGGCGCCTTCTTCAAGGAACCGGACAAGATCAAGGTCTGGGGCGATAACGTACGCAGCATTTCCCACGTGGTGATCGCCGGCCTCATCGTGGTCATGGCCGTGGTCGTCGCCGGCGTCGCCAGGTTGCCCTCCTTCCAGCTCTTGCTGGCCCTGGTGCCCGGCCTGCTGCCGGTGTTCTTCGTCATCACCTATTCGGCCTGGCTGTGGTTCTTCGGCCACAACCTGCACCCCTGGGGCGCCTTCACGGTGAAGCCTTTCATGCCCACCGTCTTCGGCGAAGGCAAGGTGGCGCAGTTTTCCACCTATTCCTACCCCTACTGGGGCTACGGTCTGCTGATGCTGATCTTCGCCTGCCTGATGCTGGCGCTGCTCATCCGCCGCAAGCAGCTGCGGGAAGGCGCCGCCGAGTAAGGGCCATGTCCCGACTCCTGCGCGCCCCCCTCGCCACGCTGGGGATGGCTGTCGGCCTCGGCGTCGCCTCCCTGGCGCTCTCCCAGTCGCTGGAAGGCATGGGCAAGCCCAGCCTGGAAGCCAACTGGGGATCGTCCACCGAAAAGGCCCGGCGCCCCACGGCACCCCATCGCACCGACATCCCCTGGTTCCAGGCCCTGGTGGATGCGGCGCCCGCCGGCTCGGTACTGAAGGTGCCTCCTGGCACCTATGCCGGCCCGGTGCTGGTGGACAAGCCGCTGACCATCGACGGCGGCGGCCAGGCCGTCATCGACGGCGGCGGCAAGGGCACCGTCTTCGTCATCGATGCCGAGGGCGTCACTCTGAAGAACCTCCGCCTCACCGCTTCCGGCGATTCGCACGACAGCGACGACGCCTGCCTCAACGTGCGGGGCAACCACCACCTGGTCGAGCAGGTACGAATCGACGACTGCCTCTTCGGCATCGATCTCAAGCAGGCCAACCACAACACCATCCGCGAGAACCATATCCGCTCCAAGGCCAAGGAACTGGGCGTGCGGGGCGACGGCCTGCGGCTGTGGTACAGCCACCACAACCTGATCGAGAAGAACGAAGTGGTGGATTCCCGGGACATGGTGGCCTGGTACTCCAACCACAACGTCTACCGCGGCAACATCGGCCGCCGCAGCCGCTATTCCATCCACTTCATGTTCGCCAAGGACAGCGTGGTCGAGGGCAACTCCTTCTACGACAACGCCGTCGGCGTCTATCTCATGTACACGGAGCGGGTGCATATCCGCAACAACGTCATCTCCCACGCCACCGGGGCGGCGGGCATGGCGCTAGGCTTCAAGGAATCGAGTGATTCCGACGTGGCAAACAACGAGATCATCTACTGCGCCGTTGGCGTGGGCTCCGACCTTTCGCCCTTCGAGCCCGACACCACCATCCGCTTCACCGGCAACCGCTTTGCCTATAACGGCATCGGCGTGCGCTTCACCAGCGAACTGGGCGGCAACGTGCTGCACGACAACGTCTTCGAAGGCAACCTCACCGACGTCGTGCAGATGGGCCGCGACGTGGCCGGCAAGAATGAGTGGAAGCACAACTACTTCGCCGACTACCAGGGGTTCGACCGCAACGGCGACGGCGTCGGCGACACCCCCCACGAGCAGTACGCCTACGCCGACCAGATCTGGATCGAGCAGCCGGCGGCCCAGTTCTTCAAGACCGCCCCGGTACTCGAACTGCTCGACTTTCTGGAGCGCCTGGCGCCCTTCTCCTCCCCCGAAATGCAGTTGAAGGACGACGCCCCCCGCTTCGCCAAACCCGCGAGGTCCGCCAAATCATGAGCGATCGCGACGACGACGCCGGCAACGGCGCCAAGGTCACCCCCGACAGCGCAGCGGCCATGTCCAAGGCCAAGCGGCAATCGGCCCGCCGCCGCTTCCTGCGTACCGTGCTCCTCACCGGCGGCGTCCTCGGTGCCGCCGGCTCCGGCTTCCTGCCCCTGATCTACGCCCAGAAGAAGCGCCTGCGCCCCCCCGGCGCCCTGGACGAGCAGGATTTCCTGGCCAGCTGCATCAAGTGTGGCCAGTGCGTCCAGGTCTGCCCGGTGCAAGCCATCAAGCTCGCCGACCTGGTGGACGGCATGGGCGTCGGAGCCCCCTACATCGATGCCCGGGCCCAGGCCTGCGACTTCTCCTGCGACGCCGTGCAGTGCATCCTGGCCTGCCCCACCGGCTCGCTCACCTACAACAAGCCGGACTTCCTGCCGGTGCGCGAGGGTGCAGCCCTTGCCGCCAAGCCCATCCTGCTGGCCAAGGAAAAGGACGCCGAGCCTACCCTGAACCTCAAGGAGCGCATCGGCGTCGCCCGCCTGACCCGCCCCGAGGCCTGCCTCGCCGTGCAGGGCAAGGGTTTCAAGGGCCAGTCCCGGGGGGCCGGATTCAAGGGGCGCATGCGCTACATGGCGGTGGACCGCTGGAAGCCGATCAAGGTCGCCGATCACCCCTACGACGTGGCGGAATGCGACCTCTGCGCCCGGGAATGCCCGATCAAGGGCGCCATTTCCATCGAGACGGTCTTCGCTCCTGACGGCAGCAAGCGCAAGTCGCCGGTCATCCACGAGCCCTGCGTCGGCTGCGGCGTCTGCGAGATGATCTGCCCGGTGGAGCCCACCTGCATCACCATCGAAGCCCGCGAGGTCTGGAAGACATGAGCGACGCCCTGAAAGAACTCCCCGCGGGGGACGACGTCCTGAAGAAGCGCTTCTTCCAGCAGATCAAGGTGATGTTCGGCTGGGAACCGACCAAGCCGGAAAAGATCAGCGATACGGCCAGGCAGGTCCATGAGCTCAAGCGCATGACCAACAAGCAGGATCTCCAGGCCGCCAAGGCCCACCTGCGAGCCCACGAGGTGAAATCCACCAAGTGGCGCAACCGCCGCTGGGCGACGCTGATCGTCGCCAACCTGCTGTTCGTGGTTTCCTACTGGCTTGACATCCAGGTGCTGGAAGGGTCGCTCACCGCCTCCCGCTTCGTCGGCTTCCACCTCATCGACCTCAATTCCGCCCTGCAGGTGATGCTGGCCCACAAGCACATCATCACCAACCTGCTCATCGGTACCGGCACGGTGCTGGTCCTCTGGGTCTTGCTCGGGGGGCGCACCTTCTGCTCCTGGGTCTGCCCTTACCATCTGCTGGCCGAATGGGCGGAGAAGATCCATCTTTTCCTGGCAAAGAAGAAGCTGGTCACCGACCAGACCATGGACCGGCGCCTGCGCTTCGTCTTCTGGATCGTCTTCGCGCTGCTCGCCGTCGCCACCGGCTACACCGTCTACGAGGCCATTTCACCCACCGGCATCGTTTCCCGCGCCCTCATCTACGGGCCGGGCCTGGCCATGCTGTGGGTGCTGGCGCTGCTCTTTTTCGAAGTCTTCTTCTCCCGCCGCGCCTGGTGCCGCTACGCCTGCCCCATCGGGCTCACCTACGGCGTCGTCGGCATCGTCTCGCCGGTGCGCATCAAGTACAGACTGGAAGGCTGCTTCCACGAGGGGGACTGCCGCAAGGTCTGCCTGGTGCCCCACGTGCTCGACACGGTCATCAAGGGCCGCGCCGTGGCACCGGAAGTACCCATCGGCCCCGATTGCACCCGCTGCGGCCTGTGCGTGGACACCTGCCCCACCGGCTCGCTCACCTTCGAAGTCAAGGGGCTGTCCAGGCTCCTGTGAGCCGCGAGGCCGTCAGGCCTCGGCCGCCACGTGCTTGACCGGCAGCCACACCCGGAAGGTGGTGCCCTGGCCCACGGTGCTCTCCACTTCGATGCGCCCGCCGTGCTTGGCCACCACGTTGTAGGAAACGGAGAGGCCCAGCCCGGTGCCCTTGCCGATGGGCTTGGTGGTGAAGAAGGGATCGAAAATACGCTTCAGGTTTTCCGGCGGTATGCCGCAGCCGGTGTCGCTCACGGCCACCCAGGCCCAGTCGCCCTCGCAGCCGGTGGACAAGGTGATCTTGCCGCGCCCGCCCTGGATGGCGTGGGCCGCGTTCACCATCAGGTTGAGGAACACCTGATTGAGCTGGGAGGGCAGGCATTCCACCTGCGGTTGCGCCCCGTAGGCCTTGACCACGTCGGCCTTGTGCTTGATTTCGTTGGTGGCCACGTTGAGAGTGCTGTCCAGGCACTTGTGGAGATCGGTCCATTGCCACTCGCCGGTGCTGTCGACCCGGGAGAAATCCTTGAGATCGGCGACAATCTTCTTGACCCGGTCGAGGCCATCCTTGCTCTCCTTGACCAGGGAAGCGATGTCCTCCCGCAGGAACTCGAAGTCCAGCTCCTTCTTGAGGGCCTCGACCTCCGCCGGCCTGGTGCCTTCACCGTAGGCGTCGACGAGGCGCAGGAGGTCGGCGACGTAACGCTCCAGGGCCCCCATGTTGGAATTGACGAAGCCCACCGGGTTGTTGATCTCATGGGCCACGCCGGCGGCCAGTTGGCCGATGGAGGCAAGCTTCTCGGACTGCAGCAACTGGCCCTGGGCTTCCTCCAGGCGGGCGATGAGGCGTTGCTGCTCCTCCTTTTCCCGTTCCAGCTCGGTGATGGTGTCGGTCAGGCGTTGCTGGAAAATGGCCGTGTCGGTGTAGTCGAAAATGGTGATGCATACGTGCTCGACCCGGCCGCCGACGCCTTCCACCGGCAGGAAGGTGCAGCTCTGCTGCATGGCCTCGACGCCCCCGGTGATGGGCCGGTTGTGGCCGAAGCGGAAGAGATAGGGGCGCTGCTCCCAGGAGGTGAACGCATAGTTCTTGAGCAGGAAGACGTTCCTGATCTTCTTTTCCAGCCATTTCTGCGGCAGTTCGGGAAAGCATTCGAACAGCCCCTTGCCCACCACCTCGTCGGCGTTCTTGCCGCTGTGGTTGGCCATGAAGCGGTTCCACAGGACAATGCGCATGGCCTCGTCCACGGCCACGATGCCCACCTCCAGCCGGTCCACCACGAAATCCAGCAGGTGGGCGGGGGTTCCCGGCATCACAGGGATTCCAGGAAGCGGTCGAGGGCCTGGGCGAGGACGCCTACCTGGTCGCCCGGCAGCAGCATCACCAGATGGCAGGCAAAGCTGCGCTCCTCGAGGCGGAAATTGACCTCCACCAGCAACGCCGTATCCCAGGCGACCTGTTTGACATTCAACAGATTCTCCAGAGGCACGCTGTCGGCCATGAGGGATGGCGCCGAAAATCCGAGACTGAGCTTCAACTGCTCCGCCATGCCCCCCAGGCACGCCCCCACCAGGATGTTGCCGACATCGAGCAGGAGTTCCACCTCGCCGGCGTGGTCGAGGTCCGGGTCGTAACCGAGCAGATCGGCGAGGTCGTTGCAGCGCCGGCTGTTGAAAATGACGATCGCCTCGCCCGAGAGGGCGTTGTTGAAGGCCTGGCGAACGGCCGAGACGACCCCGCCGCCGACGGTCTGGGCCAGGGCGGCAGGCACCTCGCTGGGCGGCACGAAGAGGATGCGCGGAATGGAAAGGTGGACGAAGTGGTCGAAAACCTTGGCGATGGAGGCGCCGGCCTGGCCCATGCCGATGTTGGCGACTTCCTGCAGGACGTCCCGCTGGTCCTGGGTAAGAAGGGGAGAAGACAGGGGCGCGCTCACAGGACGATCCCGTATTCCTTGAGCACCGCCGCCACCCGCTGGGCATCGACGGGCTTTTTGATGAAGGCGATGGCGCCCAGTTCGAGAACCCGCTCCTGGGCCTTGGGCTGGATGTCGGCGGAAACGACGATGACCAGGCAGTTGAGCCCTTCCCGGCGCAGGCTGTCGAGCACCTCGTAGCCGTCCATGACGGGCATGGTCAGGTCGAGGAACATGACGTCGACCTTGCCCGCCCGGTAAGCCTCGAGCGCCTCGGCGCCGCTGCCGGCCTGGCGGATGTCGATGTCCCAGCCCTCGGGCAGCGACTTGATAAGCATCTTGCGGGCCATCGGCGAATCGTCGACGACCAGGACAGAAACCGGCATGCTCCTTCCTCCAACCCCGTATCGCTGTTTATGTGTTTCCGACGAGGGTAACCAAGGATGACTGCCTGGGCAAGCGCAATCCCGCCCGCTGCCCCGCGCCGTGGCTTTTTTGATACAGGTTGAAGGAGGGCGCCGCCAGTCCTCCTATAATCCGCCCCATGATCCGCTTTCAGAACGTTGCCAAGACCTTCCGCAAAGCCCGTGTGCTCGACGGCGTCAGCCTCGACATCGGCATCGGCGAACGCGTCGCCCTCATCGGGTCCAACGGCGCCGGCAAGACCACGCTGATCCGTTGCCTGCTTGGGGAATATACCCACGACGGCGAGGTCAGCATCGACGGCCTCGACCCCCGCGGCAACCGCACGGCGGTGCTGGGCAGCATCGGCTTCGTGCCGCAGTGGCCGCCGCCCCTGAAGATGCCGGTGGGCCAGTTGATCGATTTCTCCGCCTCCCTCTGCGGCACCGATCCGGCGCACATCCACGCCATCGCCAGGCGGCTCGGGCTGGACGTGGACGCCGTCCTCGGCCGGCAGTTCGTGCGCCTTTCCGGCGGCATGAAGCAAAAGCTTCTCATCGCCATCGCCCTGGGCCGCGACGCCAAGGTGCTGGTGATGGACGAGCCCGCCGCCAACCTGGACCCGGAGGCCCGCAAGATCTTCTTCGAGCTCCTCGCCGAACGCCAGGAAAGCGTCACCATGATCATTTCCAGCCACCGTTTGAACGAGGTCTCGACCCTGGTCAATCGCGTGGTGGAGCTGGACCTGGGCAAGGTGGTGCTGGACGACAAGGTGGCCGACGACGTTTCCCTGGCCGGCTCGCTGGCCTGCCGCATCGTCGTCAAGCGGCCCGAGGCGGCCTTCGCCAAGGCCCTGGGGGCCTGGAGCTTCACCGGCTCGGCCGATGGCCTGGTGTGGGAAGGCAGCGTCTCCGGCCCCGACCGCCTGCGCTTCCACGGCATGGTGGCCCGCTACATTGCGCTGATCAGCGACATTTCGCTGAACGAAGCGGCCGACTGAGCGTCCATCCGCCATGTGCCAGACCCACCGCCGCCGCTTCCTGAGCCGCCTCGCCGCCGGCGGCTTCGCCCTGACGCCCCTTGCCGCCACCCTTTCCGCCTGCGGCAAGGCCGGCTGGCCGGAGGGCATGGCCGAAATCAAGTGGGACCGCGACACCTGCGCCCGCTGCAGCATGGTCATCTCCGACCGCCGCTTCGCGGCCGAGGTGCGCGGCGGGCCCAAGGACACCGCCTTCAAGTTCGACGATCCGGGCTGCCTGGCCTTCTGGCTGCGGGACAAGGCCGCCGAGCACCCCTGGCTGGCCGACCCGGGCACCCGCATCTGGGTCGCCGACTATGCCAGCAAGCCGGACAACATCGCCTGGCTGGATGGCCGCAAGGCCCATTACTCCGGCGGCAAGCACTCGCCCATGGGCTACGGCTACGCCGCTTACGCCCAGCCCCAGCCGGGCAGCCTCGATTTCGCCGGCATGCGCGAGCATGTCGTCCTGAAGGGCAAGTAAATGAAGCAACTGTGGCTGACCGCCAAGCTCGACATCGTGGAGTCGCTCCGCGCCCGCTGGTTCCAGATCTACACCCTGGTCTTCGGCGGCATCGTGGCCCTGCTCTTCCTCTTCGGCCTCACCGAATCCCGGGTGCTGGGCTTCATCGGCCTCTCCCGCCTGCTGGTCACCTACATCCAGCTGACCATGGCCATCCTGCCCATCTTCGTCCTCATCACCACCGTGCGCTCGGTGGCGGGCGACCGGGAGGCCGGCGTCTTCGAATACCTGCTGTCCCTGCCCGTCTCCCTCGCCGCCTGGTTCTGGGGCAAGATCCTCGGCCGCTACATCGTCGTCTTCGCCCCGGTCTTCCTGGCCATGCTGGCCGCCGTCGTCTGGGCGACCATCCGCGACATCGAGGTGCCGTGGACCATGTTCGGCTACTACACCGCCCTGCTGGCGGTCATGGCCATGTGTTTCCTGGGTATCGGCATGCTCATCTCGGCCCTGGCCCGCAGCACCGACATGGCCCAGGGCGCCGCCTTCCTGGTCTGGCTGACCCTGCTACTCTTCCTCGACCTCATCCTGCTCGGGGTCATGATCCAGGGCAAAGTGGCGCCGGAGGTGGCGGTCACCCTGGCCCTGGCGAACCCGCTGCAGGTCTTCCGCACCGCCGCCCTGGCCCTCTTCGACCCCCAGCTCATCGTGCTGGGGCCGTCCGCCTACGTCATCCTCGATCTCTTCGGCGTCGCCGGCTACAAGGTCTTCGCCCTCGCCTACCCGGCCCTGCTCGGCCTGGGCTGTGCCACCCTAGGCTATTTCCTCTTCCGTCGCGGGGA
Source organism: Rhodocyclaceae bacterium (assembly GCA_036732025.1). Lineage (GTDB taxonomy): Bacteria > Pseudomonadota > Gammaproteobacteria > Burkholderiales > Rhodocyclaceae > SSSZ01. The sequence goes on from DAINDE010000001.1 coordinate 125,638, forward strand.
CCTGCCCTGATGAGGAAGTGCCTCGCCGTCCTGGCCCTGGCGACAGCGGCCGGCCTCGCCGCCGCCGAAGAATTGCCCGCTTCCACCCCCCTCTTCGCGGCCGCGCTCTCGGACACGGCCGACCGGCCCGTTGCCTTCGAGCGTTACCGCGGCAAGCCGCTCATCGTCAATTTCTGGGCCCGCTGGTGCGCCCCCTGCCGCCAGGAGATTCCCGAACTCGTCGCCGTCCGCAACGCCCACAAGGGCAAGCTGGAAGTGATCGGCATCGGCATCGAGGACAAGCCGGAGGCGGTGCAGGAATTCGCCAGGGCCTACGACATGGATTACCCGGTGCTGCTGGCCAAGGACAAGGGCATCCCGCTCATGCAGGCCCTGGGCAACGCCGCCGCCGGCCTGCCCTTCACCGTACTCATCGACCACAACGGCAAGATGGTGGGCAAGAAGCTGGGCGTCATGAAGAAGGCCGACCTGGAGGCCGCCGCGGACCTGCTGCTCAAGAAGTAACAGGCCTCAGGACGCGCAGGCTTCTTCGGCCTGGGGCAGCAGGGCGAATATTTCCGCCGGCGGCAGGGGGCGGCTGAAGAAATAGCCCTGTGCCAGCCGGCATCCCTGGGTTACCAGGAAATCCCGCTGGGCGGCGGTTTCCACCCCTTCCGCCAGTACTTCCAGGCCCAGGCTGCGGGCCATGGCGATGATGGTGCCGGCGATTTCCTGGTCGGCCTTGCTGCCGGGGATGTCCCCCACGAAGCTGCGGTCCACCTTGAGCTTGTCTACCCGGAAATGCTTGAGGTAGGCAAGGGACGAGTAGCCGGTGCCGAAATCGTCTATAGCCAGCCGCACGCCGATCTTCTTGAGGGCGGCCAGATGCTCCCGGGCCTCCTCCCCCAGTTCGAGGATAGCGTTTTCGGTGATTTCCAGTTCCAGCACCCCGGGGGGCAGGTCGTTGGCGGCCAGGACCGCCGCCACCTCCTCCGCCAGGGAAGGCAGGCGCAACTGCCGGGGCGAAACGTTGACCGCCAGGGTATCGATGCGCAACCCGGCGCGCCGCCAGGCGCTGACCTGGGCACAGGCCCGCCGCAACACCCAGCCGCCAAGAGGGACGATGAGGCCCGTCTCCTCGGCGTGGGGGATGAAGGCATCCGGCGACACCGGCGCTTCTCCCGGCGGCTGCCAGCGGATCAGGGCCTCGACCCCGGCCACCGTGCCGGCAACCATGTCCATCAGGGGCTGGTAGTGGAGAACAAATTCGTCGTAGACCAGGGCCCGCTGCAGGGCGGCCTCCAGGGCCAGGTGCTGGCTCGCCTGCTGACCCAGGGAGGCCGTGTAGAAGCGGAAGACGCCCCGGCCGGCCGCCTTGGCCTGGTAGAGGGCGGTATCGGCGAACTGTACCAGTTGGGTGGCGTCGCGGCTGTCGGCGGGGAAAATGCTGATGCCGATGCTGCCACCGAGGTAGACGGTATGGCCGCAGGTCAGCTCGAAGGCGCGCCGCAACTGGTCGATGAGGTTTTCCGCCACCGTCGCCGCATCCTGGGCCGAGGAGAGGTCCTCCAGCAGGGCCACGAACTCGTCCCCGCCCAGCCGGGCCAGGGTGTCGGCCTCCCGCAGTCGGCTGCGCAGGCGGCGGGCAACGAGGCACAGAACTTCATCCCCCACGGGGTGCCCGAGGCTGTCGTTGACGTGCTTGAAGCGATCCAGGTCGATGAAGAGCACGGCCCCCTGCCGGCCACCCCGCTCCGCCCGGGCGATGGCGTTCTCGATACGGGAAAGCAGCATCAACCGGTTGGGCAGGCCGGTGAGGGCATCGTGGTGGGCGAGGAACTCCATCTCCGCCTCGGATTCCTTGATGCGCGAAATGTCGCTGAAGACCCCCACGTAGCTGGTGCGTTCACCCCGGTCGTTGAAAACGGTATTGATGGTGAGCCATTCGGGATACACCTCACCGCTCTTGCGGCGGTTCCACACCTCCCCCTGCCAGGAGCCGGTTTCCACGATGGAGCGCCACATGGCGGCATAGAATTTTTCGTCGTGATGGCTGGACTTGAGGATGCGGTTGCTGCGCCCGATCACCTCCGCCTCGCCGTAGCCGGTGATCTCCGTATAGGCCGGATTGACGGCCAGGACGGTGCCCTGCAGGTCGGTCAGGACGATACCTTCCCGGGTGCTCCTGAAGATGGCGGCGGCCAGCCGCTGGCTTTCTTCCGCCCGCTTGCGGGCGGTGATGTCCCGGGTGACGCCCAGTATTCCCGTACACTCGCCCTCGCCGCCCCGCAGGGGGGCCATGTGGGTTTCCAGCCAGCGCTGGGTACCGCGAAGGCCCGTGATCTCGAACTCCATGATCCCGGTCTCGCCGACCAGCACCTTGCCGCAGAGTTCCAGGAATGGTTGGCGGTATTCCGGCTTGAGGATATCGACGGCCCGCGCCCCAATCACCCGTTCCAGGGATTCGGCCTCGATCATGTCCAGTCCCGCCCGGTTCATCTGGGTAATGGAGCCGTCCGGCGCCAGCACCTTGACGCATTCCGGCTCCGCCTCGATGATGGTCTGCAGCCGCGACTCGCTCTCCCGCAGGCGCAGCGCCGCTTCTTCGAGGGCCTCCTTCTGCCGCTTCCTTTCGCTGATGTCGCGGGCGGCGCAATAGGCCAGCTTGCGGCTGTCCATGCGGAAGAAGGTGACGGTGATCTCGACGTCGTGGACTTGGCCGTCCTTGCGGCGGTGGCGGGTTTCGAAGATGAGCTTGCGCTCCTCGGCGAAGTTGCGGGGGAGGATTTCCTTCAGCAGGGTCTGCGCATCCCACTGGGCGTCCCAGTCGGTCACGTTGAGGGCCAGGATCTCCTCGAGCGTGTAACCCAGCATGTCGGCGAATTGCCGGTTGGCCTCGACCACGTTGCCACCCTCGTCGAGGATGGTGATGCCGTCGCTGGCGCTTTCCAGGAAGAGCCGATTGCGACCCTGGGCGACGAGCGCTTCCCGCACGGAACGGAGGAGGAGGAAGGCGAGCCCCGCCGAACAGGCCGCGAAAACCGCCAGCATCAGGGCCGCGCGCTGGAGTTCCACATACCAGTTGCCCAGGTAGTCGGCCGACGCCACCCCCGCCGACACCACCAGCGGGGCAACCTCCAGCCGCCGCAGGGTGGTCACCCGCTCCAGGCCGTCCAGGGGAACGATGGAGCGATAAGTGGTTTCCGGTGCCGCCATGGCGAGGGCCTGGCGCATCTCGGCGGACACTGCCCGGCTGCCGGGCGCCTCGCCCGCCGCCGCGGCCAACTGGGTATGCCTCGCCACCAGGCCGAGGTCCGCCGTGCGCAGGCCGATGATCCCCCGCGACCCGGGATCGAAGGCGGCGAAGCTGGCGCGGAACTGCGCCAGCGGGACCGACGCCAGGACGATCCCGCCGAAGCCGCCGTCGGGGCCGACGTAGCGGCGGGCGAAGACCATCACCCACTGGCGGCTGACGCGCCCCATCACCGGCTCCGACATCTGCAGGCCGCCGCCGGCCTGGATTTTCAGCGCCCGGAAGTAGGAACGGTCGGCCAGGCTCACCGGCTCCCGCTCCGCGTACTTGCCGGCGATCACCCGCCCCTCTGCATCGGTGACCCGGATGCCCTCCACCTCCGCCAACCGGCCCTCGTGGCGGGCCAGGAGGCGCCCCACGGCAGCGCCATCGAGGCGGCCTGCGGCCAACTGCCTTTCCAGTTCGTCGGCCACCGCCGCCAGGCCGAGGTCGATGCGCCGCACGCTGTCGGTGACGCTCTGGTCGATGGCCAGGGCGAGGGTGCGGGACCGCGCCTCCGCCCGCTGCTCGTACTGGCCACGGCTCTGGATCAGGAAAAAGACGGCCAGGGCAACGAGCACGATGTTGGCCAGGACGCAGCCGGCAACGATGAGTAGACGATGGTGACGGTGAAACGACATGGTAGCCGGCAAAAAACTATTACTTTTATCATACCCACATTCCGGCCGCCGGCTAAGCGGATTATTCAACACTCCCGCCGACAGCGCCCGATGGGGTATCCTGCCCTTCCCTTCCTTCCGCCCGCCAAGCCATGCGCCACCCTGTCCTGCCCGCCGTCCTGCTGGCCGCCTGCTGTGCCGTCGCCGCCCCGGCCCTTGCCGGCGCCACCGTCGATCTCGCCGCCGAAGCCAGCCGCCCCGCCGCCAACGACACGGTGCGGGCCAGCCTCTACGCCGAAGGGAGCGGCCCTACCCCCGCCGACATCGCCCGCCGCGTCAATGGCGAGATCGCCGAGGCGCTGCGTATCGTCAAGGGCTACCCGACCGTCACCGGCAAGACCGGCGGTTCCCACACCTACCCCGTCTACGGCAAGGGCCGCGGCATCGAATCCTGGCGCATGCGCTCGGAAATCCTCCTCGAATCCCGGGATACCGCTGCGGTATCCGACCTCGTCGGCAAGCTGCAGAACCGCCTGGCCCTTGCCGGCGTCGCCCTGGCCCCGGCCGAAGAAACCCGCCGCAAGGCCGAAGACGACGCCACCCGGGACGCCATCGCCGCCTTCCATGGCCGCGCCAAGGTGGTCGCCGACGCCATCGGCAAGCCCTACCGCATCAAGCACCTCACCATCGGTCAGAGCGGCCCGGTGATGCCCATGCTGCGGGGCAAGGCCATGGCCATGGCGGCAGAGGCCGCGCCCCTGCCGGTCGAAGCCGGCGAATCCTTGGTCACCGTGAACGTGAGCGGCCAGATCGAACTGGCCGACTGACCGTGACCGCCCCTACCCTCGCCTGGGAAGAAGACGGCACCGCCCACGCCGCCCGGTGGCGTTCCGAAGCCGGCAATCCGCCGCCCAAGCGCGTGCTGGTCGCCGACGACACCCTCAAGGCCGACGCTGCCTATGCCCTCGTTTCCCAAGGCACCGCCCTGCTCTGGCGCGGCGACTTCCACAACGCCCGCCAGCTCCTGCAGGCCCTCGGCCGCCGGGCGGAAAAGAAAGCCCGCCCCGCCGCCAGCCCCCGCGACGCCTTCAACCAGCACCGCATGGCCCAAGCCCAGCGGGCGCGCACCCTGGGCCTCCTGCTCATCCCCCTGGCGGCTGACTACACCGTGCCCCTGCGCCGGGCGCCGGACCTGCGCCAGGCCTGCGCGGAAGCCTACGGTCCGGGGGACGAGGCCAGCGTCGTTTCCCTGCGCGAGCTCCTGGGTATCAACGGCGCCCACGAATGGCGCAAGAAAGGCGTCTTCATCCCCGCCCTGGGCGACCGCATCCACCCCTGGTACGGCGTCTTCTCGCCGGTCCGCGGCGAATACCTGGATCTCGTGGGCGATGCTCCCCTGCCCCCCGGCGGCACGGCCTTCGACATCGGCACCGGCACCGGCGTCATCGCCGCCCTGCTGGCGCGGCGCGGCATCGCCCAGGTCGTGGCTACCGACTGCGACCCGCGGGCGCTGGCCTGCGCCCGGGAAAACCTCGCCCGCCTCGGCCTCGCCGGGGCGGTGGAGGTGGTCGAGGCCGACCTCTTCCCACCGGGCCGGGCTTCCCTGGTGGTGTGCAATCCGCCCTGGCTGCCGGCGCGCCCCAGTTCGCCCATCGAAAACGCGGTCTACGACCCGGACAGCCGCATGCTCAAGGGCTTCCTGGCCGGGCTGCCGGCCCACCTGGCCCCCGGCGGCGAAGGCTGGCTTATCATTTCCGACCTGGCGGAGCACCTCGGCCTGCGCAGCCGCGACGAACTCCTCGCCGCCATCGACGTCGCCGGCCTGAAAGTCCTCGGCCGCCTCGATACCCGGCCGCGCCACCCCAAGGCCGCGGACACGGACGATCCGCTGCATCAGGCCCGTTCCCGGGAAACCACCTCCCTCTGGCGGCTGGGCTTACGCTGAGGCTTTCGGCGGTGGCAGGGCGCCGATGCCCGCCAGCAACACCAGCAGCAGCAGGAAGCGCGGCGCGTCGATCACCGTGTCGAACAGCCCGACGACGAGGATGCCCGCCACCGATCCGGCAATGGCCGCCGCCTGCAGGTCGCCCCGCCAGGCCCCCCGCCCCAGCCGCAGCAGCGCCAGGCCGAGGAACAGCGCCCAGGCCGCCAGCCCCAGCCAGCCCTGGTCGAAGAGCACTGCCACGGGCAGGCTCTTGGCGTGCCACTGCAGGTGGCTGTCGGTGGAAAAGAACCAGCGGTCCAGACCCTGGGCGAAATCGCCGTTGCGCACGATGCTGGGGCCACCGGCGGGCTCCAGACTGAGATTGTCCACATCCACCGCGCTCGCCGGGTTGGGGTTGTAGAGCGAGAGCTTCACCGGCCGCCGGGCATACCACGGGCCACCGCCCACCACCCCGGCGTTGAAGCGGATTTCGTGGTGATGCCAGGCTTCCGGCTTGTCGCCGACCTTGACCGTCTTCCACACGCATTCGTAGGAAGCCAGCATCCATTTCTGGCAGACCGGCAAGGTGAACTGTGCATCGGCGCTGCGCGCCCGCAAATCGGCCTTGAGCACGTAGTCGGTCTGGGGTTGGAGGGGAACGAACTGCTCCATGTAGATCGACTCCCCCGGCGTCAGGCGCAGGAAGGTATTGCCGCCCTCCGCTTCCAGGCGGTAGGCTCCCGAGCGCTTCTGCCCGCGGCTCCGCCAGAAGGCGGTTTCCGGATAGCGCCCGATGCCCACGCCGAAAAGCGCCGTCCCCAGGCCCTCGTCCCGCATGGCTAGGGAATCTTCCCAATGGGCCTGGCGAATGCCCAGGTCGCGGCCGATCTGGCCCATGCGCTCCTGGGCGAATCCCCCCAGGAACACCGGCAGCGCCGCCGCCAGTACCGCCCCCGCCAGCACCACCGGCAGGACGAAGCGCTTCCAGCGCAACTCCCGGGCGAACAGGGCAAAGAAGAACACGGTCACCAAGGCGACCCCGTAGGCCGAATAGCCGTTGCGGGAATAGGTGACCATCAGGGCATAGGTGGCACCCAGCAGCAGCCCCAGCCCTCCCAGGCGCAGCAGCAGGGCGCGCCGTTCGAGCAGCAGCACTGCCAGGAAAGGCACCGCCGCCGCCAGGAAGCACTCGATGTAGGCACCGCCGGTATGGATGGCCGAGAACGGCCCCGTGGCGCGGTACACCGAATCGAAATTGAACAGGCCGCTGAAGGTCACCCGCTCCCAAAGGATCACCGCCACCGTCAGCGCCAATCCCGCGGCCATGCCCCAGGCCAGCGCGGGGCGCACGTCCTCGCCGCCGCGCCGGAATCGCCGGCAAAGGCCGAGGAGCAGCAGGGCCCAGGCGAACCCCTTGGCGATGCGCAGGGCGTTGAAGGGACTGTAGTAATTGGTAAAGCTGTTGGCGTCGACGCCGGGCGCAACGCCCAGGCCGATGGCCGTACTGAGGGCGACGCTGAAGGCCAGCAGCCCAAGGGCCAGCCACAGCGGCCCGTCGGCCTCCCGGCGGCGGCGCGGCCCCCGGGGTACACGCCAGTACGCCACGGGGACCAGGGCGAGTAGCAGGAAATCGAACTCATCCAGATAGAAGCGCCCGCTCCAGGGCGCCAGATCGAGCACCGGCAGCGCTGCCGGGACGATGACGAAGATCCACGCAGGCCGCCGCCAGACCGCCACCGCCGCGGCCGCGATCCCCAGCCCCAAGGCCGGCGCCAGGACGGGAAAGCCCGCCAGCTTCCACGCCAGCACCGGGAAAGCCACCGCCGCCAGCGCCAGGGCAAAGGGCCCCGGCCGGCTCGGCGCGGGCGCCGTCGCCTCTCGCCGGTGGCGATGATGGGAAGGAGCCTTCCCGCCCGCTGGTTCGGCACCGGTGGCCGGCGGCTGGGGCGACGCCGGGAGGTCCTTCTCGCCCGCCGCCCCCGGCGGGCGCGTCAGCACCTGCAGCAGCCCCACCGGCAGCCCGCCTGCCACGGCGGCGATGAGGAGGTTGGTGGGGTCCGGATGGCTGCCGACCAGGAACAACTTGCCCGCTTCCACCCCGGCGGCGGCAGCCACCGCCATGGCCGCCGCCCGCCCGCCGCGGCCGCTCCCCAGCCAGACCAGGGCGCCCAGGGGGGCGTACATAAGGCCAACGCCGGCCAGGCTGTAGAGCGCCTTCGCCTCGGTGGTGAAATAGTGGTAATAGAAAGGCAGGAAATGCACTTCCGCCAGCCGCTCCGCCACGCCGGCACCGCTCCACCGGCTGGAAAACCACCCGTTGGCCGTAAGCAGGACGGCGGCGTACAGCAGCCCCAGGGCCAGCTTGAAGGCCGTCGGCATGCCGCGCAGGGTGGCGGCCAGGTCGACCCGGTGTCGCCAGGTCGCCACGCCGAACACCACGCCCAGGGCCCGGGTGAAGACCGAAACCCCCTGGCTCACTCCGGAGGCCACGAAGAACTGCGCCACCTCGATGGCCGCCCCCAGCAGCAAGCCAAGGATTCCCGCCGCCGCCAGGCCCACCGCCGGCCGCTGCCCTCGCGCCGCCAAGGCCCAGCCCACAGGCACCGTCAGCGCCACCTCCACCGCCAGCCGCACCAGGAAGAGGAAGCCGCCGCTCCCCTCCCCCGCCGCCCACCAGCCCCACATGGCCGAATCGGCCTTGCGCTCGATCTCGCCCCAGGACACCAGGAAATCGAAGGGAAACAGCGCGAAAGCCAGGTACCAGGCCAGGTAGGCCTGCAACAGCCAGCGCGCCCGCCCACCCTCCAGCAGGGTGCCGAGGGAAGCCAGCGCCCCCCGGAACCATCCCCCCAGGCCCACCGCCAGCGCCACCCCGAGGACGGTGCCGAGGCCCTCCGCCAACAGGTCGTTGAGGGAAACCGTGCGGGGCGGAAAATAAATCTGGGCGAATTCCACCGCCAGGGCGAGGCCGGCCCCGAAGGCCGCCGCTGCGCCATAGGCCAGCCAGCGCCCGCCGCGGCCCAGCACGCCCGCCAGCAGCACCGCCGTCAGGAACCCCACCGGCACGTAGAGCACCCCGTTGGCCACCCAGTCCGCCCGGGATTCCACCCCCAGCCGCAGGAACGGCATCTGCAGGAACGCCATCCACGCCTCCCCCGGGGGCCGCGGCGTGAAGCGCAGGGGCACCAGGCTGCCGTACGCCACGAAGGCGACATAGCCCAGCCAGATCAGGAACGTGGGATAACGGCGCAGCATGGGGAAAACGTCGGGAAAGGCGGGCGTTCATGCTACCAGTTTTTAGCGGGCCGACGACCCGCCCCCAGGCCAACGGGATACGCCCTTGCCCGGAAAATGCCATGCAGGTAAGCTTGCCGGCGTTCGATGTCCGGCCTGCAATCCTCACGCTGCACGACAACCGGCGCCTGTCTCTCGACAACCGGCAGCGGACGGCGCCCATCGCCCAACCGGTTCTCGCCGAGGGGTCGACGGTTGCGTCAAACGCAATGGGATATGCGTAATGGCAGGACGCTGCCCCGGTTTTCCACACCGCTTCCCAGCGAAAGGAAGGCAATGAAAAGCAAACTGGCCATGGCAATCGCTACCTGTTTCATCTTCACCCTTGCCCATGGTGGCGAGTTGTACCGCTGGACCGACGAAAAGGGCCAGATTCACTACGGCGAGTCGCCCCCCAGTGCACAGAAGAACCGGTCGAGGGCGGTCGATACCGGTAGTGCGGGTGTGACCGAAGCCCAACGCCAGGAGGCCGAAGCGCGGGTAGCCAGGGAAAAGGGCCGCTTGAACCAAAAAGCCAGGAACGACGCGCCGGGAGGCGGCACCGCGGCCCCCCCGCACGCACCCTCCGCGGCGAACCCGCCCGCCAGTTGCGAGGAACAGTGGAAGCAGTTCGAAGCGGCCGCCGAGTGCTTCGGCCCTTATCGAAACGCCACCGGCGGCATCAAGGCCGAAGCCTACAACCACTGCACCGAGGTCAGGCAGCCGGACTGCAAGCGGGAAGCGAAGTAGGCGGAACGCTACCGGCACTTTCGCAATGCGCCCCCTCCTTCTTGCCGCGATCACCGCATACCAGCGCTACGTCTCTCCATACAAGGGCTTTCGCTGTGCCTATCGCGCCCATACCGGGCGGCGAAGCTGCTCCGCCCTGGGGTATCGCGCGGTACGGCGGTTCGGCGCCCTGCGCGGGCTGGCGATATTGCGCCGCCGGACCTACCTGTGCGGGGTCGCTCACCGGCGCTACGGGGCAACCGGCGACTGCCCTTCGGCTTTCCAGACCCAACGGGGCTTCTGCGATGCCGGGTGCGACTTTCCCTGCGAACTGCCCAGCCTGGATGGTTGCCTGTCAGGGCTGGACGCTGCGAGTTGGTGCGACTGCGGCAGTTGCGACTGGCCGTCCCGCCGCCGGCACGACGAGCGGGAGCAGTACGTTCACATCCCGCCCCGCTCCGGCATTTAGGCGCTTACCGGGGCCGCCAGGCATCCTCGCTCAAAAGCTTTCCGCCGCACCCGTCGCCAGCGCCCCGGCCCCCGCCCGAACGCTCTCGCCGTAGGCGGCGGCGTGGGGGAGGACGTGGTCGGCGTAGAAGCAGGCGCAGGCGATCTTGGTGGTGAAGAAGCGGTCGTCGCCCTCGCCGGCGGCGAGCTTCCTGGCGGCGGCGAGGGCGGCGCGGCCCATTTGCCAGCCGCCGCAGACGGTGACGGCCAGGTTTAGGTAGGGCACGGCGGCGGCAAGGACGCCGGCCGGGTCGGCCTTGGCGTTGGCCCCCAGCCAGTCGGTGGCCTTGACCCAGGCCTCCAGGCCGGCGCCGAGGCGGCGGGCGATGGCCTGCAGTTCTGGCCGCGGGCTGGCGGCCAGTTGCCCGACGGTGGCGGCAATCTCCCCAAAGAAATGTTTGGCGGTGGCGCCGCCGTCGCGCATGAGCTTGCGGAAGACCAGGTCGTTGGCCTGGATGCCGGTGGTGCCTTCGTAGATGGTGGTGATGCGGGCGTCGCGCCAGTGCTGGGCGGCGCCGGTCTCCTCGATGTAGCCCATGCCGCCGTGGATCTGGATGCCGAGGGAGGTGACGTCCACGGCCATTTCGGTGCCGCCGGCCTTGACGATGGGGATCATGAATTCGGTGAGCAGCAGGTTGCGCCGGCGTTCCTCGGGATCGGGGTGGGCGTGGGCCCGGTCCATGTAGGCGGCGGTGACATAGGCCAGCGCCCGACAGGCTTCGACTCGGCTCTTCATGAGCATGAGCATGCGGCGCACGTCCGGGTGGTGGTCGATGGTGACCAGGGCCTCGCCGCTGACTGCATCGCGGCCTTGCCTGCGCTCCCGGGCGTAGGCCAGGGCCTGCTGGTAGGCGCGTTCGCCGAGGGCGATGCCCTGCAGGCCGACGCCGAGGCGGGCCTCGTTCATCATGATGAACATGTATTCGAGGCCGCGGTTGGGTTCCCCCAGCAGGTAACCGACCGCCCCACCGTGGTCACCGTAGGCCATGACGCAGGTTGGGCTGGCGTGGATGCCGAGCTTGTGTTCGATGGAGACAGCATGGGCGTCGTTGCGTTCCCCCAGGGAGCCGTCGGCATTGACCAGGAACTTGGGCACCAGGAAGAGGGAGATGCCCCGCACCCCGGCGGGGGCGTCGGGCAGGCGGGCGAGCACAAGGTGGACGATGTTGTCCGTCATGTCGTGGTCGCCGTAGGTGATGAATATCTTCTGCCCGAAGAGGCGGTAGCTGCCGTCCTCCTGGGGCTCGGCCCGGCTGCGCACCAAGGCAAGGTCGGAGCCGGCCTGGGGCTCGGTGAGGTTCATGGTGCCAGTCCATTCGCCGGTGACCATCTTTTCCAGGTAGACGGCCTTGAGTTCATCGCTGGCGCAGATGGTGAGGGCCTCGACGGCGCCGGTGGTGAGCAACGGCCCCAGGGAAAAGGAAAGATTGGCCGAACAAACCATTTCCTTCACCGCCACCGCCAGGCTGTCGGGCTGCCCGTGTCCGCCGAATTCCGGCGGCGAGGCGATACCGTTCCAGCCGCCGGCGCAGAAGGCATGGTAGGCCTCCTTCCAGCCCGGCGGGGTGGCGACGCCGGCGGCAGTGAGGCGGCAGCCTTCCCGGTCACCCACGGTATTGAGGGGGGCCAGCACTTCGGCGGCGAACCTGGCGGCTTCCTCGAGGATGGCGTCCGCCATGTCGGGGGTGGCTTCGGCGAATTCCGGGATCAGGGTACTCAGCTCGGCAAAGCCGGCCAGTTCGTCCATGACGAAGCGCATTTCGTTGACGGGGGCGCGGTAGTCGCTCACGGGGTGTCTCCTTGGTTCTTGGTCAGACGCCGTTGCCGCAGAGGGCGGCCTTGGCGGCGGCGTATTCCGTTTTCAGGCGGGCGATGAGGTCGGCGGTGGCAGGGACGTCGTCGATGGTGCCCACGCCCTGGCCGGCGCCCCAAATGTCCTTCCAGGCCTTGGCGGCCCCGGCGGCGGCGCCGAAGTTCATGGCGTCCTTGTCCTTCACTGGCAAGTTTTCCGGATCGAGGCCGGCGGCGACGATGCTGCCCTTCAGGTAGTTGCCGGCAACGCCGGTGAAGTACGGCGTATAGACCACGTCGGCGGCGCTGGAATCGACGATGCATTCCTTGTAGCGCTCGGTGGCGTTGGCCTCCCGGGTGGCGATGAAGCGCGTGCCGATGTAGGCGAAATCCGCCCCCATGGCCTGGGCGGCGAGGATGGCGCTGCCGCTGGTGATGGCTCCCGAGAGGGCGATGGGGCCGTCGTAGAACTTGCGGATCTCGCCGACCAGGGCGAAGGGACTCAGCGTCCCGGCGTGGCCACCGGCCCCGGCGCAGACCAGGATGAGGCCGTCGACCCCCGCTTCCAGGGCCTTTTCCGCATGGCGCACGCTGATCACGTCGTGGAAGACCTTGCCGCCGTAGGCATGGACGTGGGGCACGATGTCGGTAGGCGCCCGCAGGCTGGTGATGATGAGGGGCACCCTGTGCTTGATGCACGCCGCCATGTCATGCTCCAGGCGCTCGTTGGACTGGTGGATGATCTGGTTGACGGCGAAGGGCGCAGCGTTCGGGTCGGCGGCGAGCGCCGTCTGGATGCGGTCCAGCCAGACCTCCAGTTCCTCCTTGGGCCGGGCGTTGAGGGCCGGGAAGGAACCGATGAGGCCGCCCTTGCACTGGGCGATGACCAGGTCGGGGTTGGACACGATGAACATGGGTGCGCAGATGACGGGCAGCGCGAGCCTCTCCCTCAACGATGCGGGAATGGACATGGGTTCTCCTGGTTAGTTGGTTTGGCAATTCCGGCTGCTGGCCATTCGGAACACGAAGGCAGGCCGATGACATTACACCTGGCCGGGCGAGGCGAAGCCGACAAAGTCACGGATGGCCTGCAGCCGGAATCAGCCGCCTTCCTTGAGGGCGCGGCGCAGTATCTTGCCGACGTTGGTGCGCGGCAGGTCGTCGCGGAATTCGACGTGGCGGGGCACCTTGTAGCCGGTGAGCTGCTGGCGGCAGTGCTCGACCAACTCCTCCGCCGTCAGGCGGGGGTCCTTGCGCACGACGAAGATCTTCACTGCCTCGCCGGATTTGTCGTCGGGGACGCCAATGGCCGCCACGTCGCGCACGCCGGGGTGCATGGCGACGGCCTCCTCGACCTCGTTGGGATAGACGTTGAAGCCGGAGACGAGAATCATGTCCTTCTTGCGATCCACCAGGAAGACGAAGCCGGCGGCGTCGATGTAGCCCATGTCGCCGGTGCGCAGGAAGCCGTCCGGATGCATGACGTTGGCCGTCTCGTCGGGCCGCTGCCAGTAGCCTTTCATCACCTGGGGCCCGCGGATGCAGATTTCGCCCACCTGGCCCCGGGGCACCTCCTTGCCGGCATCGTCGCGGATGGAACATTCGGTGGAGGAAATGGGCAGGCCGATGGAACCGTTGAACTCCTTCATGTCCAGGGGGTTGATGGTGGCCGCCGGCGAGGTTTCGGTCAGGCCGTAGGCCTGCAGCAGCGGGGTGCCGGTGACCTTGGCCCAGCGCTCGGCCACCGGTGCCTGGACCGCCATGCCGCCGCCGAGGGTGACCTTCATGGTGGAAAAGTCCAGGGCGGCGAAGCCGGGGTCGTTGAGGAGGGCGTTGAACAGGGTGTTGACTCCCGTCGTCACCGTCACCGGGTACTTGCCCCACTCCTTGACGAAGCCGGGGATGTCCCGGGGGTTGGCGATGAGCAGATTGCGCGCCCCCACCATGAGGAAGGTGAGGCAGTTCGCCGTGAGGGCGAAGATGTGGTACAGGGGCAGCGCGGTGATGATGAATTCCTCGCCCTCGCGGATCACCGGCTTGATCCAGGCATGGGCCTGCATGACGTTGGCGGTGATGTTGCCGTGGGTGAGCATGGCGCCCTTGGAGACGCCGGTGGTGCCGCCGGTGTATTGCAGGAAGGCGAGATCGTCGTGGCCCAGGGCGACCGGCGTCGTGCCATGCCGGCGGCCGGCGGCCAGGGCCGCCTTGAAGCCGATGTGCCCGGGCAGCGCCCAGGCCGGCACCAGCTTCTTCACGTGGCGCACCACCAGATTGACCAGGAGCCCCTTGGGGAAGCCCAGCATCTCGCCCATGGGGGTGACCACCACATGCTTGACGGCGGTGCGGCCGATGATCTGCTGCAGCGTGTTGGCGAAATTCTCGACGATGACGATGGCCACGGCGCCGGAATCCTTCAACTGGTGCTCCAGCTCCCGCGGCGTATAGAGCGGGTTGCAATTGACCACCACGCAGCCGGCCCGCAGGGTGCCGAAGAGAGCCACCGGGTATTGCAGCAGGTTGGGCATCATCAGCGCCACCCGGTCGCCCTTCTTCAGCCCCAGGGATTGCAGCCAGCCGGCGAAGGCCCGGGCCTCGGCGTCAAGCTCGCCGTAGGTCATCTCCCGGCCCATGCTGATGTAGGCCACCTTGTCGGCATACTTGCGGCAGGCCTCCTCGAACAGCGCCACCAGCGACGCCACGTGGTCGATCCCGATCTCCGCCGGCACGCCGGGCGGATAGCTCCTCAGCCAGATCTTGTCCATGGTCTCCCCTCCTTCTCTCATCTCAGCCACCGAGCAGCGCCTTTTTCAAGCCGGCGTCCACCGGGTGCTCCCCCAGCCAGACCTTCAGCAGCGCCCGGGCGAAGCCGCCGCCGGCAACGGTGCCGCGGGCCTCGCCATTGAAGGCCACGGCGACCGTATCGCCGGAAAAATCGATGGCGATGGTGTCGCCGGCCTTGGGGTCCCCGCCCTTCTTCATGATCGCCGCAAACTGGTCGATCTGGGGCTTCATGGCGGCCAGTTCGGCCTCGCCGTGGTTACCCTTCAAGCCTTCGTGGAGCGCCCCGTACAGCGTATCCGCATCGACATCCCGCAGCAAGCGCAATGTCATGCGCCGGGGCGCCGTGGCGTCGATGAAGGCTGCCGGGGCACTGGCCTTCTGGGGCGCGTAAAGGGCGCCCACATAGACCTTGATGAAGAGCTTGCTGCGCAGGCCGGCGCCGTTGAGAACCAGCTCGTTGCCGCCGACGGTGATGCGGTCGTCGACGCGGACGCCGGCCACTTCGGCGGCCTGCGCCCCGGTCGTGGCGAAAAGCGCGGTGGCCAGGACGGCGGCGCGCAGGGAATGGGAAAGGCTCATTTTTCTCCTCCGGTAATTTTTTGCCGGTAGTAATTTTTGTCGGCGATGTAGATCACGCGCTCCACCACGGAATGCACGATGCCGTCGCCATCCTTCAGTTCGATCTGGTAACTGCGGTCCAGTTCGGGGGTTTCCCGCAGGGCGGCGCGGATGGCGGCCACCTCCCCGGCATCCAGCCGGAAATCGGCATAGAGCGTGGAAAACCCCGGCTTGCGGTAGCGGATGCTGGCTGCCTTGTCCCACACCACCACGCCGTCCCCCAGGGCTGCCATGAGCATCATGGGATGGACGCCGTCGGTCACGGCGAAGAGGGAACCGCCGTAGATGGACCCCACCACGTTGCGGGTCCGCCAGCTCAGCGGCAGGCGGATGCGGATGTGGGAGAGATCCGCCGCCACGTGCTCGACGCGGCCGCCGGTGCCGCGGAAGGCGGGATGGAGGTTGAACCCCATCCGCACCATCCGCGCCCGCCATGAGGGCGGCACCTTGGCGAGCCAGGCCGGCCGCATCGCTTACATCCGCTCGAAGATGCCGGCGGCGCCCATGCCGGTGCCGATGCACATGGTCACCATGCCGAAGCGGCCGCCGGTACGCCGCAGCCCGTGCACCACCGTGGCGGTACGGATGGCGCCGGTGGCCCCGAGGGGGTGGCCGAGGGCGATGGCGCCGCCCAGGGGATTGACCTTGGCCGGGTCCAGCCCCAGTTCGTTGATGACGGCGAGGGACTGGGCGGCGAATGCTTCATTGAGCTCGATCCAGTCCAGGTCGCCCTGGCCGATGCCCACCTGGGCCAGCACCTTGGGAATGGCGGCGACGGGGCCGATGCCCATGATCTCCGGCGCCACGCCGCCGACGGCGTAGCCGGCGAAACGGGCCAGCGGGGTCAGGTTGTGCTCCTTGAGCACCTTCTCCGACACCAGCATGACGGCCGCCGCGCCGTCTGACATCTGCGACGAATTGCCGGCGGTGACCGAGCCCCGGGCGTGGAACACCGGCTTCAGCCGGGCCAGGGCCTCCAGGGAGGAGTCAGGGCGGGGGCCTTCGTCGGTGTCAGCGGTACGGCTCTTCACCTTCACTTCGCCGGTGGAGAGGTCCGGCTGGTGGGTGGTGACGGTATAAGGGCTGATCTCGGCCTTGAAATGGCCGGCAGCGATGGCTGCCGTGGCGCGGCGATGGGATTCCACGGCGAAGGCGTCCTGTGCCTCCCGGCCGATCTTCCACTGCGCCGCAACCTTTTCGGCGGTGAGGCCCATGCCGTAGGCGATGGCGAGGTTTTCCTCCTTCTCGAAGATGGCCGGGTTCATGGCCGTCTTGTTGCCCATCATCTGGGGCATGACGCTCATGGATTCGGTGCCGGCGGCGATCATCACGTCGGCCAGGCCGAGGCGGATCTGGGCGGCGGCATCGGCCACCGCCTGGACGCCGGAGGAGCAGAAACGGTTGATGGTGATGCCCGGCACGGTGTTGGGCAGCCCGGCCAGCAGAAGGCCGATGCGGGCGACGTTCATGCCCTGCTCCGCTTCCGGCATGGCGCAGCCGACGATGACGTCGCCGATGCGGGCCGGGTCGATGCCCGGCGCCTGGGCGACAACGGAGCGGATGGCATGGGCCAGCATGTCGTCGGGCCGCACGGTGCGGAACATGCCGTTCTTTTTGCCCACCGGCAGGCGGGTGGCGGCGACGATGTAGGCGTCTTGGATTTGCTTGGTCATTATCTGGTTCTCCTTGGCCCGATCAATTACGGAGCGGTTTGCCGGTATCGAGCATGTGCTTGATTCGGGCCTGGGTTTCCGGGGTCTTCAGGAGTTCGACGAAGAGGCGGCGCTCGGTGGTGATGAGCCATTCCTCGTCCACCAGGCTGCCGGCGTCCACCTCGCCGCCGCAGAGGGCGATGGCGGCAGCCTTGGCCACCCGGTAGTCGTGGGCGGAGATCATGCCGCCCTCCTTCATGTTCACCAGCATCATCTCGCAGGTGGCGATGCCTGTGCGGCCGGCCACCGGCACGGCGCGGGCCGGCAGGGGCGGGACGTAGCCGGCGTCGGCCAGGGCGCGGGCTTCCTTGAGAGCCACGGAGAGCAGTTCCTGGGCGTTGAAGAGAATGGTGTCGGTCTCCCGGGCGAAGCCGTACTCCACCGCTTCCTGGGCGCTGCCCGCCACTTTGGCCATGGCGATGGTGGTGAAGACGTTCTGCAGGAAGGGGAATATCTCGCCCGGGGTCGCCGTGCGCTTGGCCAGTTCGGTGGCGCGGATGGCAAATTCCTTGCAGCCGCCCCCCGCCGGAATCAGGCCGACGCCCGCTTCCACCAGCCCGATGTAGCTTTCCAGGGCCATGACCCGCTTGGTAGCGTGCATGACGAACTCGCAACCGCCGCCCAGGGCCATGCCCTGCACCGCGGCCACCACCGGCACCTGGGCATACTTGAGGGTCTGTGAAGCGCGCTGGAACTTCTCCACCGTCGCTTCCAGCAGGTCGAAACGACCGGCAACGCAAGCCTCCGTCACCTGGGCCAGATTGGCGCCCACGGCGAAGGGCGGCTCGTGCCAGATCACCACGCCGTCCAGTTGCCCCTCGGCCTGGCGTACGGCGGCGATGACGCCATCCAGCACCTCGTCGCCGATGGTGTGCATCTTGGATTTGAAGGAGATGATGCCGACACCGGCATCCACCGCCGGCAGGCGCCACAGGCGCACACCGTCGTTCTCGTAGAGGGTTTCGCCGGACTTTTCCGGCGTCGCGGCACCCTCGCCCAACACCCGCTCGGGGAACAATTGCCGGCGATAGACGGCCAGTTCGGAACGGGGCACATCGGCACCCTTCTTCGCGGACCAGGAACCGGCGGGGGAATGGACACCGCTGCGGCCGTCAATCACCCACGCCGGCAGCGGCACGTCGCTCATGGCCTTGCCGGCGGCGATGTCGGCGGCGATGGCCTGGGCGATGTCGGCCCAGCCGGCGGCCTGCCAGGTCTCGAAGGGCCCCTGGGCCCAGCCGAAGCCCCAGCGGATGGCGAGGTCGAGGTCACGGGCATTGTCGGCGACGTTTTCCAATTGCACCGCGCAGTAGTGGAAGACATCGCGGAAGATGGCCCACAGGAACCGGGCCTGCGGGTGCTGGCTCTGGCGCAGCAGGGCGAATTTCTCGCCGGGGTGCTTGACCTTGAGGATGGCCGCCACTTCCTCGGCGATCTCGCCGCCGGAAGGCCGGTAGTCCTGGGCGGCGAGGTCGAGCACCTGGATTTCCTTGCCCGCTTTGCGGAAGATGCCGCCCTTGGTCTTCTGCCCCAGAGCGCCCTTGCCGATCAGCGCCGCCAGCCAGCCCGGCACTTGGAAATGGCCGTGCCAGGGGTCGTCCGGCAGGGTGTCCTGCATGGTCTTGACCACATGGGCCAGGGTATCCAGGCCCACCACGTCGGCGGTCCGGTAGGTGGCGCTCTTGGGGCGGCCGATCCTGGGGCCGGTGAGGGCATCCACCTCGTCGAAGCCGAGACCGAAGGCGGCCGTGTGGTGCATCACCGCCAGGATGGAGAAAACGCCGATGCGGTTGGCGACGAAATTGGGGGTGTCGAGGGCCCGGATGACGCCCTTGCCCAGCCGCGAGGTGAGCCAGGTTTCCAGGGCGTCCAGGGTGCCGCCGTCAGTGCTGCGGGTGGCGATGATCTCCACCAGATTCATGTAGCGCGGAGGGTTGAAGAAGTGGATGCCGCAGAAGCGGGGCCGCACGCTCTCCGGCAGGCCCTGGGCCAGGGCGTCGATGGACAGGCCCGAGGTATTGGAGGCGACGATGGCGTTCGGCGCCAGATGGGGCGCGATCCTGGCGTAGAGGTCGTTTTTCCAGTCCATGCGCTCGGCGATGGCCTCGATGACCAGATCGCACCCGGCGAGCAGGGGAAGATGCTCGTCGTAGTTGGCGGCGTCGATGGTCTTGAGCTTTTCCTTGCTGGCGAGCGGCGCGGGCTGCAGCTTCTTGAGGCCGTCCAGGGCCTTCTTGACGATGCCGTTCTTGTCGCCTTCTTTGGCGGGGAGGTCAAAGAGCACGACCGGCACATTGGCGTTGGCCAGATGGGCGGCGATCTGCGCCCCCATCACGCCGGCGCCGAGTACCGCGGCCTTTCTTACAGTGAACTTGTTCAAGCGTCTCTCCTTCTTGGTGTCGGTGGTTCCATCATGGCGCCACCGCGTAAAACGAACGTTTGAATTATAGCTTCGATGAACCGGCCGTCAAGGTATTCCCAAGAAAAAAACCGAAAAAAAACCCCGGCGGGCCGGGGTTTGCGGACATGAGGCAGCGACGTTCAGAAAGCCACGGAATACTGGGCCCCGAGGAGCCAGACGTCGGAATCGTAGGTTCCCTTCACCCGGCCACGGGCGCTCGTGCTCTGGTTGTTGTCGATATTCGTGTCGTCCACGAACAGGTAAGCGGCGCCGAGGTCGACCCGGGCTTCCTTGGAGACCTTCCACTGTCCGCCCACTGAAACCCAGAGACGGTCGCTGTCCGGCAGGGACACCAGCCGTTCGGTGGCCTTCCGGACCGGCGTCTGGTCGTAGGCCACGCCGAACTTCAGGTCCCAGGCGCTGTTCAGGGCATAGGTGCCGCCCAGCGCGACCCGCCAGGTATCGCGGAATTTCGTCTCCAGGGTCTGGGCGGTGCTTCCCGCCGCCGTCGTCGCCGTGCCGCCGGAGGTCGTGCGGATGATGTCCACCTTCTGGATATCGCTCCAGCCCGTCCAGGAAACGTCGCCCAGCAGCGTCCAGCGATCGTTGAGCTTATGGGTGCCGCTTAGTATGACGGTATCCGGCAATTCGATCGACGCCTTGGCCTTGACGTCGGCGACCAGGGTATTGGGGTCGAAGGAAAGGGACCCCTTCAGGTCATGCTTGATCGAAGAGCGGTAGGACAAGCCGACGCGGGTCGCCGGCGACAGGTCGAACAGCACCCCGGCATTCCAACCCCAGCTGTCGTCATCGAGTTCGAGGGTAACGCGGGTGTTCTGGGCAATGGTATTGATGGCCGGGACGACACTGACCGCCGTCGCCAGGCGACGCACATACTCGGCTTCGATGCGCTGCCAGTTGAGGCCGGCGCCAACGGAGACCATGTCGTTGACCCGGTAGGCGATGGAGGGGTTGATGTTGATCGTCTTGATGTCGAACTTGATGGCCTGGAAGCGGCCCACCCAGTCGTTCTCGTAATTCGTCTGCAATCCGAACGGGGAACTGATGCCCAATCCGACATAGAGATCCTTGGCCACCGCCCAGGACACGTAACCGTTGGGAACCGCCGCCCAGTCGCCGGCATCGCCGCCATCGCCACCCCCGGTCGCCGGGGCGATGGTGGAACCCTTGTCGGTAAACTTGAAGCTGGGGCGCACCAGCGACAGGCCTGCGGAAGCCTCCCGGTTCTGCAGCTTGGTCATCCCGGCCGGGTTGAAGAAGATGGTGCTGGCATTGTCGGCAATGGCCGCCGAACCGGCATAGGCGTTGCCGATGCCACTGGCGTTCTGCTCCAGCAACTGGAAGCCAGCCGCCATCGCGCTCCCGCTGAACGCCACCGCCAGCAGGGCCGGAATGAGGCGCAAAGTATTCCCATTGGTCATTGAATGTCTCCTGTGTTGTGATTGTGTGGAAGGTTTCCCTCCCCCCAAGGTGCTACGCTGATTAAATATCAAACAAGCGTTTGAAATCCAGAAAAAAACCCACCTCCCCCACCCCCTTGTTGGCTGCGCGCAACACTCAACCCGCCACAGCGCGGCGGTGGTTGATCGGCCCGCCGGTATAGGGGGCGAAGCCGGTGCCGAAGATGACTCCGGCATCGGCAAGATCGGCATCGGCGACGATGCCGTCGGCCACCAGGCGGGCCGTCCGCTCCTCCAGGGGCTGCAGCAGACGGCCGGCGAGGCCGGCGGGAACGCTGCCGCCGGCCCCCTTGGCCGGCTTGTCCGCCGCCCAGCGGTAGAACCCCTGGCCGGACTTGCGCCCCAGGTCGCCGCGGGCGACCCGTTCGGCCAGGCAGCGCGGCGGCTGCGCCCCGCCGGCCAGTTGCTTGCCGGCGGCCAGGGCAATGTCGAGGCCGACCGTGTCGGCCAGCTCGATGGGCCCCATGGGCATGCCAAAGGCCGTCATGGCGGCATCCACGGTTTCCGGGGCCAGCCCCTCGTCCACGCAACGCATGGCCTCGAGCATGTAGGGAGCGAGCACGGCATTGACGAGGAACCCGGGGGCGCTTTTCACTGGCAGCGGCAGCTTGTCGATCTGGCGGACGAAGGCGCAGGCGGCCTGCACCATGGCCGGGTCTGCGCCTTCCGCCTGCACCACTTCCACCAGGGGCATCATCGCCACCGGGTTGAAGAAATGGATGCCCACCAGCCGCTCGGGCCGGGCGAGGACGGTACGCAGATCCTCAAGGCGCAGGCTGGAGGTGTTCGTGGCGAGCACGGCATCCGGCTTGAGGCGGGGTTCCAGGGTGCGGAACAGTGCGTGCTTGGCTGCGACGTCCTCGAAGATGGCCTCGATGACCACGTCGGCCTGGGCAACGCCGGCCCCTTCCGGATCGGGGATGAGGCGGTCCCAGGCTGCCCGCACCAGGAGCGGGTCGCGTAGGCGCCGCTCGAACAGGGTGCGGGCCCGCTTGAGGGCCGGGGCGATGCGCTCCAGGCCCTGATCCTGCAGGCTCACCGTGAGGCCGCGCAGGGCGCACCAGGCGGCGATGTCGCCGCCCATGCTGCCGGCGCCGATCACGTGCACCCGCCGGACCTGCCGCTCCGACTCCTTGCCGAAGCCCTTCAAGCGTTCCTGCAGAAAAAACACCCGGACGAGGTTGCGGGCCGTGGGCGAGCCGACGATGCGGTCGATCAATTCCGGCGCCGCCAGGGCGTTGCCGTCGTGCTTCGCCCAGATGTCGATGATGGCGTAGGGGGCCGGGTAGTGTTCGGGCCGGGCCTTTGTGGCCACCTGCTTGCGGGCGCTACCGGCGGCCACGGCCTTGAGAGGGCCGTTGAGGAGGCGCTGCAGCAGGGGCAACGGCCGGCGGGTCTGGCCGGAAAGCAGCAGTTGCCGCGCCGCCGGCTCCATGACCCGGGGCGGCACGCAGTCGTCGGCCAGCCCCATCTTCTTCGCCCGCCTGGCGTCGAGGGTCTTGCCGGTGAGCATCAGGTCCAGGGCCGCCGCCGGGCCGATCCGCCGGGGCAGACGCAGCATGCCCCCCCAGCCGGGGAAGATGCCTAGCATCACTTCCGGCAGGCCCATCTTGGTACCCGGTTCATCCACCGCCAGCAGATAGCGGCAGGCCAGCGCCAGTTCCAGGCCGCCGCCGAGGCAATGGCCGCGCACCAGGGCCAGGGTCGGATAGCGGACAGCCGCCAGGCGGTTGAAGAGGTTCCAGCCCCGCTCGATGAGCACCCTGCCCTTTTCGGCGGAATCGAGTTGGGTGAATTCCTGGATGTCGGCGCCGGCGATGAAGCCGGCCGCCTTGCCGGAGCGGAAGATCAGTCCCTTGGGCGGCTGCCGGTCGAGGGCATCGAGGATCTGGCCCAGTTCCTCCATCACCTCCCGGGAAAGGGCGTTGGCCGCTTCGCCGGCCCGGTCCAGGGTGGCGGTGGCGATGCCCGCGTCGTCTACGCTGACGCGCCAGTGTTGCAGATTCAGGTTCATGTTTTTATTCCACCCTCAATGCATGGACTCGACCAGCATGGCCCCGCCCAGGCCGCCGCCGATACAGATGGTGGCGACCCCCCGGCCACCCCCCTGGCGGCGCAGGACATGCAGCAGGTGGAGCACGATGCGGGCGCCCGAGGCGCCCACCGGGTGGCCGATGGAGACGGCCCCGCCGTCCACATTGAGCTTCGCCGCGTCAGGAGCCCCGAAAGCCCCCGGCAGGCCGAGTTCCTGGCGGCAGTAGTCGTCGGAACTCCAGGCGGCGAGACAGCCCAGGACCTGGGCCGCGAAGGCCTCGTTCAGCTCCCAGGCGTCTACGTCGTCGAGCCCCAGGCCATTGCGTTGCAGCAGCGGGGTCGAGGCATGGACTGGCCCCAGGCCCATCTGGGCCGGGTCGAGGCCCGCCCAGTGGCTGTCGACGACACGGCCGAGGGGTTCGAGGTTCCACTTGCGCACGGCGGCTTCGGACGCCAGCAGCAGCCAGGCGGCGCCGTCGGTGATCTGGGAACTGTTGGCGGCGGTGATGTTGCCGTATTTCTTGTCGAAGAAGGGCTTCAGCTTGGCCATGCCTTCCATGCTGGCGTCGGCCCGCACGCCGTCGTCTTCGCCGTAGATCTTGCCGGTGCCATCGACCACCGGCACGATCTCCTCGAAGTGCCCGGCGGCGCGCCCGGCCAGGGCCCGCCGGTGGCTCTGCACGGCGAATTCATCCATCTGCTGCCGGGTGATGCCGAAACGCCAGGCCAAGTTTTCCGCGGTCTGCCCCATGAGCAGGCCCACCACCGGGTCGGTGAGGCCCTTCATCAGGCCGATGACCGGCGACAGCAGCGCGGCGGGGCGCAGCTTCAGAAAGTGGCCGAGCTTCTGCCCCGGCGTTTTCATGCTCATCATGGCGGCGAACCAGCGCACCATGGCGTCCGAATAGAGCAGCGGCGCCCGGGAGAGCGCGTCCACGCCGCCGGCCAGCACCAGGTCGGCCCGGCCACTGAGGATGTTGGCAATGGCCGAATCGACGGCCTGCATGCCCGAGGCGCAGTTGCGCATCACCGTCCAGCCCGGCACCTTCTGGCCGCAACCCAGGCGCAGGGCCACCATGCGGCCGATGTTGGTCTCGTCCGGCGACGGCGCGGCGCAGCCGAGGATCACCTCGTCCAGGTCGGCAGGCAGGAAGGGCTGGCGCAGGAGCAGCGCCCGCCCGGCCTGGGTGGCCAGGTCGGAGGCGGCAAAGGGCCCCGGCCCCTTCTGGGCCTTGAGAAAGGGCGTGCGGGCGCCATCGACCACATAGATCGGTTGGGCAAAGGCCATCGCTCGCTCCTAGGCCGCCTGGCGGTGCTCGGTGGCCTTGCTGGCCGTCGCCACGCCGTAGTCGAAGGGGAAGTCGTCCACCCGCACCACGATGTCGCGCAGGGCGTTGCGCCGCTTCATGACGTCGAATTCAGCGGCGGTGATGACGCCGGCCTCGACGGCCGCGACGGCGATGTCGCGCACGTTGGCGGTGGGGTTGCCCTCGAAGCGTCCCTGCTTTTCGGCCTCGCGGATCTTGGCTTCGATGGCCTCGGCCTCCAGGGTGGCGGCCAGGGCCTGCTCGATGGCGCCCACCGGGTCGTCGCTGCTCTGGGGCAGGTAGCATTCGGCGGTCAGGCGG
Source organism: Rhodocyclaceae bacterium (assembly GCA_036732025.1). Taxonomy (GTDB): domain Bacteria; phylum Pseudomonadota; class Gammaproteobacteria; order Burkholderiales; family Rhodocyclaceae; genus SSSZ01. The sequence continues at coordinate 150,408 of DAINDE010000001.1, forward strand.
TCGCGGGTGGCGGAGGGCGCGATGAGTAGCTTGGCGGCCTCGTGGCCGAGGTCGTCGGAGGGCACGACGTAGGGATGGCCCCAGGGGAAGATGCTGCGATGGAGGAAACGGCCGATGAAGCGGTTGGGGAAATTGGCGATGACCCCGTCGAAGGCCTGCTGGGTCTTGTACATGGCGTCCCAGATGGCCCAGTGCATGAGGGGCGCGTCGGCGGCTTGCCGGCCTTCCGCCTCGTAGCGCTTGAGGGTGCAGGACATCAGGTACATCTGGGCGAGGATGTCGCCCAGGCGGGCGGAAAGCTTCTCCCGGCGCTTGACGCTGCCGCCCAGCACCAGCAGGGAAATGTCGGAGAGGAAGGAGAAAGCCGCCGAGAAGCGCGTCAGTTGCTGGTAGTAGCGCTTGGTCTCGGGTGCCACGTCGGCATCGATGCCGACGAAGTGGGAGCCGGTCAGGCCCAGCCACAGGGCGCGGATGCCGTGCTTGATGGTATAGGCGGTATGGCCCCACAGCGCCTTGTCGAATTCGATCAGGCCCTTGCCGGTATCCGGGTTCTGGGCGGCCTGCATTTCGGCCAGCAGGTAGGGATGGCAGCGGATGGCCCCCTGGCCGAAGATGATCAGGCTGCGGGTGAGGATGTTGGCGCCCTCGACGGTGATGCCGATGGGCACCTGCTGGTAGGCGCGGCCAAGGAAGTTGGAGGGGCCAAGGCAGATACCCTTGCCGCCGATGACGTCCATGCCGTCATTGACCACCTGGCGAGCCCGCTCGGTGACGTGGTACTTGGCGATGGCGGAGACCACCGACGGCTTCTCGCCGAGATCGACGGCGCCGGCGGTCATCTTGCGGGTGGCGTCCATCAGGTAGGTGGAGGCGCCCATGCGGGTCAGGGCTTCCTCGACCCCCTCGAAGCGGCCCACCGCCATCTTGAACTGGCTACGCACCCGGGCGTAGCCGCCGACGGCGCGGGTCGTCACCTGGGCCATGCCGGTATTGGATGACGGCAGGGAGATGGAACGCCCGGCGGCCAGGCACTCCATGAGCATGCGCCAGCCCTGCCCGGCCATCTTCGGCCCGCCGATGATGAAATCCAGCGGCATGAACACTTCCTTGCCCCGGGTCGGGCCGTTCATGAACATGGCGTTGAGCGGGAAGTGGCGGCGGCCGGTATCGACGCCGGGGTGGTCGTAGGGCACCAGGGCGCAGGTGATGCCGAGATCCTTCTTGCCGCCCAGCAGGCCCTCGGGGTCGAAGAGGCGGAAGGCGAGGCCGAGGATGGTGCACACCGGGGCGAGCGTAATGTAGCGCTTGTCCCAGGTCACCTTCATGCCCAGCACCTCGCGGCCCTGCCACAGGCCCTTGCAGACGATGCCGAAGTCGGGAATGGAAGCGGCGTCCGACCCGGCCCACGGGCTGGTCAGCGCGAAGGCCGGGATTTCCTGGCCCTTGGCCAGCCGCGGCAGATAGTAGTTCTTCTGCTCCTCGGTACCGTAGTGAAGCAGCAGTTCGGCCGGCCCCAGGGAGTTGGGTACCATCACCGATACGGACAGCGCCGAGCAGCGGGTGGAAAGCTTGGTCACCACCTGTGAATGGGCGTAGGCCGAGAACTCCAGCCCGCCGTATTTGCGGGGGATGATCATGCCCAGAAAGCCCTTGTCCTTGATGTAGCGCCAGGCCTCGGCGGGCAGGTCGTAAAGCTCCTGGGTCACCTGCCAGTCGTTCACCAGGCGGCAGGCCTCTTCCACCTCGTTGTCCATGAAGGACTGCTCGGCGGCGGTGAGCTTGGGCACCGGGTAGGCGTGGAGCTTCTTCCAGTCCGGATCGCCGCGGAAGAGCTCGCCTTCCCACCAGACGGTGCCGGCCTCCAGGGCATCCCGCTCGGTATCGGACATCTGGGGCAGCACCTTGCGGTAGGCCGCGAACATCGGTCGGGTGAGGATGGCACGGCGCAGGGGTGGCACGATGAGCACCACCACGACGGCCGCCGCAAGCAGCAGGCCGAGGGTGAGCAAGGGAGAAAGAGTCATGGTTGTCTCCTCGAAAGGGTGTCAGGCAGCCTTGGACGGCTGCTCTTCGGTGTTTTCGGCGGCATCGAACTGGGGCAGCGGCGAACGCAGGCCGCCGAGCAGGAAGGACATCAGGCGCGGCAACAGGCGATCCATGCGGTCCTGACGATCCGCCTCCTCGATCTGCCAGTCGGTCACCAAGCGCAGGGCGTCGGTACCGGCGATGGCGTAGGAAGTGGCCCCCAGCATGAAGTGGAAGCGCCACACGATCTCCGCCTTGGGCACGTCGGGCAGAGCCTTGAACAGCGCCTCCTTGAAGCGGTCCATGACCACCCGGTACTCGTGGGCGAGGAAGGTGCGGATGAATTCCGACGGCTCGGTCAGCGTGCGCCCCAGGAGGCGCAGAAAGGTCATGCCACCGCGGTTCTCGTCATTGGCCATGCGCAGCATGGTGCCAAAAAAGGCATCGACGATCTGGGAAGGCTTCAGCGGCGCCCCGGCCGCGGCCGCCTCCATCTCGTCCAGCACCCGCAGGCGCTCCTCGTTTAGCCAATCCAGACGGCGGCGGAAGACTTCCTGCATCAGCGATTCCTTGGTGCCGAAGTGATAATTCACCGCCGCCAGGTTCACCGCCGCACCGCTGGTGATCTGGCGCATGGAAGTACCTTCGTAGCCATGGGCCATGAACAACCGCTCCGCCGCGTCCAGAATGCGCTCCCGTGTATCGATATTGCGGACTTCCGCCATGATTTCCCCCACAGTGATTCATACGTTCGTTTGAATCATAGAAAAAAAGCGGGCCGGGTGCAAGCGGTTTCTTGAGTTTGCGTTTCGGGGGGTAGCTGCTGTCGACCCTAAGCGGTAGTAGCGCGCTTGAAAAAGCGGACCTTCACGAACGCGGAAGTGAGCGGCCTGCGCGGCTTTTCGCGCAGGTCTCCTCGACTGCAGGGTCGGGGGTCAGGGCGCTAGCCATTTGGCAACGACTTCCGGCTTGGCGATTATTTGAAGCAAGTGATCTGACGTGATCAAGGAAAAGTGCTTGCATCCAGGGTGGACGGGCTCAAACATCAATGACCAATCGGAGTTTTGAATAGTCAGCAGCGGGAAAGTCGCAGATGGCTTCAACATCGGGAGAGGACTTGGCAGCGGATCGAAGCCGGGACATTCATCTTCGAACCGCAACGCTACGACTCCACCGAATGAGAGCGAAAGATTTCTTTCGCCATGCATAGTTACGGCAACGGTTTCGCCGTCAAACGAGTATGACAATGAACCAAATCCAGACGTGATGTCCGGAACGGGCAGCCAGCGCAACGCGCGTGCTGTCATGACGCCCAACGTTGAAAATCATCGGACGGAGGCAAGCGCCGCTTGCCGAAGGTCCGGTGGATTCGAATGTTAGATTTCATTTCAGTAGCCACTGGCCAAGGGCAAGAAATGAGGCTGCGGTTGCAACCCCCAAAAACCAAATCAGCATTCTTCCCCAGACATTCAGCAAGAAATTGAGACCTTGTCGATTGGTTGGAAAATAGAGCAGAGGGATTTTTGTTTGCAGTTCGGCTGGAGAAAAACTCCTTACGTCAATAACAAACAGCAAGACGCTAATGAAGAAATAAGCAGCGACCACCGGGAATAGTTCTTTTTCAGAGGCGCCAGCGGGAAGAACGCCGAAGTGCTCAAGTGCTACGAGGGCTGCGATGAGCACGACCAGTGAAATGCCGGTGACAAAGGCAGATTTTCGTGTGGCGGTTGGGAAACTGAACATGAAATCTAACGAAACTGTACAAAAAATATCTTCATGCCCGGATCGTGCCGTGAACCATATGGAATATCAAGGTTCCTGAGAGCATCGGGGTGAGGGGTAGGACTAAGGCCGCGTGCTTAGACCTTTGAACGTCCGCTTTGCGCCACTTGGCGGAGTAACCGGAATTGGCAGGGTCTGGATATTCTCGCCCTAAAGCTGCGCGCCCAGAAGCGGCCACTCGACTCCGTCCTGGCACCGGAAATTCAGATGTAACCGCCAACGGCAGGTGATGGCCGTCACCGATCGGATTCAATCAAGCCCCAGATCCTTTACGAACCGCGCCTGCTCCGAGATCAGATCCCGCTTTACGCCAAATGATGTAACCAACTCGTGCGATACGTCATCGAGAATCGCCCTATAGGATGGAGCGGTAAATGCAGCCTTTATCGCCAGTCGGCCGGAAATGTATCGACAAAACTGTCCAACTGTAACGATTTCCGCTGCGTCAACATCGGGTATATCGACCCCATACTTTTCCTCAGCCCAAAGAACGAACTCGACGACATCCAATCCCATGTGATGTTCTCGCAAACAACGTCGACGGTCATAGCTCTCTGCTACTCGAACGGAATCATAGCCGCGACCGGCAGGTAATGGCCGATCGGATTCGCCTCACACGCAGTCACCCTGTGAGCAAGCCACAAATAACCCAATGAGAAAGAGTATGAAACTCATGATGAGCAGATAGCTCGCTGCCAACAATGAGCGCCCGAGCATGCGGCCCGATGAAGAAAGAAACGTGCAAATGACACCGCTAACTAATGCCAGAACAAAAGCCCCATACCAACGCCACTCCCGACCGGCTAGAAATGGCAGTTCACCGTGGCTCAGCGCGTAACGATATGACAGAAGAAGAAAAAGAGAAAACAGCGACGGTACCGCAACAATCGACCAGACAAGAAATAACCGGGGCTTGAGCGACGAAGTCATAGTGCCCAACGAGGCTGTAGAAAAATTCCATTCATCGGCGCATTCTGCGGCTAACCAAATGGAATAACAAGGCCGCGCGTCAGGTCTGGCGCAGGTGGCGTCACGGGCTGCTCTTGGTCGACCGATGGCTTACCAGCACTCTATCGCTGATACGCGACCCTATCAGCCAATTTAGGCAGCAACCATCGCCTGCATGATCCAGGACTACTTTCCAGGGAAAAATGTTCTCAGCGATTCTGCAGCGGTCGCGTCACCGGAATCGGCCGCTTTTTTCAGCCAGAACGCAGCACGCTGGCGATCATTCTGATCGCCAAGCAACATGAATTCTCCGACGACGCGAAACGCTGCCTTGTGCCCGTTCTGAGCCGCAATGGTCGCCCAGAGCAGACATTCCTGGCGCAAGGCGCCGAGGGCCTTGTAGTGCTCATAAAGCCGAAATGCGGCTTCTCCTGAGCCGCGCATTGCTGCTCGACGGAACTGCAGTTGCGTCGCGTCGTTGACGCGCCAATGCCTCACTTCGGATTCGGTCGGAAGCTTGTAAGGTGACCCGCGTATCGCTGTGCTAAGGGGCTTCGCTTCGGCCTTGCCCTGCCACGAAGCAGGCAGCTTGTTCCACCAGAACCACTGTCGATCCAGCCTGAAGTCACCATAGGGCTGGCCGACTAGGTCGGCGTATTTTTTATCGCCGAGCACCGAGACGATTTGGAAAGCCCCCAGTGGTGTCCCGTTTTCTGCGGCGATGGTTGCCCAATAGAGGTTGCTGCCATCTGCAACGACAAGCCCTGAGGCCGCCACGAACCGATCAGCAGCCTCCTGCGAGCCGGAGAGCGCCTGACGCAATACATCCTTGGGAGGCGGTTCAGGCAATGCAACGTTTGCGCTTGCTGATGGGCTCATGAATATCATGGCTGCTCCTGCCAGACAAACTGCCAGCCTCTTCGCCGCACACGAGTTATGCACTGACTGCCTCGACAACGCTGCAACTAAATCTGTTCATGCCAGGATCGTGCCCTGAACCATATGGAATATCAAGGTTTGAGATGACATCGACGTTATGAGGCTGTGCGAAGTCATCAGCTATCCATCTGATCCAACTCTCGGAACGGCTGCTTTGCGCCACTTGGCTGAGTGACCGGATTTGGCCGAACTCTGCCAACCTCACCCTGAACCAGTCCGATGACCCTGCGATTCTGAAACGCCCGAAAGAAGCTAGCCGCTGCTTTCGCCCAACCCCTTACCCCAGCCGCTCGTTCCAGAAAGCCGCCAGCTCCACCATGCGGTTGGCAAAGCCCCACTCGTTGTCGAACCACACCAACAGATTGGCCAGCCGGTCGCCGCTCATGCGGGTCTGGCTGGTGTCGATGATGGCCGATTGGGGGCTGTGGTTGAAATCGATGGAGGCGTGGGGGTCGTCCGAACAGGCCAGGCGGCTGCCGTAGCGCCCTTCCCCCGTCTGCCGCAGGCAGGAATTGATCCCTGCCGCCGTGGCCGGCCGGGCCAGAGTGACCACCAGGTCGATGGCCGACACGTTGACCACCGGCACGCGGATGGCCTTGGCCTCCACCTTGCCCGCCAGTGGCGGCAACAGGCGCTCCACGCCGCGGGCCAGGCCGGTGGAGACGGGAATCATGGACTGCATGGCCGAGCGGGTGCGGCGCAGGTCGGCGTGGTGGTAGCCGTCGATGAGCGGCTGGTCGTTCATGACCGAGTGTAGGGTCGTCATCAGGCCGTGCTCGATGCCGAAGGCCTGGTCGAGGATGTCGAGCACCGGGACGATGGCGTTGGTGGTGCAGGAGGCGGCCGAAACCAGCCGGTCATCGGCTGCGAGGGAATCCTGGTTGAGGCCGAAGACGATGGTGCGATCGACATCGGCGGCGCTGTGCCCGGGGTGGGAGAGCAACAGCCGCGGGCAGCCGGCAGCCAGGAAGGCTTCCAGCTCGTGGCGATGGGCGTAGCGGCCAGAGCATTCCACCAGCAGATCGACGCCGAGCCCCGCCCAATCCACCGCCTCCGGTGCGGTGGCATGGGAGACGGCCACCGGCCGGCCGTCGATGACCAGGCGCTCACCGGCGATTTCCACTTTGCCCGGGAAGCGCCCGTGGGTTGAGTCGAAGCGGGTCAGGTAGGCCATGCTTTCGATATCCGCCGGCTCGTTGATGGCCACCACGGCGAGTTCGTTGCCCAGCGCGGATTCCTGCAGTGCCCGCAAGAAACAACGGCCGATGCGGCCGTATCCGTTGATGGCGATGCGCAGGGTCATGGAGCGACGTTCCAGCGAAAACGAGAAAGGCCCGAATTCTACCGCCGCCGCACATCGGGACCAATCACCGACCGCCCCGGGGGCGACCGCGCACCAAGAGGGGAGATCGCCGCGGCGATTACACTGCCCCATCCACGGCCCGGCCGTCGCTCCCGGTCGACGTGCCGCGTCGGCGCCCGGCCGGCGGAACGCGGGCTGCGTCCTGACGTCATGCGCGTGCGGCTCGCCAGGCCGCCAGGGCAGACAGTGCTTCCTCCAGGGTCGCCAACAGTTCCACGCCCGGCAGCGCGGCCTGGCGCCGGATTCCCAGGCCGCCCGCCCAGAGGGCGACCTGGGGCGGGAGAATCTGCCGCAGGTGCTGGAGCAGCCCGGCGACCTGCCGTTGGGGGAAAGCGGCGGAGAACGACAAGGCCACGATCTCGGCCTGGTGGGCTTCGACGGCCCGGGCGATTTCCAGCAGGGGCATCTGGGTGCCCAGGGGGATGCACTCCGCCCCTTCGAGGGCCAACAGGGTCTCCACCATGAGCAGGCCCAGCATGTGCTGCTCCTCGGGCACGCTGGTGAGCAGGATCCGCGGCCCGCCGCCCGCCGGCAATCCGGCAATGGCTTGCCGCAGCAGGCGCTTGGTCAGTTCGGTGAACAGATGCTCCTCGAACACTTCGAGGCTGCCAACTTCCCAGCCCTCGCCGATCTGCCGGGTCAGCGGCGCAACGGTGTCCAGGACAAAGTGCTGCAACCCCTGGCGCGCCAGGCGATGCTGCATGCCCTGCTGGTACGCAATGCCGTCGTGGCGGCGGATGGCTTCGATCAGGTCGTCCAGGGGTTCGACGGTTATCTCCCCCGCTCCGGCGCGCGGCCGCGGGTGGCGCGGGGCGAGCCCGGCCAGCCCCTCGTCCGATAGCGCCATCAGTTTCCCCGGCCGATGGCCTTGGTCCATCAGCCGCTTGATCAGGCGCAACCGATCCACCTGGTCCGCCGAGTAGGCGCGTTCGCCGTTGCCGTCGCGCTCCGGTACGGGGAACCCGTAGCGACGCTCCCATATGCGCAGCACGTCCTTCGACAGGCCGGTATCGCGTTCGACGGCGGCAATGTTGAACCTGGGTTCACTCATAATTGTCCTGGACAAATATTGAACATTTCGTTGACAAACCAGTTTTCCGTCACTATCGTACGAACAAACAAGCGTTTTGTCCAGGACAAACAGGAGTTCGCAAGTGACTATCCAACAATCACCCGTCCGTGCCGAGGTCGACTCGACCGAACCCGTCGCCGGGGCGACCCAGGCAGCGGCCTCGCCTCTTGAGAAATCGGAGCGGCAACGCATTGCCGTCGTAGGTGCCGGCATCGCCGGCCTGGCCAGCGCCTGGCTCCTCCGCCACCGCCATGCGGTCACCTTGTTCGAGGCCGCCTCCACCCTCGGCGGCCATACCAACACGGTGGACGTGGCCCGGGAAGGCCACACCCACCCGGTGGATACCGGCTTTCTGGTGTTCAACGACCGCACCTACCCCAACCTGATCGCCCTCTTCGACCAGCTCGGCGTCGAAAGCGTCGAAAGCGAAATGTCCTTCTCGGTGAGCCTGCAGGAGCCCGATCTGGAGTGGGCCGGCAGCAACTTCGCCACGATTTTCGGGCAGAAGCGAAACCTGGTGCGGCGGCGCTTCTGGGCCATGCTGTCCGACATCCTGCGCTTCAACCGGGAAAGCGTCGCCTGGCTGGCCAGCCACCCGGGCCACGACCAGAGCCTGCGCGACTTCCTGGCTGCCGGCCGCTACGCCAGCGCCTTCACCGACTGGTACCTGCTGCCCATGGCGGCCGCCATCTGGTCCTGCCCCACCGGCCGGATGCTCGACATGCCCTTGGCCACTTTCGTCCGTTTCTGCCAGAACCACGGCCTGTTGCAGATCTTCGACCGCCCCACCTGGCGCACGGTGCGCGGCGGCGGCCGGGAATACGTGCGGCGCATCGCCGGCCAGCTGGACGATATCCGCCTCGCCTGCCCGGTGCGGGCAGTCACCCGGGAAGCGGCGGGCCTGCGGGTGACCTACGGGTCCGGCAGCGAGGTCTTCGACCAGGTCATCATGGCCTGCCACAGCGACCAGGCGGCCGCCATCCTCGGCTACACCGCCAGCGACGGCCAGCGGGAGGTGCTAGGCGCCGTTCGCTACCAGCCCAACCGGGCCGTCCTCCACACCGATCCCGCCCTGCTGCCGCGGGACCGCAAGCTGTGGTCAGCCTGGAATTACTCCGCCGGGTGTGGCGAACCCGGTGCCCAGCCGGTGGGCGTTTCCTACCTCATCAACAAGCTGCAGCCGCTGCCCTTCGCCGCCCCCGTCATCGTCACCCTGAACCCGGCCCGGGAGCCGGACCCGGCCCACGTCGTCGCCGAGTTCGAGTACGCCCACCCCATTTTCGACGGCCCGGCCATCGCCGCCCAGGAGCGGTTGGCCGAAGTCCAGGGCGAAGGCGGCATCTGGCTGGCCGGCGCCTGGGGCGGCTACGGCTTCCACGAGGATGGACTCAAGTCCGCCCTGGCGGTGGCCAACGGCCTGGGCGTCCTCGCACCGTGGCAATCGCCGCAGGCCGTTGCCCCTGCGGCGATTGCTCGCGCCTGAGCCAGCCATGCGCATAGAGCCCCGCCTGCTGGTCGGCCAGGTAATGCACCGGCGCCTGCGGCCGGCGGTGAATACCTTCACCTACCCGGTGTTCTTCGTCCAGTTGCCCCTGCGCGACCTGGGGGCAGCCGACGGCCCGCTGTTCGGCGTCGAGCGGCGGGCGCTCATGAGCTTTCGCAGCGCCGACCATGGCCCCCGGGATGGCAGCCCGCTCCTGCCCTGGATCGAAGGGCTTCTGCAGGCCCGCGGCCTGCCCGCCGATGGAGACATCGTGCTGCAGACCTTCCCCCGGGTGCTCGGCTTCGTCTTCAACCCGGTGAGCTTCTGGTTCTGCCACGATCGGCAGGGCGCGCTGATCGCCGTGCTGGCCGAAGTGAACAACACCTTCGGCGGCACCCACAGCTACCTGCTCCACCGCAACGGCTCGCCCCTGCGCGATGGCGAAGTGCTGGAGGCCGACAAGGTGTTCCACGTCTCGCCCTTCAACGAAATCGCCGGCGGCTACCGCTTCCGCTTCCACCTCGCCCGCCCGGCCCAACTGTGCCGCATCGCCTACGACGACGCCGAGGGCGAATTGCTCCTCACGGCCATCGGCGGCAAATCCCGGCCCTGGTCCACCGGCGGCCTGCTGGCGGCTGTCCTGCGCATGCCCCTGCTCACCTTCGGTGTCATCGCCCGTATCCACTGGCAGGCCCTTCGCCTGTGGCTGAAGGGCGTTCCCTTCCACGGCGCCCGCCCCGACCAACCCCACCTCCAGGAATCGACCAAATGAACTCCACGGTCCACCAATCCGCCTATCTGCGGGGCTGGGAGCCTCTGCCCCGCGATGCCCGCACCGTCTTCGAACTTCTCGAGAAACTCCGCGGCGGACTCCTGGAGGTTCGCCTGCCGGACGGATCGAGCGCCCTCTTCGGTGACGGCGAGGCCGGCGCCACCCTCCAGGTGCGCGATCTTTCCCTCTTTTCCCGTCTCCTGGCCAAGGGCGACATCGGCCTCGCCGAGGCCTATCTGGACGGGCATTGGGATTCCCCCGACATCACCGGCCTGCTGACCCTGCTGGCGGCCAACCGGGAGGTGGTTCGGCGCACCCTCTACGGCCACTGGCCCAGCCTGCTGGCCGCCCGCCTGCGTCACTGGGCCAATCGCAACAGCCGGCGCGGCAGCCGGCGCAACATCATGGCCCACTACGATCTGGGCAACGATTTCTACCGCCTGTGGCTGGACGAAACCATGAGCTATTCGGCGGCGCTGTACGGTGACCCCGCCGAATCCCTGGCCGACGCCCAACGGGCCAAGTACCGGCGCATCCTGCGGCGGATCGGCGCCCGGCCCGGCCAGCGGGTTCTCGAAATCGGCTGCGGCTGGGGCGGCTTCGCCGAGGCGGCGACGGCCGACGGCCTGGCAGTGACCGGGCTGACCCTGTCGCCCGCCCAACTGGCCTGGGCCAGGGACCGGGTTCCCGGCGCCGATCTGCGCCTCCAGGATTACCGCGATATCGCGGAGCGCTACGACCACGTGGTTTCCATCGAGATGTTCGAGGCCGTCGGCGAACGCTGGTGGCCGACCTATTTCCGTACCCTGGCCCGGGCGCTCCAGCCGGGCGGCACCGCGGTCGTCCAGAGCATCACCATCGGCGACGAACTGTTCGCCGCCTATCGCCGCGGCACGGATTTCATCCAGCAATACATCTTCCCCGGCGGCATGCTGCCTTCCCGCGCCGTTTTCCGGAAGCAGGCCGCAGGCCAGGGCCTGGCGGTCCGCGACGAATACGCCTTCGGCCTCGACTATGCGCGCACCCTCGCCGAATGGCGGCAGCGCTTCGAAGCCGCCTGGCCGGAACTGACGAAGCTGGGCTTCGACGAAACCTTCCGGCGCCTGTGGCGCCTGTACCTCTGCTACTGCGAAGCCGGTTTCCGGGCCGGGAGCATCGATGTCGTCCAGTTTGAACTGGCCCATGGCTGACGGTGCGGGCCCGCGCTCCCGGTGCCGCCGTAGCCTGCTCGGGGCGTTCCTCGCGGCCCCCCTGGCGGCGTGGGCCGGCCTGCCGCCCTCCCCCGGCCTGCGGCGCTGGGGCACCGGCCAGTTCCGCCGTTTCGGCCTGCTCATCTACGAAGCGACCCTGTGGGCGGGGGACGACCCCCAGCGGCCGCCCCTGGCCCTGCGCCTCGACTACCGGCGTACCCTGAGCGGCGCCGCCATCGCCGATGCCAGCATCCGCGAAATGCGGCGCCTGGGTGGCGACGAGACGGCCCTGGGCGAATGGGGCGAGCGCCTGGCCCGCCTTTTCCCCGACGTGCGGCCCGGGGACCACATCACCGGCATCTACCAGCCGGACCGGGCGGTGTTCCTCTACAACGGCCAGCCCCTCGGCGAAATCGACGATGCCGCCTTCGCCCGCCGCTTCTTCGCCATCTGGCTCGATCCCCGCACCAGCGCGCCGGGCCTGCGCGCCGAACTCCTGCGGCCGCCGGGAGGCTGACATGCCCCTCCGCCTGGTACTTGCCTACGGCTCCCTCGGCCTGCCCCTGGCCTTCGCCGCCCTGCCGCTGTACGTGCACGTACCGCGCTTCTATGCCGAAACCACCGGCATGTCCCTGGCCCTCCTCGGCACCTTGCTCCTGATCGCCCGCCTTGGCGATGCCTTCATCGACCCCTGCCTGGGCTGGCTGGCCGACCGCCTGCCCCGCCGCCGCCTGCTGGGCTGGGCCCTGGTCCCCTTCGGCCTGGGCTTCGTCGCCCTCCTCAACCCCCCGGCCGCTTCGGCAGCCCCATGGCTGTTGGCTACCCTGCTCCTCACCTACGGCGGATTCTCCGCCGCCACCATCGCCTACCAGGCCTGGGGTGCCGATCTCGGCGCCGACTCCATCCGGCGCACCAGGCTCACCGCGGCCCGGGAGGGCTTCGGGCTATGTGGCGTCCTGCTCGCCGTGGCGCTGCCCGCCCTGCTCGCCGCCGACCTTGCCACCGGCATCGGCCGCCTGGCCTACGTACTCCCGCCGCTCCTCGTCCTCGGGGCCCTCGTCACATTCCTCCCGACCCGCGCCGGCACCCCGGCGGTGGCCCACCATCAACCGATCATCGACGCATTGCGGGCCGTCACCGCCGACCCGGCGTTCCGATGCCTGCTGCTGGTCTTCGTCGCCAACGGCATCGCCGCCGGCCTGCCGGCAACCCTCTTCCTGTTCTTCGTCGCCGATGTGCTGCAGGCCGAGGCGGCCAGCGGCTGGCTCCTGGCCCTCTACTTCGCCGCCGGGGCGGCTTCCCTGCCGCTGTGGGTGCGCCTCGCCGCACGCTGGGGTCGGGTTACGGCGTGGCTCGCCGCGATGCTGCTCGCCATGGCTGCCTTCGCCGGCACCGCCACCCTCGGCCCCGGGGAGCTGACAGCCTTCGCCATCATCTGCATCGCCTCGGGCCTCGCCCTGGGCGCCGACCTGGCCCTGCCGGCCGCCATCGCCGCGGACCTGGGCGAGCGGCTGGGGCGGCCCGGCGCCTGCTTCGGCCTGTGGAATTTCGTCGCCAAACTGAACCTGGCCCTGGCGGCCGGGCTCGCCTTGCCCCTGCTGGACCGGCTCGGCTATGTCCCGGGTCAGGCCTCGGGGCTCGCCGCCCTCACCATCGCCTACGCCCTGCTGCCCCTGGTCTTCAAGGCCCTGGCGGCGGCCCTGCTCTGGCGCTGGCGTCACTCTTTGGAGATCCGGACATGATCGTAAAACTGCCCGCCATCTTTTGCCTGGTCCTCGGCCTGGGGGCCTGCGCTTCCCTGGGCGTCGAACAGTACCGCAATGAAAAGCCGACCCTGGATCTGCAGCACTACCTGAATGGCACCCTGGACGCCTGGGGCGTTTTCCAGGGACGTTCCGGCGAGGTGAAGAAGCGGTTCCACGTGGTCATCGACGCCCGTTGGCAGGGGGATACCGGCGTTCTCGACGAACGCTTTTCCTGGTCCGACGGAACGACCTCGCGCCGGGTGTGGACCCTGACCCGCCAGGCCGACGGCACCTACCGCGGCAGAGCCGACGACGTCATCGGCGAAGCCGTCGGTGAGCTGGCCGGCAACGCCCTGCGTTGGCGCTATGTTCTGGCCCTGCCGGTCGACGGCAAGACCTATCACGTGGATTTCGACGACTGGATGTTCCTGATGGACGACCGCATCATGCTCAACCGCTCCTACATGTCCAAGTGGGGCATCAGCCTCGGCGAAGTGACCCTGACCTTCGTCAAGCGACCGGCGGCACCATGAATCCCCGGATCACCGACTGGAGCGGCCGGCGGGTCTGGCTGGTCGGCGCTTCCACCGGCATCGGCGCCGCCCTGGCCCGGGAACTGCACGGGCGGGGCGCCCACCTGGCCCTCTCCGCCCGCGACCCGGGCCGACTGGCCGCCCTGGGGCTCGCCGGGGCCCTCCTCGTCCCCTGCGACGCCACCGACAGCGAGGCCCTGGCCGCCGCCCGCACGATCGTGCGGCACGCCCTCGGCGGCCTCGACCTGGTGGTCTATCTGGCCGGCGACTACGTGCCCATGGGGGCCGACAACGTCAACCTGGCCACCGCCGAGCGGGTCGTCGCGGTCAATTTCCTCGGCGCCATGCGCCTGGCTGCCACCGTGCTGGGCGACCTCGCCCCGGGGAGCGGCATCGCCTTCGTCGCCAGCGTAGCCGGTTATCGTGGCCTGCCCAGGGCCCTCTGCTACGGGCCCGGCAAGGCGGCACTGATCCACTTTGCCGAGTGCCTCCATCTCGATCTGGCGCCCAGGGGCATCGGCGTCTGGGTCATCAATCCCGGTTTCGTGGCCACCCGCCTCACCGCCCGCAACGATTTCGCCATGCCTGCCCTGCTTGCTCCAGAATCCGCCGCCCGCGCCATGGTCGAAGGTTTTGCCGGAGGCCGCTTCGAAATCCATTTCCCCAAGCGTTTCACCCGCGTCCTCAAGGTACTGGCGCTGCTGCCGTATCGCTGGTATTTCTCCTTGGTGCGCCGATTCACCGGAGGCTGACATGAACCTCGACGCCCTCATCGACTTCTATCAAACCCTCACGCCGGCAAGCGTCAGCCGCTTCGGCGATTTCTACGCCGAGGACGCTTATTTCAAGGACCCGTTCAACGAGGTGCGCGGCCTCAAACCCATCTGTCGCATCTTCGAACACATGTTCACCCAGGTGTCGGAACCGCGCTTCGTCGTCACCGAGCGGATGGGGGACAACGGCGGCGCCTTCCTGATCTGGGAGTTCCACTTCCGCATCCCCGTCTGGGGCTGCGGCAAACCGACGGTCATGCGCGGGGTGTCACACCTGCGATTCGACGCGGACGGCCGTGTCGCCTTCCACCGGGACTACTGGGATACAGCCGAGGAGCTCTACATGAAGCTTCCGGCGCTGGGCCCCCTCATGCAGGGGGTACGATGGGCACTATCCGCCCGCTGATCCCTTGCCGTCCCCCGAGGCAACAAAAAACCCGCTGAGCATTGCGCTGAGCGGGTTTTAGTCATCCGGGAACTGGTGGGCGGCACAGGGTTCGAACCTGTGACCCCTGCCGTGTGAAGGCAGTGCTCTACCACTGAGCTAGCCGCCCAATTCAGGAAGGCGCGCATTTAACCACAAGTTGCCGGGACGGTCAAACCGGCCCTCGGCTAGAATAGCGCCCTTCACGCATCCACCGGTTTCCTTCCATGTCGCAAGTCCGCACCCGTTTCGCCCCCAGCCCCACCGGCTTCCTGCACATCGGCGGCGCCCGCACCGCCCTCTTCTCCTGGGCCTATGCCCGCCGCCACGGTGGCAAGTTCATCCTGCGCATCGAGGACACCGACGTCGCCCGCTCCACCCCCGAGGCCGTGCAGGCCATCATCGACGGCATGGAGTGGCTGGGGCTCGCCCACGACGAAGGGCCTTTCTACCAGATGCAGCGCATGGACCGCTACAAGGAAGTGATCCAGCAGATGCTCAACGCCGGCACCGCCTATTACTGCTACACCACCCGCGAGGAACTGGACGCCCTGCGCGCCGAGCAGGAGGCAAGGAAGGAAAAGCCGCGCTATGACGGCCGCTGGCGCCCGGAACCGGGCAAGACCCTGCCTACACCACCTGCCGGCGTTCCCCCCGTGGTGCGCTTCAAGAACCCCAAAGACGGCGTCGTCGCCTGGGACGACCAGGTCAAGGGCCGTATCGAATTCGCCAACGCCGAACTGGACGACCTCATCATCGCCCGGGCCGATGGCACGCCCACCTACAACTTCTGCGTGGTGGTGGACGACTGGGACATGGGCATCACCCACGTCATCCGCGGCGACGACCACGTGAACAACACGCCCCGCCAGATCAACATCCTCGCCGCCCTGGGCGCCGACGTGCCCCAATACGGCCACCTCTCCATGATCCTGGGCGACGACGGCACCAAGCTCTCCAAGCGCCACGGCGCCGTCTCGGTCATGCAGTATGACGAGGACGGCTACCTGCCCGAGGCGGTCATCAACTACCTCGCCCGCCTGGGCTGGTCCCATGGCGATGACGAGATCTTTTCCCGGGAGCAGTTGGTGGAATGGTTCGACCTCGACCACATCACCGCCTCCGCCGCCCAGTTCAACACCGAAAAGCTACTCTGGTTGAACCAGCACTACATGAAGCTGACCCCGGCCAGCGAACTGGCCGCCAAGGTGCAGGCCCGCCTCGCCGCCCGCGGCGTCGATACCAGCCGTGGGCCCGACCTCGCCCAGGCCGTCGCCCTCTACCAGGACCGCTGCAACACCCTGAACGTGCTGGCCGACGCCGTGGAGGTTTTCTACGTCCCTGTCGAGCCCCATGCCGAGCTGCTGGCCCAGCACCTGAGCGACGAAGCCCGCCCCGCCCTGGCCGACTTCGCCGCCGGCATCGCCACGGTGGCCTGGGAAGCCCCGGCCATCAATGCCCTCATCAAGGAGACGGTGGCCAGGCATGGCCTCAAGATGCCCAAGCTGGCCATGCCGCTGCGCGTGCTCCTCACCGGCCAGGCCCAGACGCCGTCGGTGGACGCCGTGGTGGCCCTCATCGGCCGGGAAAAGGTGCTGGAAAAGCTGGCTGCCCGCCATTGATGGAATTGCCCCGCCCGGGTGTTTACAAGGCGGGGCCGAGTCCCTATAATGCGCGCTCTTTCACGGCACGGGGGTATAGCTCAGCTGGGAGAGCGCTTGCATGGCATGCAAGAGGTCAGCGGTTCGATCCCGCTTACCTCCACCAAGCAACCGTGAAAGAAACGCAGCACCGTCCGGGTCCCCATCGTCTAGAGGCCTAGGACACCGCCCTTTCACGGCGGTAACCGGGGTTCGAATCCCCGTGGGGACGCCAGGGATTCCGAAGGCACGCTTCCAATGGGAACCGTGCCTTTTTCGTTTGCATGACGCCAACAAAAAACCCGGCCGCAGCCGGGTTTTCCTGGGATGTTCGGAAGGCTTACTTGCCGTTGACGGCGGCCTTCAGCTTGGCGCCGGCGGAGAACTTGGGAGCCTTGGAAGCGGCGATCTTCAGTTCGGCGCCGGTCTTGGGATTGCGGCCGGTGCGGGCAGCGCGCGCGGCGACGGAGAAGGTGCCGAAGCCGATCAGGCTGATGGAATCGCCCTTGGCCAGGGTTTCGCCGACGATCTCGGTGAGGGCGTCGATGGCTCGGCCGGCAGCAGCCTTGGACATGTCGCAGCGGGCGGCGAGGGCGTCGATCAGGTCGGTCTTGTTCATGCTTGATCCCTTGGTGATGTTGAAAAAGGGGCGATTATGCTGGCGCTTCCCAGGCGGCGCAAGGAAAATCGTGCCATTGCCGGCCGCAATCGCCACGGGACGGAGCATTGCGCCGGCCTCCCTTGCCGTGCCCCTCTCTGCCGGCGGCGCTCTGGTATCCTCAACGCCATGGCCAACCTGCCCATCCGCTACGTCGAACCGGTCTATCGCCCGCCCAGCGAGGCGGAATCGCTCGTTCTGCCGGTCACCGACGGCTGTTCCTGGAACCGCTGCACCTTCTGCGAGATGTATACGGCGCCCGAGAAAGCGTTCCGTGCCCGCAACGAGGCCGAGGTGATGGAGAGCATCCGCCGCTGCGGCGAACGCTTCGGCACGGACGTGCGCCGCGTTTTCCTCGCCGACGGCGACGCCACGGTGCTGCCTACCCGCCGCCTGCTGGCCATCCTGGCAGCCATCCGCACCCACCTGCCGGCGGTGCGCCGCATCTCCAGCTACTGCCTGCCGCGCAACCTGCGCAAGAAATCCGCTGCCGACATCCGGGCGCTGGCCGAGGCCGGCCTGTCCATGGTCTATGTAGGCGCCGAGTCGGGGGACGACACGGTGCTGGAGCGGGTGCGCAAGGGGGAAACCTTCGACAGCACCCGGGAGGCCCTGGACAAGCTGGGCGAGGCGGGCATCAGCCGCTCGGTGATGATCCTCAACGGCCTGGGGGGGGAAGGCTTACTCCCGCCAACATGCCGAAAACTCCGCCCGCCTCGCCAACGCCACCCAGCCCGAATACCTGGCCACCCTTGTGGTGAGCTTCCCCCTGGGCGAAGCGCGCTTCCGGGCCGATTTCCCGGAATGGGAGCCCCTCGTCCCGCCGGAGTTGTTCGCCGAAATGGAAATCTTCCTGGATCGCCTGGAACTTCGCCGCACGGTCTTCCGCAGCGACCATGCCTCCAACTGGCTGGTGCTCAAGGGAACCCTGGGCGCCGACAAGGAACGCCTGCTGGCCCAGGTGCGGCAGGCCATCGCCCGGCCCGAAGCCGCGCCGCTGCGCCCGGCCTGGCTGCGGGGCCTGTAAACGCAAAAGCGCCGGTGGGCGAACCCACCGGCGCTTGCGGACACCAGCCGCTTACTGGACCTGTTGGATGCCGGCCACGACCCAGCCGCGGCCGCCGTCCTTGGGCTTGACCATGTGCCAGATCTCGTCGAAGGGCTCGGCGGCGGCCTGGGCTTCCTCGCGGATCAAGCCGCTGAAGCGCACGCTGACGATGTAGCGCGAAGCTTCCTCCGTCACATCCAGCACCTCGGCATTGACGGTGACCACGTCGGTCTGCTGGCCGGCACCGGCGCGATCGGCCAGGTTCATCTTGATTTCCGCGAACATCTCGGGGGTGGTGAATTCGCGGATGTCTTCCAGGTTGCCGGCATCGTTGGCGGCCTGCAGGCGAATGAAATTGACCTTGGCGTTGCGCACGAAGCCGTCCACGTCGAAGCCGGCGGGGATGTTGCCGGCAGCGCCGGACGCGCCGCCCGCGGCAGGCTGCTGGACATCATAGGCGGGCTGGTTGCCGGAATACTGCATGCCATTGGCGCCGGCCATAGCAGGCTGCGGCCCCGCCCGACGACGCATGATGAAGCCGATCACCATCATCGCCACCACGACCAGGAGGCCGATCATCATCATCGACGCCAGTTCTTCGCCGAAACCGAAGTGGGAAGCCAGGGCGGCCAGGCCGATACCGGCGGCCAGGCCGGCCAGGGGGCCCATCCAGGAGCGCTTGGGCTGGGCGGCGGGGGCGGCGGCGGCCGTGGCCGGCGTGGTGGGTGCGGGGGCGGCGCTGGGCGCCTTCTGCGGTGTGACGGCCTGGCGCTGCATGCCGGAAGAGGTGCCGCCGCCGAAGCGCTTGGCGGCTTCGGCATCGCCGGTGGCGACGCTGAGGCCGAGGGCAAGCACGGCGGTCAGGAGGGTGAGGAATTTCATGGATGTCTCCGTTATGGGAAAGAAACAGGAGAAGGATAACCCTCCCCACAGGTTCGATAAATCAGCACCACACTAAACGACACTTCGAAAAAACAGGATTCACCGCCGTTGGCGCAAGGGCTCCAGGATACCGGAAAGGCCGTTGTGGTCGATCTCCTGCATCAACGCCAGCAACTGCCCCAGGCGCCCCGGCGGAAAACCGGTCCGGGCGAACCAGTTGAGATAATGGCCGGGGAGGTCGGCGAGCAGGCGCCCCTTGTACTTGCCGAAGGGCATTTCCGTGGTCACCAGCCGCTGCAGATCGTCCGGGCTCACGCTGCCAGATCTTCCAGAATGGCGACGAGCAGATGCCAGACGCGCCCGACGGAGGCGATCTCCACCGCCTCCCCCGGCGCGTGGGCGCCGCGGATGGTGGGGCCAAAGGAGACGATGTCCATGCCCGGGTAGCGGGCGGCGATGAGGCCGCACTCGAGACCGGCGTGGATCACCTGCACCTTCGATTCGCCGCCGAACTCCCGGTGGTAGACGGCCTGGCAGCGCGCCAACAGCGGTGATGCGGGATTCGGCGCCCAGCCGGGGTACTGGCCAGCCTTTTCGGCGACCGTGCCGGAAAGGGCGAAGAGGCTGACGATCTGGTCCGCCAGCGCTTCGGCGCCGCTGTCGATGAGGGAGCGCACCATGAAATTGCAGGTGCCGCCGGCAGGACCGAGGTCCACCATGCCCAGGTTGCAGGACGTCTCCACCACCCCCGGCACGCTGCGGCTCTGCCGCCAGACACCGTGGGGAGCGGCATGCAGCGAGGCCAGCCAGACCGCCTGTTCGGCGCCGGCCAGGACGCCGTCGCAGGTGGCGTCACGGCAATGCACGGCGACGCCGTCGTCGATGCCGGCCAGTTCCCGGCGCAGCAAGTTCTGCCACGCGGCGGCTGCCTCATCCACCGCCGCGGCACATTCGGCGGGCACCACCAACGTCGCCCAGGCCTCCCGCGGCAGGGCGTTGCGGGCGGTGCCGCCGTTCAGTGCCGCCAGACGCAGGGGGAAACGCCCTTCCAGGCTGCGCAACAGCCGCACCAGAATCTTGATGGCGTTGCCCCGCTCCTCGTGGATATCGACCCCGGAGTGGCCGCCCCGCAGACCCTGCACGGCGATGCGCCGGCCGACCCAGCCCGGCGGCGGCATCTCCCCCGGTCCCGGCCGCCGCACGTTGACGTCGAGGCCGCCGGCACAGCCCAGGTAGAACTCGCCCCATTCCTCGGTGTCGAGATTGAGCATCAGACGGCCCTGCAGCCAGCCGCCGGCCAGGCCCCGGGCCCCCCCCATGCCGGCCTCTTCGTCCACGGTGAACAGGGCCTCCAGGGGGCCGTGGCGCAGGCCGGCATCTTCCAGCACGGCCAGCATGAGGGCGACGCCGATGCCGTTGTCCGACCCCAGCGTCGTGCCCTCGGCGGCGAGCCAGCCATCGCGCCGCAGGGGGCGGATGGGGTCGCGGGTGAAGTCGTGGCAGGTATCGGCGTTCTTCTGGCACACCATATCCAGGTGCGCCTGCAGGACCACCGCCGGCGCCCCTCGCCGGCCCGGACTGGCGGGTTTGCGGACGAGCAGGTTGCCGGCGCCGTCCACGGCCGTGGCCAGCCCCCGGGCCTCCGCCCACCGCCGCAGGCATTCCCGGAGCGGCCCCTCGGCCTTGGAGGGGCGCGGCGTGGCGCAGAGCGTGGCGAAGTGCCGCCAGACGGCGGCGGGTTCGAGATCGGCGAATACCGGATCGAGGTCTCTTGTATCCATGGCGGCGTTGATTGGCGTGAAGGCGCCAATGGTACGAAAAATCGCGGCGGGCCGCCGGCGTGAAACGGAGGAAACCGGCCCGCCGGGAAATTTCGGAAAAATCCTCGCCAAAGCACTTGCATCGCCCGACGAAATCCCTATAATGGCGACCTCGCTCAGCACACGGGATGTACGAAAGGTGCTGCAGGCAAGGATTTCCGGGCTGCCGAGCAGCCCGACAAGTCAAGCGCGGAGTGGTAGTTCAGTCGGTTAGAATACCGGCCTGTCACGCCGGGGGTCGCGGGTTCGAGTCCCGTCCACTCCGCCAACCCATGCACGCAGAAAACCGGCTTCGGCCGGTTTTTTGTTGCCCGTCCGCCAGGGATGCGCCACCTGGCATGTGGGGTATAATCGTTTTTTCGTCGACCCCGTTCGTGCCAGGAGCAACCCTCTATGCAGCATCGTAACGTTCTGTCGCGGCTTTTCCGCTTCACCGGCACCGTCCTGCTCGCGGCAACCGCCTGCGCAGCCCAGGCCCAGGATTCTTTCGGGCTCATCGCCCTCCTCACCCCCGCCCCGGCACCCGCTTTCGCCGCCCCGGAAGACGCCCTCGCCGTGCATGAGGTCTGGGCCGCCCCGGCCCTGCCCGACACCATCGACCTGACCGCGCCCACCGACAGCCTGTGGGTGCGCATCCGCAACGGGTTCGCCATGCCGAACCTGAACGACGACGTGGTGCTGACCCACCAGCAGTGGTACATGAGCCGGCCAGACGCCCTGCGCCGCATGGTGGAACGGGCCCGCCCCTACCTGCACCACATCGTCGAGGAACTGGAAAAGCGCGGCATGCCCACGGAACTCGCCCTCCTGCCCATGGTGGAGAGTTCCTTCAATCCCATGGCCTACTCCCGGGCCCACGCCTCCGGACTCTGGCAGTTCATCCCCGCCACCGGCAAGCGCTATAACCTGGAGCAGAACTGGTGGCAGGACCAGCGCCGCGACATCCTTGCCTCCACCGAGGCCGCCCTGGATTATCTCCAGGCCATCTACGAGATGAACGGCGACTGGCACCTGGCGCTGGCCTCCTACAACTGGGGCGAAAACGCCGTCAAGCGCGCCGTCGAGAAGAACCTGGCCAAGGGACTGCCCACCGATTTCTCCAGCCTCACCATGCCGGCCGAAACCCGGCACTACGTACCCAAGCTGCAGGCCCTCAAGAACATTTTCGGCAACCCGCGCCTGATGGCCGAACTGAAGCTGCCGGAGGTCTTCAACCGGCCCCATTTCGCCACCATCGAAACCAGCCGCCCCATCGACATCAAGACCGCCGCCAAGCTTGCCGACATGCCGGTGGAACAATTCGTGGCCCTCAACCCGGCCCACAACCGGCCGGTCATCAAGGCGGACACCACTCTGGTGATCCCGGCGGAGAAGATCGAGACCTTCCAGGCCAACCTGGAAAGCCACGATGAACCGCTTTCCCGCTGGCAGGCCTACACCCTGAAGCCGGGGGAGAAGCTGGAAAAGGTCGCGCCCCGCTTCGGCATCGCCCTGGCCGACCTCAAGCGGGTCAACGGCCTGCACGGCAAGCTCCGGATCACCGCCGGCGCCACGCTGCTGGTTCCCGCCGGGCCGGGGGCGACGGACCTGGACGACCTGCCGGCGGCACCCGCCCTGCCCCAGATCGTCGAAAGCGAGCCGCCCAAGGCGAAGAAGCCCGCTGCCACCCTGGCCCGGGACGGTCGTGGAAGCGCCCGCGGCGGCGCCGGCAAGCAGGAAGCCAGGGCGGCCCGTGGCGGCGGGAAGGAGCGCACCACGCTGGCCCGCAAGGATGCCGGCAAGTCCGCCAAGGCCGCGGCACCCAGCCGGTTGGCGGCGGCGAAATCCGCCCCGCGGCCTCCCGCCAAGGTGGCCAAGGCGACCGGCGGCCGGCGTAGCTGACGGCACCCCGCCTACCACGACAAAACGCGGCTACGGCCGCGTTTCTTGTTGATAGAGGTGACAGGCGATGATATGGCTGTCGGAGATGGCGGTCACGCCGGGGTAGGCCTGGCGGCACAGGTCCGTGGCGTGGGGGCAGCGCAGATGAAAGTGGCAGCCCGGCGGCGGGTTGGCCGGCGACGGGGTTTCCCCCGGCAGGCGCACCGCGGCGGGCTGCCCCTCCAGGCGCGGCACCGGCACGGCCGAAAGCAGCGCCTGGGTGTAGGGATGCCGCGCGCCGCCCAGTACCTCCTCCGCCGTACCGCGCTCGACGATGCGGCCTAGGTACATGACCGCCACCTCGTGGGCGAGGTACTCGACGACGGCGAAGTTGTGGGTGATGAACAGGTAGGCAACCCCCAGGGATTCCTGCAAGCGCTTGAGCAGGTTGAGTATCTGGGCTTGTACCGAGACGTCCAGGGCGGAGGTGGGCTCGTCGCAGACGAGGATTTCCGGCTGCACCGCCAGGGCCCGGGCAATGGCGACGCGCTGCCGCTGGCCCCCCGAGAATTCGTGGGGATAGCGGCCGGCCGCGTCCGCCGGCAGGCCCACCTGGGCGAGTAGCGCCGCCACGGCAGCCGTGGTGTCGCCGGCCTTGTGGACCCGCAGGGCGGTCATGCCCTCGGCGATGATGTCCCCCACCCGCAGCCGCGGGTTGAGGGAGGCGAAGGGGTCCTGGAAAACCATCTGCATGTGGCGGCGCACCGCCCGCAGGCGCTTTGGCCGCATGCCCACCAGTTGGCTCTGCCCCAGGCGGACGCTGCCCGCCGTCGGCGGGATGAGCTGCAGGATGGCCTTGCCCACGGTAGTCTTGCCGCAGCCGGATTCACCCACCAGGGCCAGGGTGCGGCCGGGGGTGAGGGCCAGGGAGACGCCATCCACCGCCTTGACGTGGCCGACGGTGCGCTGCAACAGGCCGCGGCGAATGGGAAAATGGACCTTGAGGTCGGCCACTTCCAGGACGTGGCGGTCCGGGGAGTGCAGGACGGCCCGGCGGAGTTCGTCTGCCGCCCGGGCGGCGGCGCCCTCCCCCCGCCAATGGCAGCGGACTACATGGCCGGGCCGGATGTCGCGCCAGGGCGGGGATTGTTCCCGGCACACCGGCATGACGTGGGGGCAGCGCTCGGCGAAACGGCAGCCCGCCGGCATCGCCGCCAGCGAAGGCACCTGTCCCGGAATGGTGGCCAGGGGCAGGCCGCGCCGCGACACTTCCGGCAAGGCGGCGAAAAGGGCCTGGGTGTAAGGATGGCGCGGCGCCGTGAAGAAGTCCTCCCGGGGCGCCGTCTCCACCAGCTCGCCGGCGTACATGACGCCGATGCGGTGGGCCATGCGGGCTACCACGCCGAGGTCGTGGGTGATGAGCAGCATGCCCATGCCGCGCGCGGCCTGGAGCCCGCCCAGGAGGTCGAGGATCTGGGCCTGGACGGTGACGTCGAGGGCGGTGGTCGGCTCGTCGGCGATGAGCAGTTCCGGCTCGCCGGCCAGGGCGATGGCGATCATCACCCGCTGCTTCATGCCGCCGGAAAGCTGGAACGGGTATTCCCCCAGGCGCCGCTCCGGGTCGGCGATGCCCACCTGGCGGAGCAGGCCGGCCATGGCCTGGCGGGCGGCCTCGCCGGTGACGCCGCGGTGGCGGGCCAGCACCTCGCCGATCTGCCGGCCCACGGTGAGGACCGGGTTGAGGCTGGTGGCCGGCTCCTGGAAGATCATCGCCGCCTGGCCGCCGCGGATGTCGCGCATCGCCGCTTCCGGCAGGGCCAGCAGTTCCTGCCCGTTGAAGCGCACGCTGCCGCCGGTGATGCGGCCGGCGCCGGGCAATAGGCGCAGGAGCCCCTGGGCGGTGGCCGACTTGCCGCAGCCGGATTCGCCGAGCAGGGCGAAGGTCTCGCCCGCCGCCACGGTGAAGGACACGCCGTCCACCGCCAGCAGCGTGCGGCCACCGGCGGCGAAACCCAGGCGCAGGTCGCGGACTGAAAGGAGCGGCTCGGCCATCAGGCGGCCCTCGGGTCGAAAGCGTCGCGTACGGCGTCGGCGAAGAGGTTGGCAGCCAGTACCAGGATGAACATGGCGGCGAAGGCCGCCGCCAGGGACCACCACACCACCGGCTCCCGCCCCAGTTCCATGCGGGCGTTGTTGATCATGGTGCCGAAGCTGACCATGGTGGGGTCGACGCCGATGCCCACGTAGGAAAGCACGGCTTCCGCCAGCACCAGGCCGGAGAAGTCCATGACCAGGGCGATGATGACGATGTGCATGAGGTTGGGCAGGATGTGGCGCAGGATGATGCGCCGGTGCGAGACGCCGAAGGCCCGGGCGGCCTGGATGTATTCCAGTTCCCGAAGCTTGAGGGTCTCGCCCCGCAGGAGCCGGCAAAGTCCCGTCCAGGAGGTGATGCCAAGGATGAAGCACAGGGCGAGGAGCCGCAGGTCGGCCCGCTCGGCGGCGGTTGAGAACCATTGGGGATGGGTGTCGATGACCACCTGCATCATGAGCACGGCGGCGGCGATGAGGAGCACTCCGGGGATGGAATTGAGCACGGTATAGACGTATTGGATGACATCGTCCGCCCAGCCGCGGAAATAGCCGGCGACGATGCCCAGCAGCACGGCCATGGGCAGCATGACCAGGGTGGTGACCAGGCCGATGATGAGGCCGGTGCGCACGCTCTTGAGGACCTGGTAGAGCACGTCCTGTCCCACTTTGTCGGTGCCGAAGACGTGGTAGGAAGCGGCCAGGGAAAAGAGGGGGAAGAGCGTCAGCAGCAGCCCCCCCAGGGCGAGGAGGACGGCGTTCCAGGCGAAGGCCGTTTCACCCCGCCAGATGCGCCGCCAGGCTTCGGCGCGGGAAACCCCCCGGTAGCGGGCCACGAGCCCCGCCGCCAGGGCGGCGGCGCCCCACCAGGCGACGAAGGCCAGGGCTGCCGCCCGGAAGACGGCGAGGCCGACGTCCGCGGCCACCTCGGATTCCCGGTCGCCGAGGTGGCCGCCGCCGTACCGGAGGCGCGGATAGTCGCGGACCTGCCCGCCACCGGGCACCTCCAGGGTCTCCTTGGCGTAGAGACGGGTGGCGAAGGGTTCCGAATAGGTCTTTTCGTTGCGGGTGCGCAGAGGCGCCGCCAGGGCGTCGAGAACCGACAGCACTTCCACGGCGTAGGTGGCCTTCTGCCCTGCCTTGCCCGGTAATTGCAGGCGGTAGTGGAGGGAATCGAGGAGGCCGATCAGGGCGAAGGCCAGCAGCACGGTGGCCGCCGCCATGCCGGTCCGGCTCCCCCCCACCCGCCGCCAGGCCGCCAACAACGGCTCGTTGCGGGCGATGACGAGGCCCAGGCCGATCCCGGCCGCCACCAGCAGCCAGATGAGTACGTCGGACCAGAGGACGACGACCTGGAATCCCATCATTCGAAGCGTATCCGCGGGTCCACCACGGTATAGGAAATGTCGGTCAGGATCAGGCCGACGATGTAGAGCACCGAGCCAATGAAGACCATGGAGCGCACCAACGCGAAATCCTGGGCGTTGCTGGCGACGATGGAGTAGCTCCCCAGCCCGGGGATGCCGAAGAAGGATTCGGTGAGCAGCGACCCCATGAACAGCAGCGGAATGACGACCACGACGCCGGTGAGGATGGGGATCAGGGCGTTGCGCAGGATGTGGCCGAAGAACACGGCCGTTTCCGGCAGGCCCTTGGCCCGCGCCGTGCGCACGTAGTCCTTGCTCACCTCTTCGAGGAAGATGGTGCGGTACCAGCGGGTGGACGAGCCGATCCCCGAAATCACTCCGATCACCACCGGCAGGATCAGGAAGCGCCACGCGTCCAGCCCCTCCCCGAAGCCGGAGATGGGCACCAGGCGCCAGATCTTGCTGATGAGGTACTGGCCGCCGATGATGTAGAAGAGGCCGGAAATGGACATCAGCGCCACGCACAGCACGACGCCCCAGAAGTCGTAGGCGGTGGCACGGAAGAAGGCCAGCGTGAGGGCGAAGCTCACCGTCACGAAGAGGCCGAGGATGAAGGTGGGCAGGGCGATGGCCAGGGACGGCCCCATGCGGTTGCCGATCTCCCGGGCGATGTCGCGGCCGTCCTCGGCCTTGCCGAAATCGCCGACGAACATGCGGGCCGACTTGCGGAAGAAGATGGTGTCGGTGACGACGCCGATGCCCTCGGCTTCGCCGTTGACCAGCAGGGGCTTGTCGTAGCCGCGCTCCGCCTTCCATTTTTCGATGGCCTCCGGCGTCACCCGCTTCACGCCGAGTTGCATGCGGGCCATGTCGTCCGGTGTGTTCACCACGAAAAAGAGGGCGAAGGTGACCAGATTCACTCCCAGCAGGATGGGGATGGCATAGAGGAGGCGGCGGACGATGTAGGCGAGCATTGGGCCGGATTATGCCACTCCTGGCCGGCGGTGAAGGGGCAGCCGCGGCGGCCCTGACGCCGATCATGCCGGAGCCATGACTTTGGTGTATGTTTCGCCCTATGGAAACCCTGAAGACCTTCCTCGCAACGCCCGAGGCCCTTCCCTTCCTGCGCAGCCTGATGATCGTTCTCGGGCTCGCCGCCGTCGCCCTTGGCCTGCACGCCCGCCTTCGCAACCGCCATGCCGACCGCTGGCCGGCGGTCAAGGGAACGGTCATCCACTCCCAACTGGAGTCCTCCGCCGACAACCAGTACCGCCTGAGCGTCGCCTTCCGCTACCGGGTGAAGAACCGCGCCATCGACAGCCGCCCCCTCACCCTCACCCTGCCCGCCGCCCCGGCCGCCGCCAACCGCATGCTCAAGCGCCTGGCCAACGGCAGCAAGACGGTGATCCACTACGACCCGGCCCGCCCGGAAAACATCTCGGTCCTCAGCACCAGCCCGGGCAACTGGATGGAAGCGGTGGCGGCTGGCCTCGGCCTGCTGCTCTTCGCCCTGCTCGCCTTCTGACTCCCGCCCGGCCCCATGGCAGCGGCGTTGCGCACGATCTCCGGGCTCTGTGCCCTGGCCCTGGCCTTCGTCGCCTTCCCTGCCCAGGCGCTCCCCTCGTTCGCCGAGGTCCGCACGGCCTACCGGGAGTCCGATGCCTGGCTCCTGGCCCGGGATGGCCAGCCGCTGCAGGCCCTGCGCCTTGACCACGCCGTGCGACGCCTACCCTGGACTCCCCTGGCGGCGGTATCGCCCGCCCTGACCCGGGCCCTGGTCGCCTCGGAGGACCGCCGCTTCTACGACCACGGCGGCATCGACTGGGAAGCGGTGGCGGCGAGCGCCTGGGGCAACCTGTGGCGGGAACGCGGCCGCGGCGCCAGCACCCTGACCATGCAGTTGGCCGGCCTCCTCGATGAGGACATCCGCCAGCGCGGCCGCCGCAGCGTCCTGGAAAAGCTGGGCCAGGCCGCCGCCGCCCTACGCCTGGAGCGAAGCTGGCGCAAGGACGAGATCCTCGAAGCCTATCTCAACCTGGCGGGATTCCGGGGCGAACTGCAGGGCATCGCCGCCATGAGCCGCGGGCTCTTCGGCAAATGGCCCGACGGCCTGGACGAGCGCGAATCGGCCATCGCCGTCGCCCTCCTGCGCGGTCCCGGCGCCGGCGCCGAGCCGGTCGCCGCCCGCGCCTGCGCCATCCTGCTCGTCCTCGGCCGCCCGCCGGCGGCTTGCGACGGCCTGCCCGGGCTCGCCCGCCTGGCCTTCTCCGGCGGCCTGCGCACCTCGTGGCTGGGCGGCGAGCAATCCCCGGAACTGGCGCCCCATCTCGCCCGCAAGCTCCTCGCCCGGCCGGGAGAACGGCTGACCACCACCCTCGATGCCCGCCTCCAGCGCTTCGCCACCGACACCCTGCGCCGGCACCTGCGGGAACTGGCCCCCCAGAACGTGCAGGATGGCGCCGTGCTGGTGGTGGATAACGCGAGCGGGGAAATCCGCGCCTGGGTGGGGTCGAGCGGCGGCCTCTCCAGCGCCCCGGAGGTGGACGCGCTCGCCGCCCTGCGCCAGGCGGGCTCCACCCTCAAGCCTTTCCTCTACGGCCTCGCCTTCGAGCGGCGCACCCTCACCGCCGCCAGCCTGGTGGACGACTCGCCGGCATCCCTGGCCACGGCCGGCGGCCTCTACATCCCCCAGAATTATTCCCCTGAGTACCGCGGCTGGGTCAGCGCCCGCCAGGCCCTGGCCGGCTCCCTCAACGTGCCGGCGGTGCGCACCCTGGTACGCGTCGGCACCGACGCTTTCCACGCCCGGCTGCAGGATTTCGGTTTCGCCAGCCTGCGGGAAGGCGGCGATTACTACGGCTACAGCCTGGCCCTCGGCTCGGCCGACGTTTCGCCCCTCATGCTCGCCAACGCCTACCGCACCCTGGCCAACGGCGGGCGCTGGACGCCCTTGCGGGCGACGGCGGACGGAGCGCGGGTTCCCTGCCGCGAGGGTGGCTGTGCCGGCGTTTTCACCGGCCCGGCGCGGCAGGCCGCACCGGCCGCACCGACCTTCATCGTCGCCGACATCCTGGCGGACCGGGCCGCCCGCGCCGCCACCTTCGGCCTCGAATCCTGGCTCGCCACCCCCTATTGGAGCGCCGCCAAGACCGGGACCAGCAAGGATATGCGCGACAACTGGTGCGCCGGCTTTTCCCGCCGCCACACGGTGCTGGTCTGGGTCGGCAACGCCGGCGGGGAAGCGATGCACGACGTCTCCGGGACTTCCGGCGCCGCGCCGGTCTGGCGCGAGATCATGGACTGGCTGCACCGGGAAACGGGCGCCCCGGCGGCCGCACCGGCGCCCCCAGCCGGCCTGGTGCGCCGACCGGTCCGCTTCGAACCGCCGCGGGAACCGTCCCGCCAGGAGTGGTTCCTGGGCGGCACGGCCGTGGCCGTGGTGCAGCAGGCCCGGGCCGCAACGCTGGCCCG
The DNA here is from genome assembly GCA_036732025.1 of Rhodocyclaceae bacterium. Classification (GTDB taxonomy): domain Bacteria; phylum Pseudomonadota; class Gammaproteobacteria; order Burkholderiales; family Rhodocyclaceae; genus SSSZ01. Next base: position 180,294 of record DAINDE010000001.1, read on the forward strand.
CATCGCCTATCCCGCCGACGGCACCGTCATCGCCCTCGACCCCGACATCCCGCCCGGCCGCCAGCGCATCGCCCTGCGGCTCACCGGTAGCGCCGGCCCCGGATGGCGCTGGCGGCTGGATGCGGCGCCGCCGCTGCCGGTCACGCCTTCGTCCCTGTGGCTCCCCGTGCCGGGCACCCATCGCCTGGTCCTGGAGGACGCCGGCGGCCGCGCCATCGACGCCGTCGGCTTCTCGGTCCGCGCCCTGCGCGGCAAGACGCGCCAGTAGCGCCTTCCGGCCAAAAAGACGACATTCGGCGGCTCCAGGACTGGGCTTCGGGCAACTAGCGCTTGCCTCGGCGCGCAAGCTATGCCATTTTCCTGATTTCGCGCCTCGCCATTGGAATAAGTCCTTACGCCGTGCTGAATCTGCGCCGTCTCTCCCTCGCCTACTCGATCGTTCTCCTGATCACGCTGGGGGTAAATGGCCTGTTCGCCCTGCTCGTCATGCGGGCCCACAACAGCACCGCCACGGCCCAGGCCCATCGCCAGGACGCGCTGGCCCTCATCGGCGAACTGCAACGGGAGGTGGGCCAACTGGCCAGCCTGGTGCGCGCCTTCACCGCCACCGGCGAGACCCGCTACCTCAATTATTACTACGACATCCTCGCCATCCGGGACGGCGAGAAGGCCATGCCCGCCAACTACCACGGCGGGGCCTATTGGGACGAGGTCGTGGCCGGGCGCCTGCGCCACGCCATTCCCGCCGACGGGACGAAGAAGTCGCTGGCGACCCGCATGAGCGAGCTCGGCTTCGACCAGGAGGAGTTCGCCGCCCTGAAGGAGGTCATGCGCGCCACGGAAGCGGTCAAGGCCGAGGAGCAGGTCGCCTTCGCCGCCACCCAGGGCCTCTACGATCCGGATACCCGCAGCTTCGTCTCGGAAGGGCGGCCGCAACTGGCGTTCGCCGCCAGGCTCGTCCATAGCGCCGACTACAACCAGAAACAGGCGGATCTTGCCCTGGCGGTGGAGAAGCTCCTTCAGGCCACCGACCACCGTACCGGCGCCGCCTCCCGCGAGGCCGACCAGCAGTTGGAGCTGTGGATCACCATTTCGGCGGTCTGCGCTTTCTTTTCCATCATGGTCGTCGTCGTCGGCTTCATCGAGATGAACCAAAAGCTCCTGGTGCCCGTGCAGCAGTTGCGCGCGGCTGCGGGACGCCTGGCCCAGGGCCGCTACGAGACCCGGACCCACCTCGGCAATACCGTCGCCGAACTGCACCTCCTGGGCAAGACCATGGACATCATGGCCGAATCGATCCAGCAGGACATCCTCCATCGCGAAGCGACCCAGCGCGAACTGGAGGAAGCCCGCTCCCGGGCGGAAGCGGCCACCGAGGCGAAATCCCAGTTCCTGGCCAACATGAGCCACGAAATCCGCACGCCGATGAACGCCATCATCGGCATGTCCTACCTGGCGCTGCGCACCGAACTCACCCCGCGCCAGCGGGATTACATCAGCAAGGTACAATCCTCCGCCAACGTGCTGCTGGGGATCATCAACGACATCCTCGATTTCTCCAAGATCGAAGCCGGCCGCATGGAGCTGGAGAGCACCGAGTTCACCCTCGACGACGTGGTGAGCAATGCCATGACCCTGGTGCGCCAGAAGGCGGAGGAAAAGGGGCTCGAACTGCTTTTCGACGTGCGCAACCCGGCGCTGGTGACGGGGCCGACCCTCCTCGGCGACCCCCTGCGTCTCGGGCAGATACTCATCAACCTGCTGTCCAACGCCATCAAGTTCACCGACCGTGGCTTCGTCAGGCTGGAGGTGGATGCCCGGGACGAGACCGCCGACGGCCTGACCCTGATCCTCGCCGTCCGCGACACGGGGATCGGCATGGCGCCAGAGCAGACCGCCCGCCTCTTCCAGGAATTCACCCAGGCGGACGGCTCCATCACCCGCCGCTTCGGCGGAACCGGCCTCGGCCTGGCCATCACGAAGCGCCTGGTGACCATGATGGGCGGCACCGTCGCGGTGGAAAGCAACCCCGGCGAGGGGAGTTGCTTCTCCCTTACCCTGCGTTGCCCGAAGGCGCCGGCTTCTCCGGCGACCGTCCCGGTACGGGCTTTCTCGGAACTGCGGGCCCTGGTGGTGGACGACAACGACGCCTCCCGGGAATTGATCTGCAAGCTCCTCGCCCACCTCGGCGTCGGCGCGGGGGATCCGGGTGCCCTCCAGGCGGCGGCCACCGGAAACGACGCCCTGGCGCTCATGACGGAGGCAGCCGGCGCCGGCAGGCCCTTCGACCTGCTCATCCTGGACTGGGTGCTGCCCGATCTTTCCGGCGATGCCCTGCTGCGCGAAATCGGCGCCCGGGGGCTCCCCTGCCCCGCCCGGACGGCCATCGTCTCGGCCTTCGACATGGACGTGGTCCGCCAATCCACCGCCCTGCCGCCCCACTGCCGCGTCCTGCCCAAACCCATCCTTGCCGCCGACCTCCACCAGCTCCTGCGCAGCGACGAGGCGCCCCGCCCGGCCGCCGCCGACGCCGTGCCCACGACCCTGCGGGGCATGCGCGTCCTCCTCGTCGAGGACAACCCCCTCAACCAGCAACTGGCGGCGGAAATCCTCACCGACTGGGGCGTATCGGTGGACGTTTGCGGCAACGGCCAGGAGGCCATCGACCAGTTGCGCAGCCGCGCCCCGGACCATTACAACCTGGTCCTCCTCGACCTGCAGATGCCGGTCCTCGACGGCTACGAGGCCACCCGCCGCCTGCGCGCCATACCCGCCTTCGCCACCCTACCCATCGTCGCCATGTCCGCCCACGCCCTCACCGGCGAAGATGCCCGCTGCGCGGCCGCTGGCATGAACGGGCACATCGGCAAACCCTTCGAGCCGGAAGAGCTCTTCGACCTCCTGGCGCGCTATGGCGGCAAGCCCCTGGCCAAGGCCCCCCTTCCGCCCCCGGTGGCCGCTTCCGACACCAGCCTGGCGGAATACCTGCAGACCGTCCCCGGGCTTGACATCGCCATCGGCCTCGGCCGCTCCGCCAACAAGCTGGAGTTGTTCCACCGCATCCTTACCCAGTTCGCCCAGGATTTCGCCAACATCGTCATGGAACTGGCCAGCCTGCTCGACCTTGGCCGCTGGGACGAACTCGCCCACCGGGCCCACACCCTCAAGGGCATCACCGGCACCATCGGCGCCGTGGAACTGGAACGCCTCCTGCGCAAGCTGGAATCCGCCGTCGAGGGCCACGATGCGGAGGCCATCCGTACCCTGCTCATCGACATCGACGCCCGCCTGTCGCCACTGCTGCAAGCCTTGGCAGCTCTCCCGCCCAGCCCCCGCAGCACGGTTTCGGACGACAATCCACCGGCCAGCCCGGAATCCGCCGTCGGGCGTCTGCGCCGCCTCCTGGCGGCCGGCGACGGGGAGGCCGTGGATTGCTGGAGCAAACTGCCCGCCGCCACCCTGACCGCCATCGACCCGTCGACCGCCGCCCGCATCGCCCAGGCCATCGGCGCCTTCGATTTCGACGAGGCCCTGCGGCTCCTCGACGGCGGCGCGCCATTCCCGTCCGACGGGAAGGAACAAGCATGATGGAAAACCACGCCCCCCAACCAACCATCCTCGTCATCGACGACACGCCCGCCAACCTCAGCCTCCTCAACGGACTGCTCAAGGAGAGCTATCGCGTCAAGGTCGCCAACAACGGGCAGCGCGGCCTCGAACTCTGCGCCGCCCAGCCACCCGACCTGATCCTTCTCGACATCATGATGCCGGGCCTCGACGGTTTCGAGGTCTGCCGCCGCCTGAAGGCCGACCCCACCCTCAGCCGCATCCCGGTCATTTTCCTGACCGCCAAGGTGGAACCCGATGACGAGGAAAGAGGTTTCGCCCTGGGCGCCGTCGATTTCATCCACAAACCTTTCAGCCCCGGGATCGTCCTCGCCCGCGTGCGGACCCAGTTGGAAAACCGCCAGTGGCAGAGCTTTCTCGAGGACAAGAACGCCTGGCTGGAGAACGAGGTCGAATACCGGGTCCGTCAGGTCAGCCGGCTCCAGGACGCCTCCCTGCAGGCGATGATCGGCCTGGCCGAATTCCGGGACGAATGCACCGGCAACCACATCCGCCGCACCCAGGAATACGTCCGGCTCCTTGCCGAGCACATCGCCACCGACCCCCGCCACCAGGAATTCCTCACCCCGGAAACCATCTCCGGCATCGTCAAATCCGCCCCCCTGCACGATGTGGGCAAGATCTCCATCCCCGACCACATCCTGCTCAAACCCGGGCCCCTGGAGCCGGCCGAATTCGCCATCATGAAGACCCACGCCGAGCGGGGTTTCGAGATCCTGGCCCAGATCCGCCTGTACATGGGCGAGGACTCCGCCTACCTCCTCTACGCCCAGCAGATCGCCCGCCACCACCACGAGAAATGGGACGGCAGCGGCTACCCGGACGGCCTGGCCGGCGAGGACATCCCCCTGCCCGCCCGCCTGATGGCCCTGGCCGACGTCTATGACGCGCTGCGTACCCGCCGCCCCTACAAGGAACCCTACTCCCACGCCAGCGCCCTCGATATCGTTGCCGCCGGCCGCGGCACCCATTTTGATCCGGAGCTGGTCGCGGCCCTGCTGGCGACGGAGAAAACCTTCGCCGCCATCGCCGAGCAACTGGCCGACTGAACCCCTTCCCCACGATGAAGACTCCCGCCCGCCCCATGCGCCTCCTCCCTCTCTTGTTCGCCGGCCTCCTCGGCGCCGCTACGGCCCACGCCCAGGTTTCGGTTTCCGGCTTCGGCACCGTCGGCTACGCGGTGTCTGACAAGCCCTACGCCTACCAGCGCTTCGTCGACCAGGCCGGCACCTTCAACCGCGACACGGTCCTCGGCCTGCAGGTGGATGCCCGCCTCAGCGAGCAGTTCAGCTTCGTCGCCCAGGCCAAGCTGGCCCCCTCCATCCGCAACGATAGCGGCTGGGATCCCACCCTCACCTGGGCCTTCCTCGCCTGGCGCCCCCACAACGAACTGCTCCTGCGCCTGGGGCGTTTCCGCGTCCCCTACTACCTCAACAGCGCCAACCTGGACGTCGGCGTCACCTACGAACCGGCCCAGTTGCCGCCGGAGCTGTATTCCATCTCCACCACCAACGAGACCAACGGCGTCTCCATCACAAAGAACTGGACGCTGCCCGAGGGGGAAGTCACCCTCGACGGCTACTGGGGCGTATCCAACTCCTACTGGCGCTTCTTCTTCCGCGACGGCGTGCCCTCCATCGGCTCGCCGCCCCAGGTGGCCATCTTCATGCCCACCCGCATCGATTCCAAGGGCCTGGCCCTGACCCTGGCCCACCAGGAAAACACCTTCCGCGCCGGTTTCCACCAGGCCGACGTCACCCGCCGGGACGGCGAGGACTTCACCGCCGGTTTCGACAAGATCATGCTCACCCCCAGCCAGGGGTTCTACCCGCCCTCCGACAATTTCCCGCTATCGCCGGGCTACGTGCTGCCCACCCGCAGTTCCCTGCGCTTCAACATCTTCACCCTCGGCTTCGACGTGGGCCTGGGACACGATTTCCGGCTCATCGGCGAATACGCCCGGCGGGCCAACATCAAGGCCCCGGCCAGCGGTGCCGACACCCACGGCGGCTACCTCAGCCTGCAACGGAAAGTCGGGCCGTGGCACCCCTACCTGACCGTCTCCCGCCTGAAATCCACCGACGACTCCCTGGATCTCTACCTCAACGTCAACGGCAACCGCGTCACCTCGCCGCCCTTGCCCAGCGCCGGCCTGGCCGCCACGGTGAACTCCACCCAGCGCCTCAACGCCGACCGCCTGGTGGTCTACGACCAGGGCACCCTGGCCCTGGGCACCTCCTACCTGCTCTCGCCGACCCAGAAGATCAAGGCGGAATGGGCCGTCACCCGCATCGGCAAGGTGTCGGATTTCGTCGATGCCGCAACCGGGCGGGACGTGGCCCATGCGAACATCCACGTGCTGTCTCTCTCCTACAACTTCACCTTCTGATGAGAGAGCGCGCCTTGAAACGAACCTCTCTCCTCCTCGCGTTGCTCTGCCTGTGCGCCGCCCGCTGCTGGGCGGAGGGCATCGTTGTGATTGCCCATCCTTCGGTGCCGAAGACCGATCTCGCCACCCTGCAGCGCATCTATACCGGCAAGGTCATTGAAATCAACGGCGTCAGCATCGTCCCCATCAACGCCCCCCCCGGCAGCTTCGAGCGCAACCGCTTCCTGCGCGACTTCCTGCAGCAGGACGAGGAAAAATACACCGCCTACTGGACGGTGCGCCGCTACATCGGCAAAGGCAGCCCGCCCCGGGAAGTGGCGTCCGCCGACATGGCCGTGGCAGTGCAGAGCACCCCGGGCGCCATCGGCTACCTTCCCGACAGCGAGCTGCGGCCAGGCATGGCCATCCTGATGCGCCGTTGACGCCGTGGCTTCCTTCCTGCATAGTTTGTCTTTGATTTCCTTTTCCGTCCCTCCCGCCATGGCCCTTTTCGACTTCGCCCTCCGTACCGCCCGCCTGGCGGTTGCCCGCGTCGTCGTAGCCGTAGCGGTTGTAGTAGGCGTCGTAGCGCTCGCGCCGTCGCGGATCGGATAAAGGCAAACCCAGCATTCCTGAAACCCCCGCCGGCGCCACCGGCGGGGGTTTTGTTTTTCTGGAGTCTCCGCAGGCCGCCAATACCTGAAAGGAGATATCCATGCCAGAAACCCTCAGCGGCGCCGAGATCGTCGTCCGCCTCCTGGAACGCCAGGGCATCCACACCGTCGCCGGGATCCCCGGCGGCGCCATCCTGCCCCTCTACGACGCCCTCTCGCAGTCCTCGCTGATCCGGCACATCCTCGCCCGCCATGAGCAGGGTGCGGGTTTCATGGCCCAGGGCATGGCCCGCGTCACCGGCAAGCCGGCGGTTTGCCTGGCCTCGTCCGGCCCCGGCGCCACCAACCTTCTCACCGCCATCGCCGACGCCAAGCTCGACTCCATCCCTCTGGTCGCCATCACCGGCCAGGTGCCCCGTCCCATGATCGGCACCGACGCCTTCCAGGAAGTCGATACCTACGGCCTTTCCCTGCCCATCACCAAGCACAACTTCCTGGTGTCCTCGGCCGAGGAACTCCTGACGGTCATCCCCCGGGCCTTCGCCATCGCCGCTTCCGGCCGCCCCGGCCCGGTACTGGTGGATATTCCCAAGGACGTGCAGGCCCAGGTCATCGAGGTCGCGGGCTGGCCGCCCGCCGGCATGCCCAACCCGGCGCCGCCCGCTGACGAGGCCCTGCTCGCCCGGGCGGCGGCGCTGATCGACCGGGCGGAACGCCCCATCCTCTACCTGGGCGGCGGCGTGGTCCACGGCGAGGCGGCCACCCAGGCGGTGGCCTTGGCCGAACGGGCCGAGCTGCCGACGGTGATGACCCTCATGGCCCTCGGGACGATGCCGGTGGATCACCCCCTGTCCCTCGGCATGCTGGGCATGCATGGCGCCCGTTCCACCAACCTGGCCCTCGACGAATGCGACCTGCTCGTCGCCGTCGGCGCCCGGTTCGACGACCGGGCCACCGGCAAGGTCAGCCAATTCTGCCCCCGGGCGCAAATCATCCACATCGACATCGATCCGGCCGAACTGGGCAAGATCAAGGCCGCCCATGTGGCCATCGCCGGCGATGTGGGCGACGTCCTCGGCCGCCTTTCGCCCCGCATCGCCCCGGCCCGGCGCCACCAGTGGCTGGGCCGCATCGCCGAACTCCAGGCCCGCTGGCCCTTCGCCATGCCCGATGCGGGCAATCCGCTCTCCCATTTCGGCCTCATCCAGACAGTGGCCGCCTGCCTGGACCGGGAAGCCGTCATCGCCACCGACGTGGGCCAGCACCAGATGTGGGTGGCCCAGGCCTACCCGCTGCGCCGGCCGCGCCAATGGCTGACCTCCGGCGGCCTGGGAACCATGGGCTTCGGCATCCCCGCCGCCATCGGCGCCGCTCTGGCGCAACCGCAGCGCACCGTGGTCTGTTTCACCGGCGACGGGTCCATTCTGATGAATATCCAGGAGCTGGCCACCGCCGCCGAGGAGGGCGTCAACCTGAAGATCGTGCTCATGGACAACGCCTCCCTGGGCCTGGTGCACCAGCAGCAGACCCTCTTCTACGGCGAGCGCATCTACGCCTCCCGCTTCCGGGCCTCGCCGCGCTGGAGCAAGGTAGCGGAGGGCTTCGGCATCCCGGCGGTGGACCTGGACCACGCTGCCAATCCCTGCGCCGCCCTGGTGGACGCCCTGTCGCGCCCGGGCCCCTGCCTCATCCACGCCAGCATCGACGTGGAGCAGAAGGTCTATCCCATGGTGCCCCCGGGCGCCGCCAACCGCGAAATGATCGGAGGTTGAAGCATGAACGCGCAGAACCGCGACGAGCGGCAGGCCCTCGCCCGGGCCGTGCTGGAAATCGACGTCAACAACCACGCCGGCGTCATGTCCCACGTGGTAGGCCTCTTTTCCCGCCGGGCCTACAACGTCGAGGGCGTCCTCTGCCTGCCCGTCGGCGAAGGCCGCACCAGCCGTATCTGGCTCCTGGTCAACGAGGATCAACGGCTATCGCAAATGATCCGGCAGATGGAGAAACTGGAGGATGTCATCGCCGTGCGCAGCCACGGCCCCAGCCACGAAGTGTTCGAGCGGCTGGAGGCGTATTTCCGCTGAGCCCCCCCGGCGCGGCCGGGAGAGGCTTACTCGCCGACGACGTCGGCCCCGGGGGGCGGCACGAAGCGGAAGAGGCCGGGCCCCACCCCGGCGTTGCGCTCCAGGCGGGAAAAGCGGATGTGGGTGGTCTGGCCGAAGTTGTCCAGGAGTTCCATGCCCTTCAGCTCACCCTGGACAAAACCCAGGCGGACCTTCTCGAAGCCGCTGTCGCCGCCCCTGGGCCGCGCCTCCACCCACTCCAGGCCGTCGGCCTCGCCCGCCTCCTGCAGGATGAAGCTCTTTTCCAGGTCGTTGCTGCCGGACAGCAGGGCCGCCGGCGAACCGCCGATGGCCTGGCCCGCCTTGCGCACCGTCACCTGCCTCAGTTCCGGGTCGTAGATCCAGAATTTCTCACCGTCCCCCACCATCAGTTGCGGGTAGGGCTTGTGGATTTCCCAGCGCAGCTTGCCCGGCCGCAAGATGGCGACGTGCCCCGACGACTGCTGGGGCGTCCGCCCCCCCTTGCCGATGACGATCTGCGAGAAATCCGCCCTCAGGGTGCGGGTGGAATCGAGGAAGCGGCGCAACTGCTCGACGGCGCCGGCGTGGGCGAGCAGCGGAAAGGCCAGGGTGAAGACGGCCATCAGGGACTTGATGCGAAGCATCGCTGCGGGACTCCGGAGAACTCTTGGTTGGATACAGGCTACTCTGCCTGGAAATGGCGATTTCCAGAAGCGGCGGATTGTAACCCCGTGTTGCCGCCGCCAGGGCCGGCAGGGACTATTCCGCCTCCCGCCGCGCCAGCACTTCCCGGCCGCCCCGGCCATCCATGGCGGAAACCAGGCCGGCCCGCTCCATGGCCTCGATGAGGCGGGCCGAACGGTTGTAGCCGATGCGCAGATGGCGCTGCACCAGGGAAATCGAAGCCCGGCGGTTGCGCAACACCACTTCCACGGCCTGGTCGTAGAGGGGATCGTTCTCGGCGTCGTCGCCTCCCTCTCCGCCATCGCCGCCCTCCTCGTCGTCGGCGGCGCCGGTGAGGATGTCCTCCACATACTCCGGCGCCCCCAGGGACTTGAGGTATTCGACGACGCGATGGACCTCGTCATCGGAAACGAAGGCGCCGTGGACGCGGGTCGGGTAGCCGGTGCCGGGGGCCAGGTAGAGCATGTCGCCCTGGCCGAGGAGGGATTCGGCGCCCATCTGGTCGAGGATCGTGCGCGAGTCGATCTTGCTGGAGACCTGGAAGGACATGCGGGTCGGGATGTTGGCCTTGATCAGGCCGGTGATCACGTCCACGCTCGGCCGCTGGGTGGCCAGCACCAGGTGAATGCCGGCGGCCCGGGCCTTCTGGGCCAGGCGGGCGATGAGTTCCTCGACCTTCTTGCCCACCACCATCATGAGGTCCGCCAGTTCGTCGATGACCACGACGATGTAGGGCATGTGGGTCAGGGGCTCGGGCGCCTCCGGCGTGAGCGAGAGGGGGTTCGGGATGTGCTCGCCGCGCTTCTCCGCCTCCTTGATCTTGGCGTTGAACCCGGAAAGATTGCGCACCCCCAGGGCCGACATCAGCTTGTAGCGCTTCTCCATCTCGGTGACGCACCAGTGCAGGGCGTTGTGGGCCTGCTTCATGTCGGTGACCACCGGCGCCAGGAGATGGGGGATACCCTCGTAGACGGAGAGTTCGAGCATCTTGGGGTCCACCAGGATGAGGCGGACGTTCTCCGGCTCGGCCTTGAAGACCAGGGAAAGGATCATGGCGTTGATGCCCACCGATTTACCGGAACCGGTGGTACCGGCCACCAGCAGGTGGGGGGTCTTGGCCAGGTCGGCCACCACCGGCAGGCCGCCGATGTCCTTGCCCAGGCTCACGCAAAGCGGGCTGGCCATGTCGTTGTAGGGCCGGCTGGCGATGATCTCGGAGAGCTTCACGGTCTGCCGCTTGGCATTGGGCAGTTCCAGGGCCATGCAGGACTTGCCGGGCACCGTTTCGACGACGCGGATTGACACCAGGGCCAGGGCCCGCGCCAGGTCCCGGGCGAGATTGACGATCTGGGCGCCCTTGACACCCACCGCCGGCTCGATTTCGTAGCGGGTGATGACCGGCCCCGGCAGGGCCGCCAGGACCTTCACCTGCACGCCGAAGTCGGCAAGCTTGCGCTCGATGAGGCGGGAGGTGAATTCGAGGGTTTCGGCGCTCACCGTCTCGGTGGCCGGGGGCGCCGGATCGAGCAGGTGCAGCGGCGGCAGACGGCCGCCGATGATGGCTTCGGGGAACAGGGCTACCTGTTTCTCGCGCTCGATACGCTTTTCCGCCTTCTTGGAAATGGCCACTTCCGGCACCGGCGTCTCGATGACCAGGGGCTCGTGCAACTCGCCGCGGCGCTTTTCCACCTCCACCGTCTCTTCCCGCTGCTGGGCGATTTCCCGGCCGATACGCCGATCCCGCCAGCGGTCGACGATACCGTAGGCCAATCCGAGCGCACGCTCCAGGCCCGCGCCGAAACGCTCGCAGGCCCACAGCCAGGACATGCCGGAAAAGATGCTCCAGCCAACGGCCATGGCCGCCAGCAACAGGAGCGTGGCGCCGGTGTAGCCCAACTGGCGGGCAAGCAGGCCGCCCATCTCCAGCCCCAGCATGCCGCCGGGCGCCAGGGGCAGCGCCGCCTGCAGGCTGTAGAAGCGGATCGCTTCCAGGGAAGCGCTGGCCACCAGCAGGACGGCGAAACCGGCCAGGGAGATGAGGAGCGGGCGCCGGTCCCCCTTGGCGGCCGGGCCGGCGAAACCGTTGAGGTGATGATACCCCCACCAGACGAACATGCCCATGAGCACCACCCACCACCAGGCGGACAAGCCGAAGAGGTAGAGCATCAGGTCGGCGATCCAGGCCCCGGCACGGCCGGTGGGATTGTGCAGGGTGCCGCCGACGACGGCATGGGACCAGCCCGGATCGTCCTTGTCGAACCCCCACAGGGCCAGGGAAAGGAACAGCGCCACGGCCCCCAGGGCCAGCCAGCGGGATTCCTGCAGCAGCGAACCGATCTTGTCGGGCAGGGGGCTGGGGGCCCGCTGGCTCAACCGTCCCAGCATCTCAACCGCCCAGGATCACGATGCGGTCCTGTTCGTAGGCGATGTAACCGCTCAGTTCCAGATCGCGCACCACCTTGCTCACCATTTCCCGGGAAGCGCCGATCATGCGGGCCATGTCCTGCTTGGAAATCTTGCGCTTGACCACCCGCTTGCCGTCGTCGAGTTCGGACATTTCCAGCAGCAGCCGGGCCACCCGGCCGTAGACATCGAGCAGCGCCAGGCTCTCGATCTTGCGGTCCGCCTCGCGCAGGCGCCGCACCAGCACCTGCATGAGTTTCAGCGCCACCTGGAAGTTGTCCTTCATGCAGCGCTGGAATTCGTCCTTGCCCAGGACCAGCAATTCGCAGGGTTCCAGGGCGACCACGTCGGCGGAGCGCGGACTGCCGTCGATGAGGCCCATTTCGCCGAAGGATTCGCCATGGCCGAGCATGGCGAGGATGATCTCCCGCCCTTCCTCGTCGCTGTTGGTCACCTTGGCCCGGCCGGTGAGCAGGATGTAGAGGGAATCGGTGCTTTCACCGGACCGCACCACGAACTCCCCCCGCTCCGCACGCCGCCGCCCGCAAACCCGGGAGAGGCGTTCCAGCTCGCTCTCGCTGAGGCCGGCGAAAAGGGGAACGTTACGGAGAACCACGAGGCTCAAGCCGACATGCGTAGGGGCCATAATTTACTTTTTCATCAGGTGGTTACGATGCAATTATAAACTCATTTCGCAAAAACAACAGGGGCATACCAAAATTTTGCCGAGCGAGGGAAGCTATAATTTCACAACTCACGACAACAAAGGAAGACCATGTCCCAAGCAGTTGCCCACCACCGTCTCCTGATCCTCGGTTCCGGTCCCGCCGGCTACACCGCCGCCGTCTACGCCGCCCGCGCCAACCTGAAGCCGGTGCTCATCACCGGGCTGGCCCAGGGCGGCCAACTGATGACCACCACCGACGTCGACAACTGGCCGGCCGACGCCGACGGCGTCATGGGCCCCGATCTCATGGCCCGCTTCGAGAAGCACGCCCGCCGCTTCGACACCGAAATCATCTTCGATCACATCCACACCGCCAAGCTGACAGAAAGGCCCTTCACCCTGATCGGCGACTCCGGCACCTACACCTGCGACGCCCTCATCATCGCCACTGGCGCCTCGGCCCACTACCTGGGCCAGCCGTCGGAAGAGAAGTTCATGGGCCGCGGCGTTTCCGCCTGCGCCACCTGCGACGGCTTCTTCTACCGCAACAAGCCGGTGGCGGTGGTCGGCGGCGGCAACACCGCGGTCGAAGAGGCGCTCTACCTGGCCAACATCGCCAGCCATGTGACGGTCATCCACCGCCGCGACAAGTTCCGTTCCGAGAAGATTCTCCAGGACAAGCTCTTCGAGAAGGAAAAGGCCGGCAAGGTCACCATCCTCTGGAACAGCGTCCTCGACGAGGTTCTCGGCGACGCCTCGGGCGTCACCGGGCTGCGGGTCAAGTCCCGCACCGACGACTCGGCGCGTGAGATCAAGGTCGACGGCGTGTTCATCGCCATCGGCCACAAACCCAACACCGACCTTTTTACCGGCCAACTGGAAATGGAAGGCGGCTACATCGTCACCCAGGGCGGCCGGGAAGGCAACGCCACCCAGACCAGCATCCCCGGCGTCTTCGCCGCCGGTGACGTGCAGGACCACGTCTACCGGCAAGCCTGCACCTCCGCTGGTACCGGCTGCATGGCGGCGCTCGACGCCGAGCGCTACCTGGACCAGTTGGGCCTGGCCTGAGGGTTCGCGGCAGGGCGCCATGGCGAAACGACCGGGTGCGCCCCCGCCGCCGGATCCCGACGATCTGGCGGCATTCCGGGCCGCGGTGGCGGACGCCACGCCGCTCGCCGCCCGCAACCGCGTCCATCTGGGGAGAACGCCTCCCCCTCCGCGAGCCCGCCAATACCTGGCGGACGAACGGGCCGCCCTGCATGAATCCCTGCACGGCGTCATCGGCCTGCAGGACCGTCTGGAAGGGGGCGACGAGCCGAACTACCTGCGCCCCGGAATGGCCGCATCCGCGCTCAAGGACTTGCGGCGGGGCCGCTGGGTGGTGCAGGCCGGCATCGACCTGCATGGCATGAACCGCGAGGAAGCCCGCGCTGCCCTCGTCGCCTTCCTCGCCGACGCCATCCGCCACGGCATTCGCTGCGTGCGGGTAATCCATGGCAGGGGTCTCGGCTCCCCGGGCCGTCAGGCGGTGCTGCGCCAACTGGTGCGGGGCTGGCTGATGCAGAAGATCGAGGTGCTGGCCTACTGCCAGGCGCGCCCCGACGACGGGGGCGAAGGCGCCCTCCTGGTCCTGCTGCGCTCGTCCCGCCGGCCTGGCGAAACGGGCCCTACATCCCCTTCCTGAAGTAGTCCGAGTCGGTGGCCCAGTCCCAGGGGCTGCTGGCGGTACCCACCGAATGGCCCTGCAGGGAATGCAGGTTGCTCAGGCGGAAAAGCTCGAGGACGATGGCCTCGGGGAAACCCTGCCGGTCATGGCGGGTGGTGGTGGTGAGGTCGGTGAAATAATTGTCCAATTCCGCCGACCCCCACAGCTCGACGATGCGCGCCAGGATGCGAGGGAACTGCTGCTCCAGGGCGGTGGGGTACAAGTCCGCCTTGTCCGCCAGGAGCACCAGCAGGCGCTGGCGCAGGACCGCTACGTCGAGGCTGTCGTCGGCCATGGCGCCACCCGGGAAATCAGATTGCCGCCTCGCCCGTCTCGCCGGTGCGGATGCGCACCACCTGCTCGACGGACATGACGAAGATCTTGCCGTCGCCGATCTTGCCGGTGCGCGCGGCCTTGACGATGGCGTCGATGGCGGCCTCCACCCGGTCACCGGCGACGACGATCTCGATCTTGATCTTGGGCAGGAAGTCGACCACGTACTCGGCGCCACGGTACAGCTCGGTATGGCCCTTCTGGCGGCCGAAGCCCTTCACTTCCGTAACGGTCAGGCCGGTGACGCCGACTTCCGAAAGGCTCTCCCGCACCTCGTCCAGCTTGAACGGCTTGATGATGGCTTCGATCTTCTTCATGTTTTCCTCTTCTCTCTCTGGTGTTGGTATTCAGAATTCTTCGCGGTAGCGATTAGTAATAGGATACCGCCAATCCTTGCCGAAGCCACGGGGGGTGATGCGGATGCCCACCGGCGCCTGGCGGCGCTTGTATTCGGCGATGCGCAACAGGCGCACGACCTTGCGCACCGCCTCCTCGGGCAGGCCGGCGGCGACGATGTCGCGCTGGCTGCGGTCTTCCTCCATGTAGGCCTTGACGATGGCGTCGAGTACCTCGTAGGGCGGCAGGGAGTCCTGGTCGGTCTGATCCGGCTTCAGCTCGGCGGAGGGCGGCCGCACGATGATGTTCTCCGGGATCACCGGCGCGATGCCGTTGCGGTAGCGGGCGAGGCGATAAACCATCGTCTTGTAGACGTCCTTGATGACGGCAAAGCCCCCGGCCATGTCGCCGTAGAGGGTGGCGTAGCCCACCGCCATCTCCGACTTGTTGCCGGTGGTCAGCACCAGGGCGCCGGACTTGTTGGAAAGCGCCATGAGAATCATGCCGCGAATGCGGGCCTGCAGGTTTTCCTCGGTAGTATCCGCCGGTTTCCCCGCGAACTCCTTCTCCAGCATGGCGGCAAAAGTGCGCATGGCGGGCTCGATGGCGATTTCGTCATAGCGCACACCGAGGGTCCGCACCATCTCCCGGGAGTCGTCCAGGCTCATCCGGGCGGTATAGGGCGAAGGCATCATCACCGCCCGCACCTTGTCCGGCCCCAGGGCATCCACGGCGACGGCCAGGGTCAGGGCCGAATCGATGCCGCCGGAAAGCCCGATGATGGCCCCGGGGAAACCGTTCTTGCCGAGGTAGTCCCGCACCCCCAGGACCAGGGCCTGGTAGGCCTCGGCTTCCGCGGAGAGCAGCGGCGCCACCTCGCCGGAACGCAGATGGCCATCGCCGAAGGTCACCATGCCCAAGGCTTCTTCGAACTGGGGCAGGCGCATGCGCACCTGGCAGTCGGCATCCATGGCGAAGGACGCGCCGTCGAAAACCAGTTCATCCTGACCACCCACCAGGTTGCAGTAGATGGCGGGGATACCGGTGGTGGCGATGCGTTCTCCCAGCACCTGGGCCCGCAGGGCCTGCTTGCCCAGGTGGCACGGCGAAGCGTTGAGGACCAGCAGCAACTCGGCCCCGGCCTTTTTCGCCTCTTCCGCGGCGCCGGCCTCCCAGACGTCGGCACAGATGTTGAGGCCGCAGCGCACACCGCCCAGTTCGACCACGCAGGGCTCGCTGCCGGAGTCGAAATAGCGCTCCTCGTCGAAGACCTCGTAATTGGGCAGCCGGAACTTGCGGTAGGTGGCGACGCGCCGGCCGTCGGCGAGGACGGTGGCGGCGTTGTAGCGGCGCCCGTCCGCGGCCAGGGGATGGCCGACGACCAAGGCAATTCCCGGTACCTTGGCGGCCAGGACGTCCAGGGCGGCGTCGCAGGCGGCATAGAAATCTTCCCGCAGGAGGAGATCCTCCGGCGGATAGCCGCACAGCGCCAGCTCCGGCGTGAGCAGCACGTCGGCCCCCTGGGCTCTGGCCCGGGCAGCGAGGTCGGCGATGCAGGCAGCGTTGCCCGCCAGGTCGCCGACCACGGCGTTGAACTGGGCAACGGCGACGGTCAGCATCGGCTTAGTAGGCCGGCTTATCCTTGGCGTCGTTGTAGCGGGCGACGCCTTCGAGGATTTCCTTCTTGGCCTCTTCCGGGCCGCACCAGCCGGTCACCTTGACGAACTTGCCCGGCTCCAGGTCCTTGTAATGCTCGAAAAAGTGGGAGATCTGGTCGAGCAGGATGGACGGCATGTCGGCGTGGGTCTGCACATTGCGGTACATGGGGGTCAGCTTGTCCACGGGCACGGCCAGCAGCTTGGCGTCGGCGCCGGCTTCATCGGTCATGGCCAGCATGCCGATGGGGCGGCAGCGGACGACCACCCCCGGGGGCAGCGGAAACTGTGTGAGCACTAGGACATCCACCGGATCGCCGTCGCCGGCGATGGTGTGGGGGATGTAGCCATAGTTGCAGGGGTAGTGCATGGAGGTACCCATGAACCGGTCGACGAAGATGGCGCCGCTTTCCTTGTCCACTTCGTACTTGATGGGGTCGGAATGGGCGGAAATCTCGATGATCACGTTGAAGTCGTTGGGGAGGGACTTCCCGGCGGGAACGTTATTGAGGGCCATGGCTATCTCTGAGTGTTGTTGGCAAAGGGTAGTGATTATACCGCGAGCACCCCTGCCCCCGGCGAGTTGAACTCGGAGGCCGGCGGTGCCGAGTGGGTCGGCGCTATTGACATTCGATTCTCAATAATTAGAATGCGAATTATTCTCGTTTCTATTCGTTGCCAGCCCATGGAACCCAAATCGCCCCCCGCGCCCCCGCCGGCCGCCCCGGCTCCGGTCTCCACCCCACGGGTGGACAGCCAGGATCTCCTCCGCGGCCACACCGCCATCGAAATAGGCCATGCCGGACAACGCTATCTGTTGCGGGTGACCCGCGAAAACAAGCTCATCCTCACCAAGTAACCACCGGACATCGCCCCGCACTCTCGCTTCCCGCAGCCAGCCAGCGCCTCGCCAGCAAGCCAAGGGTTTTTTCAGGCTGGCCGGGAGCACCTGAAAGATCGCCATGAATTACGCCCTCTCCCGACCTTCCCCCGGCCAGCGCAGCGGCCTGCTCGGCATCGTCGTCGGCGCCCACGTGGGCCTGGTCCTGCTGGTGGTGGCAGCGAAGAGCGTTGCCCCCCAGATCGCCGAAATCCCCCTGCTGGTCGATCTGGTCGAGCCGAAGGCGGAACAGCCCAGGCCGCCGGAGGCGAAGCCCCTCCCCGTGGCCAAGCCTCAGCCGGTCCGCCCGCAACCGGTGCCCAGCCAGCTCCAGCCGGTGCTGGAGACGACGGCCAGCACCGAGCCTGCGCCCGCCGCGCCCGCTGCCCCGCCGACGGAAGCACGGCCGGCCCCCGTCGCCGCCGAGCCGGCCGTCGTCCAGGCGCGGTTCGACGCCGACTACCTGAAGAACCCGGCGCCGCCCTACCCGCCCCTGTCCCGCCGCCTGGGGGAGGAAGGCAAGGTGACGCTGCGCGTGTCGGTCAACCCCCAGGGAACCGCCGACAGCGTCGAGATCAAGGCCTCTTCCGGCAGCCCGCGCCTGGACGAGGCGGCGCAGAACACGGTGCGCCACTGGAAATTCATTCCCGCCAAGCGAGGCGACACCCCGGTCCTGAGCTGGGTCCTGGTTCCCATCATTTTCAAACTGGAGCATTAACATGCAGGAAAACTCCTTCGGCCTCGCCCACCTGTGGGCCAGCGGCGACGCCGTCTCCCACGCCGTGGCCCTCATTCTTGCCGCCATGTCCGTGGCCAGCTGGTATCTGATCCTGGCCAAGGCCTGGGACTGGTGGCGGATGCGCCGGGCGGCCCGGGCCGTCGCCGCCTTCTGGTCCGCCGCCAGCATCGGCGAGGGCATCGATCGCCTGCGCCGGGGCGGGGAAGACAGCCCCTACGCCCAGCTCGCGGTCCAGGCCAACGGTTGCAACGACGACTGCGAGAACGCCGCCGGCCGTCTGGCTTCCCGCTTTGATCCCGCCGAACAGATGGAGCGGGCTCTCCGCCAGCAGTTGTCCTGCACCCAGGCGACCATGGAGAACGGCCTCACCCTGCTCGCCACCACCGGCGCCACGGCGCCCTTCGTCGGCCTCTTCGGCACCGTCTGGGGCATCTACCATGCCCTGCTGGCCATTGGCCTTTCCGGCCAGGCCGCCCTGGAAAAGGTGGCCGGTCCGGTCGGCGAAGCCCTCATCATGACCGCCGCCGGCCTGGGCGTGGCGCTACCCGCCGTCTTCGCCTACAACGCCTTCGCCCGGGCCAACCGGGTGTTGCTGGCCGACCTCGACGCCTTCGCCCACGACCTGCACGCCTTCTTCACCGTCGGCAAGCCCTTCGCCGCCAACAGCGCCCAGATCCACCCCATGCGCGCCCGCGCCGCCGCGGAGGCCGCCTAAATGGCCATGGGACACCTGACGCCGGGGGCCAACACCGCCCCCATGGCGGAGATCAACACCACGCCCCTGGTGGACGTGATGCTGGTGCTCCTCATCATCTTCATCATCACCGCCCCGCTGATGACCCATTCGGTGAAGGTGGACCTGCCCCGGGCTTCCAGCGTCCCGACGCCGGAAAAGCCCATGACCCTGCAGGTGTCCATCGATGCCGACAACCGGGTGTTCGTCGGCAGCGAGGCGATCGAGCCCGCCGACCTGGAAAGCCGCTTCCGCGAGGCGGTGGCCAAGGACGCCAACGCCGAACTGCACCTCAAGGCCGACCGCGCCACCCGCTATGAACGCGTCGCCGAAACCATGAGTGCTGCCCGCCGGGCGGGGCTCGCCAGGATCGGCTTCGTCACCCAGCCCGGCGAAGCCGGGAAATAGATTTCACCAACGATTCAACCCGCTCATGTCCCCCTCAAGCCAGCCAGCCGCCGGGCAAGCCAGCCAGAGACTTCAAGGAGGTAATTCCATGCTGTCCCTCAAGAAAGCCGTCTCCGTACTCGCCCTCTCCGCTGCCCTGGCGACCCCTGCCCTGGCCCTCGAATATCCCATCGGCGTGCCCCAGCACAAGGCCGGCATGGAGATCGCCGCCGTCTACCTGCAGCCCATCGAAATGGAGCCGGAAGGCATGATGAGGAAGGTGTCCGAGTCCGACATCCACATCGAGGCCGACATCCACGCCCTGGCCAACAACCCCAACGGCTTCGAGGAAGGCGCCTGGATCCCCTACCTGCTGGTCAAGTACGAGGTCTCCAAGATCGGCGGCGACTACAAGGTGGCCGGCGATTTCATGCCCATGGTGGCCAACGACGGTCCCCACTACGGCGAAAACATCAAGCTCGCCGGCCCCGGCAAGTACAAGGTGAAATACACCATCCTGCCGCCCTCCGAGAACAAGCACGCCCATTTCGGCCGCCACACCGATCGCGCCACCGGCGTCCGCCCCTGGTTCAAGCCCTTCGAGGTCGAATACGAATTCACCTACGTCGGCATCGGCAAGAAAGGCGGCTACTGATCATGAAACCAGCCAAGATCACCGCTGCGCTCGTCGCGGCGGGGCTGGCCCTGCCCGCCCTGGCCGCCGGCGCCGACGCCGCCCTGCTGGAAAAACTCGCCGCCCGTCTGGAAAAGCTGGAGGCCAGGAACGCCGAGCTGGAAAAGGAAGTGAAGTCCCTCAAGGCCGAGAACGAAAAGGTGGCCCAGGGTCTCGACAGCGACCGCATCTCCCAGTACGAGCCGGAAATCACCGCCCGCCTCAAGGCGGTCGAGAAGGACGCCCTGGACATGAAGAAGGCGACCAAGAAGATCGACGCCCTGGACGGCGTCAAGGTCGGCGCCAACCTCACCACCGTGGCCCAGAAGCCCTGGGGCCTGCCCAAGGGCACCGCCGACGCCACCAGCGAACTCAACTACCGGGCCGACGTGACCGTTGAGTTGCCCCTGGACCCCATCGGCGACATCGAGCAGAAACTGTTTGCCCACTTCCGCATGGGCCAGGGCCTGGGGCTGAACTCGGCCTTCGGCAACCTCGGCCATTTCGCCAGCGCCCCCAACGCGGTGGCTTTCCGGGCCAGCGGTTCCAATCCCGACGACTCCGTGGCCATCCTCGGCCAGGCCTGGTACCAGGCCGCCATTCCCCTGCCCTTCGGCGGTTTCAAGCCCTATTCCCGGGAGACCCTGGAACTGACCTTCGGCAAGATGGACATCTTCGGTTTCTTCGACCAGAACGCGGCGGCCGGCGACGAGGCCCGCCAGTTCCTCAATTCTGTCTTCGTTCATAACCCGCTTCTCGACGCCGGCGGCGAGGTGGGCGTCGACGCCAACGGCTTCCAGCCCGGCTTCATCGCCGCCTATGTGAACAACACCAACAAGGCCGAGCCCTGGCGCCTTTCCCTGGGCGTCTTCGGCTCCGGCGACCGCGGTTCCAACTACCAGCGCAGCCTGGCTTCGCCCCTGATCATGGCCCAGGCGGAAAAGCAGTTGAAGCTCTTCGGCGGCCTCAATGGCAATTACCGCGTCTACACCTGGCATCGCAGCAAGGCTTCGGACTTCGACGGCACCACGGCCAAGCACACCGGCCTGGGCGTCTCCGTCGACCAGCGGGTCGGCGACGGCATCAACCTCTTCGCCCGCTACGGCAAGATGCTCCACGGCGACCTGCCCTTCAACCAGGCCCTGGCCGTCGGTGCCGAACTGGGCGGCAGCTACTGGGGACGCGGCGCCGACGCCATCGGCATTGGCGGGAGCTGGCTGAAGGCCAGCGGCGCCTACCGCAGCGCGGGCGGCAGCGGCGACATCGACGGCGACGGCATTGCCGACTTCAGTTTCGTGCCCTCCGGGGCGGAAAAGGTCGCCGAACTCTACTACCGCTTCCGCGTCTCGCCCCAGTTCGAGCTGACCCCCGACCTGCAGTGGATCGGTCGCCCGGCCGCCAACCCCGACGCCCGCTCCGCCCGTGTCATCGGGCTGCGGGCCAACATGAGCTTCTAAGGAAATCCGCCATGCCGTCCTCCCTCGACGCCCTCTCCCGGCCACACCTGGCCGGCCTGTTCCTCGCCCTGGCTCTCGTCTCTCCCGCCTGCCTGGCCGACGACATGCCGACCTACCAGTTGACCATCAAGGGAGGACGGCTATTCCCGGAAACCCTGGAAGTTCCCGCCAACACCAAGTTCCGCCTGCAGGTGAAGAACGAGGGCCCGGGGGCGGCGGAATTCGAGAGCACGGAACTGAAGAAGGAAAAGGTTCTCGCCCCCGGGGTCAGCAGCAACGTCATTTTCCAGCCCCTGAAGCCGGGCACCTACCGCTTCTTCGACGAGTTCCACCTGGATACGGCCCAGGGCCGCATCGTCGCCAAGTGAGGAAAAGCCATGGGTAACGCCTTGTTCGTGGTCTGGCGGGAAAGCCTGGAGGCCTTCCTCATCGCCGGCATCCTCTACGCCTGGCTCAAGGCCAACGACGACAACGGCGGCGGGCGCCGCGCCCTCTTCGCCGGTCTGGCCGCCGGCGCCGGCCTGGCCGTCGCGCTCGGCTGGGCGCTCCTCTTCGTCCAGGACGAACTCACCGGCACCGCCCTCGAGGCGTTCCAGATCGCCACCCTGGTCGTGGCTTCCGGGCTGATCACCCAGATGGTCCTGTGGATGAAGAAGCATGGCCGCGAAATGAAGGCCCGGCTCCACGCCGAGCTGGCAGCGGCCTCCCGCCGCTCCGGCCACCTCGGCATCGCCGTCGTCGCCGCCCTGGCCGTGGCACGGGAGGGCGCCGAAACGGTCATCTTCCTCTATGGCCTCGCCCAGGAGGGCGATTTCGCCGGGCTCATGGTCGGCGCCTCGGTCGGCCTCGCCGCCGCCGCGGCCACCGCCTGGATCGCGGCCCGGGGCCTGGCCCGCCTCAACATCGGGCTGTTGCTTCGCCTGTCCTCTATCCTCCTGCTGATCCTCGCTTCCGCCCTGCTGGTCAGCGCCGTGGACCGGCTCATCGGCGCCGGCTGGCTGCCGCCGCTCCTCGACCCGGTGTGGGACAGCTCGGCACTGCTCGACGACACCACCACCGGCGGCAAGATCTTCGCCGATTTTTCCGGCTACCGCGCCCGGCCGGCCCTGACCGACCTGCTGGCCTATGCCGCCTACTGGGCCGGCGTGATCCTTCTCGACCGGCGGGCCAGCCGCCATGGCTGAGCACGCCCTCGTCTTCCATCCCGCCCGCCCCGCCGGCCGCCTGGCCGCCGCCGGCCTCTTCCTGCGCCGGCACCGCCGGCTCATCATGGCCATCCAGTGGGCGGTCGTGGCCGTTTACGCGGCCCTGGTGGTCATTCCCGCCTTTCTCCCGCTACCGCCGGAAAGCGACCATATCTGGAACAACCTGCGCCTCTTCGCCCAGTTCTGCTTCTGGGGCCTGTGGTGGCCGGGGGTCATGATCGCCACCGTCACCCTCGGCCGGGTGTGGTGCGGCGTCTTCTGCCCCGAAGGTTCGCTGAGCGAATGGGTCAGCCGGTACGGTCGCGGCCAACCCCTGCCCCGCTGGCTCAAGTGGTCCGGCTGGCCCTTCGTGGCCTTCGTGTGCACCACGGTCTACGGTCAACTGGTGAGCGTCTACGAATACCCCCAGGCGGCGCTGCTGGTGCTGGGCGGCTCCACCGTCGCCGCCGTCGCCATCGGGCTCCTCTACGGCCGCGAGAAGCGCATCTGGTGCCGCTACCTGTGCCCTGCCTCCGGCGTCTTCGCCATCCTGGCCAAGATCGCGCCCCTCCACTACCGCGTGGACCGGGCCGCCTGGGACCGCCACCAGGGCGATTTCGAGCCGGTCAATTGCGCTCCCCTGGTCGACGTGCGGCGCATGACCAGCGCCTCGGAATGCCATGCCTGCGGCCGCTGCGCCGGCCAGCGGGACGCCGTCGCCCTGGCCCTGCGCTCTCCCGGCGCCGAGGTGCTGGACACCGACACCCCGGCCCGCACCTGGGAAGCCCTCACCCTCCTCTTCGGCGTTCTCGGCGTCGCCACCGCTGCCTTCCAGTGGACGGTCAGCCCCTGGTTCCGGGACGCCAAGCTGTGGCTCGCGGAGTGGCTGGTGGAGCATGACCACTTCACCCTCCTCGACAACGACGCCCCCTGGTGGCTGCTCACCCATTACCCGGAGGCCAGCGACCTGTTCACCTGGCTGGACGGCGCCCTCATCCTAGCCTACCTGCTCGGCGGTGGCTTCCTCCTCGGCCTCCTGCTCTGGTGCGGCCCGGCCGTCGCCGCCCGGCTCCTGGCCACCCGCCGCCTCGACTGGCAGCGCCTCACCCTCGCCCTGGCGCCGCTGGCGGCGGCGAGCGTCATCCTCGGCCTGTCGATGCTCACTGTCAGCCACTTGAAGGCAGAGCACCTGTGGCTGGGCTGGTTGCCGGGCTTCCGCCTCACGCTCCTTGGCGCCGGCTGCCTGGGCGCCGCCTGGCTTGCCGGGCGCCTGGTCCTGCCGGCGCCGGCCGCGCTGCCCCGGCGCCTGGCCGCCATGGTGGCCATGGTCTGGCCGGTGGCCCTCATGGCCGGCATCTGGCGCCTGGTGTTCTTCGTCTGGTGAGGGCCTTCCGGCAAATCGTTCCCATTTACCGAAAGCCGCTCCATCCTTGATTTCCCGGCCTCTCCATGCCATTCTCAGGGGGTCAACCCCAACAAGGAGCCAGCCATGAAAGGCGACAAGAAGATCATTGACATCCTCAACGGCCTGCTGGCCGGCGAGCTTACCGCCATCGACCAATACCTGATCCACGGCGAGATGTACGCCGACATGGGCTTTCCCCATCTGGCCGACAAGGCGCTGCACGAATCGGAGGAGGAGCGCGGCCACGCCCGGGCACTCATCCAGCGCATCCTCTTCCTGGAAGGCACCCCCAACCTGGGCAAGCGTGACGCCCTCAAGATCGGCAAGACCGTCCCCGACATGCTCAAGGCAGACCTCGCCGTCGAGTACCACGTGGTCGGCGAACTGAAAAAGGCCATCGCCGCCTGCGAGAAGGCCCAGGACTACGTCAGCCGCGACATGCTCGCCAGCCAGCTCGAAGATACCGAGATGGACCACGCCTACTGGCTGGAACAGCAGATCCGCCTGATCGGCCTGGTTGGCCTGCAGAACTACCAGCAAAGCCAGATGAAGCCTGGCCACCCCAACGAAGCCTAAGGAGAAGCGGCCATGAAAGGCGACAAGAAGGTCCTCACCGTCCTCAACCAGGTGCTCAAGAACGAGTTGACCGCCATCAACCAGTATTTCCTCCATGCCCGCATGTTCCGCAACTGGGGCCTGGAAAAGCTCAACGACTACCAGTACAAGCAGTCCATCCGGGTCATGAAGGAAGCCGACGAACTGATCGAGCGCATCCTCTTCCTGGAAGGCCTGCCCAACCTGCAGAACCTGGGCAAGCTCCTCATCGGCGAGCACGTCGAGGAATGCCTGACGGGCGACCTCAAGTACGAGAAGGAAATCCAGCGCCCGCTGCTGGTCGAGGCCATCGCCCTCTGCGAAAGCGTACAGGACTTCGTCAGCCGCGAATTGCTGGAAGACCTGCTGGAACATTGCGAGGAAGCCATCGACTGGCTGGAGACCCAGCAAAGCCTGATCAAGGACGTCACCCTGCCCAACTACCTGCAGTCCCACATGGAACCGGGCGGCGACTGAGCCGCTCCGTTCCCGGCGCCCCCAGCCGCGGCCTGACCGCGGCTTTTTTGCCCCCCCCGCCCGGCATCCGTTGGACAGTGGCCCGCGCCGGGCCTATGCTGAACGGAAGTCCGCTTCCCCCAGGGCAATGAACCGGGAGGCACGGGACATGCTCCTGTCGCCGCCCCAGAAAATTGAAGGGAGCCACGCCATGATCGCCACCGACGCCTTCGCCATCATCCGCCGCGCCCTCAACGATCCGGCCTTCGGCGAAAGCCTGCGCGCCGACTGGGACGGCACCCTTGCCGGAATCGGCATCACCGACCCCACCCTCAAGCAGGAACTGGCCGTCGTCCTCAACCTGCTCAGCACCGGCCTCGCCCAGCAGCAGGAGACAGCCAGGCTCTTCGCCACGCAGCTTTCCCAGACCCTGGCCGTGGCCACCGACATGAAGAACGGGCTGCGGGCGACGGTGGATCAGATCGACGCCGCCTTCCGCTCCACCATGCTGATGTACCAGATCTCCTTCTACCTGGGCGTGCTGCTCGTCCTGGCCGCCATCGCCTACGGCGTCGCCAAGGGCGACGCCACCCTCTCCTTCACCCTGGGCGGCCTGGGCATGGCCGACATCATCGCCTTCTTCCTGGCCAAGCCGCCGGAACGGCTGCAGAGCAGCCGCGCCAACCTGGTCCAGTTGCAGGCCGCCCTCTTCAACTGGTTCAACGACTCCTACAACCAGAACACCTATCTCGGTATGCTGGCCCAGGAGCGCAAGCTCGACCTGGCGACGATGGAGCGCTTGTCCACCACCATGATGGCCCACACCGACAAGACCATGGCCATGCTGCAGAAATACTGCAAGCTGGAGTAGTCCTCAATCGATGGCCAGGTAGCGGACCTCGACGATGTCGATCTCCCGCCAGCCGACGGGGCTCTGGAAACGTACCGTATCGCCCTCGCGGGCCTTGAGGAGCGCCCGGGCCAGCGGCGATATCCAGCTGATGCGGCCCCGGGCGGCATCCGCCTCGTCGACGCCGACGATGGCGTAGGTGTTGCTGTTGCCCTCGGCGTCGCAGAGGGTCACCGTGGCGCCGAAGAACACCTGGTCGTTGTCGCCCTGCACGGTGGGATCGACGACCTGGGCGATGTCCAGGCGCTTGGTGAGGAAGCGGATGCGGCGGTCGATCTCCCGCAGGCGGCGCTTGCCGTAGATGTAGTCGCCGTTCTCCGAGCGGTCACCGTTGGAGGCGGCCCAGGCCACCACCTCGACCACGTGGGGGCGCTCCCGCTTGACCAGGTGCTCCAGCTCGCTTTTCAGGCGGGCATGGCCGGCGGGGGTGATGTAGTTGCGGGTGCCGGACGGCAGCTTCAGCGCCGGTTCGACATCGTCGTCGTCATCTTCGCTTTCGCGAACGAAGGCTTTGTTCAACGGCGTTCCGTCAGTCAATAACCGATGGCGTAATTGGCCACATCCACGCGGATCAGGTCGCGGGCCAGCAGGACCGCGGCGTAGCGGGCAAATTGCTCCGCCCAGTTGCGCTGGTCCCGGAAACGTTCCTCGCCGGCATACTTGGCCACGCTGAGGATGCGGTCCACCACCAGAATCTTGCCGGTGGGCGTCGCCACGTCGCACTCCAGGGCATCGAATTCGCGGGCGAACCACTGGCGCGCTTCGTCGGCCGACTTGGCCACCAGCTCCTGGGAGGAGAAGCGAAACTCGTATTCCTTGTCCCGTCCGAAGGATACGATCACCTGGTGCTGCATGTCCCTCTCCTCTTATCGAATGCTTGGGGGTATTCTAGCGAACATCACCGCCACATTGGAGTGCCCGATGGCCACCCGCCCGTTGAGCGACGAAGAAATCGCCAATATCCGCGCCCATCTCCACGAGCTGCAGATCGAACACCGGGATCTCGATCAGGTCATCACCCATCTCATCGAGAACCCACCCCCCGATGAGCTGCTGGTGCGGCGGATCAAGAAGCGCAAGCTGCTGCTCAAGGACCGCATCATCCAGCTGGAGCAGATGCTGGTGCCGGACATCCCGGCCTGATCACCCCTCCCCCGGCGGCTGCCGGAAGAATATCCACCAGGCGCCGCCGATGGCGCCGGCCACCGCCAGCTCCCACAATACCGGCACCGCCCGGACCAGGGCGGCCAGGACCGCCAGCAACGCCAGGTAGGCGACGACCTTCAATCAGAGGAAGGCACGCCCCGCGTACCAAGCCGCGGCGGCGATGATGGCGCTGCAGGGAATGGTCAGCAACCACGCCCAGACGATGCCGCGGGCAACGCCCCAGCGCACCCGGCGGGCGCCCCGGGTCGACCCAACCCCGGCGATGGCGCCGGTGATGGTGTGGGTGGTGGAAACCGGAATGCCCAGGGCGGTCGCCATGAACAGGGTGATGGCGCCACCGCTGTTGGCACAGAAGCCGCGTGCCTGGTTGAGCTTGGTGATGCGGTTGCCCATGGTCTTGACGATGCGCCAGCCGCCGAAGAGCGTGCCCAGGCCCATGGCGGCGTAGCAGGAGAGCACCACCCAGGCGGGCACCGATTCGCCGCCCTTCGAGATGCCGGCGGCGATGAGCAGCATCCAGATGATGCCCACCGTCTTCTGGGCGTCGTTGCCGCCGTGGCCGAGGCTGTAAGCCGCCGCGGAGAGAAGCTGGAAGCGGCGGAAGGTCTTGTCCACCCGGCGCGGCGGCGTCCGTCGGCAAAGCCAGGAAACCGCCACCATGAGGAGCCCGCCGATGATGAAGCCCAGCAGCGGCGCCACGAAGATGAAGGCGATGATCTTGAGCACCCCGGACCAGATCAAGCCGTCGACGCCCACCTTGGCCAGGGCCGCCCCCACCAGGCCGCCGATGAGGGCATGGGATGAGGACGAGGGAATGCCGTAATACCAGGTGATGACGTTCCAGACGATGGCCCCGACCAGGGCGCCGAAGACGATGTAATGGTCCACGACGGAAGGATCGATGGTGCCCTTGCCGATGGTGGTGGCCACCTTGAGCTGAAAGACGAAGAAGGCAATGAAATTGAAGGCAGAAGCCCAAAGCACTGCCTGGTGCGGTTTCAGGACCCGGGTGGAGACGATGGTGGCGATGGAGTTGGCCGCATCATGGAAGCCGTTCATGAAGTCGAAGGCCAGGGCGACGGCCACCAGGAAGGCGACCACTCCGATGCTGATCTGCAGGTTGTCCATGGCGGAGCCCGGTTATCCGTCAGGAATTTTCGAGGACGATGCCTTCGATGGTGTTCGCCACGTCTTCGCAGCGGTCGGTGACGGTCTCCAGGAGTTCGTAGATGGCCTTCAGCTTGATCAACTGGCGCACGTCCTGCTCCTCGCGGAAGAGTTTGGACATGGCCTCGCGCATGACCCGGTCGGCGTCCGACTCCAGGCGGTCGATCTCCTGGCAGTTCTTGA
Organism: Rhodocyclaceae bacterium; assembly: GCA_036732025.1. GTDB lineage: Bacteria > Pseudomonadota > Gammaproteobacteria > Burkholderiales > Rhodocyclaceae > SSSZ01. Next base: position 208,708 of record DAINDE010000001.1, read on the forward strand.
GGATGGTGGGGGCGTTGTCCATGGAATGGAGCTGGCTCACCGCCCCCTGCACCCGTTCGCAACACACCAGGGCGATGTCCGCCAGTTGTTTGGCTTCCGGGGTGACCTGGCGGATGTCGTAGAGATTCATGGATTCGGCCACGTCCTGGGTCAGGTCCAGGATGTCGTCCATGCCGCTGATCAGCTGGTGGATCTCGTCCCGGTCGAAGGGCGTGATGAAGCTGGTGTGCAGGGCCTGCACGGTTTCGTGGGTGATGCGGTCGGCGGCGGTTTCGAAGGCGTCGATCTCGCTCGCCGCCTGCTCGGCCTTTTCCGTGGAGCCGCTGATCAGGGCCTCGATGAGGGAGACCAGGGCCTTGCCCCCGAGCACGATCTGCTCCGCGTGGGCATTGAAAAGGTCGAAATACTTGCCCTCCCTGGGCATCAGCCGTCCGAACATGACCGTCCTGTTAAATTTTTGTGACGCGGCATTCTAGCACGCCCCCCCGGCGTCCCGACGGACCATGGTTAAATGGCGGCCATGGCGACACCCTCCAAGTTCATCGACGATCAGCCCGTGGCCGCGGCCATTGCCGCAGCCACGCAGGAGGCCGTCGGCCGCCTCGGCGATTGCTTCCCGGAGCTGTCCGGCCCCCTAGGTCAGGATCTCGCCCGGCGCTTGGCCGGTTTCCTGGAGGCCCATCTCACCGGCGCCCCGCCCCCCGGGATGGAACCCTTTCCCCGCCTGGCCTACGGCCACGACGCCTTCGGCGACCCCTTCGACCTGGCCGGTCTGCCACTTCCCCGGGCCGCCCGGGGCTACGCCGTGCAGCGCCTCGACACCGACACCCTCCTCGACCGCAACAGCGGGGATTTCCTCCCCGTCCGCGATCCACGGCTGGACGGCCTCTTCCCCACCTTCGCTGCCGCCTACGGGGCGGCCCGGCAGTGGGTGGCCGACCAGGGCGCCGACATGGAAACCCATCCCCTGGCCATCGTGCCCGCCGGCTACGACGACACCCTGGGCCGCCACATCCTCATCTATGGTGTTCTCACCGCCCAGCCCTGAAAGCCACCTTTACGGCTCGTTGCCGTTGGCCTTCTGGATCGCCGCCCGCAGGAAATCCTCGCCGAGGTCGGGGCACACTTTCTCGATGAAGGCGTAGGCGTAGCTGCGCAGGTAGGTGCCCCGCCGCACGGCGAGGCGGGTGGTGCTCTCCGGGAACAGGTGGGGCACGGGGATGAGGGCCAGGCCCCGATCCTTCGCGGCGGCGAAGGCCATGGAAGCGATGATGCCGACGCCCAGCTCCAGTTCCACGTAGGTCTTGATCACGTCGGCATCGATGGCCGAAAGCACGATGTCCGGCACCACCCCGGCGTCGGCGAAGGCCTTGTCGATGTGGGCGCGGCCGGTGAAGCCCTCGTGGTAGGTGATGATCGGGTACTCGCCGAGGACCTCCAGGGTCAGGTTCTCCACCGCCAGCAGGGGATGGCCGTGGGGGACGATGACGGCGTGGTGCCAGGAATAGAAGGGGAAACTGGCCAGGTCGGGCACCCGGTCCAGGGCCTCGGTGGCGATGCCCACGTCGGCCTGCCCCGACACCACCATGGCGGCAATCTCCCCCGGACTTCCCTGGTGCAGGGCAAGGTGTACCTTGGGGTAATCGGTCTTGAACCACTTGATGATCCGGGGCAAGGCATAGCGGGCCTGGGTGTGGGTCGTCGCCACCGTGAAGTGGCCGGTCTCCCGGCTGGCGAAGTGGTCGGCGATGCGCCGCAGGTTCTGGCTATCGAGGAGGATGCGGTCCACCACCGCCGCCAGCTCCTTTCCCGGCTCGGTGAGGCCGAGGAGGCGCTTGCCCCGGCGGACGAAGATCTCGATCCCCAGTTCGTCCTCCAGGTCCTTGATGTGCTTGCTCACCCCCGGCTGGGAGGTATACAGCGCGTTGGCGACCTCCGTCAGGTTGAAGTCCTGGCGCAGGGTCTCGCGGATGATGCGCAGTTGCTGGAAATTCATTGCCCTTCCTTCCCTGCCGACACGGACACAGGCTGCGGGTTCACGAAGGCCCGCTGCAGGGCAGCAGGCGACCGTGCCAGTCTAGGGAAAGGTGGTTATAAGCAGAAATACTTAATAGCGAAAAGAAAATTCGTTTTTCTTCTAAGCCACCACAGGTCCCGCATTGGCTGGGCGCCGCGCCTTCAACCGAACTGCACTATCCCGATCCAGGCTGCGGCACCAATCAGCAACCAGCCCGAGGCGTGCGAGACCCAGACGCCATGGGTGATCTTCTCCAGCAACACCAGGACGCCTAGAGCCGCTGCCCAAAGCATGTTCATGGCACCGACGGCGAAGAGCACCAGCATCAGCGCCCAGCAACAGCCCACGCAGTACAGGCCGTGGGCAAACCCCGTCCGCCAGCCGTCGCCGACGGTTCGCAGGGAATGGCGCTGGAGGAAGGAAATGGGCGAGCGGCAACTGGCGAGACATGCATCCTTGAGCGGCAGGAACTGATAGATGCCGGCCAGCGCCAGGATAAGCATGGCCAGGACCGGCACCGCCCGGACTGACATGAGCGTCACCCAGGCCCATTGCTGCAGGATCTCCTGGGCCGCCGTGGCGGCGAGGCTGAAAATCGCCCAGGCGGCGAGGTAGGCCAGGACGAAAACGGCGAGGCGCAGCGCGGGATGCGCCATGTCCTGGGCGATGCGCCGGTAGAGCAGAATCACCGGCAATGCCCCGGGCAGCATCATGCCCACCATCATGGTGAGCCACATGGCGAAATCGAGGACGAAGCCGGCGACGCTCCAGGGTGGAACCGCCATGTCGGCCTCGTCCATGCCCGGCATGTCCATGCCACGCACCAGACCATACAGGGCAATCCAGGCCAGGGCCGCGATGCCGACCACCGCTGCGCCCGCCGCCATCTGGCCGCCGTCGAGGGGCCGCCCCCGCCAGCCGGCGGCCGCGGATCTGCCCGGCACGTCCGCCACCGCCTCAGTGAACGACGCCGTGGCGGTTCATGTGCAGGTGGGCGAAGTGGGCGTGGCCGCCCTTCGAGCGGATGGCGACATTGCCGGTGGCGGTAAACGACGAGTTGCCGAATTCCGCCTCGTGGTACTCGAAGCCCTCGGGAATGCACAGTCGGGCCCGATGGGGCGCCCCGGTCACCGGGTTGAGGATCGGCTCCCCGGTGGATTCGACCAGTCCGGCGATGCGCACGTGCCCGGTGCGCGCCTCCACGTCTGCCGCGAACTCGATGGGCACCCGTTGCGGCTCGTGCATTTCGCTGATGGTGGTGCTGAACACCTGGAAGATCGTCGCCCCCGGATCGGTTTCCCCGCCCGACAGGATGGTGAGCAAGGCGTTTTGCTGGGCCTCGCTCGCCCGCTCGTCGATGAAGACCTGCGCCTTGCCGCCACCTTCATGAATGGCGCCCGGCCAGGAAAACGTACCGACCCAGCACAACCCGTCCAGCCGCACCCCGTCGAACTCCCCGTCGTCGATGCGCATACCCACGACGGCATCGCAATGTCCTTGCGAGGGACGACTGTTGAATTGGCAGGGGCATCCCCAGTCGCAGTTGCAGGCGGCGAATTCGACGCCGCGCATATGCCATTGGATATCGGCCATCTTTCTTCTCCTCGTAGCATGAGTCGGTGATTCTTGGCGATTCCATTCACCGGGCCGGGATGGGGAGCCCGATTATGAGCTTTGATCCCGGCGCCGATACGGTAGTTCCAGGCCGCCGGCCACCGGCGGCGGACGCCGTGGCTTGGGGACCGCCCCGCCCCATGGCAGAATCATTTTTTCGGCCGCCTCCCCTGGGCGAAGGAGCCCGCGACCGCCCCATCACGCCCCGCGAGAGACGAACTCATGGACAAGCTGAAACTCACCTATTTCGATTTTTCCGGTGGACGGGCGGAGCCCGCCCGGCTGGCGCTGCATCTCGGCGGCATCCCCTTCGAGGACTATCGCTTCGGCCCTGCGGATTTCGCGGCGGTGAAGAAGACGACCCCCCTGGGCCAGGTTCCGACCCTCCACATCAACGACCTGCAGGTGACACAGAGCGACGCCATCACCCGCTATGCCGGCAAGCTGGCCGGACTCTACCCCGAGTCCCCGCTACAGGCCCTCCTCTGCGACGAAGTGATGGGCGCCCTGGAGGACGTGGTCAACAAGATCGGGGCCACTTTCGGACTGACCGGCGACGACCTCAGGAGCGCCCGCGCTCCCCTGGTGACGGAGGTCTTCCCCCGCTACCTTCGCTGGCTCGAAGCCCAGCTCGAACGGCAAGGCGGGGAATACTTCGCCGACAGCCGGCTCACGGTCGCCGACCTCAAGGCCTTCGTGGTCCTGCGCTGGATCGCCTCCGGCAAGCTGGACCACGTCCCCGCCGACCTCATCGACACCGTCGCCCCCAAGCTGAAATCCTACGTCGAGCGCATCGCCGCCCTTCCCGCCATCGCCCGCCACTACGGCGTGGCAGGCGCGGCGAAGTAGCCGCATCCGGCGGGAACGAGGGTATCGCGGGATCGGCGTCAGCCCAGGGGCTTGCCTGCCCTGGCCGACAGGAGCGCCGTGGCCGCTTCGATGCGCAGCGCCAGCGGGGCGTTGGCGTCGTTCATCACGGCGCGCAGAAAATCCCCGGGGTCGGCAAACGGGCCACCGGCGATGGAGCCGGTCACCCCGCCCGCTTGCGCCGGGGCGGCTGCCAGGGCGTCGAATTTTTCCAGGGCGCCCGCCAGTTCCGCCGGGGTGATGCCGCGCAGCCCCGCCAGCAGGTCGGCCTGGCGTTCCGGATTGGGGGATATCTCCAGCCCCGGCGCCTCGGCGAACATGCCCCCCATGGCGGGATCGACGAAGGCCGACCAGCGGCCGCTCGCCTCGTCAAGCGCCGGCACCCGAGGCAGGCCCGCCAGGGGCGCCAGACCCTCGGTGGCCGGCAGGCCGGCCAGCCGGGCCGCCGGCAGATCCACCAGGAAGCGCCGCTGCAGGCCGGCAAGAAAACGCCCACCCACCGCCGCCGGCACCGGCTCCGTCAAGACGAACCACACTTGGTAGCCCTCGGCGGCGGAAATGGAAAGCGCCGGTGCTGGCAGTTCCAGGTCATCCGCAACGCCCTGCAGTACTGCGGCCACGGCGGGCCAGTCCCGGCAGCGGGCAAAGGCCAGGACGAGGGTCCGCACCTGGCCCTCCCCTGCCGGGGCGTAGAGTCGATCCAGTTGTTCCGTCAGCCTGTCCATGCCGCGCGCCCTCCGGCCTTCCCGAAAAAGGCGGAGGATAGAGCAAATCGGCCCGTCGCCGCGAGTCTTCCCCGGCCGCTCAGACGCAGGCAGCCTGGCGCAGCCCCTCGAACAGGGCCAATCCCTCCGGCCAGGGGCCATGGCCGGAGGCCACGTTGATATGGCCGGCCGCGCCGACGTTCAGATAGGCGCTGCCCCACATTCCGGCCCAGCGCTCCGCCACCGCTGGCTTCACCCAAGGGTCGTTGCTGCTGGCCACCACCAGGCTGGGGAAGGCCAGCCGCCCCACGAGCAGGTGGGAAGGCTGCAGCAGGCGGTCCGGGTCGGCAGGGGCCACCAGCAGCGCCCCACGGACACCCGCCGGGCGATCCAGGCCCGCCGCCACGGCCGCCAGACAGCCGAAACTGTGGGCCACGATCCACACCGACTCCGGCGCCGCGGCAAGGCTATCGCCCACCCGCGCCGCCCATTCGGGCAACCAGGGCACGACCCAGTCGCGCTGCACCACCCGGCGGGTGCCGGGCAGGTTTTCCTCGAACCAGGTCTGCCAGTGGCCAGGGCCACTGTCGTTGAGCCCCGGGACAATGAGCGTTTCCGCCATGGCGATGCCCCGTGGATTCAGCGGGGTGGTTGGCGCCAGGCGGCGTCTGCCACCCGCACCTGCTTCGGCACCAGCCTGACCTCGTAGAAGGCGTTGGCGATCTTTTGCTGCTGGGCCAGGACTTCGTCGCTCACCGGCCTCACGCCGTAGCTCAGGCGCTCCGCCGCCTTCTCCAGGATCGATTCCTCGATGCCGATCTGTGGCGCCAGGAAGCGTGCCACCTCTTTGGGGTTACTCCGGCCCCACTGGTCCACCCGGTCGATCTCCTCAAGCAGGATGTGAACGATATCCGGGTATTTTTCGGCATAACCGCGGGCCGCCAGGTAGAACTGGTGGTTGGCCACCACTCCGCCGCCGTCGGCGAGGATGCGGGCGCCCAACTGCTTTTCCGCCGCCGCCAGGAACGGGTCCCAGGTGGCCCAGGCGTCCAGGCGGCCGCTTTCGAAGGCGGCGCGGGCGTCGGCGGGGGGCAGGTACACCGGCTCGACGTCGGAGAGCTTGAGGCCACCCTTCTCCAGCACCTTGAGCAGCAGGTAGTTGGCATTGGACCCCTTGGCCACGGCCACCCGCTTGCCCCGCAATTCCGCCACGCGCTTGACCGGCGAATCCTTGGGCACCAGCAGCGCCTCGGCGGCGGGCGCCGGCGGCTCGTTGCCCACATAGACCAAATCCGCCCCCGCCGCCTGGGCGAAGATAGGAGGCGACTCCCCCACCGTGCCCACGTCGATGCTACCGACGTTGATGGCCTCCAGCAGCGGCGGGCCGAAGGGGAATTCGGCCCACTTCACCGCCACGCCCTTCTCGGCCAGGCGTTTTTCCAGGCTGCCCCGGGCCTTGAGGATGATCAGGGTGCCGTATTTCTGGTAGCCGATGCGCAGCTCCTTGGGCAGGGCCGTTTGCGCCCGGGCCGGGGCCACGCCCAGGCCGGCCGCCAGGGCCGCTGCCGTGCCCGCCCCCAGCAGGCGGCGCAGGGCGCGGCGGCGGGAAACGCTGGATTGCTCGTTCGCCATGATGCCCCCTTAGAACGCCTTGTTTTCGCCGAAGGTGATGCGGTGCAACAGGCGGTGCTGGTCGCCGTAATCCGTGACCGCGTAATGGACAGTGGCGCGGTTGTCCCAGATGGCCACGGTGTCAGTTTCCCAGCGCAGCCGCGCCTGTACTTCGGGCCGCTGGAAGCGGGCGAAGAGGAAGCTCAGCAGCGCGTCGCTCTCCTGCCGCGAGAGGCCCTTGATGCGATCGGTGAAATTGGGGCTGACGTAAAGGATCTTCTTGCCCGTCACCGGATGGATGCGCACCACCGGATGCACCACCGGCGGGTGTTCCGCCCGGGCCTGGCGATAATGGGCATCGCCATCGGGAATCTGCTCGAAATACGCCGGCCAGCCGCTGTGCTCGAAGCTATGCACCGCCTCCAGCTCTTCCAGGTAACGCTGCAGGGAAACCGGCAGCGAGTCGAAGACCGCCGTAGCGCTGGCCCACACCGTGTCGCCGCCGCTGGCCGGCGCCAGCTTGTTGTAGAGCACCGTGCCGGTGGGGGGGTTGGCCACGAAAGTGATGTCGGCATGCCACTGGTCAGTGCCGTAGCGATAGCTGCCGGCCTTGGACTCCAGCACCTCGATGACCTTGTGCTGATCGTGGCGCGGGAAGAAAGCCTTGGCCTTGTCCGGATCGCCGAAGACGTGAGCCACGGCGATCTGCTGGTCCGGCGTCAGCTTCTGGTCGCGGAAGAACAGCACCTGGTACTCCGCCAGGGCCTTGCGCAACTCGGCGCGCACCGATTCGCTCTGGATCTGGGTTAGATCGAAATCCCGGATCACCGCGCCAATCAGGGGGTTGTAGGGCTCGACGACGAGATGCTTGTAGCCGGGAACGGCTGCTTCAGGCTTGGACATGGAAAGGCTCCTCTGACAGTTGAAAAGTGGTCGGGCAAGGCCCGTGGAAACCACTTTAGGCGAGGAGGAGCCGGGGACTAACTAAGAAAGTCTGCTTTGCTTATGGGGGTCGGGGTGGAATGCTAAGAAAGCGGAAACGGCATGCCGACTGCGCTCGACAAGTCGAATTCCCGACGATGATTCAGGACTAGTCGTTGTCGATGAGGATGGCCTTGATCGGGTCGATGGGCCCCACGTCATGCCAATGCTCGCTTTTCTTACGGACCGGCGGGATGTCCTGGCAGCCGTGATTGCATTCGACGAGCCAGCGCCGCATCAGAAAACCCCGGCAAAAGCGAAAGGTAATGGCCTTATGGCTGCATCCGACCGCCTCGGCCAGGAGCTTGCAAGCGCAATGGCTGCCGTGGCGGGTGGTGTCGAAATTCAGCATGGAAGGCAATTGGCGGCATCAATCCGGGCCGCCAATTGACGAGGCGCAGAGATTACTTGTCCCGCGGATGGTAGTGCTTGGTCTTGTCCTTGTTGGCCTTCTTCTTGGCCGGCGCCTCCTGAGGCACGCCCGTCTTCTCTTGCACGTGGGAATGCGGTTTGACGGCCGGAGCCGGCGCGGCCTTTTCGGCCTTCGCCTCCGGCGCAGGCGCCGCCTTGTCCTCCGCCCACGCCCCGCTGGACAAGGCCGTCAGAGTGGAAAAGGCGGAAGCGGCAAGCAGGGCATACAGTTTCATGGTCATTCTCCCGAGGTAATTGAACATGTGATTTCCGGTGCCGGCAGTTGCAGTATGGACTTTGGAAACTGCCGGGACGATTACGCCAAGATTACGTTTTCGTCAGCCTCATGGCGCCTGCCCGGGGCGTGAAATATCGCGACGGCGGGATCGCCCGGGTCCGATACCTCATCCATCCCCCGCCACCGCCGCCTCCGAGTCGACCACCGCCCGCACTCCGGCGCCCCATGCCGGTGGCTGTTCGCGCGAGGGGCGGGTGGGGAAGGCGGCAGCGCCCGGCCCAACGGTGGTCAGGCGCTTCAGGATGCGGCTCTCCAGGGCGGCGAAACGGGGATCGCCCAGTTCCCGGGGGCGGGGCAGTTCCACCGCTTCATCCAGGGTGATGCGGCCGTTTTCTATGAGCAGCACCCGGTCGGCCAGGGCCACGGCTTCGCCCACGTCGTGGGTGACGAGGACGGCGGTGAAGCCGTGCCGGCGCCACACCTGTTCGATGAGGCGTTGCATTTCGATGCGGGTGAGCGCGTCCAGGGCACCGAGGGGTTCGTCGAGCAGCAGGAGCCGGGGCCGGTGGATCAGGGCGCGGGCCAGGGCGACGCGCTGGCGCTGGCCTCCGGAAAGGCGGCCGGGCCACTCGTCGGCGCGGTCGGCGAGGCCCACCTGGGCGAGAGCTTCCTCGGCCTGGGCGCGGATGGCAGCCTCGCCGCCGGGCAGGCCAAGGGCAACGTTCTGGAGGACGGTGCGCCACGGAAGCAGGCGAGCCTCCTGGAACATGATGCGCACGTCGTCGGCCAATGCCGCCCTGGGCCGGCCGTCGAGGGCTATGGCGCCGGCACAGAGGCCGTCGAGCCCTGCCAGTTGGCGCAGGAGCGTGCTCTTGCCGCAGCCGCTACGGCCGACGACGGCGACGAATTGGCCTGGTTCGATGGCGAGGTCGACGCGGGCGAGCACCTGCCGCTCGCCGTAACATTTGACGAGGCCACGCACGTCCACGTGGAGGCCGGTGGCGGCCTGGGCCGCTTGCACCCGGGCGAGTTCGAGGTTGTCCAGTCGCATGGCGGTCTCCTTCAGGCGGGAGCGTAGGCGGCGTTCCAGCACAGCCAGCGGCGCTCCAGCCCGCGGGCAGCGACGTCGGCCAGCTTGCCGAGCAGGGCGTAGAGCAGGATGCCCAGGAGCACCACGTCGGTCTGCAGGAATTCCCGGGCGTTCATCGTCATGTAGCCAATGCCTGCCTGGGCCGAGATGGTTTCGGCGACGATGAGGATGACCCACATGAAACCCAGCGCGTAGCGCACGCCGACGAGGATGGAGGCCGTGGCGCCGGGCAGAATCACCTCGCGGTGGAGCCGCCAGCCGGAAAGCCCGTAGCTGCGCGCCATTTCCACGAGAGCCGGGTCCACGGCGCGGATTCCGTGGAAGGTGTTGATATAGACGGCGAAGAAGACGCCGAAGGCGATTAGGAAGAGCTTGGCCGTCTCGTCGATGCCGAACCACAGGATGACGAGGGGGATCAGCGCCAGGGGCGGGATGTTGCGGATCATCTGCAGGGTGGTGTCGAGGAGGATTTCCATTTTGCGGAAGGAGCTGGTGAGGAGCCCGAGGGCCAGCCCCAAGCCGCCGCCGAGGGCGAAGCCGAGGGCCGCCCGGCCGGCGCTGACCTGCAGGTGGGTCCATAGCTCACCGGATTCCGCCAAGGCCCCGGCCGCCCGCAGCACCGCCAGAGGCTCCGGCAGGATGCGGCTGGAGAGCCAGCCCAGGCGGGCAGCGACCTCCCAGGCGAGCAGGATGGCGGCGGGCACCAGCCAGGGCGCGACGGCCCGGCCGGCGCGACGCAGGGGGGATAGAGGGAAGGGCATGGCGGTCTCCGGGTGGTCGGGAATGGCGCCATTGTGGGCGGCGGCCCGGCCGTCAACAAAGACGAAGAACTGCATTGCTTATTACCCCCCGCCGCGGCTTCCCGACGTCCGTGCTTGCCCATGGAAATCAAGGCGTTTTCCACCGGCCGGCATCAGTGACCCTATTGAATGAACTCCTTTGCCGGCGAGCGCAGACCGGCAGGTCGATATGCCGGGCGCGTGGTAAGCAAATGAAAAATTTTTCGTTTCCCGTCACGGCGAGCCGACTTACAGTGGCTCCTCCCCCTCGCCACCCCGGAGATGTTGCCATGCCCCTGACCGACCTCGTCCGCCATCTCAACGCCCAGAGCAACGACCTGCCCGCCGGACGCCTGGCCCCGGACCCATTCTTCATCAGCAACGGCAAGGTATTCGTCCACTTTGCCAACCTGCGGCTGGAGTCCGTCTTCCTCCCCATCACCCGGACGGTTTCCGGGGAGGGCTTCGGCCATGCCGCCGCCCTGCGCACCTGCGGCTTGGCCAGCGGCAACCCGGTGAGCGCCAATGCGGTTTTCGTGCTGCCGGCGGACGACGCCGAATTCGTCTTCGTGGACCGCCTGGTGCGCACCCTGCACGCGCTCAATTACCTGACCCGGCGCCTGCACGGCAACCTCCTCCTCAAGGTGCATCGCCGCCACGTCATGAGCGTGCCGGTGGACCACGGCCTGGCCTTCGAGGAAATCCTGCGGCCTTGCGGGCTGTTGCCGGAACAAATCACCCTGGAGCTGGACGGCGACGGGGTGGAGGAGCGGGAGCATTTTATACAGGCCGCCGGCAACTACCGTCGGCGCGGCTACGGCATCGCCTTGAGCCGCTTAGGGCGCAGCACCATCGACTTTTCGCTGCTGCGGGAGATACAGCCGGACGTGGTCAAGCTGGACCCGCTGCTGCTCGCCTCCAGCCGCCCCCTGGAACGGCTGATCGCCCAGATTCACGCCCTCGGCGCCCGCATCCTGATCGAAGGTTCGAACCCGTCCCAGATGCGCAGTTTCGGCAAGGCGGCGCACATCGACCTTATCCAGCCCCAGCAGCCCGTGGAACGCCGGCCGCGGGTATCGGCACGGTCGCCGGGGGCAGGCATCGCCCTCGCCGCCTAGCCCGGCGCAGCAACCGGCAAACCGGCCCCGAGGCCGGTTTTTTGTGGCCGGGCGGCCGACGCTCCCACCTGAGGGCAATAGGGGCAGAAGGCGAGAAAACTGATACCATCCAACGCCGCAAAAAATTCATCGGCCCCGAGCGATGCGGATTGGGGATCAGCCTTGGGGAACGCCTGTGCCTGAAAAGCAAAAAGCCCACGGGAGGTGGGCTTCTACACTTGAAACTGGCGGAGAGGAAGGGATTCGAACCCTTGTGCCAGGTTTCCCTGACCATCCGATTTCGAGTCGGCGCCGTTATGACCACTTCGGTACCTCTCCGGAGAGGGCGCGATGATAGCACAAAGTTGACCAAGGCCCGATGCGCAGCGTTGCCCTCCTCGCCCTGTTGCTGACGCTCCTCGCCGGTTGCGGGGAGTATGGGCGCTCCTTGCCTTTTCCCACCCCGGCCCAGACCGACCTGGTGATCCTCACCCAGCCCGGCCCCTTGAGCCACGCCACCGACGAGAACGGCACCGAATCCGGTTTCGAGTACGACCTGGTCGACGCCTTCGCCCGGGAACTCGGGGTGGGTGTGCGCCGCATCGTCGTGCCGGCGGAGGAGATCGGCCCCCGCCTGGCCCGGGGCGATGCCCACTTCGCCGCCGGCTGGCGCACCCCCGAGGACAACCCGGATCTGCTGGCCGGCCCCGCCTTCGCCCACAGCCGGGACGTACTGGTGCAGCATGAGGCGTCGCTGCCGGTGGAAGAGTTGGCGGAGCTGGCGGGGCGCACCGTCCATGTCCTGGCCGGCTCCCGCCAGGCGGCCACCCTCCGGGCCCTGCAGGGCTCGGTCGCCGGCCTCAAGGTCGAGGAGTATGCCGGCACCGACGTTTTCGAACTGATCGAGGCCGTGGGGGACCATCGGGTCGAGATGGCCCTGGTGGACAGCGCCATGCTCGACATCGCGCTGCAATTCGTACCCGCCATCCAGTCGGGGCTGGAGGTCGGCGAGGAACGGCCTATCGCCTGGCTGTTCGGCGCCCGCCACAATCCCGAATTGTTCGCCCGCGCCGCCGCCTTCGTCGAACGGGCGCGGCAGGACGGCACCCTGGCCCGCATCGAGGATCGCTACTTCGGCCACGTCCAGCGCCTGCAGGGCGGCGATATCGCCAAATTCCTGGAAAAGGTCGAGACCACCCTCCCCCGCCTGCGCCGGCATTTCATCACCGCCCAGAACGTCTCCGGTATCGACTGGCGGCTCCTGGCGGCCATCGCCTACCACGAATCGCAATGGGACCCGGACGCGACCAGCCCCACCGGCGTGCGCGGCATCATGATGCTCACCGAGGAAACCGCGGACCGCATGGGGGTGAGCAACCGCCTGGACCCCAAGGAGAGCATCCTGGCCGGCGGCCGCTACCTGGACATGCTGAAGGGCATGCTGCCCCCCTCGGCCCGGGAGCCCGACCGCACCTGGCTGGCCCTGTCCGCCTACAACGTCGGCCCCGGCCACTTCAACGCGGCGCGGACCCTGGCCCGGCAACAGGGCGCCGATCCGGATTCCTGGTACGAGATGAAGCGCATCCTGCCCCTGCTCGCCCAGCCCAAGTACTACCAGCGCCTCAAATCGGGGCGGGCCCGGGGCGGCGAGGCGGTGATCCTGGTGGAGAACATCCGCAGCTACTACGACATCCTCCGCCACCACGAACAACCTTATCCGGCGACGCCCTTGAGCGGCGAGACGATCGGCATGGCCGGCGGCCTGAACCGCGAGCCTGGCCTGAAAGCACCGAAACGGTAACGGAATGCCCGTTCGCCCTGAGCTTGTCGAAGGGCGGTCCATTCACGGGCTTCGACAGGCTCAGCCCGAACTGAGCGAGCTGCCGGCTCGCCGGGTAATTTTCAGCGCAGCGGCTCGATCAGCTCCAGCCCGCCCATGTAGCGGCGCAGCGCCACCGGCACGTCGACGCTGCCGTCGGCCCGCTGGTAGTTTTCCAGAATCGCCACCAGGGTGCGGCCGACGGCGAGGCCCGAGCCGTTCAAGGTGTGCACCAGTTCCGGCTTGTTTTTCTCGTTGCGGAAGCGGGCCTGCATGCGGCGGGCCTGGAAGGCGCCGAAGTTGGAGCAGGAGGAAATCTCGCGGTAGGTGTCCTGGGCCGGCAGCCAGACCTCCAGGTCATAGGTCTTCTGGCTGGAGAAGCCCATGTCGCCGGTGCACAGCACCATGCGGCGGTAGGGAAGCTCCAGCTTTTCCAGGATGGCTTCGGCATGGGCCGTCAGTTCCTCATGGGCCCGGGCGGACTGGTCGGGGTGGACGATCTGCACCAGCTCCACCTTGTCGAACTGGTGCTGGCGGATCATGCCGCGCACGTCGCGGCCGCCGGAGCCGGCCTCGGAACGGAAGCACGGCGTGTGGCAGACCAGCTTGAGGGGCAGCGCCTCGGCAGCGAGGATCTCGTCGCGGACGATGTTGGTCACCGGCACTTCGGCAGTCGGGATCAGGTAGAGGGGATCGGCCTCGCCCCGGGGCACCTTGAACAGGTCTTCCTCGAACTTGGGCAACTGGCCGGTGCCGAAGAGGCTCGCCGCATTGACGAGGTAAGGTGCATAGACCTCGGTATAGCCGTGTTCGCCGGTATGCACGTCGAGCATGAACTGGGCGAGGGCCCGATGCAGGCGGGCGACGGAGCCCTTCAAGAGCGAAAAGCGCGACCCGGAAATCCTGGCGGCAGCGGCGAAGTCGAGCTGGCCCAGGGCCTCGCCCACGTCGGTGTGGTCCTTGACGGCGAAGGCGAACTGGCGGGGCGCGCCCCAGCGCTTCAGCTCGACGTTGCCGGTTTCGTCGGCCCCCACCGGCACGGAGGCATCCGGCAGGTTGGGCAGGGTGGCGAGGATGGCGTTGAAGGTGTCCAGCAGTTCGGCAAGACGGGCTTCGGAAGCCTTCAGTTCGTCGCCCAGGGCGCCCACCTGGGCCATGACGGCGGAAGCGTCCTCGCCCTTGCCCTTCAGCATGCCGATCTGCTTGGAAAGGCTGTTGCGCTGGGCCTGCAGCTCCTGGGTGCGGGTCTGCAGCGTCTTGCGCTCGGCTTCGAGGGCCTTGAATTCGGTGAAGTCGATGGGCTTGCCGCGGGTGGCGAGACCGGCCTCGACGGCGTCGAGGTTGGAGCGGAGTTGTTGGATATCGAGCATGGGGCACCTGCCATTGGGATTGCCGGCGATTATACGCGACCCCGTCGGCACCTCCGTGCCGCCGCCGCTGTCCAATCTCGGGCAAATTGCCCTTGTCGGCGGCAAGGGCCGGATGCCATGATGGCAGCCATAAAGTGCGGCGATCCGCCGCCACCAACGGAGACAAACGATGCATCACCGCCTTGCGGCCCGGGGACGCCGGTTCGCGGCCCATGCCAGCGGCTGGATTTTCACCGCCTTTCTCGCCCTCCTGACTCTTGCCGCCCACGCCGGCGACCTCAAGAAGGCCGACATCGAGCGGCGCTTCGGCCCGCCGCTCCACGTCCAGGAAAAGCTCGCCGACGTCCCCGTCTGGCCCCTGACCAGCGAACTGGAGCCGGAAGGCGGCCCGGTCGGCTACGTTTTCGAGTCCATCGACCTCGCCCCCATCCCGGGTTTCGAGGGAACGCCGATGAATTTCCTGGTGGCCATCGACAGGAAGGGCAATTTCCTCGACGTCGAACTGCTGCGCCAGCACGAACCTGTCTTCCTCGGCGGCCTGGGAGAGGCGCCCCTGAAGGAATTCATCACCCAGTACGCCGGCCGCAACATCAAGCAGCAATTCCTCATCGCCTTGAACGCCGCCCGCAACCGCACCGGCGCCAGCAGCAACCGCAGCGGCCAGACCACCCTCGACGGCGTGGCCAAGGCCACCGCTTCGGTACGCATTGTGAACCAGACCGTCCTCGGCGCCGCCCTCGAAGTGGCCCGGGCCAAGCTGGGCTACGCCAAGAAGCGCAAGGAAGGCCCGGCCGCCCAGGCGCGGCCGGATGTTTACGACCCGGTGGCCTTCGAGCAGATGCTCAAGAACGGCATGGTCGGGCGCCTGCGCCTGACCAACGCCGAGGTGGAAAAGCTCTTCGCCGGCAGCGACGGCGCCGGCGTCGATGACGACGCCCTGGCCCACCCCGACGACGTCTTCCTCGACCTCTACATCGCCTACCTCAACGCCCCCACCATCGGCCGCGCCGTCCTCGGCGACGCCCAGTACAAGGCGGCCATGGACCGCAATTTCGACAACCGCCACCTGTGGTGGATTGGCTCCGCCGGGCGCTACCCCATCGTGGACGACAGTTTCGTCCCCGGCGGCCAGTCGAACCGCATGGCCATGACCCAGGACGACCTGTTCTACGAACTGCGGGACCAGGGTTTCGAGCCCAAGGGCATCGTCGGGCCACCGGAACTCAACGTCTCCCGCCTCTTCGGCGTCTATGCCGAAGCCGGCCTCGACCCCGCCCGCACCCTGGATCTCACCGTCACCATCACCCGCGCCAAGGGCATGATCCTGCCTATCCTGACCCACAAGCCGGTGACCCTGAAATACACGCCGCCGGCCAGCCTCTTCGTCTATCCGCCGGAACCGCCGCCGGAATGGCTGCTGGCCTGGAAGGGCCGCGCCGCCGACCTGGCCATCCTGGGCGCCGCCCTGGCGCTCCTCGCCGTGGTGCTGGCCCGGCCCCGCTGGATTTCCGTGGACGCCCGCCGGTTGCGCCTCTTCCGCCTCGGCTTCCTGGCCTTCACCCTGGTCTGGATCGGCTGGTACGCCCAGGGGCAGCTCTCCATCGTCCAGGTCACCGGGGCCATCAAGTCCCTCAAGGCCGGCCAGGGGCTCTCCAGCTACCTCTACGACCCGATTTCACTGCTGCTCATCGCCTTCACCCTGGTCACCTTCGTGGTCTGGGGCCGCGGCACCTTCTGCGGCTGGCTGTGCCCCTTCGGCGCCCTGCAGGAATTTGTCGGCACCGTGGCGAGGAAGCTGCGCCTGCCCCGGCTGCGCATCCCCCTGGCGGTGGCCAAGCGCCTGGAATGGGGGCGCTACGCGGTGCTGGCGGTGCTGGTGGGGGCAGCCTTCTTCCTGCCCCGCGCCGGAGAAAGCCTGAACGAGGTGGAACCCTTCAAGACCGCCATCACCGTGGGTTTCGACCGCACCTGGCCCTTCGTCGCCTATGCCGTGGCCCTGCTGCTGGCTGGCGCCTTCTATTACAAATTCTTCTGCCGCTTCCTCTGCCCCCTGGGCGGCGTGATGTCCCTGGGCGGCCGGCTGCGGGCGTTCAACTGGCTCACCCGCCGGGCGGAATGCGGCAAGCCCTGCCAGAGTTGCAAGGCCAAATGCGCCTACGATGCCATCGAACCCACCGGGGAAATCCGCTACGACGCCTGCTTCCAGTGCCTGGACTGCGTCGGCATTTACCACGACGCGCAGCGCTGCGCGCCGGTCCTGCTCTATGAGCGCAAGGGCATGGTGCTTACGCCCCAAGGCGCCATGCTGGGCGACAAGGCAACCCCTCTGGCCAGCAAGGCCTGAACGGAGCGCTTCGCACGCCCCTGCTTGGCGAGATCGGCAGCGCCGATCTCGCAGGCTCGGCTCAGTTGTAGCCGGTCACCGCAACGTTGGCCACTTCCTTATTCACCGACGTATCGGGCGTCGGCAGCTGGGTGGTGACGTGGATAACAGGCAGTTCCGTGACCGGTTGCAGCAAATGCGCTATGGGACGCGCTGTGGTGTTGCCCTGAGACTGGATTTTGCGGGTTGTAGCTTGTTGCATGGTTCACTCTCCTCATTTCGCTGTGTCACCGCGATGACGTGGTCGCGGCATGCGATACGAATTGTAGGCAGAAGGCGATCCGCTGTCTGTCACCGCCCGTAACGCCTTTGGCATCTACTTTGACGAGATGTTTCAGCTTTTTCTCGGGCGGAATAGGCGAGCGGCGAAACCGCCCAGCCGCCAGAGCAACCACCCGGTCAGCAGCAGGAAGATTGCGAGCAGCGCAAGGAACAGCGGCGGCGCCGCCAGCATGGCCCACAAGCCGCCCAGCACCAGGCCCTCCTCGCCGAAGGAGGCCAGCCAGTTGCTGAAAGGCTCCGGCGAAGCGTTGATGGCCAACCGGCTGCCGGCCTTGGCGAAGTGGGTGCTGGCGGTGATGGTGCCGCCGATCAAGCCCGCCGCCGCGACCCAGGCGGGATCGGCGTCCCCCAGCGCGAAGGCGGCGAGCAGCGCGCCGGCGGGAATGCGGATGAAGGTCTGGACGCTGTCCCAGAGGGAATCGAAGGCCGGCACCTTGTCCGCCACCGCCTCGGCCAGGGCCATCAGGCCGGCGGCGGCGATCACCGCCGGGTGTTGCAGAACATGCAGGGTTTCCGGCAGGTGCAAATAGCCGAAATGGGCCAGCACGCCCGCCAGGAAGACCACCAAATAGAGATGCAGCCCGCTGGCCCAGGCGAGGCCGGCGGAGAGGGCGATGGTCTGGACGAGGTCCATTACTTCCTGGCCTTGCGGTCCAGTTCGCGCAGGTGGGCGAGCTTCTCCCTGATCTTGCCCTCCAGGCCCCGCTCCGTGGGCTGGTACCAGTTCACCCGCGGCATGGCCTCGGGGAAATAATCCTCCCCGGCGGCGTAGCCTTCGGGCTCGTCGTGGGCGTAGCGGTATTCCTTGCCGTAGCCCAGGTCCTTCATCAGTTTGGTCGGCGCGTTGCGCAGGTGCTCCGGCACCGGCCGCGAGGCGTCCTTGCCGACGAAGGCGCGGGCGGCGTTCCAGGCGTTGTAGCCGGCGTTGGACTTGGGCGCCACGGCGAGATACAGCACCGCCTGGGCCAGGGCCAGTTCCCCTTCCGGAGAGCCCAGGCGCTCGTAGGTTTCGGCGGCGTCCAGGGCCATGCGGGGGGCGCGGGGGTCGGCGAGGCCGATGTCCTCCCAGGCCATGCGCACGATGCGCCGCGCCAGGTAGCGGGGGTCGGCGCCGCCGTCGAGCATGCGGGTCAGCCAGTAGAGGGAGGCGTCGGGGTTGGAGCCGCGCACCGACTTGTGCAGGGCCGAGATCTGGTCGTAGAAGGCGTCGCCGCCCTTGTCGAAACGGCGCAGGTTCTGGGCCACCGTGGCATCGACGAAGTCGCCGTCCACCGCGGCGACGCCCGCCGTACGGGCCGCCGTGCGCACCTGTTCGAGGAGATTGAGGAGGCGCCGGGCATCGCCGTCGGCAAGGCCCACCAGGCGGTCCCGGGCGGCGGCCTCGAAGGCCAGGTCGGCCAGGGCCTTGTCCCGGGCGCGGTCGAAGAGCTGGCCCATCTCGGCCTCGTCCAGAGGCTTCAGCACATAGACGGAGGCTCGCGACAGCAGTGCCGAATTCACCTCGAAGGACGGGTTCTCGGTGGTGGCGCCGATGAAGGTCACCAGCCCCGATTCGACAAAGGGCAGGAAGGCGTCCTGCTGGGACTTGTTGAAGCGGTGCACCTCGTCCACGAAGAGGATGGTGCGCAGGCCCCGGATCTTGTTGTCCTCGGCCCGGGCGATGGCCTCGCGGATTTCCTTGACGCCGGAGAGCACCGCCGAGAGGGCGATGAAGTCGGCTTCGAAGGCGTGGGCCATGAGGCGGGCGAGCGTCGTCTTGCCCACCCCCGGCGGCCCCCACAGGATCAGCGAATGGGGCTGGCCGGATTCGAACGCCAGGCGCAGGGGCTTGCCCGGGCCCAGCAGGTGGCTCTGGCCGATGACCTCGTCCGGCGTCTGCGGCCGCAGCTGCTCGGCGAGGGGGGCGTGGGGATCGACCACCCCGGGTGCCGGGGCGAAAAGGTCTTGCATGGGGACTCCAGGGAATGGCGGCCCGCCGGCCGGGCGCGCCTTAGCGCCAATGGTACCGCGAGGCATCCCGACGGTGGACACCGGCCGCCGGCACCGGTAGCCTATGCCGCCCCGTCCATGCCCGTCGCCACCCCCTACGCCCCTCCTGCCGGCCCGGTCCCCGTCCTCCACGCGGACGCGCACCTGCTCGTCGTGGACAAGCCCAGTGGCCTGCTGTCCGTCCCCGGGCGCGGCGAAGGGAAGGAAGATTGCGTGGCCAGCCGCCTGCAGGCGGACTTTCCCGACGCCCGCATCGTCCATCGCCTGGACATGGGCACCTCCGGCCTCCTGGTGCTGGCCCGGGGCGCCGAAGCCCACCGGCGCCTGAGCATGCTCTTCCAGGGACGCCAGGTGGGCAAACGCTACGTCGCTGTGGTGGCCGGCCTGGTGGCCGACGATAGCGGCAGCATCGACCTCCCCCTCATCACCGACTGGCCCAACCGGCCGAAGCAGATGGTCGATCCCATCCGCGGCAAGCCCTCCCTCACCCGCTACCGGGTGGCGGCCCGGGACGCCGGGGCCGGCACCAGCCGGGTGGAGCTGCAGCCGGTCACCGGCCGTTCCCACCAGTTGCGGGTCCATCTCCTGGCCCTCGGCCACCCCATCCTCGGCGACGACCTCTACGGCGACGCCGCCAGCCGCAACCGGGCCGACCGCCTGCTGCTGCACGCGGCCTTCCTCTCCTTCATCCACCCCTTCTCGGGCCAAGCCCTCGCCTTCGCCTGCCCGGCGCCGTTCTGACCCGACTCCGCTTGCCTTGCGGCCGGCCATGAACTTAAATGCCAGAAGAATGGAGCGGCAGACCGCCCGAAGGAGAACGCCATGCCCGACCCCGACGAGAAGAAGCCTCCCCTCGCCCGCCTCCTGCAAACCCTCGACCTCGCCACCCGGTCGGTCATCCCCGGGCTGATCGTGCTGGCGCTGTGCCTCTTGTTCCTCTTCCCCCTGAGCTGGGTGGAGGGCATCGCCGGCCGGGTCGGCGAGCGCCTGCACGCCCTGGGGGTGGAATTCAAGGGCGGGGAATTCAACGTCGGCCCCTTGAAGTTCGGCCTCAACCCCCGGACCGAGGTGGTCAACATGGCCGCGCTCCAGGGCGCCGAAGCCCAGGTGCAACAGGCCCTGGCCACCCCCGACCCGCGGGACGCCCGGCGCCAACTGGCGGCCCTGGCCGAAGATCTCGCGGCCGGCGCCGAGCGGATCAAGACGGCTCAGGCCGAAAGGGCCCGGGATCTCGCCCGCCAGGCCAGACCGGCGGCCGCCCCCGTCACCGCCTGGGTCTACGTCGGGCGGCTGGACAGCGGCGGCCGCTGGGCGCCGGTTGCCGACGACGTCACCCCGGAACCCCGGGGCGGCAATCCCCGGGAGGTGGCGGTGCGGGCCAACACCATGCTCTTCTCCTCCCTGGCGGAAAGCGCCGGCGGCCCCCTGCAAATGGTGCGCAACGATGCCCGGCTGGCGGTACTGGAGGTGCGGCACGAGGATGCCATCGGCGCCGGCAAGCTGGTCTGGGCCAAGGTGGAGGTTCCCGCCGCCGACGTGCTGGAACTCCGCCAGCCCTGAACCGTCTGGGAGATAATGATCGCCCGCCCCCGGAGACCGCCATGACCCCACGCCCCCTCGGTGCCAGCGCCCTGAAGGTACCCCCCGTCTGCCTCGGCACCATGACCTTCGGCCAGCAGACCGGCGAGGCCGAGGCCCAAGCCCAGCTCGACCTGGCCCTGGAGCGGGGCGTCAATTTCATCGACGCCGCCGAGATGTACCCGGTGCCGGCCCGCGCGGAGACCAGCGGCGCCACCGAGGCCATCATCGGCCGCTGGCTCGTCCGCCAGCCCCGTGACAAGGTCATCGTCGCCACCAAGGTGGCCGGCCCCAGCCGCAACCTGCACTGGATCCGCAACGGCCCGCCGGCCCTTGACCGGGCCAACATCCACGCCGCCCTCGAAGGTTCCCTGCGGCGCCTGCAGACGGATTACGTCGATCTCTACCAGTTGCACTGGCCGGAGCGCAACCAGCCCATGTTCGGGCAATGGCGCTACGACCCCGCCGGCGAGCGGGAATGCACCCCCATCCGCGCCCAGCTGGAGGCCCTGGCGGAACTGGTGCGGGCCGGCAAGGTCCGCCACGTGGGCCTGTCCAACGAACACCCCTGGGGCATCATGGAGTTCCTTCGCCTCGCCGGAGAATATGGCCTTCCCCGGGTGGTGTCGGTGCAGAACGCCTACCACCTGATGAACCGCAGCTTCGAGACCGGCGGCCTCGCCGAGGTCTGCCACCGGGAACACGTCGGCCTCCTGGCCTACTCGCCCCTGGCCTTCGGCCACCTCACCGGCAAGTATGCCGACGACCCCGGAGCCCCGGGGCGGCTCACCCTGTGGCCGGAATTCGGCCAGCGCTACGGCAAACCCAACGTCAAGCCCGCCGCCGCGGCCTACGCCGCCCTGGCCCGCCGCCACGGCCTCACCCCCACCGCCCTGGCTCTGGCCTTCGTCCGCTCCCGCGGCTTCGTCGCCAGCACCATCGTCGGCGCCTCCACCCTCGCCCAGTTGCAGGAGAACCTGGCGGCCATCGATACCCCGCTCACCCCGGACTTCCTGGCGGAAATCGACGCCCTCCACCTGCAATACACCAACCCGGCACCCTGACTCTTTTCCGCACCCACCAACCAGCAACCAAGGGAGAAAACATGAAAAAGCAGTTCCTGACCATCCTCGGCGCCCTGACCCTCCTGACCGCCAGCGTTCCCGGCCATGCCGGGCTCTACGCCGACGACATGGGCCGCTGCCTGGTCAGCGCCACGTCAACCAAGGACAAGACCGACCTGGTACGCTGGATATTCGCCGTCGCCGCCCTGCATCCGGAAGTCGCCAACATCGCGGCCGCCAACGCCAGCCAGCGGGTGGAACTCAACCGCCAGGCGGGCAAGCTCTTCCAGCGCCTGCTCACGGAAGACTGCCGCAAGCAGACCCAGGAAGCCCTCAAATATGAGGGGGCCATCGCCATGCAACTGAGCTTCCAGGTACTCGGCCAGGTGGCCATGCAGGAACTGATGAACCACAACGCCGTGCGCAACGGCTTCTCGGAACTCTCCAAGTACATGGACGAGTCCAAGATCAAGGCCATCGCCCCCGCGGCGCACTGACACGAAGCCCCTCACGCCATGCTTAAACGAATCGGTATCTTCCTGGCGATCCTGGTCGTCGCCGCCTTCGCCCTCAACCCCTCCGCCGAGCGCCACCGCGCCCGCATCAAGGAGGAGCTGTCGGAGCGCAGCCCCCTGGCCCGCTTCCTGGGTCTCGGTTCGCTGACGGCCTTCGTTTCCACCTACCATCCCCTGGGCGTCGCCTCCTACACGACGGTGAACGACCGGGTGGTTTCCGTCGGAGTGCTGGGCATGGTGTTCGTCATCGAGCCCTCGGCTGAATAGGGCCATGGCCGCCAGCACTTCCGGCAAGGTCCTGGTGGTCACCGGCGGCGGCCGTGGCATCGGCGCCGCGGTGGCCCGTCTGGCGGCGGCTTCCGGCTATGCCGTGGGCCTCTGCTACCGGCGCGACAAGGCGGCGGCGGAGGCCGTCGCCGCGGCCATCGCCGGCCAGGGCGGCAAGGCCATGGCGATAGCGGCCGACGTTGCCGTGGAAGCCGACGTGGTACGCCTCTTCGCCGCAGTGGAAACAGCCCTGGGGCCGCTCTCCGCCCTGGTCAACAATGCCGGCATGCTGGAGCGCCAGTGCCGGGTGGAGGACATGGACGCCGACCGGCTGCAGCGGGTTTTCGCCACCAACGTCATCGGCAGCTTCCTCTGCGCCCGGGAGGCGGTGCGCCGCCTGTCCACGCGCCACGGCGGCCGGGGCGGCGCCATCGTCAACATTTCCTCCCGCGCCGCCCGCCTGGGCTCCCCCGGCGAATACGTCGATTACGCCGCCTCCAAGGCCGCCATCGATACCCTGACCCTGGGCCTGGCCCGCGAGGTGGCGGCGGAGGGCATCCGCGTCAATGCCGTCAGCCCCGGCATCATCGACACGGAAATCCACGCCAGCGGCGGCGACCCCGGCCGGGCCGCACGCCTCAAGGGCGGCATCCCCATGCAGCGGGCCGGCACCGCCGAGGAAGTGGCGCGGGCTGCCCTCTGGCTGCTTTCCGACGAGGCGTCCTACACCACGGGCGCCATCCTGGATGTAGCCGGCGGGCGTTAGATCAGGCTTCCCAGCCGCCGCACGGCATCCTCGATCTCCGGAGTATGGGGGTTGCCGCAATTGAGGCGCAGGCAATTGCGATACATGCCGCTGGCGGAAAACAGCTCGCCGGGAACGAAGGCAATGCCGGCGGTCAGGGCCTTCTCATAGAGGCGGCTGGCGTCCGCCTCCTCGGGCAGTTCCACCCACAGGACAAAGCCGCCCTGGGGCTGGGCGATGCGGGTGGCCGTCGGAAAATGGCGGGCGACGGCGGCGCGCATGGCGTCCACCTGGCTCCCGTAGGCCCGCCGCAGGCTGCGCAGGTGCCGCTCGTAGCCGCCCGATTCCAGGTATTCCGCCAGGACCATCTGGGTGACCGGATTGGTGCCGCCGCTGGAAACCGTCTTATGCAATGCGATACGCTCCCGGTACCTGCCGGCGGCAACGAAGCCGATGCGCAGCGACGGCGACAGGCACTTGGAAAAGGAGCCGCAAAGCATGACGTTGCCGGCCCGATCGAAGGCCTTCAGCGGCCAGGGGCGCTCACCGCCGAAATGGAGGTCGCCGTAGATGTCGTCCTCGATCACCGCCACCCCGCGCTCGGCGGCAAGGTTGGCGAGGCGCCGCTTGTTCTCGTCGGGCATCACGCTGCCCAGGGGGTTGCTGGCGTTGGGCACCAGCAGGCAGGCGGCCACCTTGCCTTCGCGGGTGGCCAGGTCGAAGGCCTCGATGGAGAGGCCGGTACGCGGATCGGTGGGGATTTCCAGGGCCTTCAGGCCGAGGCTCTCCAGGAGCTGCAGCATCAGGTAGTAGCCGGGGGACTCCACCGCCACGGTATCGCCGGGCCGGGTGGCCGCCCGCAGGCACAGGCCCAGGGCCTCGGTGCAGGAATTGGTGATGACGAACTCCTCCGCCGCCAGGGGGCCGCCCCAGGCCAGGGAACGGCGCACCAACTGGCGCACCAGGGCCGGCTCGTCCATGGCGATGTGGCCGGCGCCCTCCAGCAGGCGGGGGTGGCGGCGGGCGACGCCGGCGTAGAGGCGATTCAGCGCGGCCACGGGCAGCAGCGACGGAGCGGGCAGTGCCGCCGCCAGGGGCGCCATGCCCGGCCGCAGACTGGATTGCAGCACCCGCACCAGGCGCTGGCTGACATCCACCGGCGACGCCGCCTCCGGCGTGGCGCGCACGCTGGGCTGGGCGTGGGGGACGGCCGGATGGCGCACGAAATAGCCGGACTGGGGCCGGGCTTCCACCAGGCCCCGGTCTTCGAGCCGGCGCAGGGCCTGCACCACCGTGGAAACGGATAGCCGGCGTTCCCGGGAAAGACGGCGGACCGAGGGCAACCGCTCGCCCGGACGCAGGTTGCCGCTGGCGATCAGGCCGCCGAGGTCTTCGGCGAGGCGCTCGTAGCGCAGGAGTTCGACTTGCATGGGCGTTTCTCCCGTTGTCGTCGGGCCGGCCGGGGGAACGGTACACCCGTCGGGCACGGGGACCGGCACAGTTGTGTTGTTTGCAAACTGTGATGGTCACAATTTAATTTCATTGTGACTGTACCATAGCTTGCCGGCGTCCTACACTGGCTTCCCGACACCACCACGGAGAGCGCCATGGAACTGGACTTGCGCGAGGGCGAACTTTGCCTCGCCGACGATTCCCCCGTCCGCCTGCGCCGGGCCCGGGGCGTGCGCGTCGCCTGCACCGCCGGGCAGGTGTGGCTGACCGTCGCCGGCGAAGCAGGCGACATCCTTCTGCGGGCCGGCCAGAGCCACGTCATCGCCGCCGACGGATTGGCCCTGCTGGAAGGGCTGGGCGGCGGCCACGTCCGCCTGGAGCGGCCCCGCTCGTAGGCTGCCTCCCATGGCATTCGTCGTCCCGGCTGCCTATACTGCTAGCAAGACTAAAACGGCAAGGGAGACGAAAATGAGCATCTTCGATTCGCCCATAGCGCGGTGCGAGGCCGTCCGCGAACTGGTCCTCACCGACGAGACCCAGGCCGAGTGTGCCCGCGAACATGGCTGCCCCCCCAGCCGGGCATGCCCCCTGCGGGGCTGGTTCGCCGAAGCGTCCGGCATGGAGGAGGAAACCCGCAAGCGGGTCAGCCGATTGCGCAAGGTGCGGCGGTGAAGGCGGCAAGCTTGTTCCTGGCAGTGGTGACGCTGGCCGCCGGTACGGCGGTGCCGGCCGCCGCCGAGGAATCGGTGCGCATGGCGTCGCGAGGGGAAATGCTTTACTCCCTCCACTGCATCGCCTGCCACAGCAAGGAAATCCACTGGCGGGACAAGGGCGTGGCCCGGGACTGGGCCAATCTGGTGGCGGAGGTTGACCGTTGGCAAAAGGTCGGCCGGTTGCGGTGGGATAATCGGGACGTGGTCGACACCGCCCGCTATCTCAACCGCCTGCACTACCACTTCCCGGAACCGGAGCAGCCATGAGCAACAAGCACCTGCACCTCCTGCAAGCCATCTATCACGATCCCCTGAGCGCCAACATCCACTGGCGCGAGGTGGAATCCCTCCTCAACCACCTGGGCGCCACCGTCGAGCCCAGCCACGGCGCCCGCTTCCGCGTGGTGCTCAACCGCGTCGAGGGTTTCCTGCACCATCCCCACAACAGCACCACCTGCACCAAGCAGGATATCAAGGCCCTGCGGGATTTCCTCGCCCATGCCGGGGTGACCCTGTCGTCCTACGAAGTGGGGCGGGACTGAACGCCGCTACCCCCTCCCGGGCCGCCTGCCGCGGGCGCATCGCCGCCGCGGCCGCGGCCCTCGCCCTGTTGGCCGCCTGCGCGCCGGTGCCCCATCGTACCGCCGAAGGCGCCTGGTGGCGGCCCTCCGCCAATTTCGACGAGCGCCGGCCCAATTTCGTCATCATCCACGAGACCACCAACGCGGAGGCGGAGGATTCCATCGCCACCCTCTCCGACCCCAACCGCAAGGTGAGCGCCCATTACCTCATCGCCCGGGACGGCACCCTCTACCAACTGGTGGATGAGAACAAGCGGGCCTGGCATGCCGGCCTTTCCTACTGGGGCGGGCAGACCGACCTCAACTCGGCTTCCCTCGGCATCGAGCTGGACAACACCGGCGACGAGGATTTCCCGGCGGTGCAGATCGACACCCTGGTGGCGCTCCTGGAGCGGGTCACCGCCCGCCATGCCATCCCCCACGCCAATATCCTGGCCCACGGCGACATCGCCCCCGGCCGCAAGGTGGACCCGAACCGGCGCTTCCCCTGGAAGGCCCTGGCCGAGCGGGGCTTCGGCCGCTGGTGCGAGCCCGACCCCGCCCTGCCCCCGCCCGCCCTCGACGCCGCCCTCGGCCTCAAGGCCCTGGGCTACGACACCAGCCGCCTGCCCCAGGCCGTCGCCGCCTTCCGCCGCCACTACCTCGGCGACGAGGGCGAAGACCTGGGCGAGGACGGCGCCCGCCGGCTGGAGTGCCTCCTGCGCCAGGACGGACGCTGACGCCGGCGTCATCAACGCGTCATATTGCGCCGCTTTAATGGCCCTCCCGTCCATGCGGAGCGCCCCGTGGATACCCATATCGTCGAACTGCACTGGAACGACCGGCCGGCGGTGGCCGAGGCCCGCGCTGTCATCCTCGGCGTCTTCGCCGACGATCCCCGTTACACCGCCGAGCGCATCGACCGGGAACTGCATCCGGCGACGCCGCCCCTGCTGCGCCGCTTCTTCGTCGCCTATCGCCACGGCAAGCTGGTGGGGGCAGGTGGCATCAAATCGGCGGACTGGGCCTCCGACACCTACGTCCTCTACCTTTCCGCCGTGGAGCCGGAAAGCCGCGGCCACGGCATCGGCCGCGCCCTCATCCGCGCCCGCCTCGACTGGGTCCACTGCCAGGCGCCCCACGGCCGCATCCTGGTTTCCACCGCCAAGCCAAAGCGCTACAAGGACCACGGCTTCCGCGCCATCAACCGGGAACGCCTGGGCGACAGGCATCTGATGCTGCTGGAGTACTGAGCCACCTATAATGACTGCTTTCCACCCCACCCGGCCCCGACCATGGAAACCAGCGCCCGCTTCACTCCCAGTGCCGTCGTCCGCTACCTCGACCAGTACGTGATCGGCCAGGAAGAGGCCAAGAAGGTGATCGCGGTGGCGGTCTACGCCCATTACAAGAAGATCGAGAAGGCCCGCCAGGACAGCGTGGATGTCGCCAAGAGCAATGTGCTGCTGATCGGCCCCACCGGCACCGGCAAGACCCTCCTCTGCGAGACCCTGTCCCGCTGCCTGGGGGTGCCCTTCGTCACCGCCGACGCCACCTCGCTGGCCCAGACGAAGTACGTGAACGAGGAAATCGAGGCCATCCTCCAGCGTCTGGTGGACAAGGCCGGAGGCGACGTCCGCCGGGCCCGCCGGGGCATCGTCTTCATCGACGAGATCGACAAGCTCAAGGCCCCCGCCGACCAGCCCCGGGCCACCTCCGGCGAGAGCGTCCAGCACGCCCTGCTCAAGATCATGGAAGGCGCCCCGGTCAAGCTCCACGGCGGCAGCTACATCGACACCACCGACATCCTCTTCATCTGCGGCGGCGCCTTCGTCGGCCTCGACACCATCATGGCCGAGACCCACAGCTTCGGCTACATCGGCACCAGCAGCGCCGACGACCAGGGCATTCTCGACCGCCTCAACACCCGGGTGAAGCCGACCGACCTGTTCCAGTTCGGCCTCATCCCGGAATTCACCGGGCGCCTGCCCATCATCGCCAATTTCCGGGCCCTGTCGAAGCCGCTCCTGGTACGCATCATGACCGAGCCGAAGAACGCCCTCCTCCACCAGTTCCAGGAAATCTTCCGCAACGAAGGGGTGGAACTCGCCATCGCCCCGGCGGTCTTCGAGCAGATCGCCGAGATCGCCTACGAATACAAGACCGGCGCCCGCAGCCTGCGGGGCAGCTTCGAGGAAATGATCACCCCCATCCTCTACCTGGTGCCCGACCACCCGGAGATCCGCCGGGTGGAGATCGACTCGCTCTTCAGCGAACCCAGCTACATCAAATAGCTATTTCTTCGGTGGCGGAGGCGGCATGGAAGCCGCGCCGGAAGGCGGCGGCGGGGGCGGCGTGCTGACCCCCGGCGCGACGGGGGCGGACGGCGCCACCATGCCCGCCGGGACCGGCACCCGGTGGCCCTGGGCGTACATGCACTGGATGTAGGCGTGGTCGTACTGGCGCTGGGTGCCGTAGGAAGAACTACGGGCGGCGTCGCTGCCCGCCGCGCTGCCCACCACCAGGCCGGTGCCCGCCCCGACGGCGGCCCCCTCGCGCCCGCCGATGGCCGCGCCGGCCACGGCGCCGATGGCGGTGCCAACGACGGCGCTCTTGACACCGGCATCGGTACCTGCCTGGTTGGCCGTGGTGCCCGTCTGCTGGGCGGCGTACTGGCGGCACATGGCGTCGTCGCCGCGGAATTGATCAAAAGCCTTGCCCGTCCCCGGCAACACCAGGACGCTGGGACCGCTGGGCGTGGTGGCGCAGCCCGCCAGGAGAGCGGCCCCCAAGAGGGCACAGAGGGTTGACACCCGTTTCATCGACATCACCTCATGGAAAAAATCAGCGGGGCGCCTGGGGCACGACCTGCTGCCAGCCCCCCGGGCAATCCTTGACATAGGGGTAATAGGCCTTGGCCTCGACGCAGTAATACCAGTAATTGGTGGACTGGACGGCGGGGGCCGGGTTCTGCTCGATATACACCGGCGGCTCGGGCGCCGGGACGACGACGACCCGGGGCGGGTAATCCCAGTAGGGCGGGTAATACCAGGGCCACAGGGGGGCACCGAAATAGACGCCGACGTGGGCGCGGGGCCGCCGGTGATCTGCCGCGGCGGAGCCGATGCCGGCCACCACCACCAGAACGGCGACCAGCAGGAGTTTGAAGGTTTTCATGACGCTATTCCCGAAGACACATCCTCACCTTAGCAAAGCCGCGGCGGGAGTTTGTTTCAAGTTGTATCCAGGAAATTAACGCGCGGGCGCCGCCTTCGGCCTACAGGGCCTTGATCAATCCGTGCACCGACCGGAAGGCGGGGTGGTCGGCATGCCGCAGCCATTCGAAGAGGGCCATCTCCGCCGTCACGGTACGCGCCCCGGCGGCGGCGAGGCGGGTCGCGGCGGCGAGGCGGTCGGCGGCATGGCGGGAGCCGGCGGCGTCCTGGACGAACCAGCACTCGTAGCCGGCATCGAGAATGCCCAGGGCCGTCTGCAGGACGCAGACATGGGCCTCCATGCCGCCCACCAGCACCTGGGTCCGCCCCAGTTGGCCGAGAACCTCGGGCAGGGCCGGCTCGGCCATGGCCGAGAAGTGGCGCTTGCCGATGATGCTGGACGGCGGCACCAGTTCCCGCAGGCGGGGCACCGTGGGGCCCATGACCTCGGGGCAATGCTCGGTAAGGAAGACTGGCACGCCCAGTTCCGCCGCGCCGCGGGCCAGGGCGAGGCTGCGCCGCTCGATGTCGGCGTTGCCTTCGACGTGGGGCGCCAGGCGGGTCTGGACATCGACCAGAACGAGGATGGAGCGGCGGGCGTCGAGCAGGCTGGTGGCGGCGTGTTCCATGGGTCTCCTTTCCTGGGGGGCGCTGCCATTGTAGCGGCTACCGGCAGCGGCGGTACCGGAACAGTTGTATCATTTCGACATCTGTTACGGTCAATTTTCCGGCCAACTATATCTGTTCCACCGGCCGTTCCCGGGAGATGATGGGCCATGGACCAGCCCCCCCTCTATCGCCGCCTGGCCGCCCACTACCGCGAGGCCATCGAAAGCGGCGCCCTCTTGCCGGGCGACCGCCTCCCTTCCGTGCGCACCCTCATGGACCGCCACGGGGTGAGCCTGTCCACCGCCCTCCAGGCCTGCCGCCAGCTCGAAAGCGACGGCTGGCTGGAAGCCCGGCCCCGCTCAGGCAACTACGTGCGCCGGCCCCGCCGGGCCGCGCCCCCGGCCCTGTCCGAACCGCCGGCCGGCCAGCCCCTGGATCCGGCCCAGTACGTCGGCATCCACGCCCGGGTCTCCGGCTTCATCGCCCGGGGCCGGCAGGAACAGGTGAAGGTCAATTTCTCCAGCGCCCGCAGCGCCCCCGCCCTCTACCCCGGCGAGGCCCTGCGCAACGCCGCGGCCCGGGCCCTGCGGCGGTATCCGGAGCTGCTGGTAACCCCCGCCCCGGACCGCGGCCAGGCCCATTTCCGCGGCGTCCTCGCCCAGCGGGCCCTGGCCGCCGGCATGGTGCTGGCCCCGGAGGACATCCTCGTCACCCAGGGCTGCATCGAGGCCCTCAACCTGGCCCTGCGGGCGGTCACCCGGCCCGGCGACGTCGTCGCCGTCGAATCCCCCACCTTCTACGGCCTCCTGCAGGTGCTGGAAGCCCTCGGCCTCAAGGCCCTGGAAATCCCCACCAGCCCCCACACCGGCATTTCCCTGGAGGCCTTGGAGCTGGCGGCGCGCGGCGCCGACGCCATCAAGGCCCTGGTGGTGGTGCCCATCCTGCAGAATCCCCTGGGCAGCATCATGCCCGACGACCACAAGGCCCGCCTGGTGGCCTTTTGCGCCGCCCAGGGCATCGCCCTCGTCGAGGACGACACCTACGGCGCCCTCACCGACGCCGAGACGCCGCAAAAGGCCCTGAAGAGCTGGGACCGGGACGGCAACGTCATCCACTGCGCCTCCCTGCACAAGGTGCTGGCGCCGGGACTGCGGCTGGGCTGGATGCACGCCGGGCGCTGGCAGGCCCGGGTGGAGATGCTCAAGTACGTGCAGAGCCGCAACAACGAAGCCCTGGCCCAACTGGCGGCGGCGGACGTCATGGCCTCACCGGCCTACGACCGCCATCTGCGCCGCCTGCGGGCCTGCCTGCGCAACCAGCGGGAGCAGACCGCCGAGGCCATCGCCCGCTACTTCCCCGCCGGCACCCGTCTCACCGCCCCGGCCGGGGGCTTGGCGCTGTGGGTAGAACTGCCGGCCGGCGCTTCCTCCGCCGCCCTGTTCGACGCCGCCCTGGCGGACGGCATCTTCGTCGCCCCGGGGCTGATGTTCTCCAACTCCAGCCGGTTCGACGGCTTCGTGCGCCTCAATTGCGGCGCCCCCTACACCCCCGAAATCGACGCCGCCCTGCGTTGCCTGGGCGGTCTGGTGGCCGGGCTGGCCTGAGCGGCCGCCCCTTGTCGCGCCAATCGGCAACTTTTCACGAAATCGTAAACGTCGCCGTGGAAAATGCCGCCCGTTGCGCTAAAGAGAAAAGACATGGGTAGTAAACCCCGGCGGGGGCATGGAGACAAACAATGAAAAAACAGATCAAGAATTACGTGGGCCGCCTGGTCCGCCTCAACAAGGAAACCTTCCAGAAGATCGCCGAGCGGGCGGCCCGCTCGGGGGAGATCGTGGAAAACTTCTTCGTCGTGGCCACCGCCAACGCGAAGCTCGGCAAGCTGGTCTGCTACGGCGCCAACACCCGGGTCACCGTGTCGCTAGGCGACGTGGTGTTCGTCTAGTCCCGTTCCCGGCGCCGCCGCCCGCGACAGCCCCAGGCAGCGGGCGATCCTTTCCCACAGGGGCGCGTGCAGCCTGGCCAGGACCACCGCCTCGGCGGCTTCCAGGGCCAGCACCTCGATCCAGCCGCCGGCGGCGAGGTCGATCCATTGCTCCGCTGCCAGGTCCCGTTCCCGGGCGACCATCGTTTCCGCCAGCCAGGCCGGCGGCTCCCGCAGGCGCACGCTGCCGCCCAGCACCAGCAGGCCGCTGCCCGCCTCCACCAGCACCTGCCGGCGCTCTCCCGCCTGCAGCCGCAATACCAGTTGGCCCTGTTGCCCCATCGCCATTCTCCTTGCCGTGGATGATGGCGAAATCGTACGGCGGCGCCGGCGGCCGAAACAGGCACAGGAAACGGGTATCTGCAGCGCAGCAGAAGGCGCCGCGGCGATCTGTTCCGGGCCGATTCCGGCCCGGCTGTTGCGGATGCCCGGTCAGCGCCGGGACCACTGCCCCTGTTCGTCGAGGGACCACCAGCCGGCCGGGCCCTGGCCGATCCACTCCTTGCCGAAGCTGAAGGAGGTGTAGGGCCGCCAGAGCACGTAATTGAGCCCGCCGTAGCCGACGGCGATGGCCACCTGCTCGTAGAGCAGTGCCCGGTCCCGGTTTTCGTCCCAGAGCAGCGAGCGCAGCTCCTCGCGCCGCTTTTCGTCGCGCAGGGCGACGAAGCCGCCGGCAGTGTTGCCGATGGCGCCCTCGTCCAGGCTCGCCCTGAGCCGGGGTTGGCGCTCCCGCAGGCGCTGGACGGCGCGGGTCAGGTCGCCGCCGGAATAGAGGAGCTTGCCGATCTCGGCGTCGCTGCCGCCGGCGTAGACCAGGGCCACCACCTGCTTCGCCTCCACCGCCGTGCCGGTGGCGGCGGTCTGGATGTCGAATCTGTGCTCCCCGGTGGAACTGCAGGCGGCGAGCAGGGCAAGGGCTGCGATGGCAATGAGCTTCTTCATGGATGGCCTCCTGAGCGGATTATCGCCTACAAATCCGGCAACATCGCCGTTGTACCAATAACCGTCCGCCCTGAGCCAGGTCGAAGGGCCCGGCCCGAACGAGGTTGTTCCAAAAGAAAAACGGAGGCCGCAGCCTCCGTTTCCTCGGACATTCCGCCGTCTTACTGCAGCTCTTCCAGGCGGATGCGCTTGACCTTGCCCTTTTGCGCCGGCAGGGCCTCGATCTTGGCGATGGCCGCGTCGGCGGCGCTTTCCTTGCAGACGTGGGTGAGGATGATGATGTCGGTCTCGCCCTCGCCCTCCTCCGGCTCCCGCTGCAGCAGGGCGTCGATGGAGATGGCCTGGTCGGCCAGGATGCGGGTGATGTCGGCCAGCACGCCGGGCTTGTCCTCCACCCGCAGGCGCAGGTAGTAGCCGGTCTCCACCTCGCTCATGGGCAGGATGGGCAGGTTGGACATGGCGTCGGGCTGGAAGGCCAGGTGCGGCACCCGGTGCTCGGGGTCGGCGGTGGCCAGGCGGGTGACGTCCACCAGGTCGGCGATGACGGCGGAGGCGGTCGGCTCGGCGCCGGCGCCCTTGCCGTAGTAGAGGGTGGCGCCGACGGCGTCGCCCTTGACCAGCACGGCGTTCATGGCGCCCTCGACGTTGGCGATGAGGCGCTTGGCCGGCACCAGGGTCGGATGCACGCGCAGCTCGACACCGTTGCTGCGGCGCTTGGCGATGCCCAGGAGCTTGATGCGGTAGCCCAGTTGCTCAGCGTACCTGATGTCGGCGGCTTCCAGCTTGGTGATGCCTTCCACGTAGGCCTTGTCGAACTGCACCGGGATGCCGAAGGCGATGGCGGAAATCAGCGTCGCCTTGTGGGCTGCATCGACGCCCTCGATGTCGAAGGTGGGGTCGGCCTCGGCGTAGCCCAGGCGCTGGGCCTCGGCCAGGACGTCGGCGAAGGAGAGTCCCTTGTCCCGCATCTCGGAAAGGATGAAGTTGGTGGTGCCGTTGATGATGCCGGCAGCCCATTCGATGCGGTTGGCGGTGAGGCCCTCGCGCAGGGCCTTGATGATGGGGATGCCCCCGGCCACGGCGGCCTCGAAGGCCACCATGACGCCCTTGTTCTGGGCGGCGGTGAAGATCTCGGTGCCATGGACGGCGAGCAGCGCCTTGTTGGCGGTGACCACGTGCTTGCCGGCGGCGATGGCCTCCAGCACCAGCGACTTGGCGATGCCGTAGCCGCCGATGAGCTCGATCACGATGTCGATCGCCGGGTTGGCGATCACGGCGCGCGCGTCGTTCACCACCTGCGCCGCGTCGCCGACGATGGCCTTGGCGCGCGCGGTGTCGAGGTCGGCC
>DAINDE010000001.1:242960-261379 GCA_036732025.1 Rhodocyclaceae bacterium
GCCGATGGCGAAGGATTGACGAAACCCATCCTTGGCCACGCCGTAGCCGCCGATCAGCTCGACGACGATGTCGATCTCGGGGTCGTTCACCACGGCGAAGGCATCGTCGGTCACCTTGCAGGCGCCGCCGGTGACCTGCTTGGCCAGTTCCACGTTCTTGTCGGCCACCGCGGTAATTCGAATCGGACGGCCGGCGCGGCGGGTGATTTCTTCCGCATTGCGATTGAGGACGGTCCAGGTGCCACCGCCGACGGTGCCGATGCCGATAAGGCCAACATTGATGGGTTTCATGATCTGCTTTACTGAGGTTGGTTGGTGTTGTGACGCTTGCGATAGTTTTCCAGGAAGCGGGCGACGCGGCCGATGGCCTCGCGCAGGTCGTCCTCGTGGGGCAGGAAGACGAGGCGGAAGTGGTCCGGGTGCGGCCAGTTGAAGCCGGAGCCCTGCACCAGCAGCACCTTCTCCTCCTGCAGCAGTTCCTGGATGAAGGCCTGGTCGTTCTTGATTGGGTAGACCTTGGGGTCCAGCCGGGGGAACATGTACAGCGTGGCCTTGGGCTTGACGCAGCTCACCCCCGGGATGGCGTTGAGCAGCTCGTAGGCCACGTCCCGCTGGCGGCGCATGCGGCCGCCTTCCGCCACCAGGTCGTCGATGCTCTGGTAGCCGCCCAGGGCGGTCTGGATGCCGTGCTGCCCCGGCGCGTTGGCGCACAGGCGCATGGAGGCCAGCATGTCCAGACCCTCGATGTAATCCTTGGCGTGGCGCTTGTCGCCGGAAACCACCAGCCAGCCGGCGCGGTAGCCACAAGAACGGTAGTTCTTGGAGAGGCCGTTGAAGGTGATGGTCAGCACGTCCTCGGACAGGGAAGCGATGGAGGTGTGCTTCTCCCCGTCGTACAGCACCTTGTCGTACACCTCGTCGGCGTAGACGATCAGGTGGTGCTGGCGGGCGATGTCGATGATCTCGTGCAGCAGGTCGTCCGGATACAAGGCCCCGGTGGGGTTGTTGGGGTTGATGATGACGATGGCCTTGGTGTGGGCGTTGATCTTGCTGCGGATGTCGTCGAGGTCCGGCAGCCAGCCCTTGGACTCGTCGCACAGGTAATGCTTGGGCGTGCCGCCGGAAAGGCTGATGGCCGCCGTCCACAGCGGGTAGTCCGGCGCCGGCACCAGCACCTCGTCGCCGGCATCCAGCAGCGCGTTCATGGCCATCACGATCAGCTCGGAAACCCCGTTGCCGACGTAGATGTCGTCCAGGGTCACGCCCTTGATGCCCTTCTGCTGCGTGTAGTGCATGATCGCCTTGCGGGCGGCGAAGATGCCCTTGGAATCGGTATAGCCGGCCGCGTTGGGCAGGTTGCGGATGATGTCCTGCTGGATTTCCTCCGGCGCATCGAAGCCGAAGGCGGCCAGGTTGCCGATGTTCAGCTTGATGATCTTGTGGCCCTCCTCCTCCATCTGCTTGGCCTTCTGCAGCACGGGGCCGCGGATGTCGTAGCAGACGTTGGCGAGCTTGGCGGATTTCTTGACGTGTTTCATGCAAATGTCCCGGCGAGGCGGGCTTTCGGGCAAAGGTATAATCCTACTTTAACCCATGGTGCACCGCAATTTTGCGAGGGAAAACCCCACCCGCACCCGCCACCCCGAGGTCCAACCGCCCATGAAGCTGCACCAATCCAACACCGCCGGCCTCAACATCTTCACCGCCTACGGCGAGGGCTACGTCGCCATCAACCACCAGCGTTACGAAGGCAACGTCATCGTCCTGCCCGATTCCATGTACACCGACTGGACCACCGCCACCCCGGAAACCCTCACCGAAGCCGACATGGCCAAGCTCCTCGGCCTGGGCACCGAGATCGTCCTCCTCGGCACCGGCAACCGCCTGCGCTTCCCTCCAGGGGCCTTGATGCGCCCCTTCGCCCCGGCGGGCATCGGGCTGGAAGTGATGGATTTGCAAGCGGCGTGCCGGACTTACAACATTCTGGCGGCGGAGGGAAGGAAGGTGGCGGCGGCGTTGGTGTTTGGGTGAGGCGCTCATTTCTACGAACCGAAAGCAAATTGCGACATTTGCAAGACTTTGCCAAAATATTCACATATCACATTTGCATGCACATTCCATATAGATAGAATGTAATTTTTGGAAAATTCCGACGATGGCAATCAAGAAACTGCTCTTTGTCGATACAAATATCTGGCTCGATTTCTATCGGGCACGAACCGATGCAGGCCTTTCGCTGCTTCATCATTTGGAGCAAATTTCCGAAAGCGTGATTATCACCTATCAGCTGGAAATGGAATACAAGCGGAACCGCCAAGCCGCAATCTTGGAGGGCATGCAGGAACTAAAACCTCCGACAAATATCTCTCGCCCGGGTTTGTTTTCTGACGCAAAAGCCGTGAAGGCAATGCAGGCAAACTTAAAAGCTGCTGGGGAACGAGTAAAAACTCTTAAGCGTAAGCTCAAGAATGCGCTTGAAAATCCTGCCCAGTATGACCCTGTGTATAAAGCGTGTCAGCGAATCTTTCATCGAGAGAACCCGCTCGTACTATCGAGGGAAAATAAATTTCGGAACACTATCAGACGCCGAGCCCTCAAGCGCTTCCTACATGGATGCCCCCCACGAAAGAAGAACGATACTTCTTTAGGTGATGCGTTTAACTGGGAATGGATGATCGAATGCGCCCTTAGGAACAATGGCGAGTTGGTGATCGTTTCCCGAGATGCCGATTATGGGACGCTGTTCGAAGATAAAGCTTATATTAACGATCACTTGAAACAAGAGTTTTGTGAGCGTGTAAGTAACAAGCGAAAATTATTACTCTATACAAAGCTGTCTGAGGCCTTAAAGCACTTCAAGATTCCTGTCACTCAGGCCGAGGTTGAAGAGGAAGAGCAGATGATCAAGGCAGTACCGAAATCAGAAAAACTGGTGCCCACAATTGACATCGAGGAGATAATCAAAGCTCTTCAAGCGCATGGCATCGAGAAAATTGAAAGAATTGATGCTGGTTGAGTTGCGGCGTTTCACATGCAAACAGACTTACATTAGAGGCACCCCTCCCCGGCGGTATAATTCCCCGCCTCATGCCGCACACCCCCCTGCTTCCCTCCCTCCCGCCGCTCCCCAAGCCCGGCCAGCGGATCGACCTCCCTGCCCTCCCCGGCTCCGCCGACGCCCTGGCCCTCGCCCGTCTGGCGGGGAAGCAGCCCCTGGTGGTCGTCACAGCCAGCGCCGGCGACGCCCAGCGGCTGCTGGACGAAATCCCCTGGTTCGCCCCGGACCTGCGGGTGCGCCTGCTGCCGGACTGGGAGACCCTGCCCTACGACCATTTCTCGCCCCACCACGACCTGGTTTCCGAGCGCCTCGCCACCCTGTGGGCGACCCTGGGCGGGGCCATCGACGTGTTGCTGGTACCGGCGACGACGGCGGTGGTGCGCCTGGCCCCGACCTCTTTCCTCGCCGCCTACACCTTCGCCTTCAAGAAAGGCAGGAAGCTGGACGCCGAGGCCTTCCGCGGCCAGGTGACCCTGGCCGGCTACACCCACGTCACCCAGGTGGTGTCGCCGGGGGAATACTCCATCCGCGGCGGGCTGATCGACCTCTTCCCCATGGGCTCGGCGCTGCCTTACCGGCTCGACCTCTTCGACGACGAGATCGAGACCATCCGCACCTTCGACATCGACACCCAGCGCACCCTCTACCCGGTGCCGGAAATCTGCCTCCTGCCGGCCCGGGAATTCCCCATGGACGACAAGGGGCGCACCCGCTTCCGCCAGCGCTTCCGCGAGGTGTTCGAGGGCGACCCGGCCAAGTCTGGCGTATACAAGGATGTTTCCAGCGGCATCCCCTCCGCCGGCATCGAGTATTACCTGCCCCTCTTCTTCGAGGAGACGGCCACCCTATTCGATTACCTGCCCCAGGACAGCGTGCTGGTCACCCACGGCGACGCCGCCGGGGCCATCGCCGGCTTCTGGGCCGATACGCAATCCCGCTACACCCTGCTGCAGGGGGACAAGGCGCGGCCGCTGCTGCCGCCAGCCGATCTCTTCCTCAGCGACGAAGCCTTCTTCACCCGGGCCAAGCCTTTGCCCCGCCTGCACATCGGCGGCGGCAACCCGGGCGAAGCCGCCGCCATCCCCAAGGTGGCGGTGGAACGGCGGGCGGATGACCCGCTCGCCGCCCTGAAGGCCTTCACCGGCGCCTTCGCCGGCCGCGTGCTGCTCCTGGCCGAATCCGCCGGGCGGCGGGAGACCCTGGGGGCCATGCTGGCGGAGCACGGCGTGGCGCCGGCGGCCTGCGCCTCGCTCACCGATTTCCTCGACGGCAAGCAGCCCCTCGCCCTCACCGTCGGCCCGCTCCACGCCGGCTTCGCCCTGCCCGGCCTCGCCTTCGTCACCGAAACCGAACTCTTCGCCGGCGCCCCCCGCCGCACCCGCCGGGAGGCCCAGAAGAAGGCCAGTTTCGACAACTGGCTGAAGGATCTCACCGAACTCAAGGTGGGCGACCCGGTGGTGCACGAGAACCACGGCATCGGCCGCTACCAGGGCCTGGTGAGCCTGGACCTGGGGGAAGGCGCCACCGAATTCCTGGAGCTGCACTACGCCAACCAGGCCAAGCTCTTCGTGCCCGTCTCCCAGTTGCACGTGATTTCCCGCTATTCCGGCGCCGACCCGGAAACGGCGCCGGTGCACACCCTGGGTTCCGGCCAGTGGGAAAAGGCCAAGAAGAAGGCCGCCGAGCAGGCCCGCGACACCGCCGCCGAGC
The DNA here is from genome assembly GCA_036732025.1 of Rhodocyclaceae bacterium. Lineage (GTDB taxonomy): Bacteria > Pseudomonadota > Gammaproteobacteria > Burkholderiales > Rhodocyclaceae > SSSZ01. The sequence goes on from DAINDE010000001.1 coordinate 247,729, forward strand.
TGCTCGCCCTCTACGCCGCCCGCGCCGCCCGCCAGGGCCATGCCTTCGCCTTCAAGGAACACGATTACGAAGCCTTCGCGGATGGCTTCGGCTTCGAGGAAACCGCCGACCAGGCCGCCGCCATCGCCGCCGTCATCGAGGACATGCGCGCCGGCAAGCCCATGGACCGCCTGGTGTGCGGCGACGTCGGCTTCGGCAAGACCGAGGTGGCCCTGCGCGCTGCGTTCTGCGCCGTGGCCGGCGGCAAGCAGGTAGCGGTGCTCTGCCCAACGACGCTGCTTTGCGAGCAGCATTACCAGACCTTCGTCGATCGCTTCGCCGACTGGCCGGTGAAGATCGCCGAGCTGTCCCGCTTCAAGACCGCCAAGGAATCCGCCCAAGCCCTGAAGGAACTGGCCGAGGGCAAGATCGACGTCATCATCGGCACCCACAAGCTGATCGGCAAGGACGTGGAATTCGCCCGCCTGGGCCTGGTCATCATTGACGAGGAACACCGCTTCGGCGTGCGCCAGAAGGAGGCGCTGAAGTCGCTCCGCGCCGAAGTGGACGTGCTGACCCTCACCGCCACCCCCATCCCGCGGACGCTTGCCATGAGCATGGAGGGCCTGCGGGACTTCTCGGTCATCGCCACGGCGCCCCAGAAGCGGCTGGCCATCAAGACCTTCGTCAGCAACTTCTCCGACGGCATCATCCGCGAAGCCGTGCTGCGGGAGCTGAAGCGGGGCGGCCAGGTGTACTTCCTGCACAACGAGGTCGACACCATCGACAACATGCGGGAAAAGCTGGAAAAGCTGGTGCCCGAGGCGCGCATCGTCATCGGCCACGGCCAGATGAACGAGCGGGAGCTGGAGCGCGTCATGCGCGACTTCACCCAGCAACGGGCCAACCTGCTGCTGTGCACCACCATCATCGAAACCGGCATCGACAACCCCCACGCCAACACCATCCTCATCAACCGCTCGGAGAAATTCGGCCTCGCCCAGCTCCACCAGCTGCGCGGCCGCGTCGGCCGCTCCCACCACCAGGCCTACGCCTACCTCCTGGTGCAGGACGCCAAGGCCATGACCAAGCAGGCCCGCCAGCGCCTGGAAGCCATCCAGATGATGGAGGAACTGGGCTCCGGCTTCTTCCTCGCCATGCACGACCTGGAAATCCGCGGCGCCGGCGAGGTGCTGGGGGAAAACCAGTCCGGCGAGATGCAGGAAGTGGGCTTCAACCTCTACACCGAGATGCTCAACCGCGCCGTGGCGGCGCTGAAGCAGGGCAAGGAACCGGACCTCACCCAGCCCCTGGGCATCGCCACCGAGATCAACCTCCACGTCCCCGCCCTGCTGCCCGATGCCTACTGCCCGGACGTGCATGAGCGCCTGACGCTGTACAAACGCCTCGCCAACTGCGAGACCGCCGAGGACATCGACGGTTTGCAGGAGGAACTCATCGACCGCTTCGGCGAATTGCCGCCGCAAGGGCAATCCCTGCTCGCCACCCACCGCGTGCGCCTGATGGCGCGGCCTTTGGGGGTGCAGAAGCTGGACGCCACCGCCGACCAACTGGTCGTGCAGTTCGGCCCCAACCCGCCCATCGAGCCCATCACCATCATCAACCTCATCCAGAAGAACCGGAACTTCCGGCTGGCGGGGCAGGATCGGCTGGTGTATGTGCGGCATTGCCCGACGCTGGGGGACAAGGTGGGGGCGGCGAAGGAAATGTTCAGGTTGTTGGCCTGAACCTGCTCCGTTCGGGCTGAGCCCTTCGACGGTGCTCAGGACAGGCTTGTCGAAGCCCCTGTGTTCTCTGGCTTTTCTGATGCGCTGCTTTCTGCGTTAACCGCGGCATTACTTTCTTTTGTCTCGCCAAAAGAAAGTAATGCCGCGCGTCAGGCGCGGAAAACAGCGGCCGAAGAATCCAAAAACCGAAGCACTCCGCCCCACCCCCCACATAGGATAAAATCCCCCGTTTCGGCCCAAGCCGCACAGAACGAGCAATAAACCATGACCACCCAAGCCATCGAAAACGTCAACGTCGCTTCCTTCGACCCCATGCCGACCCCGGCGGAGCTGCATGCCCGCCTGCCCATCACGGCCAAGGCCACCCGGGCCGTCCAGCACGGCCGCGAGGCCCTTCGCAACATCCTGGACCGCAAGGATCCGCGCATGTTCGTGGTGGTGGGCCCCTGCTCCATCCACGATCCCGTCGCCGGCCTCGACTACGCCCGCCGCTTGCACGAGCTGTCCAAGGAAGTGAGCGACACCCTGCTGCTGGTCATGCGCGTCTATTTCGAGAAGCCCCGTACCACCGTGGGCTGGAAGGGCTACATCAACGACCCCTTCATGGACGATTCCTTCCGCGTCGATATCGGCATGGAGAAGGCCCGCGAATTCCTCCTCAACGTGGCCGACCTGGGCCTGCCCATCGGCACCGAGGCGCTGGACCCCAATTCGCCCCAGTATTACGGCGACCTCATCGCCTGGACCGCCATCGGCGCCCGCACCACCGAATCCCAGACCCACCGCGAGATGTCCTCCGGCCTGTCCACCCCCGTCGGCTTCAAGAACGGCACCAGCGGCGACCTGGCCGTGGCCATCAACGCCATCCTCTCCGCCTCCAAGCCCCATTCCTTCCTCGGCCTCACCGGCGAGGGCCGCGTCGCCATCGTCCGCACCAAGGGCAACAGCTACGGCCATATCGTCCTGCGCGGCGGCGATGGCCGGCCGAATTACGACACCGTCTCCATCTCCATGGTCGAGCAGGCCCTGGCCAAGGCCAAGCTGCCGGCCAACATCGTCGTCGATTGCTCCCACGCCAACAGCTTCAAGAAGCCGGAGCTGCAGCCCCTGGTCATGGCCGACGTGGTCAACCAGGTGCGCCTGGGCAACAGGTCCCTGGTGGGCGTGATGATCGAATCCAACATCGAGGCTGGCAACCAGTCCATCCCTGACGATCTGTCCCAGCTCAAGTACGGCTGCTCCGTCACCGACGGTTGCGTCGATTGGGCCACCACCGAGAAGATGATCCGCGACGCCGCCATCATGCTGCGGGACGTGCTGCCGCTCCGCGCGAACGGCAACTGATGGACCTCGTCATCCAGGGGGGGGCGCTGCCTACCTTCCTGCTGGAACGCCTTGTCGCGGCCACCGGCGCCACTGCCGTGGAGCCGCGGCCGCCCCAGGTGGTGCGCCTGCGGGGCGCCGCCCGCAGGACGGAATTCGACGCCCTGATCCCCCTCATCGAGGCGGAGCGCCTGGACTGGGCCTTCATCGCCCCCGGGAAGAAGCTCGCCGATTTCGGGCTGATCGCCTTCGACATGGACTCGACCCTGATCACCATCGAGTGCATCGACGAACTGGCCGACTTCGCCGGCAAGAAGGCCGAGGTTTCCGCCGTCACCGAATCGGCCATGCGCGGCGAGATCGACTACCGCGAAAGCCTGCGCCGCCGTCTGGCCCTGCTGGCCGGGCTGGACGCCCGGGTGCTCGCCCGCGTCTATGGCGAGCGCCTGCTCCTTTCCCACGGCGCCCGGGAACTACTGGCCGCCGCCCAGGCCGCCGGCCTGCGTACCGCCATCCTCTCCGGCGGTTTCACCTATTTCACCGAGCGCCTGCGCATCGAGCTGGGCTTCGACTTCGCCACCTCCAACGAGCTGGAGATCAGCGGCGGCAAGCTGACCGGCCGCGTCGTCGGCGACATCGTGGACGCCAGCGCCAAGGCCCACCACCTGTGCCGCCTGCGGGACGAGCTGGGGCTGGCCCGGGAGCAGGTCATCGCCTGCGGCGACGGTGCCAACGACCTCCTGATGATGGCCGAAGCCGGCCTCTCCGTGGCCTTCCGCGCCAAGCCGGCGACCCGTGCCAAGGCCGACGTGGCAATCAATTTCGGCGGGCTGGACGCTTTGCTGAACCTGTTCGAGTAAGCCGCCTCAGCCAACGTTGCGCCCAGGGCAGAGCGCCCTTCGACAGGCCTGTCCTGAGCGATGTCGAAGGGCTCAGGGCGAACGGTCTTGGAGTCGGCATCGGTTCCCCGACCTCCGTTCGGGCTGAGCCCGTCGAAGCCCCGGATGCCGCGATCACGGGCCGGGCCGCTGCAGTGCCCGCAGCCGGGCCACCCGCTCGGCGGTATCCGGATGGCTGCTGAACAGGTCGCCCAGCCCGGCCGCCCCCGGCATTTCCTTGTGCAGCTTCGCGATGCGCTCCAGCATGGCGGCCAGCGGTTCCGTCCCCAGGCCGGCAGCAACCAGGGTCCGGGCTGCGTAATCGTCCGCCTCCCGCTCGAATTCCCGGGAATAGCGCGACTCCAGCAGGGCCACGCCGGCACCGGCGGCCACCGACGACAGGTCGCCCAGGTACATGCCCACCACGAAGGACACCACCGAGGACTGGATCAACAGCCGCAGGCCGTGGCGGTGGGCGACGTGGCCCAGTTCGTGGGCCACCACGCCGAGGACTTCCTCGTCGCTGGCGGCAAGCTTGACCAGGTCGTCGAAAACCACCACGTGACCGTCGGGCAGGGCGAAGGCGTTGGGCCCCATCCGCGAAGCGCGGAAATAGAGGCGATAGCCGGGCTGCCCCGAGCCCTGGAGGATGGCGTCGAGGCGCTGCTGCAGGCGCGCCTGGGTCGCTTCGGGCAGTTTCGTCGGCTTGAGCACCCTCCCGTCGAGGGCGTCGAGTACCTGGCTGGAAAGGGCGGTAACGAGGGCCCCCGGCACCCGGGGGGCGATCTTCTCCGCGGCCCAGGGCAGCAACTGGTAATAGCCGAGGGCCACCGCCGCGACGACGGCCGCGAGGGCGCCGAGGGCCCAGATCCAGCGCTGTTGCAGGCGCACGACCGCCGAGTCCCGCACGCCGGCCTCGGCGAGCCACGCCGCCAGGGCGGGCAAGTCCGCCACCGTGCAGCGGGAACCGTCAGGAAAGGCGAGCTGGCGCTCCACCGCGCCCATGGCCTCGCCGACTTCCAGGTCCGCCAGGGGGTAGCGGCGCTCGCCGAATTCGCCCAGCACCACCACCTGGCCGGATTCGCAGGACAGCCGGGCCGGCCAGCGCCGCGAGCTGCGCCCGTCGAAATACGCCGCATCCAGGGCTTTCAAAGGGCGATGTCCAGGTCGAACAGTTCCGCCGTCTCGTCGCCCAGGGCGGTGGCCGCCTGGCCTTCGCCGGCGATGAAGGCATCGAGGTCGCAGGTGGCGTCGATGGCCATGCATTCGGCCCGGTAGCGGGCGATTCGCACCCGGGCCCAGGGGATGAAAAGGCCGGCGGTGCCGATGATGGCCAGCCAGTTCACCAGGGTCAGGGCGACGAAGTGGCGGGCCTTGAGGCTGCTGCGGAAGGCGTGCCCGCCGAGGGTGGTCTGGTTCCACACGGCGTTGGCCAGGCGCACGTTGATCCAGGGGATGATGACTGCCTGGAAGCCGAGGAACATGGCCGGCAGGACGAGGAGCCCGACGAAGGTGGCGGTATCGACCACCCGCTTGGAATTGACCCCGGCCAGGATGCCCAGCAGGATGACGGTGGCGAAGAAGAGGCCGACCAGGGCCAGCACCGGCCCGGCGGTGGCCCGGTAGATTTCGCCGGCGCCCACGGTGCAGCGGAACTCCGTGGTGCCGAAGCGCAGGTTGTCGAGGGCGAAGGTGCGCATGCGCCGGTACCACACCGGGAAGGCGAGCCAGAGGGTGAACAGGGCCAGCAGGCCGTAGCCGACGAAGACCCGGAAGGCCTCCCAGTAGGTGCCGTGGAAGGAAAAGCGCAGGCCCCGGTAGCTGGTGTTGTAGGCGCGGAAGCGCAGGGCGCGGACGGCCAGCCAGGGCACCAGGGGCAGGATCACCAGCAGCGCCGCGCCGTAGGCCAGGGGGCCGATGTCCTCGGCCACGGAAAGGGTGACCAGGAGGGCGACGGCGACGATGCGCCCCTTGAGGATGGCCAGCGGCCGGCCGTGGTACTCGAAGCCGCTTTCGGCGAGGAGGAGATGGCGGTGGAAATACTGCTCCCGGCGGACCTTGGCCCAGGCCGAGTAGATGCCCAGCGTGACGATGGTGAGCAGCAGGTTGACGATCCAGATACGGAAGTATTCGCCCCCTTCGCCGGTGAAGCGGAAGCGCCAGATCGCCGGGCTCCCGGCGTCAGGATGCGTCGGGAAGGGATGGGTCGGAAAAGGGTCGGCCTCAAGCCCTGCCGCCTGCTCCGTCGCTACCCCCCAATCTGCCCCCGTGCCCTGCACGCTGCCCCCAAAGACATCAACCCCTGAACGAGCCGGAATTCTAACCGCATAAGCCCGGCCGGTGACAGGCTCACGTCACCGGCACGGGCATTTGGTCACGAAACTTCGTCGATCCAGGCCTGCTGGATGGCTTCCAGGATCTTTTCGCCGCAATGCTTGGGATCGTCGTCAAAGCCCGGCAGGGCCATGACCCAGTCCCGCAGGTCGACGAAGTTGGCCTTCATGGGATTCTTGTCCGGATAGGCCTCGGAAAGCTCGATGGCGATGTCGTTGATGTCGGTCCATTTCATTTGCGGTGTCCCTCCTTCGCCATGTTGATGCTGTACTTGGGAATCTCCACCACCAGCGGCGTGTCACCGACGACGGCCTGGCAGCCCAGGCGGGAGTTGGGTTCCAGGCCCCAGGCCTTGTCCAGCAGGTCTTCCTCGTCGTCCTCGGCGGGTTCCAGGGAGTTGAAGCCCTCCCGCACGATGACGTGGCAGGTGGTGCAGGCGCAGGACATCTCGCAGGCGTGCTCCAGCTCGATGTGGTGTTCCAGCAGGTTCTGGCAGATGGACTTGCCGGCCTCGGCCTCGATCACGGCCCCTTCCGGACACAGCTCCACATGGGGCAGTACGACGATCTGGGTCATTCTTCCTCTCCCGTCTTGAGGTCATCCACCTTGCGCCCGGCCAGAGCGCGCTTGATGCTTTGATCCATGCGGCGGTGGGCGAATTCCTGGGTCTCGTAGCCGAGGTCGTCCATGGCCAGGTTGATGAGGCGGCGGTTGTCGCCGGCCGTGGTCTCGCGCAGCTTTTCGATGGCGACCTTGATCTTGGCGGTCTCGGCTTCCGACAGCAGGTGCGGGTCTTCGGCCAGTGCCGCCTCGGTGGCCTCGATGAGGCGGCGGGCCTCCACCTTGGCCTCGGTGAGCGCCCGGTTGATGGCGTCGTCCTTGGCGTGGGCCAGGGAATCCTGGAGCATGGCGGCGATTTCGTCGTCGGACAGGCCGTAGGACGGCTTCACCGTGACGCTGGCCTCGACGCCGGTGGTTTGCTCCCGGGCGGAGACGGAAAGGAGCCCGTCGGCATCGACCTGGAAGGTGACGCGGATGCGCGCCGCCCCCGCCACCATGGGCGGAATGCCGCGCAGCTCGAAGCGGGCCAGCGACCGGCAGTCGGCCACCAGCTCCCGCTCGCCCTGGACCACGTGGATGGCCATGGCGGTCTGGCCGTCCTTGAAGGTGGTGAAATCCTGGGCCCGGGCGGTGGGGATGGTGGCGTTGCGCGGGATGATCTTCTCGGTCAGGCCGCCCATGGTCTCCAGGCCCAGGGAGAGCGGGATGACGTCGAGCAGCAGCCAGTCGTCCTGGCCGGTCTTGTTGCCCACCAGCAGGTTGGCCTGGGTGGCGGCGCCCAGGGCCACCACCTTGTCCGGGTCGAGGTTGGTCAGCGGTTCCTGGCGGAAGAAATCACCCACCGCCTTCTGCACCTGGGGCATGCGGGTGGCGCCGCCGACCATGACCACGCCCTTGACGTCCTCGGGCCGCAGGCCCGCGTCGCGCAGGGCCTTCTTCACCGGCTGCATGGTCTTGGAGATGAGGGTCTGGGTGATGGCGGCGAAGGTATCCACGTCCAGCTTGAGGTCCACCATTTCGCCGGTGGACAGGCGCGCCGTGATGGGCGCCTCGGGGTGCAGGGTGAGGAACTCCTTGGCCTCCCGGCAGCGCATCATGAGAAGCCGGGAATCCTGGGGCGACAGCGGCTGCAGCCTGGCCTGCTCGATCACCCAGCAGAAGATGCGCTGGTCGAAATCGTCGCCCCCCAGGGCCGAGTCGCCGCCGGTGGCCATGACCTCGAAGACGCCCTTGGTGAGCTTGAGGACGGAAATGTCGAAGGTGCCGCCGCCCAGGTCGTAGACCGCGTAGACGCCTTCGGCGCCGTTGTCCAGGCCGTAGGCGATGGCGGCCGCCGTAGGCTCGTTGAGGAGCCGCAGGACGTTGAGGCCGGCCAGTCGCGCCGCGTCCTTGGTGGCCTGACGCTGGGCGTCGTCGAAATAGGCGGGCACGGTGATGACGGCGCCCACCAGCTCGCCGCCCAGGGCTGCCTCGGCGCGGTCGCGCAGGGTCTTGAGGATTTCGGCGGAGACTTCCACCGGGCTCTTCACCCCGGCGACGGTCTTGACCTTGACCATGCCGGGCGCCTCGACGAAGTCGTAGGGCATGGATTCGACGTGGGCGATGTCCCTCAGCCCCCGGCCCATGAAGCGCTTCACCGAGACGATGGTGTTCTTGGGATCGGTGGCCTGCTTTTTCTGGGCCTCGTAGCCGACCTCGGTGGCGCCATCGCCCAGGTAGCGGACGACGGAGGGCACCAAGGGCCGCCCCTGGTCGTCGTTGAGGACGACGGCGAGGCCGCTGCGCACGGTGGCAACGAGGGAATTGGTGGTACCGAGGTCGATACCGATGGCGAGCTTGTGCTCGTGGGGTGCCGCCGACTCTCCCGGCTCGGCAATCTGAAACAGGGCCATTGTTATTCTTCCAGCGACGCCAGGGCGTCGTCGATTTCGTGCAAAAGTTTTTCCAGGAACATCAGGCGGCGCACGGCTTCGCCGGCACCGTCCAGGTCGCCCGCCTCGTCGAGGAGGCGGCCGAGTTCATCGTAGCGGCCGGCGATGTCGGCCCGCAGCCGGTTGTGCAGGTGCTCCAGTTCGTGGTGGTCGCGGGCCTCCCGTGCCTCCGCCGCCGCCTCCCGCCATTCCATCTGCTCCATGAGGAAATCCGGCGCCATGGCGGTGTTGCTCTCCGCCTGCACGTCGTGCCCGGCCAGGTGCAGCAGGTACTTGGCCCGCTCCAGGGGTTTCTTCAGCGTCTGGTAAGCCTCGTTCGCCCGCGTCGCCCACTGCATGGAGAGGCGCCGCTCAGCATCGCTCCCGTGGGCGAAACGATCGGGATGCACCTGCCCCTGGACTTCGCGGTAGCGGACGTCCAGGTCGGACAGATCCAGCCGGAAGGCCCGGGGGAGCTGGAACAGGGAGAAAAAGTCGGCGGTCAGATCCACCTGAAACCTCAAGATGCGGTCGGTTTTCCCGGCCGACCAGATTGCGAAAAGCTCAAAGCGAAGGCGGGGCTAGGCGCCCCGCACGCAGATGACCAAAGGGAACCCTCTTGGGGGCAGTACGAATAGTACGGCAAGTGCGGGGCAACGACGCACCGCCGAGCCTGCTACACATTAAAGGATTCGCCGCAGCCGCATTGGTCTTTGACATTCGGGTTGTTGAACTTGAAGCCTTCATTGAGCCCTTCCCGGGCATAGTCCAGTTCCATCCCGTCCAGATACGGCAGGCTCTTCGGATCGACGAACACCTTGACGCCATTGCTCTCGAAAACGAGATCGTCCTCGGCGCTCTCATCGACGAATTCCAGCTTGTAGGCCATCCCGGAACAACCGCTGGTGCGTACCCCGAGACGCAGGCCGATACCCTTGCCCCGCTTGCTCAGGTAGTTGGCGACGTGCTTCGCCGCCTTGTCGCTCAAGGTGATGGCCATGCTTATTCTCCGTGCTTCTTCTTGTAGTCGGCCACGGCCGCCTTGATGGCGTCCTCGGCCAGGATGGAACAGTGGATCTTGACCGGCGGCAGGGCCAACTCCTCGGCGATCTCGGTGTTCTTGATCTCCAGGGCCTGATCCACGGTCTTGCCCTTGACCCATTCGGTGACGAGGGAAGAGGAAGCGATGGCGGAACCGCAGCCGTAGGTCTTGAACTTGGCGTCCTCGATGACGCCCTGCTTGTTGACCTTGATCTGCAGCTTCATCACGTCGCCGCAGGCGGGGGCGCCCACCATGCCGGTGCCGACGCCCTCGTCTTCCTTGGCGAAGGAGCCGACGTTGCGGGGGTTCTCGTAGTGGTCGATGACTTTGACGCTGTAGGACATGATGTTCTCCTTAATGGGCGGCCCACTGGACGGTGGAAAGGTCGACACCTTCCTGCACCATTTCCCAGAGGGGGGACAGTTCGCGCAGCTTGCCGACCTTCTTGTGCAGCAGGTCGACGGCGTAGTCGATTTCTTCCTCGGTGGTGAAGCGGCCGATGGTGAAGCGGATGGAGCTGTGAGCCAGCTCGTCGTCGCGGCCCAGGGCGCGCAGGACGTAGGAGGGCTCCAGGCTGGCGGAAGTGCAGGCGGAACCGGAGGAAACCGCCAGATCCTTGATGGCCATGATCATGGATTCGCCCTCGACGTAGGCAAAGCTCATGTTGAGATTATGGGGCACCCGGTGCACCAGGTCGCCATTGACGTAGGTGGCCTCGATGTCTTGCAGGCCGTGCAGCAGCTTGTCCCGCAGCTTGCCGATGCGCTTGTTCTCGTCGACCATCTCTTCCCTGGCGATGCGGAAGGCTTCGCCCATGCCGACGATCTGGTGGGTGGCCAGGGTGCCGGAGCGGAAACCGCGCTCGTGGCCGCCGCCGTGCATCTGGGGCTCCAGGCGGATGCGGGGCTTGCGCCGCACGTAGAGGGCGCCGATGCCCTTGGGGCCGTAGGTCTTGTGGGCGGAGAAGCTCATCAGGTCCACCTTGAGCTTGGCGAGGTCGATGTCCACCTTGCCGGTGGCCTGGGCCGCATCCACGTGGAAGATGACGCCCTTGTCGCGGCAGATTTCGCCCAGTTGCTCGATGGGCTGGATGACGCCGATCTCGTTATTCACGTACATGACGGAGGCCAGAACGGTGTCGGGGCGGATGGCGGCCTTGAAGGCTTCCAGGTCCACCAGGCCGTTGTCCTGGACATCCAGGTAGGTGGCCTCGAAGCCCTGGCGCTCCATTTCGCGCACGGTATCGAGCACGGCCTTGTGCTCGGTCTTGATGGTAATGATGTGCTTGCCCTTGGTGCCGGCATAGAAATTGGCGGCGCCCTTGATGGCCAGGTTGTTGGATTCCGTGGCGCCGGAGGTCCACACGATCTCCTTGGCATCGGCGTTGACCAGGGCGGCCACCTGCTCGCGGGCCGCCTCGACGGCTGCTTCCGCCTCCCAGCCGAAGCTGTGGGAGCGGGAAGCCGGATTGCCGAACTTCTCGACCAGGTAAGGAATCATCTTGTCTGCCACGCGCGGGTCCACCGGGGTGGTGGCCGAGTAATCCAGGTAGATGGGCAATTTCATCGTTTCTCTCGTTTCGTCGGACCGTCAGACGGCCATGGCCGTCAATCCCTGCAGGCGTCCGACCGTTGCCCGCAAGGCGTGGATGAATTCGTCGATGTGCGCTTCCGTGTTGCCGGCGCCGAGGCTGACCCGCACCGCCCCCCGGGCGATTTCCGGCGCCACCCCCATGGCCCGCAGCACGTGGGAAGGCTCCGGGTTGGCGCTGGAACAGGCGGCGCCGCTGGCCACGGCGAAGCCTTCCCGGTCCAGCTTGCCCACCAGGGTCTCGCCGTCGATGCCGGGCAGGGCGAAATAGCTGGTGTTGGGCAGCCTCTCTGCGGAGAGACCGAAGAGGGTGGCTCCCAGTTCCGCCAGCCCGGCCTCCAGGCGTTCCCTGAGAGACCGCAGGCGGGCGGGAAGTTCCGCCAGCCGGGCGGCCGCCAGCTCGGCGGCGACACCGAAGCCGACGATGGCCGGCACGTTCTCGGTACCGGAGCGCAGGCCCCGCTCGTGACCGCCACCGGCGATGAGGGGTTGCAGCTCCACCCGCTTGTCCAGCACCAGGGCGGCGGCGCCCTTGGGACCATGGATCTTGTGGGCAGAAATGGTCAGGGCATGGACGCCGGCCGCGTTGAGGGCGCGGAAGTCCACCGGCACCTTGCCCAGGGCCTGGACGGCATCGCTGTGGAACCAGCCGCCGCAGGCCTTGGCGGCAGCGGCCAGGCTGGCCACGTCCTGCACCACGCCGGTCTCGTTGTTGGCAAGCATGAGCGACAGGAGACGCGGCCTGCCGAGAAGGGCCTCGGCGTAGTCGGCGACGTCGATGCGCCCTTGCCCGTCGACGCCGATGCGCCGCAGGGCCCAGCCCTGGCGGGCGAGCTGCTCGGCGGGCTTGATGACGCAGGGGTGCTCGATGGCGCTCACCACCAGGCTGCCCGGCTTCAGGCAGGCAGCGGCGCCCTTGAGGAAGAGGTTGTTGGCCTCGCTGCCGCCGCTGGTGAACACCACCTCCGTCGGGTGCGCCCCGACGGCCGCGGCCACCTGCTGCCGCGCCCGATCCACCGCCTGCCGCGCCGCCCGGCCGTACTCGTGGCGGCTGGAGGCGTTGCCGAACTGCACCCGCAGCCAGGGCAGCATGGCGTCCAGCACCGCCGGGTCCAGCGGCGTGGTGGCGTTGTGGTCGAGATAGGTGGGCAGGAACATGGCGGTATCCGCGCTCAGGCGACGGCGGCGACCTTGTCCCGGCTGTTGCGGGGCCGCGGATGGGGGCCGGCGCGCAGGTCCTCGAGGACGGCATTCTGGCCGGCGGCCTTGAGTTTCTGCTTGTTGACCAGATCGGCCAGGGAGACGGAAGCGAGGTACTCGTACATCTTGGCGTTGAGGGTCGCCCACAGGTCGTGGGTCATGCAGCGGTGCTCGTCCTGGCAGTTCTCCCGGCCGCCGCACTGGGTGGCGTCCAGGGGCTCGTCCACGGCCCGGATGATGTCGGCCACGAACACCTGATCCAGGGGGCGGGAGATGCAGTAGCCGCCGCCTGGGCCGCGCACGCTGTCCACCAGGCGGTGGCGGCGCAGCTTGCCGAAGAGCTGCTCCAGGTAGGAAAGGGAAATGCTCTGGCGCTCGCTGACGCCGGCCAGGGCCACGGGCCCTTCCTCGCCGCGGAGGGCGAGATCGATCATGGCGGTGACGGCGAACCGTCCTTTGGTGGTGAGTCGCATGCTGGGGTCTCCTGCTAATAACCTACTATCGCAGTCAACTATATCGGGGGCGCCGGAAATTAGTCAACGATTTTACTCAAGTATTGCGGATCGAACTGGTCGGCCGGTTGCACCTGCTCGTCGCACTTCACCCCGGCCGCCTCCAGCTCCTTGAGGAGCATGGCCAGCCGCCGGTCGGTCTCGGCGGCGTGGTCGAGGAGCCCGTGGATGGCCTTGGCCAGGGGATCGTCCTGGTCCCGCGCAACGGCGTAGGCGGAAAAACCCATTTTCTCGGCCTGGGCCTCGCGCTGCCGGCCCTGCTCGGAATTGTCGATGATGCGCCCGGGGTTGCCGACGGCCGTCGCGCCGGCCGGCACCGGCTTGGTCACCACGGCATTGGAGCCCACCTTGGCCCCGGCGCCGATGGTGATGGGCCCCAGCACCTTGGCGCCGGCGCCGACCACCACCCCGTCTTCCAGGGTGGGATGACGCTTGCCCTTGTTCCAGGAGGTACCGCCCAGGGTGACGCCATGATAGAGCGTGACGTCGTCGCCGATCTCCGCCGTCTCGCCGATGACCACGCCCATGCCGTGGTCGATGAAGAAGCGGCGGCCGATGGAGGCGCCGGGATGGA
>DAINDE010000002.1:0-113865 GCA_036732025.1 Rhodocyclaceae bacterium
TCGCCGCGGCGCCGCCGCGCCTGGCGCCCTGGCCGGCCCGGGCCCACGTGGCGGCCCGCCGCCATGACCTGGCCGAGGCCCGGCCGGAACTGGGGCATGCCACCAACGCCGCCGCCATCATCGGCCGCCGCTGCGTCAGCCGGGGACTCTTCCTCGACCGCCGGATCTTCCTCATTTCCTACGACCCGACGGCCGATGACGACGGCCGCATCGCCGAGGGCATCCTCCTTGCCGCCGGGCCCGTGGGGGCGGGGATCGCCCTCGAATACTATTTCTCGACGGCGGACAACGAGCGCTACGGCTGCGGTTCGAAGATCACCCACAACCTCACCGGCCTCTTCGGCGTGCAGGAGGGTGCCGATTGCGACCTGCGCACCGGCCTGCCCCGGCAGATGATCGAGGTGCACGAGCCCATGCGCCTCCTGGTGGTGGTGGAGCAGGCGCCGGCGGTGCTTTCCGCCATCCTCGCCCGGCAGCCGGCCCTGCAGGAACTGGTGGGCAACGGCTGGATCGTCCTCGCCGCCTGCGCCCCGGCAGACGGCGCCCTGCACCGCTATTGCCCCCGCCGCGGCTGGCTGCCCTGGACGGGGAAGGCGGTGCTGCCCCGGGTGGCCCGCTCGGCGGACTGGTTCGCCGGCGAGGATGGGCCGCTGCCGCCCGCCCTGGTCACCGGGGGTGCAGCATGACCGGGGCGATGCTGCTGCCCTTGGCCGACTGGGTCTGGCTGGTGCCGCTGCTGCCGCTGCTCGCCGCCGGCTTTATCGTCGCCCGGGTGCTGTGCGGGCGCGGTGGCGGGGACGGGGCCGAGCCGGCCACGGCCAAGGCCGCCCAGGGGGCGGCGGTGGTCGGCCTGCTCCTGCTGCTCGCCCTCGACCTCGGCGCCTTCCTTGCCGGGGCGCCGGGCTACCGGCGCCTGGGCACCTGGTTCGCCAGCGGGGAACTGGCCATCCACGTATCCTTCCTCCTCGATACCCTGGCCCTGGCGGCGGCCACTGTGGTCGCCTTCGTCGCCTGGGCCACCCTGCGCTTCGCCGTCCGCTACCTGCACCGGGAAGCGGATTTCCACCGCTTCTTCATGGCCATGAGCCTCTTCCTCGCCGGCATGCAACTGATCGTGCTGGCCGGCGGCGGCATGCTCGCCTTCGTCGGCTGGGAGCTGGCGGGCATGGCTTCCTTCCTCCTCATCGGCTACGCCTGGCGGCGGCCGGTGGCCACCGGCAACGCCCTCTTCGCCTTCGTCGCCAACCGCATCGGCGACGCTGGCTTCCTCCTCGGCCTGGGGCTGGCGGCCTGGTGGTTCGGCAGCTTCGAATGGCCTGTCCTGGCGGGGAAGGGGCTGGCGCCGGTGACCGCACGCCTGCTCGCCTTCGGTTTCGTCGTCGCCGCCCTGGCCAAGTCGGCGCAACTGCCCTTCACCCCCTGGATCGCCCGGGCCCTGGAGGGGCCGACGCCTTCCTCGGCCATCTTCTACGGCGCGGTGATGGTCCATGCCGGGGTGTACCTGCTGTTGCGCCTGGAGCCGGTGCTGGTGCAGGCTCCCGACGTCATGGCCGGGCTGGCCGTTGCCGGCGCCGTCACCGCCGCCTACGCCTGGCTGTGCGGCCTGGTGCAGACCGACGTCAAATCGTCGCTGATCTTCGCCACCGTCTTCCAGGTGGGCCTGATGTTCGTGGCCATCGGCCTGGGCTGGTTCTCCCTGGCCGCCGTTCACCTCTGCCTGCACGCCCTGTGGCGAGCCTGGCAATTCCTCCTGGCGCCTTCCTGGCTGCACATGACCGCCGCAGCCCCGGCCCCCGCCCCGGCCTGGCTGCGCCGCCGCCAGTGGCTGTATACCGCCGCCCTGCAGCGCTTCTGGCTGGATGGCCTGGCCGGCAGCCTGCTCTCCCAGCCGACCGGGCTCCTCGCCCGGGACGTGCGGGGCCTGGACGAGCGCTTTCTCGACCACGCCATCGGCGAACCCGGCCGCGGCCGGTCCCTCGACCCCCAGCGCCCGCTGGTGGTGGGCGACGGCGTTGCCGGGCACCTGCTGGCCCGGGCGGCCGAGCGCCTGCAGGCCCTCGAGATCCATCTCTCCCTACGCGGCCGGGGTGGGGCGGCGGAGCGCCTGCTGCAGCGCCTGGGCGGCTACCTGCGCCATGTGGAATCCCTCCTCGAACAGCCCCGCTACCTGATGCTGGCGGTGATGGCGACCTTCGTGGTGATACTCTGATGGTCCGCCTCATCGACATTCCCTGGCAGCACCACGCGGCAATGCCGCTGCTGTTCTGGCTGCAGGCCCTGCCCCTGGCCGGGGCGCTGCTTCTCTTCGCCCTCAGGGAGCGTCCGGCCGCGGTGCTGCTGGGCAAGGCCATCGCCCTGGCGGAATTGCTGCTGGCCGGGATCGTCGCCGCCAGCATCAATCCCCTTTCGCCCGCCCTGCAATTGGCCGAGCGGCTGGACGCCATCGGTTACCACGCCGGGGTGGATGGCATCAGCGTCGTCTTCATCCTGCTCTCGGCCCTGCTCACCTTCCTCATGACCCTCTACGGCATGAGCCGCGGCATGATCTCGCCGGGGAGGCTGTTCGCCGTCCTCCTGGTGGCGGAGGCCGGGCTCATGGCCATGCTGGTCCAGATCAACCTGGCCTGGTTCGCCGCCGCCTCGGCCCTGGAGCTGTGGGCCGTGGTCTTCCTGCTGCGCCGCTGGGCCTCGTCCCGGGCCGAGATCCAGGCCCTGGCGCGCTTCATCCAGTACCAGGGCTTCGGCTGGCTGCTCTTCGCCGCCGGCTGCGCGATCCTCGGCTGGGGCTACGCCGACGCCATGGGCGGCCGCTGGAGCTTCGACCTCTTCGACCTGATGCAGGCGCCGGCCGCCGGCAAGTTCCAGTCGGCGGCCTTCTTCCTGCTCTTCTACGGGCTGGCCGTGCGCACGCCCCTCTTCCCGCTCCACGGCTGGCTGCCCAACATGGCCCAGCACGGCCTCATCGCCGTGGCACCGGCCCTCATGGTGGGGGGCAAGGTCGGCATCTACGGCATGCTGCGCTTCGTCCTGCCTCTGACGCCCCAGGCGGTGGCCTTCTGGCAGCCTTACGTGGTGGGCTTCGCCATGGCCGGGGTGTTCTTCACCGCGGCGCTGGCCTTCCAGCAGACCAACCTGCGCCGCCTGCTGGCCTTCGCCGTGGTCAGCCACACCAGCCTCCTGGTCATAGGCGTCTTCAGCCTGCACGAGGCGGGCATCCAGGGGGCCGTCCTGCTCGCGGCCAACTTCGGCCTGGCGGTGACCGGCATGTGGTTCATCGTCGGCTTCGTCTTCCGCCGCACTGGCACCACCGAGTTGCACGAACTGTCGGGCCTCTTCGAGCGCATCCCCTTCCTCGCGGTAGCCTTCCTCAACTTCGGCCTGGCCATCGTCGGCATGCCCGGTACCCCGGGCTTCGACGCCGCCCACCTCATCCTGGAGGCGGCCATCGACAGTTTCGGCGCCCTGTCCACCGTCGCCACGGCCCTGGGCAACGTGGCTGCTGCCGGCTTCCTGCTGTGGGCCTTCCAGCGGGCCTTCCTCACCCAGAAGCAGGGAGGGGCCCCGGACGTGGACCGCACCCTGCCCATGGAGTACCTGGTCGGCGGCATCGCCCTGGCGGCCATGCTGGCCATCGGCTTCTTCACCGAGCCCTGGCTGCGCCTCACCGAAGTGGCGAGCCATGCGGCGGCGGCGAGGTTCGGCAAGTGACGCCGCCGCTGCTTTCCGGCCTCATCCTCCTGCCCCTGGCCGGCGCCCTGCTCGTCTGGCTGCTGCCGGCCCGCCTGGCGCGCCGGGTGGCGGCGGGGGTGCTGGTCGCGGTGCTGTTTGCGGCGGCAGCTGCGGTGGTGGCCTTCGAGCCGTCCCTACCCGGCTTCCAGTTGGTGGAGCGCCGGCCCTGGATAGCCGGTCTCGGCATTGCCTACCACCTGGGGGTGGATGGCATTTCGGTGCTCTTCCTGCCGGCCACGGCCCTCCTCTTCCTGGGGGCGCTGGTGGCCGACTGGAAGACGGCGGAAGACGCCCCCCGCTTCCATTACAGCCTGCTGCTGGCGCTCCAGGCATGTACCCTGGGCGTCTTCTGCGCCCTCGACACCATCCTCTTCTTCGCCTTCTGGGAGCTGGGCCTGGTGCCGGTCTATTTCCTCCTGGGCCACCGCGGGATCGGCGCGGCGGCGGGCCGGGCGGCGCCGCGCTACTTCCTCTTCATGCTGGCCGGCGGCGTGCCCCTGCTCTTCGCCTTCCTGACGCTGGCGGCAAGCCAGGGCGTGCCGACTTTCGATCTGGTGCAACTGCTGGCGGCGCCGCTGCCGCGGCCGACCCAGTACATGCTGCTCGTTCTCTTCCTCCTCGGCTTCGGGGTCAAGGTGCCCCTGGTGCCCCTGCACACCTGGCTGCCCCAGGTCGCCCTGGCCGCGCCCGGTTCCCTCGTCGCCCTGCTGGCGGGGCTGAAGGTGGGGGCCTACGGCCTGATCCGCTTCGCCGTGCCCCTGGCCCCCGCCGCCGCCGCGGACCTCCACTGGCTCCTGGCCGGGCTGGGCACGGTGGCTGTGCTCTACGGGGCGGTGGGCACCCTGTCCCAGACCAACCTGCGGGTGGTGCTGGCCTATTCGAGCATTTCCCACGTCGGCATGGCGGTGCTCGGGCTGGCCGCCCTAGACGCCCGCGGCGTGCAGGGGGCCGTGGCCCTGGTCCTCGGCTTCGCCGTGGCCAGCGGTGGTGCCTTCCTGCTCTGCGAGTTCCTGCGCCAGCGCACCGGCTCCACCGACGTGGGCAGCCTGGGCGGGGCCGCCGGCACCATGCCCCGGCTGGCGGACGGCTTTCTCATCTGCGGCCTGGCCGGCGTCGGCATGCCGGGAACCAGCGGCTTCCCCGGGGAAATGCTGATCGTCCTGGCGACCCTGCAGAGCCACACCGGCGCCGCCCTGGGCGCCCTCTTCGGGCTGGTGGTGGGGGCCGCCGGCTTCCTTTCCATCTATCGCCAGGCCTTCTGGGGGCCCGTCACCCGCCCGGCAGTGGCCCAGGCCAGCGACCTGCTTCCCCGCGAGTGGGCCGTCCTCATGGTGGTGGTGGCGCTGGCGGTGGGGATCGGACTCTATCCGGGGCCGGTCCTCGACCTCATCGCCCCCGCCGCCCAGGCCTGGGCGGCACGGCTGCCGGGCTAGGTTTCGTCGCCGCCCATCAGGTCGGGCAGCAGGGAGTGGGCGCGCTGGAGGGCGTGGGTGAGATCGGGGCAGACGTTGTCGTCTCCCAGGTCGTCCACGAAACCGGAACGGTAGAGCAGCGATCCCGGCTGGGAATTGAGGCCGCAGAGCAGCAGCCGGCAGCGCCGCTTGGCGAGCTTGTCGCGCAGGCTTTCCAGGCCTTCCAGGCCGGTGGTGTCGAGCTGGATGAGGCGCGTCATGTCGAGGATGACGATCTCCGGGTGGCCGGCGGCGGGGTCGAGCAATTCTTCCAGCTTGTTCACGGCGCCGAAGAAGAGAGAGCCGAAGAGCTGCCAGGCGGCGACGCGCAGGGTGCCGTCGGGGTAGAGGAAGCGGGGCTCGGTGGCGGCTTCGCGGAGAGGCCGGCGTTCGACCCGGGTCAGTTCCGACATGCGGTAGATGAAGAACAGGCAGGCCAGCACCATGCCCAGCTCGACGGCGACGGTGAGGTCGAAGACGACGGTGAGGACGAAGGTGGCCAGCAGGATGACCCGGTAGTTGTAGGAATAGCGGCGCAGCTCCTTGAATTCGTGCCATTCGCCCATGTTGATGGCGACCACCATGACGATGGCGGAGAGGGTGGCCAGGGGCACGTAGGCGGCCAGGGGGGCGGCGACGAGGACGATGGCCAGGAGCACGGCGGCGTGGATCATGCCGGCCACCGGAGTGCGCCCCCCGGTCCTGACGTTGGTTGTGGTGCGGGCGATGGCGCCGGTGGCGGCGAAGCCGCCGAAGAGGGGGGCGGCGATGTTGGCCAGGCCCTGGGCGACGAGTTCCTGGTTGGGGTCGTGGCGGTCGTCGATCTGGCCGTCGGCCACCCGGGCCGAGAGCAGGGATTCGATGGCGCCGAGCAGGGCGATGGTGATGGCCGGCGAGATGAGCTTGCCGAAGTCGTGGATGGAGAGATCCGGCAGGCCGAAGGCAGGCAGCTCCTGGGGAATGCCGTGGAAGCGGCTGCCGATGGTTTCCACCGGCAGGTCGAGGGCGAAGGCGGCCGCGGTGCCGGCGACCAGGACGGCCAGGGGGCCGGGCGCCCGGCGCAGGGGGGCGAAGGCCTGGGCCAGGCGGTTGTAGGAGAGCAGGAAGACGAAGGAGGCCAGCGCCAGGCCCAGGGTGGGCAGGTCCACGGTGTCGGCGTGGGCCGCCAGGGTCTTGATGCGGAGGAAGAATTCCGCCGGCAGGTGGTCGATCCTGAGGCCGAAGAAATCCTTGATCTGGGCGAGGAAGATGACCACGGCGATGCCGTTGGTGAAGCCGATGACCACGGTGACCGGGATGAAGCGGATGAGCTGCCCCAGGCGGGCGAGCCCCATGGCGAGCAGGAAGACGCCGGCGAGCAGGGTGGCCCCCAGCAGGTTGCCGAAGCCATGGGCGGCGACGATGCCGTAGACGATGGGGATGAAGGCCCCGGTGGGGCCGCCGATCTGCACCCGGGAACCGCCCAGGGCCGAAGTGAGGAAGCCGGCGACGATGGCCGTCCAGATGCCGGCGGTGGGGGAGCAGCCGGAAGCGATGGCGAAGGCCATGGCGAGCGGCAGGGCCAGGACGCCGACGGTGATGCCCGCCGCCAGATCCTTGCCCAGCTGGGCGCGGTTGTAGGCGGGGAGGCAGTCCAGCAGTTTGGGGCGGAAGGCGATTTTCATGGGGGTGCGGGTAAGCCGGAAGTACTATTGCCCTTCCACCTGACGCACATTACATTTGCCGTGTATTATGTGTCAATGTTAATCATATTATAATAGCAGCGCCGCCGCCCGGTGGCTGGAGGACCAGCGCATCATGGAAAACCGTACCGCCCGCCTCACCATTCTCATCGACCCGCGCAAGAAGAAGCTCTTCGAGGAAATCTGCGCTGCCCAGGATCTCACGCCGTCGCAGGTGGTGCGCCGGCTCATCCGCCAGTACGTCATCGACAACGCCGGCGGCCGCGAGCTGCCGGAGTGGCTGCGTATGGGCGGCGGCAAGAGCGACGAAGCGGGGGGCTAGTCGTCCTTGGGCGGCAAGGCCGCGCCCGGATGGTTGCGGGCGACGTATTCGGCGTAGCGGGCCTGCAGTTCCGGCCCCTGCTTGGCGATTTCGCGCAGGATGCGGGCCACTGCCCAGAACATCACGGCCGCGCCGCCGGCGGTGCACGCCACGGCCTCCGCCAGGGAGGCGGGGAAACCCGCCACGAACAGCCCCTTCTTGCCGACGAACCAGGTGGCGCCGATGGCGATGCAGGCCAGGCCGAACACGTCCGCGAGGGCGTAGGCCAGGATGCGCAGGGTCAGACGGGGGCGCGGCGGGCGGTTCAGGGTGAGCATGGGCGGGTGGCTATAATGGAAAGATGTCCATTGTGCCCCAGATGAAATGGCCTCGATGTTGCGACTTTCCCTGATAGCGCTTCTTTGCGCGCCCTTGCTGGCGGCGGCGGAGGCCGCCCGGCCCGTCGTCGAGATCCACATGCCCAGCCCTTGCCTGGCCTGCATCGACTGGGGAGCCTACCTGGCGGACAACGGCTTCAAGGTGGTCTACAAGGAGTCCGCCGACATGGCGGCGGTGAAGCGCCGCCTCCGGGTGCCCAGGGACATGGAGTCGGTGCATACCGCGACGGTGGCCGGCTATTTTGTCGAGGGCCACGTGCCGGCGGAGGATATCCACGAACTTCTCAGGGAAAAACCCCGGGCCCGGGGCATCGCCGTCCCCGGCCTGCCCCGGGGTGCGCCGGGACGGGAGCTGAGCAATCCCACCTGCGAAACTGCCTGCACGATGCTGGATGGCACCACCGGCGAAAAGGACGTCCAGCGGGACCTGTTCGAAACCTACCTGGTGCTGCCCGACGGATCGGTGAGCCGCTGGGCAAGGCATTAGGGTCCGTCCAGGCGGGCCCTCCTCCCCGTGTTCCAGGTCCCCGGGCGCGCACGTTCCGCTCAGATCACCCGAATCAGCTTGTCCCGCAGATCGCTCACCTCCCAGGGACTGGCCAGGGAGTCGGCGATGAGCCGGTGCCAATCCTCGTAAAGGGCGCGTAGTTCCTCCAGGCTGCCGGCGGCACCGATCCGTTGCAGCAGGCCCCGGGTGCCGCTGCCACCCACGAAGCTGTGGATGGCCTCGCTCATGATCTGGCGGGCCTGACGTAGGCGCCGGGGGTCGGGCGGGTCGGGCAGGGGGGAGAAGGGGGCCGCGGCCGCCTTGGCCACGGGCGCCGGCGGGGAAGCCGGCGGCGTCGGCGCCGGGGCGGCGACGACGAGGTATTCGATGAAACCGTCCTCCTCCAGTTGGCCCAGGGTGTTGCGCAGGCTGTCCGACTGGATGAGGGCGTCCAGGTCGGCCACCGAGCGCTTCCCGTCAACCAGGATGAGGACGCGGCGGGCCCGGGGGGTCAGGGCACCGGAACGGGCGGCCAGTTCGGCTTGCCCCTTGGCGGTCTTGGCGAATACTCCGTGCATGGGCTGGTCTCCTTATTGAATAATTTTCAACAATTTAACCATAGGTAAATCGCTTCCCGCCATTCCGCTGGCAAGGCCCGGCCGGCGGGGTTTTCAGGGGACGGGCGCGAGGATTTCCCGGAACATGGCCCGGGCCCAGGCTTCGTCTTCCCCTTCCGGCTGGGCGTCGTAGGATTGCTTGACGGTCTGCTGGATGACGCCGTCGCCGCGGAAACGGTAATGGGTTTCGATGCGCATGAGTTCCAGGGGCTCGGCCCGCGCCACCACGAAGCAGACGCTGTCCGGCAAGCGGGGTTCCGCTTCCCGGCCCCGGCTGCGGGCGGCGATGGCCAGGGCGGCGATGCTCCCGAGGCGGGCGGCCATCTGGCCGGTCTTGGGGTAGTGGCCGAAGAGGAGCGAGGCCTTGTCCACCATGTCCCCCACCACGTAGACCCGATCGTCCCCCGGGGCGTGCAGATGCACCGGGTCCATGGCCGCCCAGCCGGTGGGCTTGCCGGCGCCGTCGCGGCCGATGAGATCGGCCTGCCAGGCGAGGTCGCCCGCCTGCTGGGGCGGCAGGAGGATGGCCTCGGCGAAGGGGAAGGTGTCGAAATCGGTGGTCACCGCCTGCTTGAACGGGTCAAGGTGGCGGATGCGTGCCTGGGGCACGTAATTGATGCGCTCCCGGTAGGTGTTCTTGAATATGCGGTCGAAGCCGAGGGCAGCGGGGTTGGGGTCGAGGACGTGGATCTTGCCGGGGATGCCGCGCTTCTCCAGGTACCAGGCGATGAGCCCGGCCCGCTCGTAGGGGGCCGGGGGGCATCGGTAGGGCATCGGCGGCACCGTGAGCACCCAGTCGCCGCCGGCGAACCCAGCCAGCCGGCGCCGCAGGGCCTGGGCCTCGCCGGCGCCGGTGAAAGCGGCGGGGAAGCGGCTGCGGCAGTGTTCGGCGGACCGGCCGTCGTCGCCGAACCAGGCGGCGTAGTCGTGGCGGATGCCGACGGCGAGGATGAGCCAGTCGTAGCCCAGGCTGCCGTCGGCGGTCACTACCCGCCGCCGCTCACGGTCGACGGCGGTGACTTCCGCCGAGAGCCGGGTATAGCCGAAAGCCCGCGCGGCGGCATCCCGGTCATGGCTCAGCAGCCGGCCGTCGGCGAGGCCGACCAGCCATTTGTTGGAAAGGGGGTGGGACCAGAAGGCGGCGTCCTTGTCGACCACCGCCACCTCCAGTTCCGGCGCCGCCTCGCGCAGGGTGCGGGCGGCGGCGAGGCCGCCCCAGCCGCCGCCGACGATGACCACGCGGCGGCCCGAGGAGGCGGGCAGGAGGTCGGCGCGGGCCGTCAGGGAGGCGCCGAAGGCCGCCGAGGCGGCGAGGAAATGGCGACGGCTGAGGCCCACCGGCCGTGCGTGCTTACTTCACCCGCATGCCCGGCTGGGCGCCGGAATCGGGGGAAAGGATGTAGAGGCCGCCGGTCTTGCCCTCGGGGTCGGAGGCGGCGAGCACCATGCCCTCGCTCATGCCGAATTTCATCTTGCGCGGGGCCAGGTTGGCGACCATGACCGTCAGGCGGCCCACCAGGGCGGCCGGGTCGTAGGCGGACTTGATGCCGGCGAAGACCTGGCGCGGCTTTTCCTCGCCAATGTCGAGCTGCAGCCGGATCAGCTTGTCGGCGCCCTCCACGTGGCTGGCTTCGACGATTTTGGCGATGCGCAGATCGACCTTCATGAAATCGTCGATGGTGCAGTGGGCGGCTTCTTCGGTGTGCACTTGGGCTTCCTTTTGCTGGTGTTCGGCGTGGCGCTGCTGGGATTGCTGTTCCGGGGCGGGGGCCAGGCTTTCCTTGTTGGCCTCGACCAGCTTTTCGATCTGCTTGGGATCGACGCGGGTCATCAGGTGGGCGTAGGCGTTGATGCCGTGGCCGCCGGCGAGCAGGGTACCGGCGTCGCTCCAGGTCAGCGGGGCGACGTTGAGGAAGGACTCCACCTTGGCCGCCACCGCCGGCAGCACGGGCTTCAACAGCACGGTGAGCAGGCGGAAGAGGTTGAGCGCGTTGGTGCAGGCGGCGTGCAGCTCGCTGTCCTTGCCTTCCTGCTTGGCCAGTTCCCAGGGCTTGACGCTATCCACGTACTGGTTGGCGGCGTCGGCCAGGGCCATGACTTCGCGCATGGCCTTGCCGAATTCCCGGGCTTCGTACAGCTCGGCGATGCGCGGCGCCGCCTCCTGGATGGAGCGGATGGCCGGCAGGCCGGCCTCGGCCGGGGCCAGCTGGCCGTTGAACCGCTTGGCGATGAAGCCGGCGGCGCGGCTGGCGATATTGACGTACTTGCCGACGAGGTCGGCATTCACCCGGGCGACGAAGTCTTCCAGGTTGAGGTCGATGTCCTCCATGGTCGCCGAGAGCTTGGCGGCGTAGTAGTAGCGCAGCCATTCCGGATTCAGCCCGGTGGCCAGGTAGCTGTCGGCGGTGATGAAGGTGCCGCGGCTCTTGGACATCTTGGCGCCATCCACGGTGAGGAAGCCGTGGGCGAAGATCCTGGTCGGGGTGCGGTAGCCGGCGTGGGCGAGTTCCGCGGGCCAGAAGAGGGCGTGGAAGTAGAGGATGTCCTTGCCGATGAAGTGGTAGAGCTCGGCCTGGGAATCGGGCTTGAAGTAGGCGTCGAAGTCGAGGCCCTTCCGGTCGCACAGGTTCTTGAAGGAACCCATGTAGCCGATGGGGGCGTCGAGCCAGACGTAGAAGTATTTGCCTGGCGCGTCGGGGATCTCGAAGCCGAAATAGGGGGCGTCCCGGGATATGTCCCAGTCGGTGAGCTTGTTTTCGCCCGGCTCGCCCAGCCATTCCTGCATCTTGTTGGCGGCTTCGGGTTGAAGGGTGCCGCTGTCGCGGCTGGTATAGGTGCGCAGGAACGCCTCGCAGCGGGGGTCCGAGAGCTTGAAGAAATAGTGTTCGGAAGCCCGCAGCTCCGGCTTGGCGCCGGAGACGGCGGAGTAGGGGTTCTTCAGCTCGGTGGGCGCGTAGGCGGCGCCGCAGGCTTCGCAGTTGTCGCCGTACTGGTCCTTGGCTCCGCACTTGGGGCACTCGCCCTTGATGAAGCGGTCGGGCAGGAACATCTGCTTGACCGGGTCGTAATACTGCTCGATGGTGCGGGTCTCGATGAGCCCGGCGGCCTTGAGGCGGCTGTAGATGTCGTTGGCGTAGTGGCGGGTCTCGGCGGAGTGGGTCGAGTAGTAATTGTCGAAACCCACCAGGAAGCCGGCGAAATCGCGGGAATGCTCGCCGTGCACCCGCGCGATGAGCTGCTCCGGCGTGATGCCTTCCTTCTCTGCCCGCAGCATGATGGGGGTGCCGTGGGTGTCGTCGGCGCAGACGTACCAGCATTCGTTGCCGCTCATCATCAGGAAGCGCACCCAGATGTCGGACTGGAAGTACTCCACCAGGTGGCCGAGGAGGATGGCGCCAATGGCGTAGGGCAGGGCGGAGGAGACGAGGATCTGGCGGGGCATGGCGGGGGCCGGAAAAGAGGTAAAGCCGGATTCTACCAAAGGGATGGCCCCGCTTCCGCGCGACCCGGGTATCGGGACGCCCGATCCGGAATGTTGGATATTGTGTTGCCTGTCATGCGCATCAATGGCAACATTCCGCCATACAGCTTGTACGTGGAGATGCTCGTGGCCAATATCTTCCTTACCTCGTCCGGTGCGCGCAAGGCCACCAATGTCTCTCTCGGCGAAGCCCTGCTTGCCGAGGCCAAGGCCTTGCGCATCAACATTTCCCAGGCGGCCGAGGCGGGCATCGCCAGGGCGGTGCAGGAAAAACGGGCCGCGGCCTGGCTGGAGGCCAACCGGGAGGCCCTGGAAAGCTCCAACGCCTACGTGGAGAAGCATGGGCTGCCCCTCAACCGCTACCGGAGCTTCTGATGGCCCGGTTCGGCGTCTACCGGAATCCGGAGGGGGTGGGCTACCTGCTCGACGTCCAGGCCGACCTGCTCGGCCACCTCAACACCCGGGTCGTGGTGCCGCTGCTGCCCCTCGCCGGGGCGCCGAAGCCCGCCACCACGCTCAACCCGCTGTTTGAGATCGAGGGCATCCCGGTTTCGATGGTGACCCAGTTCATGGCCGCCGTTCCCTTGGCCCTGCTGCGGACGCCTCTCCTCAATCTGGAAGGCCGGCGGGGAGAGATCACGGCAGCGGTGGATTTCTTGTTTCAGGGATTCTGACTCGCTCGCCTCAAGTCGCCGTCAAACGGCCAGCTAATGGTATAGTTAACTAAATTACTCAAGTATCCGGAGAAAATCTATGAGCGTCACCGTCGAAGCCGTCCGCGCTGCCCTCGGCCAGACCATCGACCCCAACACCGGCAAGAGCTACGTCGCCGGCAAGGCCGTGAAAAACATCCAGGTGGACGGAGACGACGTCTCCTTCGACCTGGAGCTGGGCTACCCGGCCAAGACCCAGGTCGACGGCATCAGGAAGCAGGTGATCGCCGCCGTGCGCGCCCTGCCCGGCGTCGGCAACGTTTCCGCCAACGTCTCGGTGAAGATCGTCGCCCATTCGGTGCAGATGGGTGTCAAGCTCCTGCCCGGCGTCAAGAACATCATCGCCGTCGCTTCCGGCAAGGGGGGCGTCGGCAAGAGCACCACGGCGGTGAACCTCGCCCTGGCGCTCGCCCAGGAAGGCGCCACCGTGGGCATTCTCGACGCCGACATCTACGGTCCCTCGCAACCCCAGATGCTGGGGCTCCAGGGGCAGCAGCCGGAATCCCGCGACGGCGCCAGCATGGAGCCGCTGGAAGCCTACGGCCTGCAGGCCCAGTCCATCGGTTTCATGATCGACGTCGAGACTCCCATGGTCTGGCGCGGCCCCATGGTCACCCAGGCCCTCGACCAGTTGCTCACCCAGACCAACTGGCGCGACGTCGATTACCTCATCGTCGACATGCCCCCCGGCACCGGCGACACCCAACTGTCGCTGGCCCAGAAGGTGCCGGTGACCGGCGCCGTCATCGTCACCACGCCCCAGGACATCGCCCTCATCGACGCCCGCAAGGGTTTGAAGATGTTCGAGAAGGTGAACATCCCCATCCTCGGCATCGTCGAGAACATGAGTATCCACGTCTGCTCGAAGTGCGGCCACGCCGAACACATCTTCGGCCAGGGCGGCGGCGAGCAGATGTGCAAGGACTACGATGTCGAATTCCTGGGCAGCCTGCCGCTCGAAATGTCCATCCGCGAGATGGCCGACGGCGGCAAGCCGACGGTGGTCGGCGCCCCGGATTCCAAGGCCGCCGAGATCTACCGGGCCATCGCCCGCCGCATCGCCATCAAGATCGCCGAGAAGGCCAAGGACATGACCAGCAAGTTCCCCAACATCGTGGTGCAAAACACCTGATCTACCACGGATTTTTCGCCATTTTTTCAGGTAAAGGCGGGTACAATCCCGCCTTTATTTTTTGGTGCTCGCAGGCAGGGAAAAATGGCCATCAAATCGGACAAGTGGATTCGCCGCATGGCGGAGCAGCACGGCATGATCGAGCCCTTCGAGCCCGATCTGGTGCGCGAGGTCAATGGCCACAAGATCGTCTCCTACGGCACCTCCAGCTACGGCTACGACATCCGCTGCGCCCGGGAATTCAAGGTGTTCACCAACATCAACTCGACCGTGGTGGACCCCAAGGCCTTCGACCCCAAGTCCTTCGTCGAGGTCGAGTCGGACGTCTGCATCATTCCCCCCAATTCCTTCGCCCTGGCCCGCACCGTCGAGTACTTCCGCATCCCCCGCTCGGTGCTCACCGTCTGCCTGGGCAAGAGCACCTATGCCCGCTGCGGCATCATCGTGAACGTCACTCCCTTCGAACCCGAGTGGGAAGGCTACGTGACGCTCGAGTTTTCCAACACCACCCCGCTCCCGGCCAAGATCTACGCCGGCGAGGGCTGCGCCCAGGTGCTCTTCTTCGAGTCCGACGAGGTTTGCGAAACTTCCTACCGGGACCGGGGCGGCAAGTACCAGGGTCAGGTGGGCGTGACCTTGCCCAAGATCTGACGGCCGTGACTGCCGGCTTTCCGCTTTTCCCGACCCGCTCCGGCGGGTCGCTGCATTTTGAGGACTGACATGCGCTTCCATTTCCCCGTCATCATCATCGACGAAGACTTCCGCTCCGAGAACGCCTCGGGTCTGGGCATCCGCGCCCTGGCCGAAGCCATCGAGAAGGAGGGCATGGAGGTCCTCGGCGTCACCAGTTACGGCGATTTGACCTCCTTCGCCCAGCAGCAGAGCCGGGCCTCCTGCTTCATCCTCTCCATCGACGACGAGGAACTGGCCAACGAGCCCGAGGAAACCCTGGCCGAACTGCGGGCCTTCGTCACCGAGATACGCAACCGCAACAGCGACATCCCCATCTTCCTCCACGGCGAGACGCGCACCTCGCGGCACATCCCCAACGACGTGCTGCGGGAACTGCACGGCTTCATCCACATGTTCGAGGACACGCCGGAATTCATCGCCCGCTACGTGGTGCGGGAGGCCCGGGCCTACGTCGATTCCCTGCCGCCGCCCTTCTTCCGGGCCCTGACCCACTACGCCGCCGACGGCTCCTATTCCTGGCACTGCCCCGGCCATTCCGGCGGCGTCGCCTTCCTGAAAAGCCCCGTGGGCCAGATGTTCCACCAGTTCTTCGGCGAAAACATGCTGCGGGCCGACGTCTGCAACGCCGTCGAGGAACTCGGCCAGCTTCTCGACCACACCGGCCCGGTGGCGGCTTCCGAGCGCAACGCCGCCCGTATCTTCAACGCCGACCACCTCTACTTCGTCACCAACGGGACGTCGACCTCCAACAAGATCGTCTGGCACTCCACCGTGGCGCCGGGGGACATCGTGGTGGTGGATCGCAACTGCCACAAGTCGGTGCTGCACTCGATCATGATGACCGGCGCCGTGCCCGTCTTCCTCATGCCCACCCGCAACAACTACGGCATCATCGGCCCCATCCCCAAGGCCGAGTTCAGTTGGGAAAACATCCAGAAGAAGATCGCCGCCAACCCCTTCGCCACCGACAAGAACGCCAAGCCCCGGGTGCTGACCATCACCCAATCCACTTACGACGGCGTGCTCTACAACGTCGAGGCCATCAAGGAAGAGCTGGACGGCAAGATCGACACCCTGCACTTCGACGAGGCCTGGCTGCCCCACGCCGCCTTCCACGATTTCTACGGCGATTACCACGCCATCGGCGCCGACCGGCCCCGCTGCCGGGAGTCCATGGTCTTCGCCACCCAATCGACCCACAAGCTGCTGGCCGGCCTCTCCCAAGCCTCGCAGATCCTGGTGCAGGACGCCGAGAACCAGCGCCTCGACCGCGACGTGTTCAACGAGGCCTACCTGATGCACACCTCCACCTCGCCGCAATACTCCATCATCGCCTCCTGCGACGTGGCGGCGGCGATGATGGAAGAGCCCGGCGGCACAGCCCTGGTGGAGGAGTCCATCGCCGAAGCCCTCGATTTCCGCCGCGCCATGCGCAAGGTGGACGTGGAGTGGGGCGCCGACTGGTGGTTCAGGGTGTGGGGGCCCGACGACCTCTCCGAAGAGGGCATCGAGGAGCGGGAAGCCTGGATGCTCAAGCCTGGCGAGCGCTGGCACGGCTTCGGCCAGCTGGCCGAAGGCTTCAACATGCTGGACCCCATCAAGGCCACCATCATCACCCCGGGCCTGGACGTGGACGGCGACTTCGCCGACGACATCGGCATCCCGGCGGCCATCGTCACCAAGTACCTGGCCGAGCACGGGGTCATCGTCGAAAAGTGCGGTCTCTACAGCTTCTTCATCATGTTTACCATCGGCATCACCAAGGGCCGCTGGAACACCCTGGTCACCGCCCTGCAGCAGTTCAAGGACGACTACGACAAGAACCAGCCCCTGTGGAAGGTGCTGCCGGAATTCGTGCAAAAGCACCCGCGCTACGAACGGGTCGGCCTCAAGGACCTGTGCACCCAGATCCATACCGTGTACAAGCAGAACGACGTGGCTCGCCTCACCACCGAGATGTACCTCTCGGACATGGTGCCTGCCATGCGCCCGGCCGACGCCTTCGCCAGGATGGCCCACCGGGAGATCGAGCGGGTGCCGGTGGACGAGCTGGAAGGCCGCGTCACGGCGGTGCTGCTCACGCCCTACCCGCCGGGCATCCCGCTCCTCATCCCCGGCGAGCGCTTCAACGCCACCATCTGCAACTACCTGAAATTCGCCCGCGAATTCAACGCCCGTTTCCCCGGCTTCGAGACCGACATCCACGGCCTGGTCAAGGGCGAGGACGGGCGCTACTACGTGGATTGCGTGCGCTGACCCCGGCGCCGGCTCCGCCAGCGAAAAGGCCGCCCCGGAGGCGGCCTTTGCTTTGGCCAGCCGCGGCTCAGAGATGGGCCATGGCCATGGCGCCTAGGATGACCCCGCCGCCGGCGGCGATGTAGGTGGCGACGTTCAGCCAGCGGCGCCGGGTGAGCAGGGTGATGGCGGCCATGGCGATGGAAATCTGGACGGCGGTCGTCGCCTGGGCCCAGCGGTGGTGCAGATGCATGGACTCGTCGCTCTTCTTGTCCAGCTCCAGCACCTCGGCTTCCAGCTTCTCGGCCTTGTCCTTGATCTCGCCCTTCTCACTCTTGTAGCGGTCCGCCTCCAGCTGGTACTTCTCGCGCTTGTCGCCGTCGTTGAGGGCCACCGCCAGTTCCGCCAGGTTCTGCTTGTTGCTCTTGGCCTGGTAGTAGTTCCACTGGTTGGAGGCCTCGGTCTTCTTGATGGCCGCGGCGTTCTTGAAGAGCATGGCGTCGTTCTGGGTGGCGCCGCCCTGGTAGCTGAAGAGGGCGCCGACGGTGGACAGCACCGCGGTCATCACCGCGATGCGGGAAGCAAAGCCGTCGTCGTCGCCATGGGCGCCGTGGGCATGGTGTTCGACGGCATGGTCGTGGGGGCCGTGGACGTGGAAACCGTGTCCGGACATGGATACAACTCCTTGTTGATCAGCGGATGCGCTGGTAAGTGACGAAATCGAAAGCGACGCCGGCGGCATCGACATGGCGTTCGCGGGAAGTTTCCCGCCACTCCGCCGCGGCGACCTCGGGGAAGCGGGTGTCCCCTTCCGGGGCAAGGTCCACCTCGGTCAGCAGCAGGCGGTCGGCCAGGGGTAGCGCCTGGGCGTACAACTCGCCGCCGCCCATGACGAAGGCATCGCCGCCGCCGGCCAGGGCCAGGGCCGCCGGCAGCGACCCGGCCACTTCGGCCCCCGGGGCGGCGTAGGCCGCCTGGCGGGTGACGACGATATTGCGCCGCCCGGGCAGGGGGCGGAACCTGGGCGGCAGGGATTCCCAGGTCTTGCGCCCCATGATCACGGCGTGGCCCTGGGTGGTGGCCTTGAAGCGCGCCATGTCCTCCGGCGAACGCCAGACCAGTTCGTTGCCGCGGCCGATGACGCGGTTCCTGGCGACGGCGGCGATGAGGGTGAGGGTGGGCGGCATGGGGCGGATTTTAGCCTGTCGCCGGGCCGGTGGTTGAGGATTGGTAAAGGGAGGCGTCGCGGGGGAAGCGGTTCCCCAAAGCCGAGGTCTGCCTACCTTACCACCCTGGCCGTAACCGCTTCCTCATACACCCCTAGGTACTTCGTCGCCGCCTGTTTCCAGGAGAAATCCCGCCGCATGCCGTTCTGCTGGATGCGTTGCCAGGTGCGGCGGTCGCGCCAGGTGGCGGCGGCGCGTTCGATGGTCAGCCAGAGGGTTTCGGGGGTGGGGTCGGTGAAGGCGAAGCCGTTGGCGCTGCGGTCGGCGAGGGTGGCTTCGCCGGTGTCGACCACGGTGTCGGCGAGGCCGCCGGTGGCACGGACGATGGGCGGGGTGCCGTAGGCGAGGCTGTACATCTGGTTGAGGCCGCAGGGCTCGAAGCGGGAGGGCATGAGGAAGGCATCCACGCCGGCTTCGACGCGGTGGGCCAGGGTTTCGTCGAAGCCGACGGTGACGGCCACCTCGCCGGGGTGGCGTGCGGCCAGGGCGAGAAAGCCGGTTTCCAGTTCCTTCTCGCCGGTGCCGAGGACCACCAGTTGGCCGGGGAGCTTGTCGATCACTGCGTCGCCGATGGCGAGCAGGAGGTCGAGGCCTTTCTGATGGGTGAGGCGGCTGACGACGCCGAAGAGGGGCCGGTCGTCGCGCGGCTCCAGGCCCAGTTGCTCCTGCAGGGCGCTGCGGTTGAGGCGCTTGGCGGCGAGGCGGCCGGCGCCGTAGGCGAATTCCAGGGCGGGGTCGTGGCCCGGGTCCCACAGGCGGGTGTCGATGCCGTTGAGGATGCCGTGCAGGGCGTCCGCCCGGTGGCGCAGGAGGGGGGCGAGGCCGTAGCCGTAGGCCTCGTCCTGGATTTCCCGGGCGTAGGTGGGGCTGACGGTGGCGATGCGGGTGGCGAACTGGAGGCCGGCCTTGAGGAAGGAAAGCTGACCGTGGTACTCGGCACCGTCGAAGCGCCAGGCCTCCCAGGGCACGCCCAGGCCTTCCACCACGTCCTTGGGGAAACAGCCCTGGAAGGCGATGTTGTGCACGCTGACCAGGCTGGCGGCAGAGTCGGCTTCACGCAGCCAGGTGGGCGCCAGGGCGCTCTGCCAGTCGTTGGCGTGGACGAGGTCCGGTTGCCAACCGAGGGGCGAGCCGGGGTTGCCGAGGAGGGCGGCGACCCGGGAAAGGAGACCGAAGCGGGCGGCGTTGTCTGGCCAGTCGTGGCCGTTGGCCGCCAGGTAGGGGTTGCCGGGGCGGTCGTAGAGGGGCGGGCAGTCGAGGAGCAGCAGGGGCAGGCCGTCGGCGTCGGCGGCCAGCAGGCGGGCCGGGGGCAGGAGCGGCGCCAGGGACGGGATTGCTGCCGCCGGCCGGGCGTCGGGAAAGGCCGCGGCGAGGGCCGGGTAGCGGGGCAGGAGGACGCGGATGTCCTGGCGGGCGGCGCGCAGGGCGGCGGGAAGCGCTCCCGCCACGTCGCCGAGGCCGCCGGTCTTGACCCAGGGGGCCATCTCGGAGGTGACGAAGAGGACCCGCCGGGGCGTCATCGCAGGGCCTCGATCAGCCCGCGGGTGGAAGCGTCGAAGGCGGCGGCGTCGCCCTCGCCCCGCAGCAGCGGCGTCAGGCGGCCGGCCAGGGTCTTGCCCAGCTCGACGCCCCACTGGTCGAAGGCGTTCAGGTTCCACAGCACGCCCAGGCAGAACACCTTGTGCTCGTAGAGGGCCACCAGTTGGCCGAGGGTGAAGGGGGTGAGGCGGGGCAGGACCAGGGTCGACGACGGCTGGTTGCCGGGGAATACCTTGTAGGGCACCAGGGCCTCCGGGGTGCCGGCGGCCCGTGCTTCTTCGGCGGTCTGGCCGAAGGCGAGGGCGGCGGACTGGGCCAGGCAGTTGGCCAGCAGGTGTGGGTGGTGGCCGGGCAGCGGCAGGTCGGCGGCCTTGAGGGCGATGAAGTCGCAGGGGATGAGGCGCCCCCCCTGGTGCAGGAGCTGGTAGAAGGAATGCTGGCCGTTGGTGCCGGCCTCGCCCCACAGCACCGGGCAGGTGGCGACGCCCACGGGCTGGCCGTCGCGGCCCACCTGCTTGCCGGTGCTCTCCATTTCCAGTTGCTGCAGGTGGGCCGGCAGCAGGCTCAGGGATTGGCTGTAGGGCAGCACGGCGTGGCTCGCCGCGCCGAGGAAACTGGTGTTCCACAGGGTGAGGAGCGCCAGCGTCAGCGGCAGGTTGCCTTCCGGCGGGGCGGAAAAGAAGTGCCCGTCCATGTCCCGGGCGCCGGCCAGGAGTTGCTCGAAATGGTGGAAGCCGATGGCGAGCGCGACGGGCAGGCCGATGGCGGACCACAGGGAAAACCGCCCGCCCACCCAGTCCCAGAACTGGAAGACGTTCTCCGGCGAGATGCCGAAGGCGCTGGTGGCCGGGAGGTTGGTGGAAACCGCCACGAAATGCTTGCGCACGGCCGTGTCGTCGTGGGCCGCGGCGAGCAGCCAGGATCGTGCGCTGGCGGCGTTGGTCATGGTCTCCAGGGTGGTGAAGGTCTTGCTGGCGACGATGAAGAGGGTGGTGCGGGGGTTGAGACCGGCCAGGGTCGCGGCGAGGTCGGCGCCATCCACGTTGGCGACGAAATGGACGCGCAAGTCCGGCTGCTGCCAAGCGGTGAGGGCCTTGACCGCCATGCGCGGGCCGAGGTCGGAGCCGCCGATGCCGATATTGACCACGTCGGTGATGCGCTCGCCGGAGAAGCCCCGCCAGCGGCCGCCGTGGATCTGCTCGCAAAAGGCCTGCAGGCGGGCGAGGACGGCCTGCACCTCGGCCGGGGCGGCGCTGCCGGCGCGCAGGGCCACATGGCCGACGCCGCGGTCCTCGGTGTGGTTGATGGCGTCGAGGCCGAGAAGGCGCCGTTGCCAGCCGGCCAGGTCGCGCTCGGCAGCCAGTTGGCGCAGCCGGGCCAGGGTCTCGCCGGTGACGCGCTGTTTGGAGAAGTCCAGCAGCAGGTCGCCGTGGCGCAGGGAAAGGCGGGCGAAGCGCTCCGGGTCGGCGGCGAAGAGTTCCCGCAGGTGGCGGGGGGCGATCTCGCCGGCGTGGGCCGCCAGGGCTTGCCAGCTTGCGGATGCGGTGACGCTCATAACCAGACCATCAGCCCCATTTCGAATTTGTGGGTGAGCAGCGGGTGGGAGGGGAAGGCGCGGATGCGGTATTCCAGCTTGCCGCACTGCTCGGGGGTGAGGTCGAGGACGAAGAGCTGCTCCCCCTGGTCGGTGGCGCCGTCGCAGGCCAGGGCGTAGCGGCGGGCCTTGGCGCTCAGGTGGTCGCTGGCGGGGCGGCCGAAGATGGCTTCGACGGTGACGTCCTCGGGCTTGAGCCCGTTGAGTTGCACGGCGACCTGGATGCGCAGGGTCTGCCCGAAGCGGACCCGGCCGGGGCAGGCGTCGAGCCGGCGCAGGCGCACCCCGGGCCAGGCGGCACGGACGCGGGTTTTCCAGTCGGCGAGGACGCGGGCGGGGGTGAAATCCTCGCTGGCGTAGCGGCGGCCCTGTTCGGCGGCGGGGGCGTAGAACTTCTGCACGTACTCGCCCACCATGCGGATGACGTTGAAACGGGGGGCGATGGTGGCGATGGAGCGCTTGGCCATGGCCACCCATTCCGGCGAATAGCCCATGGGGCCGGTGCGGTAGTAGGTGGGGATGACGTGGTCCTGGAGCAGCTCGTAGAGGGTGCGCGCCTCCTCGGCGTCGCGCCGGGCCTCGTCCAGGTGGCCGGCGGCGGGCTTGATGGCCCAGCCGTTGGGCACTTCGCCCCGGTCGTCGTAACCCTCGCCCCACCAGCCGTCCATGACGGAGAGGTTGATGGCGCCGTTCATGGCCGCCTTCATGCCCGAGGTGCCGGAGGCTTCCAGGGGGTAGATGGGATTGTTGAGCCAGACGTCCACGCCTGCCACCAGCCGGCGGGAAAGGTGCAGGTCGTAGCCCTCGACGAGCAGGATGCGGCCTTCGAAGGCCGGGCGCTTGGCCATCTCGGCGATGCGCCGGATGATGTCCTGGCCCGGCTGGTCGGCGGGGTGGGCCTTGCCGGCGAAGAGGAAGAGCACCGGTCGGTCGCCGTCGGAGAGGATTTCCTCCAGCCAGGCCGGATCGTGGAACAGCAGCGCCGCCCGCTTGTAGGTGGCGAAGCGGCGGGCGAAGCCGATAGTCAGGACGTTGGGCTTGGCCGGGTCGGCCAGCTTGAGCAGGCGGTCCAGGTGGGCAGGAGAGCCCTGGTTGCGCAGGTGCTGCTCGCGCACCCGGTCGCGCACGAGGTAGAGGAGCTGAGCCTTGAGCAACTGGCGGATGCTCCAGAAGGTCTGGTCCGGGATGCGCTCGATGCCCTCCCAGGCGGAAACCTCGGTCTGCCGCTGCTGCCAGCCGACGCCCAGGTAGCGCTCGA
The DNA here is from genome assembly GCA_036732025.1 of Rhodocyclaceae bacterium. GTDB lineage: Bacteria > Pseudomonadota > Gammaproteobacteria > Burkholderiales > Rhodocyclaceae > SSSZ01. Next base: position 22,537 of record DAINDE010000002.1, read on the forward strand.
AGGTTTCGTACCACTCGGTGGCCAGGAAGGTGGGCAGATGGACGCCGTTGGTGACGTAGTCCATGGGGTTCTCTTCCGGCGCCACCTGGGGCCACAGGTGGCTGCAGATGCGGGCGGAGACGTCGCCGTGGATGCGCGACACGCCGCCGTGGTAGCGGGAGCCGCGGATGGCCAGGGCAGTCATGTTGAATTCCGGCTTGCCCGGCTCCATGCCCAGGGCCAGGACCTGTTCGCAGGAGACGCCGAGGGCCTGGCACCAGTGGGAGAAATAGTGGCGGATCATGTCCTCGGAAAAATGGTCGTGGCCCGCCGGCACCGGCGTGTGGGTGGTGAACACCACGTTGGCGGCGACGGCCTCCAGGGCGGCGGCGTAGGGCATGCCAGCCTCGACCAGGTGGCGGATGCGTTCCAGGATGAGGAAGGCGGCGTGGCCCTCGTTCACGTGCCACACCGTGGGTTTCAGCCCGAGGGCGGCCAACGCCCGCACGCCGCCGACGCCGAGGAGGATTTCCTGCTCGATGCGGGTGGTGCGGTCGCCGCCGTAGAGCCGGTGGGTGATGTCCCGGTCGTGCTCGGCATTCTCCGGCAGCCAGGTGTCGAGGAGGATGAGGCGCACGTGGCCGACCTTCACCTCCCATACCTTGACCTGGATGGTGCGGCCGGGCAGGTCGATGGCGACGCGCACCTCGTTGCCCTGGGCGTCCAGCAGGGGCGTCGCCGGCAGGTCGTCGAAATCGGAATCGCTGTAGGTGGGGTGCTGGCCGCCGTCGGCGTCGAGGGACTGGTGGAAGTAGCCCTGGCGGTAAAGGAGGCCGACGCCGACGAAGGGCAGCCCCATGTCGCTGGCCGCCTTGCAGTGATCGCCCGCCAGGATGCCGAGGCCACCGGAGTAGATGGGCAGGCTTTCGTGGAAGCCGAACTCGGCGCAGAAGTAGGCGATGAGGTCGTCGTCCCGGAACGGCCGGCCATGGACGTGGGCCATGGAAGGCAGGTCGTGGTAGGTGTCGTAGGCGGAAAGCACCCGATTGAGGCTGCCCAGGAACACCGGGTTCTCGGCGGCCGCCTCCAGCCGCTTCTGGTCGGCGCGCTTCAGGAAGGCCTTGGGGTTGTGGCCGGTGGCCTTCCACAGGGGGCGCGACAGGCTGGAGAAGAGGGAGCGGGTCGGGCGGTCCCAACTGTACCAGAGGTTGTTGGCCAGTTCTTCCAGGCGCTCCAGGCGGGCCGGGATCTCGGGATTGACTTCGAGCTTGTAGACGGTGCCGGTCATGGACGATGGGCCTCGACGGTGAGTTGGAGTTGGAACCGGCAGTCATCGCCGGGAATGTCCCAGGCCAGCGTGACTTCCGCCGCCTGCATGATTTTCTCAAAGCCCGCCTCGGATTGGGAGACGGTGTGGTGGGGGGCGCCGGCAATGGTGGCGGGTGGATCGCACGCAAGACGCAGGGCGCCGCCGAGGACGCCGTCTTCCAGAACCACGCCCCGGGCTTCGGCCAGCGCCAGGGGCTGGCCGAAGCCGCCAGGGATGCTGCCGTCCGGGGCCACGTAGCGGCCGAGGAAACCGTCGCAACTGGGCATGGCCAGGTTGAGGGCGGTCTCGAGGCGGCGGCCGGCCAGGCCGGTGAGGTGCCAGGAGACGGTGAGGGTGGCGCCCTCCAAGGCGTAGGTCTTGACGATGTTGGGGCGGTGGAAGATCAGGGTCTCCGCGCCCTCTACACCGTTCGCCCTGAGCCTGTCGAAGGGCTCGGCCCGAACGGCGGGGGCGTAGTCGGTGATCGCCTCCCCATCCAGACGATCCAGGCAGAGGGCCCGCGGCAAGGCGTCCGGCACCACATCCTCCGCTCCCACCGGATGCTTGAAGCGCACGATGTCGTGGGCCGAGGCGATACCCTCGCCGGCGTGGGCCGAGGGGCCGCTGCCGACCTTGGCGTGGTAGTGCTCCGGGTAGCGGCGCAGGGTGTCGCCGAAATTGTGGCGCAGCGGATAGCTGGTCAGCTCGTGGGCGGCCCCCAGGCCGTCGTCGCGCAGGGCGACCTGCAGCGCTGGGCCATGGACCAGCATCTCCCGGTGGCCGTCATGGTCGACGTCGCCGACTTCGACGGCGGGGCGGGGCGCCAGGCGGTCCAGGGCGCCCTCCAGGGCGGCCAGGTTGTTCCACACCGCCCGGCGCAGGTGGGGCAGGTAGAGGCCGCCGAAAAGGCCGTGCCAGTAGGCGTCGTTGGCCTGGGCGCGGTAGAGATCGGCCGTGAGCGCCGGGGGCGGGGCCGGCAGGGCGGCAAGGCGCGCGGAAAGCCCCAGCATGCGCTTGTGCATCCAGTTGGCTTCCGGATAGCGGGAAAGGAAGTTGCGCCAGATGCCGCCCCGCAGGAAGGGCCGGTGCAGGTCGCCCCGGCCCTCGGCCTTTTCCCTGGCCACCAGGGCGGCGTAGGTGCCGGCGGCGGGCATGGGCAGGGTCCACTCGTTCATCTCGCTGTAGGAGGTGGTGGGCAGGTACACGACGCCCCGGGTGCCGTGGCGGGCGTGGAAATCGGCGTAGGTGCCGGTGCGCACCCTGGGGCTGGCCAGCACCCCCTCGATGAAGGCCCTGAGCCAGCCGCGGTTATAGACCCATTCGTAGGTCTCGGGCCAGATGCCGAATTTCTCGATGTCGTCGAAATAGACGGCGGCGGCATGGTCCGAGTCGGCCAGGTACTCCAGATGGCCGACGACCTCGTGGGCCGGCGAAAAGGGCAGGCGGTAGCGCAAGGCCTCGGAAATGGGGAAGAGATCGAGGCGGGTGCCGCCTTCCTCGGTGGTGAAGTAGCCGTCCAGCTCGGCGGCGTCCTTGCCGGTGCAGAAGAAATGGTAGTCGTCCACCGTCACGTAGCGGATGCCGGTTTCCGCCAGGGCCGGCACCACGGCGGATTCCCACACCCGCTCGGTGAGCCAGGCGCCGGTCGGGGCGACGCCGGTCCAGGCGGCGAGCTTGTCGTTGAGGGCCTGCAACTGCCCTACCCGGTCCCGGTGCGGGATGGCGGCCAGCACCGGCTCCGTGTCGCCGGAACTGAACAGCTCCACCTGGCCCCGGCGGACCATGGCCGCCAGCAGCTCCATGTCGGCGGGGTGGCGCTCCCGCAGCCAGTCCAGCAGCCAGCCGGAAAAATGGGCGGAAAAGCGGAACTCCGGGTAGGCGAAGAGGGTTTCCAGGAAGGGCTTGTAACAGCGCTGGTGGGCATCTTCGATGACCTCCGGGAAATTGCCCACGGGCTGGTGGGCATGGACGCCAAGGAGGAGGGTGACGGGTTCCATGAGTCGGGCTCGCTTCAAGAGGTGGGGCGGCGATCGGGTATGGACAGGGGGATTGTCGCGCAAAACAGGGGCGGTGTTGCACACGGGATATCTTCAGGACGTTTTGCGGCGACTTCTTGGACGCCAGGTCCAGGCACGGTCCCCGGAAGCTGGTACAGAGTATCCGGGCGCGAGCGCATGAACAACCTCCACCTCCCCTTCAAGGGATGGCGTACCTCACCCCGCCCGCCGCATCGTCCCCCCGCTTTCCGGGTTGCCGCCCCCCTGGCTGATGGGGGTATCGAGGCTGGCGGGGATGGGGAGGCGTAAGAGGCGGTAGAGGGCCTTGAGGTTTTCGCGGTAGAGGGCGTCGAAGGAGGCGACGGACTGGGGCGGGTTGATGTCGCCGAACCACCAGAACCAGTCGGAGCTTTCGCAGACGGCCAGGCGGCGCAGGACGGCGGCGCGCTCGGCGGGGTCGAGGCGGCTGCCTTCCAGGGCGCGGTCGGCGCATTGCTTGGCGTCGCAGAGGAGTTCCCAGGCGCGGTTCTTGGCGGGGTCTCCGATCCAGGTGGAGAAGGTGCCGTAAACCCAGCTCCCGGCGGTGAGCTTGGGGAGGGGCCGGCGCTGCGCCCGGTGGCGGGCGGCGGCGTCGCCCAGGGTGGTGGTGCGGATGCCGGCATGGCCTTCGAGGGTGGCGTAGAGATCCTCGAAGAAGTACCAGGCGTTGTAGGGGTAGTATTCCCAGGCGTTTTCGCCGTCGAGGAAGACGGGTACCACGGCCGCGGCGTCGCGGGTATGGACGACCTCCAGTTCGGCGATGAAGTGGGCCGCCGCGTCGCGGCCGTGCCACTTGGCGTATTCGAAGCCGATGAGGTCGGAAAGCCGCTCGTTGCGGAAGAAGAGGGTGAGGTCGCCGGGGGTGCCCGCCGGGGCCTGCCAGGGGGCGCAGGGGGAGGCGTCGGGGCCGGCGGAGTTCCTCAGCACGCTCTGGCTGCTGGCGGCCCAGGCGAAGCCGGCTTCGCCGATCTGGGCGAGGAAGGGCTGGGAGAGGGCGCCTTCGGCGGGCCACAGGCCGGCGGGGGGGCGGCCGAAGCGGCGGCTGTGGCTTTCCCGGGCGGCGGCCAGGTGGGCGGCGGCGCGGGTGCGGCCGCCGGGGTATTCAGGCGCTGCCGGCAGGGGGCATTCGGGCCAGGCTTCCCGGGCGCTGGCGAAATCCAGCAGCAGGGGGGCCAGGGGGTGGCCCTCCGGGGTGCAGGAGAGTTCGATCTGGCCGCGATCGGCCAGGGCGCGGTAGCGGGGGATGAGGTTCTTGACGACGCCGCCCAGGGTGGTGAGCAGGCATTCCCGGTCGGCGAAGCTGAAGCGGTCGCCCTTGGCCATCAGTTCGGGGATGGTGGCGCTGTCCCGGCGCAGGGTTTCGCCGCTCCAGGCGAGCAGGTACCAGGCGGCGAGGTCGGCGAAGTAGTGGCCGGAGAGGTATTCGATGCCGGCGCCGTCATGGCCCTTGACGAACTGGTGGATGTCGCGCAGCCGCCGGTAGGGGGCGAAGGGTTCCAGCATGGTCGGGGCGTGGCAGCGGAAGGCCATGTCGAGGAGCCATTCCCGCTCCCGGCGGGAAAGGTGGTCGGGGTCGCGGCAGGCGGCGATGGCCAGCAGGGGGTCGCGCCACAGGCGGGTGGCGAACTGGTCGGCGTAGTCCTCGATCTGGTCGAGCAGCACCGGCACGAAATTGACGGTGCAGCGGATGCCGGGGTGCCGCTCCAGGTGGCCGGCCATGTCGGCGTAATCCTTGATGGCGTGGAGCAGGACCCAGGGCAGGACGAACTCGCCCGTCTCCGGGTGCCGGTAGTCGGGCTGGTGCATGTGCCAGAGGAAGGCGAGGTCGGCCATGGCGCGATCGCTGTTGGCGGGAAATCGGCTCAGGCCGGCCCCTGGCCGGCGCCCTGCCCCAGCATTTCCGGGGTGACGAGGGTGATGCCGCCGGGGCTGACGTGGAAGCGGCGCCGGTCGGCGGCCGGGTCGACGCCTACCGTCAGGCCTTCCGGGATGCGGCAGCGCTTGTCGATGACGCAGCGCTTCAGGACGGCGTGGCGGCCGATGTCCACCCGGGGCAGGACGACGCAGTCCTCGACGGTGGCCCAGCTATGGACATGGACGTTGGAGAAGAGCAGCGACCGCTTGACCGTGGCGCCGGAGACGATGCAGCCGCCGGAGACCAGGGAGTCGATGGCGGCGCCCCGGCGGTCCTCGTCGTCGAAGACGAACTTGGCGGGGGGCAGTTGCTCCTGGTAGGTCCAGATGGGCCAGTCCTTGTCGTAGAGGTTGAGCTCCGGCGTCACCTTGGTCATTTCCATGTTCGCCTCCCAGTAGGCGTCGATGGTGCCGACGTCGCGCCAGTAGGGTATGTCGTCGTTCATGCCGACGCAGGAATCGGCGAGGCGGTGGGCGAAGACCCGGTAGCGGGGCACGATGTAGGGAATGATGTCCTTGCCGAAGTCGCGGCTGGAGCCGCGGGTCAGGGCGTCCCGCTGCAACTGCTCGAAGAGGAAGCGGGCGTTGAAGATGTATATGCCCATGGAGGCCAGCGCCCGGTCCGGGCGGCCGGGCATGGGGGGCGGCGCCTGGGGCTTTTCCACGAAGTCCTCCACCCGTCCCTGGGCGTCGATGCCCATGACGCCGAACTCGCGGGCGTCGGCCAGGGGCACGTCGATGCAGCCGACGGTCATGTCCGCCTGCTGCTTGACGTGGTAGGCCAGCATGCGGCCGTAGTCCATCTTGTAGATGTGGTCGCCCGCCACCACCAGCACGTACTCCGGCTCGTAGCGTTTCAGGAAGTGCATGTTCTGGAACACCGCGTCGGCGGTGCCCTGGTACCACTGGGTCTCGTCGATCTGCTGCTGGGCGGGGAGAAGCTGGATGAATTCGTCGAATCGCCCGTCGAGGAAGCTCCAGCCGCGCTGGATGTGGCGGATCAGGCTGTGGGCCTTGTACTGGGTGGCCACGCCGATCTTGCGGATGCCGGAATTGACGCAGTTCGACAGGGTGAAGTCGATGATGCGGAACTTGCCGGCGAAGGGCACCGCCGGCTTGGAGCGGAAGTCGGTGAGCTGCTTCAGCCGGCTGCCGCGGCCCCCGGCCAGGATGATGGCGAAGGTGTTGCGGGTGAGCTGGCTGATGAAGCGCATGTCGGTCTGCTCCCGCATCTCGCAGTAGGGTTGGTGCGGGCACATGATGGTGTCGGACATGGCGGCCTCCCTCCTCTCGGGTTATGGGCTTATGATACTGCGCTGGGGAGGCCTTATGCAGCAAGCCGAAGCACTATACCTGTTCAACGAGGGGCGCAATTTCCAGTCCTATCGTCTGCTCGGCGCCTTCGCCGGGGAGCGCGGCGCCACCTTCCGGGTGTGGGCGCCGAATGCCTCGCGGGTGGCCGTGATCGGCACTTTCAACGACTGGAATGGCCTGGCTCACCCCCTGCAGTCCCTGGGTCCCTCCGGCGTCTGGGAAGGTTTCGTCCCCGGGGCCTGTCCTGGCGATCTCTACCGCTTCCAGCTCGTCAACCGGACGACCGGGGCGGTGCTCGAGAAAAGCGATCCCTTCGCCCGGGGCTTCGAAATCCGGCCGGGCTCAGCCGCCTACCTCACGCCGCCTTCGGCCCACGCCTGGGGCGACGCCGACTGGCTGGCCCGCCGCGCCGGCCGGGACTGGCTGCACGCGCCCTGCAACATCTACGAGGTCCACGCCGGCTCGTGGATGCGGCACCCGGACGGCCGCCCCTACCTGTGGCGGGAACTGGCCGAGCGCCTGATCCCCTACGCCGTGGACATGGGGTACACCCACCTGGAGTTGCTGCCCATCACCGAACACCCCCTGGACGAATCCTGGGGCTACCAGACCACCGGCTACTTTGCGCCGACCTCCCGCTACGGCTCGCCGGACGACCTCCGCTTCTTCGTGGACGCCTGCCACCGGGCCGGCCTGGGGGTGATCCTCGACTGGGTGCCCGGCCACTTCCCCCAGGACGACTGGGCGCTCGCCCGCTTCGACGGCACCGCCCTCTTCGAGCATGAAGATCCCCGCCAGGGGCTGCACGCCGACTGGGGCACCCACATCTTCAACTACGGGCGCAACGAGGTGAGGAGCTTCCTGCTGTCATCCGCCCACTGGTGGCTGGAGGAATTCCACTTCGACGGCCTGCGGGTGGACGCCGTGGCCTCCATGCTCTACCTGGACTACTCGCGCCAGGAAGGGGAATGGCTGCCGAACAAGTATGGTGGCCGGGAGAACCTGGAGGCCATCGACTTCCTCAAGGAACTCAACGCCATGGTCCATGCCGAGTTCCCCGGGGCGCTGACCATTGCCGAGGAATCCACCGCCTGGCCCATGGTGTCGCGGCCCACCTACCTCGGGGGCCTGGGCTTTTCCATGAAATGGAACATGGGCTGGATGAACGACAGCCTGCGCTACTTCGCCCGGGATCCCATCCACCGCCACTGGCACCACGACGAACTCACCTTCGGCCAGATGTACGCCTATGCCGAGAACTTCGTCCTGCCGCTATCCCATGACGAGGTGGTGCACGGCAAGGGCTCGCTCTTTGGCAAGATGCCTGGCGACGACTGGCAGCGCCTGGCCAACCTGCGCCTGCTGCTGGCCTGGCAGGCGGCGACCCCGGGCAAGAAGCTGATGTTCATGGGTGGCGAATTCGGCCAGCAGCGGGAGTGGTCGGAACGGCGGGAAGTGGACTGGAGCCTGCTGGCCGAGGAGGCCCACGCCGGCCTGCAGCGCCTGGCCGCCGACCTCAACCACCTCTACCGCGAGCTGCCGGCCCTGCACCAGCAGGACTTCGACCCCGGCGGCTTCGCCTGGATCGACTGCCACGACAGCGCCAATTCCATCCTTTCCTGGCTGCGCTGGGGGCGGGACGGCTCCTGCCTGGTGGTAGCCATGAACTTCACGCCGGTGCCGCGCCAGGGCTATCGCCTCGGCGTCCCCGCCGCCGGCCACTACCGGGAACGCCTGAACAGCGACTCCGGCCACTACGGCGGCTCCAACCAGGGGAACGCCGGTGATGTCGTCGCCACCGCCACCCCCTGGATGAATCAGCCGGCCTCCCTGGAGCTGACCCTGCCGCCCCTGGGGGCGGTGTTCCTGCAGCCGGCATAGCGTCCTCGGCGGGCGCCGCCAGATGAAAACGGCGGTCCCGCAGGACCGCCGTTCCCGGTGCCGGATACGGAGGATCAGGCGGCCTTGCGGCGGCGCAGGCCGAGACCGGCCAACGCGATGGCGGCGAGAGCCAGGGCGCCGGGTTCGGGGACGCCGTTCTCGCGGGAGATGTGCAGGACGTAATCCTGCCCCTGGAAGAGGTTGGCGTCCGGGAAGGAACCCACCGAAACCACGTAGTCGCCGGCGGCCAGGTTGACCAGCCAGTAGCTGTCCCAGCCATGGCTGGAGCCGCTGTCGAGCACGCCGCCGTCATCGTGGGAGGAGATCAGGGTGCCGGTGCTGTCGTACAGGTTGAGCCAGGAATCCAGGTCGTTCATGCCGTAGTCGATGTCGAACAGGACTTGGCCTCCGCCGGTGGAGAAATGATAGAAATCGCGGCTCTCGCCGTTGTCGGCGTTGCCGTTGCCGCGCACGCTGGCGTGGCTCCAGGTGGTGGCGTCGGTGATGTCCGGGTCGGCATCCAGCGTGAAGGCGCCGTTCAGGGTCTGGGCGTTGAAGAAGCCGTTGTTGGGCTCGGCTTCGGCGACGTAGGCGGCCTGGGAGGCGGAAGCGGCGAGGGCGCAGGCAAGGGCGGCAAGGAGTTGTTTCATGATGGGCGGGAATGGAAGAAGTTATGGGTGCTGCCAACAAAGCAAACCTGGTGCCAGCCCGGAGTGAAAGTATTATTTTTGCAGTTATATTTATTCAAATCAGCTGGTTGCAATTTTTTCTACGCCCAAGGTCATAGAGCCGACCGGGTTGGATGTAAAAAATTCCGACACTAACCGGCGGCTGCCGCTGCCAGGGCGAGGGCTCCCAATAGGCCCAGCCGCTCCTCGGTGACCAGGCGGATGGGCATGGCTGCCGCCAGGCCGGCATGCTCGCGCTTGGCGTTGAAGGCGGCCAGGAAGGGCGCGGCGGGCAGGTGCGGCAAGAGCTTGCCGGCAATGCCCCCGGCGATGAACACGCCGCCCCGGGCCAGCCATTGCAGCGCCACATCGCCGGCGAAGGCGCCGTAGGCCGCCAGCCACAGGTCGACCGTGGCGCGGGCGGCGGCGTCGCCGGCCAGGGCGGCGGCGCCGATGGCTTCCGGAGTTGTGGCCAGGCCGTGGAGATGCCGGTGGACGCGGGCCAGCCCCGGTCCGGAGACGACGTCCTCGGCAGTGACCCGGCCGTTCTCCGCATGGAGCGCCTGCCAAAGGGCGAGCTGGATTCCATCCTGGGGCGAGAAGCCCATGTGCCCACCTTCTCCGGGCACCACCACCGTCCGGCCCTCGCGCCGCAAGAGACCGGCCACGCCCAGGCCGGTACCGGCGCCAAGCACCACCCGCGGCCCGTCGGCGACGGGGTTGCCCGCCTGCAGGGTCACGGTGCCGCCGGGGCCGAGGAGATCCAGCCCATGGGCGGCGGCGGCGAAATCGTTGGCGAGGAGGACACGGCCGAGGCGGTGGCGGGCGGCCAGCTCGCCGGCATCGAGATGCCAGGGCAGGTAGGTGAGCTGGGCCCGTTCCCCGTCCGTCGGGCCGGCCAGGCCGAAGCACGCGGCGGCGACCGGCGTGCCGGCCAGGAAATCGGCCAGGAGGGTGTCGAAGCGGTCGTGTTCGCGGCTGGCGTAGCGGGCCTCGCGCCGGATGACCGGCCCCTCGGGCCGCGCTTCGGCCAGGGCGAGCAGGGTCTTGGTGCCGCCGAGGTCGCCGGCGAGGAGGAGGGGGGCAGCCATGGCCCCATGGTGCAGGAAAGCCGGCAGGGCCGCAATCATGGGTGCGGTTGCCCGGTCGGTCAGCGCACCTCGGCGTCGGCTTCGGCGGCCAGGGCCGCCACGGCGGCGGGGTAGCGCTGGGCGGCGGACCGCTGCAGCCAGACGAGGCTTTCCGCCCGGTCGCGGGGGCGGCCCTTGCCGGTGCGGTACATGACGGCGATGGCGTATTGGGCCTCGGCGTCGCCGGCCTGGGCTGAGCTCATGAACAGCCGGGCCGCTTCGTCCAGATTGCGCTCGACGCCACGGCCGGCCTCGTACATCCAGGCCAACCGGGTGCGGGCTGTGGCGTCGCCGGCTTCGGCCAGGCGCCGGTAGAGGATTGCGGCTTCGGCGTGCCTGCCGGCGCTGGCGAGGAGTTCCGCTTGCTCGTAGTCCGTGGGCGCGCGCCCGGGGTCGTCGAGGCTGGCCAGGCGGGCAGCGGCGTCGCGGTCACCGGCCTGGGCGGCCAGGCTCAGATAGTGGCGGGCCTTGTCCAGATCCTTGGGGAGGGCGCCGCCGCTGCTGTAAAGCATGCCCAGGCGGTACTGGGCCTTGAAGCCGCCGGCGTTGGCGGCGGCGACGTAAAGGGCCTCGGCCTTGGCGATGTCCTTGGCTTCGCCGAGCCCGTCTTCCGCCAGGATGCCGAGGTTGAACAGGGCATCCGGATTGCCGAGGCCGGCCAGGATTTCCCAGATGCGGCGGGCCGCGTCGTAGTTGGCCATCTTGAACTCGGCGTAGGCCTTGTAGTTGCCCATGGCCGGGTTCTTGATCCAGTCGGCGGCGGTACTGTCCTGGGGAAGGGCGGGGGACGCAAGCAGAAGGGCGGCGGCGAAGGTGGCGAGTCGGCGCATGGCGGTGGACACAAAGGCAACGACGGATGGACCGCCGCCGCCAGGGATGGTTGCACCTTTCCGGCAAATATGCCGGGGTCTAGACCGCTACCGGCGCCGGGATGTGGGGGTGCGGGTCGTAGCCTTCGAGGCGGAAATCCTCGAAGCGGAAGGCGAAGAGGTCGGTGACCTCGGGATTGACCCACAGGGTGGGCAGGGCCCGTGGCGCCCGCGTCAGCTGCCGGCGGGCCTGCTCGAAGTGGTTGCTGTAGAGGTGTTTATGGAACCAAAAGATTATGGTCAGCATAGGGGCGAGAAGCTTGATTTGTCGTTATCGAAAGTAATTGCTAGCTAGTTTATTTGGAACCAAAAAAGTGCACATTCAATCAATGTGCGCTGACTCGCATTGCATTTTAACTCACTATGTAGTGACAAAGCCCCGCAGGGCCGCCGGAGGCAACCTTCCGGTTTGGGATGCTCGGGCGTAGCCCGACGTCACTAACCCGACAAGCCGCCGTAGGGCCGAAGGCCCGGAGGGGAAAGGCACGTCAGGCTCCATTGTTGACACGGCGTGGCTTGGAAATGTTTCTTCGTTGGCTTGCCTCAACCACAGAGGTAAGTCATTACAAGAGGGCTGTTTGGTCAGCTTGGCCGTTAAGGCGGATGTATGCGCTAAGGCTCCCAAGAATGTGCACTGGTCAATTCCTTCTTCGTGCAATAGTTGGTGAGTTTGGCCGGGCCAAACCTTTCTTAATGCTAGCGTTCAATGCGCTTCATTATGACTTGACAAAGTCAATATTCCCTGCGAAACCAAAGACTTAGCGTATTTTGGTGTGTTACGCTATCTGTTGTATCAATACAGGGAAGGGTCACACTAAGCATGAAAATTGACTACCAACGTCGGCTAAACAACGTGCTGCCCGAGGAGCGGCGTGCTGCGGCTGAACAAGCGCATTATTACTGCGGCAGCAGACACCGAGCACCGGCCGGGCATGGAGCGATTTTCTGGTCAGTACGAAGTCACCAATGGTGAGAACGTGACGACACGGCTAATCGGTGCGGAGGCGATGCTTGTCACGGTGAAGGCAGCTGACATCGCTAGTTCTATCGAAATTCTCTCCGAAGGGGTGATGCTCGAGCTATCAATGAAAGTCTCTGACCAGCCCATCTTGAGTGTGGTGGATGCAAATGGTGCCGTTGTCAGAAGTGCGCATGCTTGGCTGCGCAGCCTCCGGAAGCAGGTAAATCTTGGCCTCAGCCCAAATACGCCTGAGCAATACGGAAGAACGATTTCCTATCTTTGCCGCTGGCTAGAAAAGAAGCCGCCTTATCCGGACCTGACGCTTGAAGAAAATATCGCGTTGCTCAGCCGTGAGGATGTGACAGATTGGCTTCACGACATGAAGCTGGCTGGAGCGGCAAGCCCGAAAACCAGACACTTTAGAGAGGTTGCTCTCAAGCAATTCCTGGACTGGCTAACGACCATAGAGGGGGGGCAGATTAGAGACCTCCTCAATTCCCCTTGGGGGAGAGATAACACACTCCCGTATATCTCAGCGACACCGAACGCACGAACGCCAAAATATATTCCGCCGGAAGTAGTAACTGAAGTGCTCAGGGGAATGCATAACGAATGTGAGCGGTGCATGTTTCACGCTCAATACGATATGGGGTTAAGAATCAAAGAACTTGTTAACCTTAGACGTGGCGATGTTCCCGATGAGCGGCACTACGATGCCAATCTCGAATTTATACCAATATGCATCAATGGGGTTAAGGGGCGCGGGGGTCAGATAAAAGAGCGAATAACGCTTATATCTCGTGCGGTTCTGAAAAGGATAAAGCGCTATCACAGTAGCCGGGAGTACCAGCTGGCTGCCGATTGGGATATTAACGACCCTGATAAGCCTGCATTTCTAACTGTTAATCAACGGAAATGGAGCATACGAAATGCCTCTAAGCAATTGAAAAAATCGGTTAGGCGCAAGGGCTTGCCAGAGGGTATAAAGACTCATTGGCTTAGGCATGGAACCGCTTATTCGGTATTGCGTTCAGATATGGGCAAAGACTATCAAGACAAAATGCTTATGATTCAACAGATGCTTGGTCATAAGAACCTAAGTACAACGGAGATTTATACCCAAATACCTCCTACGTTGCTGCAGAAATTAACACGGGCAGGTAGGCAAATGAATCGTTTGGGTGAGGCGGAGCTAATTCGTGAAAAATCGTACCTAGGGCCTCTGCAACATACGGAAAAGCGTGGGCACCGTGAGTAAGAACGTGGTTAGGTTGTATAAGCCACCGAAGCCAACACTTGAGGACCCAGATGCGCAAATTAAGTGGATGTTCTTTCAGATTGAGTCCGAGTTTGAGGAGCGATACCGAGCAAGGATTCGGTATGCCAAAAACAAATATATTGAATTTATCGAGCAAACAAATTCATATTATTCTGAGCTAGAGCACAACCGACGCTTCTATTTGGAAAAATACTGGGAAGCGGATGCTCTATATCGCTTTTATAGTTGGCTGTCGGTTCAAGACTTGAAAAGTAAGACACGTTACGGTCTGTATAGCACTGTACGAAAAGTGATGGACGTGGCCTACGCGCTTCGAATAATCGACACAATCGTATATCGCGTCCCGATATTCAAGGGTGTTCCTGAGACAAAGCAGCGGTCAGCATACGCAAAACGAGAGCAAGAGATTATCAATGCGGCAGTGGGCAAGTGGATTGGCCTCGTGAATAGCGTGCTTTGTGGATACATTCCAACCGGGGAGGGCATACCCTATCGTCGTAAGGACTACCTTTCCAAAATTGTCGTCGACAACAGTAGCTACAGAATCCGCGAAGCTTCCAAGGTCTTTGGTATCAAACATGGCGCTATAACTAATCGGCTAAAACAAGGATGGACGCCAAGGCAGGCGGTGGGGCTTGACCCTTCACCGCATGCGCCTAAGTTGAATTGGGTCCTAGATGGGGTTGCCTATAAGACAGTTGAGGCAGTTGCAAAAAAATTTGGCATTTCGATGAGCGTTGTACATTATCGCGCCTCAAAAGGCTGGAGCCCTGAACAGATAGTAGGCTTAATGGCACAACCTGAAAAAGATTTTTCGAAAGTTACTGGAAAACCTACTCAGATTACTATCGACGACATCCCATTCAAGAGCGTAAAAGATGCATGTCGGCATTTCGGCGTAAATTACAAGGTGGCGACGCGTCGCACGTGGTCGGGGTGGACTCCGAGAGAAGCGCTTGGTTTGGATTTGCGTGAGCAGCCCGGAACCAAGATAGTAGTGGAGAATGTTAAATACAACAGTATTTCTGCTGCAGCTAAAGCATATCGAGTCAGCGCGAGTAGTGTTGCTCTGCGCTTGAAAAAGGGATTTTCCCCCGAGCAGGCTGTTGGCATCGAACCGATTTTGGTCTCGCCCAGTGACGACCGCGCGCTACTTTGGATGTTCGAGAATATCTACAAATGCGATGCGTATGCAATGCGTGAGGATTTCTACAATCGTCGGCATCAAGTTTCCATTATATGTTCAGATAAAAGACTGCTAAAACTGTTCGCCCGTTGGGGGGTATGGCCGTACATAGATGACCGACTGGTGCTGCCTCTCGCACTCGAGATGGCTATGTTAACTGGCCTGAACGTCGAATCCCTGAAATTGCTTGAGATTGATTCGCTTCAGTTGGAGCATCGGTTAACCGGGCAACCAGTCATCGTTTTCAACAAAAAGCGCTCTGGAAGCTCAACCCGTTCAGAAGATAGAGAACTGCATCTTCCGGTGCTGGAGTTGGAAGAGCTATTTATTGCCGATTCGGCTGTGGACAGGGTCGTCAGATTATGGGGCCTAGTGCTTGCAATTACTTCAAAGATAAGAGGAGAAGCCCCGATTGAATTATCCAGCCGCCTTTTCATCTTTGAAGATGTTGAGCATTCACGGAAGCAGGGAAAGCGGATGATTGTCCCTATCGACCCTAAAGGCAAAATGTCCACATGGTATAGGCGTTTCTGTAGAGAAGAAGGGCTCTTTGATGTCTTCGGCGCCGACTTCAATTTTAATATGTCACGATGCCGTCCAACCTTGGCAACCAACATGGTTTTGTCCGGTGCGGAAATCTTTCAGGTACAAGCTGTGTTAGGGCATGCGAGCATCCAGACTACAGCGCTCTATCTGGATACACATCAACTAAGACCTGCGTTTAACAAAACCGTTTCGGAAGCCCTGGAATGTATTTCACGCCGTTCTCGAGAACTGCGGCAGGATGCTGTTATAGCTCAACCTATATTAGCGTTGGTAGAAGAGTGTGATAAGCAGGGTTTTCATGAAACGCTCTCTGGTTGCGGATGCGTGAATCCATACCGGCCCAGTGACAATGTACGAGCCGTGACGAAGCTGCAAGATGGGGCTGTCTGCAAATATTGGAATATGTGTTTGCTCTGTGATAATGCGGTTATCACGGAAAGCTCACTACCCAAGCTTGTTTTGTATCGCAACCGCGTTGCCGCAGCCGTGCAGGAAGATTCACCTTCGATTAGAGCCAGAAAAAAACTCTATCAAGATGTGCTCAAGCTGATTGACGGCATTTTGGAAAGCGATGTGATATTTCCGGCGTCGATAATCGAGTCCGCCAAGTGTCTTGCAGCTAGGATGGATGACTTGCTAGTTGACCAACTTGTCTATCAGGGGATTTGACCATGGGGTGGACAAGTTCACTTCCTTCTGTCAATGAGATTATCGCGGGTCGAGTGGTATTTAGGCCAGATATGCCAATTTGGTTTGGCACTTATGGCGCGGATATTTGGCCATTCGTCGCTCCTTCGTCACCTCTACGTGGGGGGCCGTGTTCGTCCGCTATCGTATGGCTGGATTATATCAAAGGCCGTGGGGCAACTTTACGTCACCCGAATTCTTTCTCGAAGGCAAAATATGTGTATTGCCTCACTTCTGCAATTATTGCGGACCTAAAGGTTGCGGCAGTAATTCATGGGTTTTTTCCAAAGTTGGTTAAAGACGCTCGAAACTCGAAGGGGCAGCTTGACCCCAAGACTGTTAAAGCCCGGATTGATGAATTGGCAAAGGTTTTTTCGTTGGTAATTATCAAGGGGTATAACGAATACGGGATTGTGATTTCAAAGCTAAGCGAAATTTCCTTTGCGTTGCTAAAGGAGGTAATCGCTGAATATCCTGGTAGAGGTGACCATCTCAAGAGAGCGCTTAAGTTAATTTCTGCCCCCCTGGTGCAAAAAAACCTCAGCGCGCCGCTGCAATGGGGATTGCTCGATATTACTAACCCCAGCATGGTATGGCCCGACTCGCCGGATGAAGGCGGCATTGAAACGCTACCTGACTCCCTGTTTCTGTTCTGCCTTGACTACTGCATGCGTGCGATTAGTAGGTTCAAGTGGGTACTTGAGTTGGAGATACATGACACCGAGTGTCGTGCGTTATCCCACCGAGATGACGAAACCACACGCCGCAGGCTTCGCAAGGCGTTCGAGGCCTATTACAGCGAAAAGGCCGAAGGCGTTTGTGGGCCCGGATTTTGCGAGCGGCATGGTGTGCCAGCAACAGAAATTACGAAGCTGATTCGTGATGCCCATGTTTCAGCCTTGCTTTTGGTGCTTTTGTTTACCGGCATGCGTTCTTCAGAAACTCCCTTCCTCGTGCAGGGCTGCCTGACCTACGAGCACGGCTATTGGTTTCTAAAGTCCAAGGTAGTTAAAGGACAACCCAAAGATGCGCCTGTCAGCGAAGGCTGGTTGGCTATCGACCTGACTCGTGACGCATATGAGATTTTGGACTTTTTCTGCCAATTGACGGGGAATCCATTTTTGTTTTCGTCGCCCTTTCCAGGGTTCGTTCGTGAAAATAAGGGCTACAGTAGTGATGGGACACTCAATACCAAGTTTTCGAGGTGGATTAAGCGCATTGATGTCGATGGACTTTTCTCCGAGTGGAATTTTTCCATTCATCAATGTCGGGAGACACTTGTATATCAATTGGCAAAGCAGCAGGTGGGGCTTCCTTTCATCAGCATGCAACTGAAGCATTTTCAAAGCCAGTTCAATCGCATGCCGAATGCTGTGTCTGCTGGATATGGGCAGTATCGGGCTCAGTTGATGACAAGCGTTGCTAACCGAATCGCGGATGCCCAAGAATCGGCGCTCTTGGATGTGTACGGTGAGGATGCGAAATTTGCCGGTGGTGGAGGCGCCAAGCACAAGGCGCGCATTGACGCTTTTTTCTCTGGCCTTAGCTTGTTTGGGGAAAAGCGTGTGCAGTACATCAAAACAATGGCGCGGCGCGGCGTGAAGCTCATGCCGACAAGCATTGGAAGTTGTACGAAGAATTTCATCACGCCAAGTTCCGACCCACCGCCACCGTGTTACGGCGACTATCAGTGCGACCCCGATTGTCATAGCCATGTCATTACCGGGCGTTGTGCCACTGCCCTGATAGCACGTAGACAGCACGCGCTATCCGAGGCTGAAAAGGAGGTCAATCCAGACTATAAGGTTCTATGGATTGGGTTGGCTCATAGACTTGATGCCCACATCAACAAGTTGGAACAGGATAGTGCATGTCTGACAATCGCCCCGCTGAACTGAACACCTATCTCGAAGCTACGGCAGAGAAAAACGACGCATTGATTGTTGACGCACTTGGCAAACTTGAGGACCCCACGAAGCGTGGGAAGCTCAAAATTACGGTGGCGTCTGTATGCAAATTGACAGGACTGTCTAGGAATACTGTGCGGAACCGCCTGTGGGCACTAGACCGCTTGAAAGCGCTCAAGCTGAAGCTTAAGAATGTGCAGCAGGCGCCGGCTTCGGGTGCCGCAGAGGGCCTCAGCGAGGGTGCTATACTTGATGAGCTGAGAAGAAGGGTTAAACGCGCCCTTGAGCAGAATGCTTTGCTTTTCGAGGAAATTTCGTCTTTGCATTCCATCATTGAGAACAAAGATAAAGTGATTGCAACCTTGAAAGCTCGAAAGTCTGCATCTGTCGTATCGCTACCTCGCCGCCTCGAAATTTCCAAACCGGATTTGAACAAATGAAGCAGTATCATGAACTTCTCAGAGACATCCTTGAAAACGGCGTAGTCAAAGGCGACCGAACGGGGACCGGCACAACGTCGGTATTTGGTCGGCAGATTCGGCATGACCTATCAAAGGGCTTTCCGCTTCTAACAACGAAAAAGCTTCATTTCAAAAGCATCGCCAACGAACTGATTTGGTTCCTTAACGGCAACACCAATATCCGCTGGCTAAATGAACACGGAGTCTCCATTTGGAACGAGTGGGCTACCGAAGATGGCGAGCTGGGACCAATTTACGGGAAGCAGTGGACTGCGTGGCCGACCAAAGATGGCGGAGCCATCAACCAAGTCGATTACGTGGTCAACACGTTGCGAACTAACCCGAACAGCAGGCGCATCCTGTTCCACGGGTGGAACCCAGAGTACCTCCCTGATGAGTCCCAAAGTCCTCAGGAGAACGTCAGAGAAGGGAGGATGGCGCTTCCTCCATGTCATCTGCTTTATCAGTTTTACGTGGCGAATGGGAAGTTGTCATCTCAGCTGTATATCAGGAGTTCGGACAGCTTCCTCGGGCTCCCCTATAACATTGCCTCACTGGCGTTGCTGACGCATATGCTTGCTCAGCAATGTGATTTGGTTCCGCATGAGATTGTCGTCAGCATCGGTGACCTGCATGCCTATGCGAACCATATGACGCAAATTCAGACCCAGTTGGCTCGTGATATACGAGAGTTGCCTCAGTTGGTCATCAAGAGGAAGCCCGAGTCAATTTACGGATACCAGTTCGAGGATTTTGAAATTGTCGGATACGACCCCCATCCGTCTATCGCGGCACCAATCGCGGTGTGATTCCTGAGCAGGATGCGCGTCGCAAAGAAGCGCATTGCTGTACCTGTTACAACTGGCGGACCTCAATTAAGACGCGATAGCCTACGGTGCCTGCCACCGCAAGCATTACGATAAGGCCGAGCAACCAGGCGTACTTATTGAACAGAGCTTGAACAAACCACCGACCGGGATTCGCCTCCGCCAGCTTGTATCGTTTTGCCCAATTATCCCTAGCTCGGATGGTGTCCTCGAGCGTTGTGGCAACGCTGTCAGCCTGTTCGAGTAGTTGGGCCAAATAGTTGAAGACCTCAATTTCGACGATGTTTTCTTTCCATGTGTCTACCTGGGTTAGTGCAGCGGCCTTCATCGGCTTCGAGACACCCGCCTCCTTAGCATTGGGGTCTGAGTAGTCGAACTCAATTTGAAATTGCTCATAGAACCGGTTGCGACGTCCTTTGTGAAACTCTTCGTTATCGTGGGCCTGGTTCGTTAGAAGGTGAATAGGGCTTACATCGGCGCCTGGCCATTGCTTTGCCCAACCTACAATCTCATTCATCAGGTAGGTTCCGATGCGACTGCCCCGAATATTGGACGGGTCCAGGAAGACTGCACGTCCACCACTTAGGGGTGCGGTCAATACTACGTCACCACCCGTGCGGCTTTGCCGATAGCTGGCCACAAAACTGTGCTTGATTGCACTGCGAAGCCGTCTCGGTGCCAACACCTGATAGTGAATCCGGATTTCCGCTGCGTGGACAGCACTGTTGTAGTTGTTGTAATACTCTTCTGCCGTGATGAGCACGAGGAGTGGCTCTTTCGTCACCGAGTAAGAGGTCTGCTGCACGTTCAGCAGCTTCATGTAGCTTCTATTTTTTGCAGTCTGTTCCATCTGCGATACCTAATGGCGGAAACAATGGGCTCTATGCCAACTCAGGTACTTCTCGTGATGTTCCGATAGCCCTTTAACCTGTTCGGCGCCTGTCAGCCCTAGCAAAGTTCTTTGTTGTTCCTGCAGAGAGGTTGATATTTGAACGTCACCTGATGCTTGGAAGGTAATCCAGCCACCATCGAAAAGAGCATCGAGGTGGGGTGCCAGCAGAAGGCCGTTGAACACGTTGAGTCGGTCTGCGTCGGCCTCGCATTCCGCCCACGGCTTGATGTGAGACGCCCGAAGCAAGGGTACGACGTCCAAGCCGCTTACTGCGCAGCGGCCCTGCCAATACTCGATGAGCGCCTGCCGGAAAATATCTTGTCCTACGCGCTGAACAACCAGGCGCTCAGCCTCCGTGGATGCCGGTAGGCCAGTCGAACGTGCTCTGAACGCGTTGACTGGCGTCTCCCCCATGACTCGTCCTAGCGCTGCGGCGCGTGCGAGTAGCCGATGGAGTGCCTCAAACTCGCAGACTTCCTCGACGAGTGCAGGCCATGGCCCTTCTTGTAGCGAAGCCGAATGACCGCAGTCCGCCGCGGTCTTGGCTCCCCAGCGTGTATCGGACATGCCCACCATGTAGGCCCCCGGAGACTTGACTGCAACTCCAATCTGACCTGGAAACAAGGTGGACCGGAAGACCAGCCAGCCGCCCTCTTGGACTGGATTGATGTCGAAGCCGGCGTCCTGCGCCGCTTTTTCCACCTTTGCCCACTCCAGCGCGGTGAGGTCGCTAGCAGGCTTTATCGGTAAGGAGGTGGCACGCCTTTCGTTCATTGACCCGCCCCCCTATAACAGCTATTGCACTTCAATTGACGCCAAAGGCCCATCATTACCGCCGTGCCAGCCCAGCAGGAGGAGTCTTACCCAATCTTTCTTTGACTTTCCGACGCACAGTAACTGGCGGGGCTGCTGCATTAAGCATCGGACCGAAGTCGTCAACACTGACGTCAATCACCATTATCGAGAGCTGATTGCCTCCGTGTACGTGCGAAATCAGCCGTTTATGTTCAAGGTCATAAGGAGCTTGAGCCGTTGAGCCACCGTATTCACCACAGTTTGCAATGAGTACATGCTGGTACATGTGATAGCGCAGCGCAGAAACCATGCTATCAAAGGTCTTGACGTCCTTGTTCATGGCAGCAACGACAAACATGTGCGTCTCATCCCGCAAGTCTGCGGCTAGCGCCAAGTCGGTAGCGTCGTAGCAAATCGCGCCGGATATACGGAATGGCCGCTCACCGCCATTGCACAATTCAATGACCACCTGATGTGGCCTCCACCGGGAAATGCCTAAGCGCTTATCATCATGAGTCAGATGCCACTTGCCTTGGTCTACCTCCTCCCATGAGCGCCTACCCGCCCTTCGCTGGGGAACAAGCCAGCGCGCGGCGTTGATAGGGCCGGGCGCTCCAGGAGCTGTCGCCCCGACCAGGCCATAGAACAGCATTGCCCCTGTCGCATCCGAAAACGCTCGCATTAGGTCCTGGTCTTCTGCATGTACGGCAAACTCAGGGAAGATAACCAAGTCGACTTGTGGCTTCTTTTGCGCCCCAAGGACAGCGTCGCGTACCTGTATGTGACGGTACGCCAAGTACAGAAGGGCGGCGGTGTGATTCCGATGCCGCTCTCGGTACCCGGGGGCATCAAGCCCCTCCAGACCATCGTCGAAATCTTTGTAGGCGGGCATCAGGCCCTGCACTTGAACAACCCGCAAGCAACGAGTATCGCGTAGCGGCCACGTAACAGGATAGCGATACACCGGCGTGTCGGAGCCGCGCCCGTAGATTTTTCCTTGCTCCTGCAGTCGCGTCGAAACCAACTTGGCGAAACCCTCAACACTAACAATTTCACCAAGCAGCGATTGTCCGTTGCTGTTTGCGATGCCGGGCCATCGCAGCAACTCGAGAAGTAACTCGGAAAACCAGGGCGTGATGGCGGACGTCGTTCCGACAAGCGCGGTCGATGTATGTAGCATGCCCATCCGCCGACTCTGCCAAGTGCTTCGGAGTCCGCGATACCAGCCTTCTCCGTCGTCAGTAAGAAGCCAGCTCCGTGCCGTGAAATCCGGCTGTCCGGTCGCTGCAGCCCTCAGGAGTCTCCCGAAGGCATACATCCATCCCAGCCCCTTTTCGCACCACGCCGGTGTTTCATATGCCGGGTCAATTTCGGACTCAACGCGCCATTTAAGTTCGAGAACATTCGCTTGCGGGTCCTTGAGTCTCTCCCAATCTGCACAGCGCAGACGCAAATTTGCCGGTGCAAGTTGGTGCGGGCTCTTTAGCGCACGCTCCGGCAAGTTCGACAGTTGTCTTGCGAGTTGCAATAGCGCGTTTTCCTCGGAAAACAAAGCACGCGGATGCGCAATCACTTTCAGGAATGGAATCCACGCGTTCGTCTCAAGTGGCGGTGCCGATGCTGGCCAGCGCGAGTCCAGATACGCTCGCACATACTCTGGAGCGGGGAGTCGTCGCCGTCTCCCAAGCAGAGTTGCAAGCAGGTCATGGTTCATGTGCCCTATCAACCGAATGGCTTCAGTCACCTCCGGCTTCGAACGCCCCTTCTCAAACGCACGGAACCACGCAACATAGTGCTTCTCAACAGGGTTCAGCTGAAAGCCGACTAGCGAGATTGCGACCTCGTCGCCAGCAGGCAATTCTCGGCGCCGGCTCTCCCCTTTGACGTAATCGTTGAGTGCTCGATGGAAGCTCAACTCCGGCCCGGCCGGCAAACTATCCATTGGGTTTCCCGCGGAGGCCAGCAGAAGCGCTGCCTGCTGCTGGACGTACCAAGGCGCCCTCGGCTTCGCTAGCAGGACTTCCGTCGCTACGGCGATAAGCTCAGATTGATATGCATTCAGGTCGCCAACTTCAAAAGCAGCATCGCGTGAAGCACGCTTGCCGGTCTCCGTCGCCCCAGCTTTGAACAATTCAGCCAACACGTAGTAGGCGACTCGTTCCTCGTCCGCCGGAACGGCCTCTTGCGTCAGCTTGGACCTCAACGCGCTGAGTATTGGCTTAAG
This sequence comes from Rhodocyclaceae bacterium, assembly GCA_036732025.1. Classification (GTDB taxonomy): domain Bacteria; phylum Pseudomonadota; class Gammaproteobacteria; order Burkholderiales; family Rhodocyclaceae; genus SSSZ01. The sequence goes on from DAINDE010000002.1 coordinate 45,402, forward strand.
CAAGTCCGGACTCGGGAATAGGTCCAAGGCATAGCGCAGTACCTGCACAAGCGAGGGGTTGACCGACCATGCTGCAACCAGCCGGCGCGCCGTCACTTCGAAATCGTGCCTCAACGCATCCTTTGCGGTCCCTCCCTCCGGGAGCACTTCCGTGAGGTTGGTCATGCTACGACGCATGCGAAGTGACTTGGTAAGACGAAACGCCGAAAACCGGGTGAGGGTGTCGTCTCGGACTTCGAGCTTGGGGCGTGCAACAGAAGCCAAGAGCGACGAGGAACCGAGGTCGGCAACAGAATTCGCGGTTGCCGCACCGAACTCAGCCAAGGCCAACAGCCCATTCAACCCAGCTTCTACCTGCTGCAGGGTGGCTACATCAAACGGCCCGCTCAGCTGATGCTGCAGCAACTTCATTCGTGCACCGGTCCCTGCATCGCCGCCAACGGCGCCATATGGTTCGACCTCCGTTTTGTCCTGATTGATGCGTAGACGCCCTGGTCCGGTCGTCGCATCCAACTGCTCCTGCACCCACTGGGGAATGACGTCCCGAATTAGCGATTCAGGATTCGGCCAATCCCGTACGGAAACGACCAGTCGCAAATCATCTACATACCGACAGTAGTCGTGAATTGTGACGGGTTCATGCTCTCCAACTGAGCCTTCTTCTTGGGCAACAGCCCCAAGGGCCGCATCAAATTCCAGCATGTAGGCGTTCGCCAGAAACCCGCTCGCCAATAGCCCTTGAGGCAATCCTCCGGGGAGCACCTTATCTCGGAAGAGCCCCTTCAATTCACGGTCTTCATTTCTCCATTTGAAGGTCAAAATTTTCCGTAGCAAAGGCCAAAACTGTGAGCTAGCCGCAGGCACATCTGCATGAATCTTCCGATAGCTAACGTAGGCCTTCCTGAGTTTGCTAACCAACACCCTTACATCGACGTTGTCATAGAATGCGCTGAGGTCCAGCTTGACGATGAAAACAGCCGCGTCACCACCGCCTTCGCTTTCTGCTTTGCGCGCCAGTACGCTCGGCCGCTCGACGAACTGTTGATAGTCCTGAAAGTAACGACTGTAGGAGGTCGCGTTGCCCCAAGAGAAGTGCGCTCTCTGGTTGTCATCCGACCACCTGCAGTAGAGTCTGTTGCCATAACTGAATACCCCAGCCTTTAGGGCCTCTTCAGCCGGCAACATGGTGTTGCCCTGAGCGCTTTCAATGCAGTCCGCAAGGCAGAGCATCGCTGCGGTTGAGATAGTCTGCTCCCGAATACCGAGATGTGCGAGCGGACGAAGGACAGGCCGCTCATCACCATCGGCAACCCTAGCCCCCCATCCACCGGCGCTCCTATCGCCAAAGCCCCATGCACCGTTCTTCGGCGCTGGAACCAGCCACGCCGGGTTCGGACGAAAAGCACCATCCTCAAGTTCATCCGACCACTGCTGAAGTCTCCGCTCGAGGTCGACCGCCGAGCAATCCAACTCTAACGTGTCGGCATACCAATTGTGCCGGCGGATATAGGTGTGAGCTTTCTTCCACGCTTGTGCGAGCACCACCACATCGCGTATGACGCTGACGCGCGGAGCAAGGACGCGGTATTTATCTCGAACGATGGTCATGTTGGTGCCCGGGTAAAACTCTCGCTCGAGAACTTTGAGAACCGCTTCATGCGCTGCCCGCCCCGGTCAGCTTCTCGTAGCCCTGACGAATCACCTTCGCAATCAGCGGCCGCCGGGCCACTAGGAAGTCCTGGTAGCTTAGGTCCTGCCAGCCCTCAGGCAGTGCATGCCAATGCATCATCTCCTTGAGTTCCACCCCCGAAAACCTGCTGGCGTACTTCGGCCAGTAGTCCTTGGGCGGGATGTCGGAGATGGCAATATTGTCGTCCCACTCAACCAGGGCGTAGTTGGCAATCTGATTGGTGTCCCGCAACTCGGTTGTTCCAATCTTGTGGAGATAACGCTTCGGAAACAGGTGATGGCGCTCCAGCGGTTTTTTGTTGCCGATAGCGGGTGGGTCAAGCAGGTCAGCGACCTTGCCCTTAGAGAATAGCGCCTTGGCGTCGCACAGCACCAAGGCTGCGTAGTAGGCGAAGAGGCTGGGACCACGGCTGGCGGACGTTGAGAGCTCCAGCGGTAGCGTCTTTGCCCAGTAGTCATCTGTCAGCGTCGCCAGCTCGACATTCTGTAGCGCCTTAACGAAGGCAGTGGGGTCGTTGCCATCAGGCAATAGCTTGAGGTCAGTCTCATAACGGGATTCCGGAGAGCTGGTATACCGCCCAGTCAGCAGCGACATGAACAACCACCTTGCCACCGCTTGCTTGAGGGCAAACGGTTCCACGCCAAATTCGGTGCGGCCAATAAGGTAAAGCTGGTACGCGAAGATGAGAGCCCCCTCTGAACTCACGTACCGTAAGTGGCGATAGCCGGCCGCCCGGACCACGTTCAAAAAATCAGCCCAGTGGGTCAGGTTCAGGACCCGCCCCTGAGCTTCCTTGAGCTCGGCAAACTGGGCTTCGCGGCGCGCCGGACTGAACTCACCCGTGCGAAGGTCCTTACCGCGCAGGATGGAATAGACATGCTCCAGGCGCCCCCGCCGGAAAGCGACACCCACGTTGACCCGCAACAACTGGTCAGGCTCGGGCTGGAAGATTGGATTGAACGGGCTCGCACCGTTGCCCTGGATGGGCTTGCGTGTGCCAATGCTGAAGTGCTCCAGGTCAGTTCGCCCCTGGTCCCAGAAGACCGACATCAGGGTCAGGATGAAATCCGATTGGTTGAGTTTCTTGCCCTCGCTGTTGATACGCACAAAAACATCGGCCACCTGTTCTTCATTGGCGCTCTGCGTCAACTCTAGCGCCACGAACGGATAGTTGGTCAGCCCCGCCAGCCGGCCAATGGCCTTGGCGATGAGGTGCTCTTCGTCCTTGGACACCTCCCGGCTCTGACGAAGCCGACCCAGATAATCTGAAATCGTCTCGTAGGTATCCTTGAGAAAAACTTCTGAAATGTCGGGGATAAACTCCGTCTGCTTGTCGGTAGCCGCATCCGGCACAACGAATTCGCCCTTCAAAGGATTGAAGGCAATACGGATGAACTCGTGTTCGAAGTTGTCCCGCAGCACTGCCACCTTGTGCACCACAGCGTAGAGAGAGGTAAGCCGCTGCTGGCCGTCCACGATGAGCAGCGACGCAGCCTTCTGCTTGGCCTCGGCACCTATCGCCTTGCTGCCGGCCCCATTAACCCCGGTTTCCCAGAATAGGAAGTAGCCAACCGGGTAGCCTTTGTACATCGAGTCAAACAGGTCGCGTACTTTGGCATTGGGCCAGACGAAGGGGCGCTGGATGTCGGGTAGGCCCAGGCTTCCTATGGCGATGTCCTGCATTAGCTTGCCAAGGCTGTAATCGACTTTTTTGAATAGCGTGCTGCTCATTGTTGTTATTCCCCTGAAATCATCGGCGCTAAATGCCGGTCAGCCTTGATTCAAGCTGTCTCTTGAACAAGGAATCTTCTTCATTACCTGGGCGCAATTCAAGGACGAGATACGGCTCTTTGCTCAAGGAGTCCGGCGGCGGCGAGGTCGTTGTGACGACATATTGGAAAGGAGCTGTATCTCCCTTTCGCAGCTGTGCCTCGGCCTCGCCAACCAGCAACAGGAATTCCCGGTAGAGACGTTCGCTCATGTCGGCCTCTCGGGGGCAGTCGTGGACTATCACCCCCGGGTGGAGACTGGCATCAGACAGAGCCGAATCCATCAGTGTCGTCATATCCCCAAGGAGGACTTCAAGCACCTGGTAGGCTTCTCCGCCCACACTGAGTTCGAATGGTTGCGTGTCCGACTCCGGCTTGAAGCCGCCAAACCCATCCTCACCCAACATCCGATGCGCCATGGTCTTGGTCAGCGCCTTCAGCGATTCGCTACGCGCAGAACTCTGCTGTCGAGCGATGAAGAGCTCAGCTTGCTTCCTTTCCAGTTCTTTCTCGAAGCGCTCTCTACGGCTTTTCGCCGCCTCCAACTCCCTGGAACTGACCCCGTTTTGCATGTTCTTCCAGAGTTTGACGAATTCATCCCATTGGCTGCGTAGGGATTCGGCATCGCTCTGGTCTGAAGCCAGTTGCATTTGGACTTTGCGGGCTGCCTGGCGACACCGGGCTACTTCTCCTTCCTGGGCGACGGCATCACGCCTGGCTGCGGCCGCTATCGAGCTTGCTTTTCGGAGCTCTTCCGAATGTTTCGCCAAGTCTGCGGCTGCCGCCTGTTTTCTCAAGTGCCAGGACAGGCTCTGCGTGGACCGCCGCTGAGCAACATAGGTGCAACTCGAGAAGTCGATGTCTCCGTGCCGGCAATGTCCCGCCAACCGCTCGAGTTCATCCACCTCCTGGGAAAGTCGATTGAAGGCAGCCTCGTTGTTATCCAAAACTGACTGCGCTATCCCGGCTTCGAGTTCGAGGAAACGTGCCGCCTGGTCTTGTTCGGTGTAGGTTGCTAGCGCCCGTCCAAGCCTCAGTTCGGCCTTTTCCACTTCAAGTTCTGTTTGCCGACACTGTCGCTCCAAGTGCGCAATCCGAAGCTCCAGCAGTTGCTCCAATGAACTGTCGACCAAATCCTTGAAGACAGGGACATCATCTGGTGCCGCCAACCGCATTCTCAACCGACGTTCGGCCAGAGCCAATTCCAGTGCAGGTAATCGCGCCAATTCCGGGAGTTCAGCTTCCAGGCTGGATAGACTCGACTGGAGCTTATCTACCTCGCGCATCAAACGGTCGACGTGGTCGTCATGCAGGCCGAGCACAGAGCGAACGAATAACGGTGGGTCCTGGCGTGGCCGACGGAAACCCAATCCGTCCCCATCCCTCCAGTGGAAAAAGGCATCGAATCGCGTCTTCTGGTCCCTGATGCACCACGCGAGCAGATGGCGCCATTCAAGAGCTTGGGTGCTGCCGGGCAAAGTCGGGTTCGGCAGCTTCCCTAGGAATGCCGCCTGGAGCTCATCTTGGTACTCGGCAAAACTGCCTGCCAGCTGGCCGGAAAACAAGGCCTCCAGGCTTTCCCCCACCCCGGCCTGTGACCGCCCAAAACGAGCGTAAGGCCTGAACACGAGCCATGTTGTGCCATCGAGATGCACTTTGGCCGCTACGCCGCCTTTCGGGAAGGCACCTGATGCCTTATCGCAAAGAACCGTAATCGAAGCTGCCTCGTCACCCAGGCAATGCCGCAGCAGGTAGCAGAGCGATGTCTTACCTACGCCATGGCCAGCGCTGGCCAATCCGGAAGCATCGTCTGTTTCCGGCTCCCGTGCCCAAACGACATTCAGGCCTTGGCGTAGCTTCAGGTTGCGGGTAACGAGCAGTGGCTCGGTCGACTCAAGCAGCCAAACATCTTCAACCCATAACCTTGGCGATTGCCGAGTCGCCTTATACTCAGACAGCCAGTTCGCCATGACGCCTCCTTATGCGGCACCCCGTTCCACGGTGTTTATTGCCTGTTCCTGGCCTGTTCGCGCGACAGCCTTTCGCTTCGCATCTAGTGCCAATAGCAGTCCGCCCAACTCGGTATGCTCCTGGGCGCAACGCACATCGGCAGGAAGAGTGCCCGTGCTGCCAGCATACACAACAGCCTCGCCACGCCTAATCGAACGGCAAACGCCCGTCGACTGGAGCCGATGAAGAATGCTGGGTATCAGCTGGATGGCGGTGCCAACATCAATCCGGCAGACCGAATTCATCAGCGTAATCAGCCTTCCTGCAGATGGCTGGTCGACCAATTGCGCCACCATGCTGGGCTGCATCGCATACGCAACCAGCGTCTGAAGGTCTCCCGCAGAAATGCCCTCTGGAAGCAGTCTGATAACCTCGGCGACGATGCCAGCAAAATCAGCCTCGTCGGCATTGCGAATCAGACCTTGTTCGCTCAGGACGGGCACACTGGGCTCTCTGGCTCCCGCTTCAAACCTGTCCCACGCCGCCAGCACCAGCCGTTGGGTACGGTATTCGCCGAATTCGCGCATCTCGTTGTTCTTGAGCACGCGGAAGGTTTCGGACGGATAGTCCTCGCCCATTACGTCGGCGGGGTCGAGGATGTAGCGCAGTTCGTCGCGGGTGAGGCCGTAGAGGCGCGCGTAGTAGGCATCGAGTTCGGCGCGCAGCTTTGCTCGTTCCAATTCAGACAAAGGATTGCTAGATGACTCGCCTATAAGTTGGTGGGCAAAAGAATCCAAGGCTGGCACTGTGTGCAGCAATTTAACCACTCGTGCGCCAATATCTGTAGCAAACGCATCATTTTTGGGGAATGGCAATTGAGAAAATGTAGTGACGTTCAAATGCCTACCAGAAAATCGTTGTTTTGCCACAAAGTCGACAATCAAACTGTTAAATGCACCTAGAACCCTACATGCGGTTTCAGCATCAATCACTGAAATGCCATTCAATGGTTGCATCGGAGCGACTCTGGGCAACACAGTACCAATTGCGGTGCGTTCGTTGTTGACGTTCGTTACGTCCCGATAACAAAGGACCCAATTTGAATCGCCAATCTTATCGGTCAAGAAGTCATCTGCAATACCACGCTTCACAAAGTAACGTGTAACAGGCAGGTCATCTTTATTTTCGCAAGGCACTAAACATGGATTTCCCTTTCTTAGGTCATCTACGGAAACCCCTGCAAATGTGGCATAAGCACAGTCATACTGGTGAATTAGTTTGCCCTCAAAAACAGGAGTGTACTCATCCTTTGTGAGCTCTTCTGCCATTACCAAATAGCCAGAAAACGCTGCTGACGTCATTCCGACCCAAGCGTTGGCTACTCCATTAGAAAATGGGACTGAATTGGCGTATATTTTTTTTATTATTCGGTAATCTTCTGCTGATTTGGCAAGGATAGGCTGAGAAGTCGCAGGGCTAATTAGTTGAAAATCACTAGGCTCTGCCAAGTACCCTCGCCGATTATCTGATATTTGTCCCGGCGCAGTTAAGTTAACAAAAATCCGAACCGCGCTCTCACTTGATAGAGCTCGACCTTTTAGAGTAATTAGGCAGAAGCGTTGTTCCCTGTGGACAGCGGGGAAAGCCGCCTCTGAGTTTTCAAATTCGACAACTTTGTCTACGCGCCCATTACCGAAAATAAATCGACAGAAGTCTTCCATTGGTGCATCAGTCAGAATTCCGCTAGGCAAAACCATCCCGCAGCGCCCATAATCGTTGACAAGGTGCACGCACCGGTCAGCAAATAAGGCATAAGTATTTAGTCGGCCTCGGGCGCCAAATTTAAAGCAACCGCTCTCGTTAAAATACAATGCTTCTCTGGCTGATTTGTCTTTTGCAAACTCGTATTCCCGCCATATAAGGCTGTTTTCCACCCGAAGGAACTCGATAAGTTGTTTTCTTCGTGCAGTAATTGTAGTGCTTGCAATCGTGGAATCACGCTTTGCGAAAAATTCTTCATCTTCAATAGCAGTGCGCTCCCATGGAGGGTTCCCTAGCACTACATCGAAGCCCCCTTTCACACCGACCTGCGGAAAGGCTTGCCACCAGTGCAAAACCTGCGCCTTCTCGGCTGCACTCCGCGCGGCATCGGCCACGCCGGGGCGCGGGGCGCTGCCGTTCTGCACTAGCCAAAGGTCTTGGCTGGTTGGCACCTGCGATTCATTGTCCGGTGTCTTGGGCAACACAAAGGCCGCAACGAAGAGGTCGGCCGCTAGCCGGACGCGGGAACCGGACAGCCGGGCCTGCAAGGCGGTAAAGGCGACGCGCTTTGCTTCCACGGCGTCCAGCGTGTCGTCAGGTAGATGCTCGAAGACGTCCGCGTCCTGTTCGGCTTCCAAGCCAAGACAGAATTGGCCGCTGGACACCTTGGCCTTTCCGATGGCTTTCAGGGCGTCGCGGTTGGCCTTCTTGATGCGTTTGACCACCTCCTTGTCGTCGCCGGAGAGCGCATTGAAGGCCTTGTCTGGAATGCCGGCGTCGAGTACCGCCGGGTCGAGGATGCCGAGCAGCGCATCGCCGCAACGCAGGTGGGCGTCGAGAAAGGTGAGCGGGCGTTCCGGCGTGTAGGCTTCCAGCCACAGGGCAGTGCGGGCGAGTTCCACCGCCATCGGGTTCTTGTCGACGCCGTAGACGCAATGGGCCACCACGTCGCGCAGCGCCCGGCGGTAGTCGGCGGGCAGCGGGTTGCCGTCGGTGGCGTTGAGTCGTGCCACTTCCTCGGCAATGCGGCGGGCGGCAGCGAGCAGGAAATGTCCGGAGCCGCAGGCCGGGTCGCAAACGGACAGTCCAAGCAGCGCCTTGACGGGTTCCTGCGGGTTGTCGGCCAGGGTGCGTTCGATGACGGGTTCCAGGGCACTCTTGATGAGCTCCTGCACCAGGCTGTCCGGGGTGTAGTAGGAACCGGTGAGCTTGCGGGCGTTGCCCTTGGTGCTGCCCTCCTCATCGTCGCCGATGAAGCCGAAGTGACGGACGCCTGCGGTCAAGGCCAGATTGGGCACCAATTCCAGAAGGCTTTCATAGACGCTACCCAGTTCCTCGGAATCCATGTCGCGGTAATTGACGCGGGAAAGCGCCGCGCCGTCGCGGAAGAAGCAGAGGCTGAACAGGGCCGAGAGCAGCGAACTGTTGTCGAGCTGGGCAGGGTCAAGGTCCGGGCACTGGCCGGTGGCAAAAAGGCCGCCCAGGGCAGGCAACCCGAGAGCCGGCTGGCCTTTGCCGAGACCGGCAAAGGCGATGGTCAAGGCCTGCCAAAGGTCGGCATGGCGGTCGTAGCTGCGGCGGCGCGCAGCGAGCTGGCGCAGGCGGGTAAGGCTGTAGCCGGCGAGGTAGCGAGCTTTGGCGTCAGCACTCGCTTCCGGCGCAAAGAGCAGGTCGCGGTCCTCGATGGTGGCGAGGAAGATGAACCGGTAGATGAGGCGCAGCAGTTGCTCGAAGTAGGCTTGCGTAGAGAGTTCGCCGGCTTCAAGGCGGCGACGCAGTTCCGAGTTGGCCGGATGCGCCACGAAACCAGTACCGAGAGAACGCAAGGCTTCGGTGACACCGACGCGCAGTCGGTCGCGGGCACGAATGCCGTCTTCCTGGGCGGTATTGCGCCAGCGTTCCAGTGGGCAATCGCTCGGTTCATTCCCCACCTTGCCGAAGCGGGAGGCATGGGCCAACAGCCAGAGCGCTGTGAAGTCCGGGTAGAGGCCCTCGGTGAAGATAGCTTCGAGGTCCGCCTCGATGTAGGCCGGGCGGGTCAAACTCGGGTTGTCACGCAGGATGCGCAGCTTGAGGCCGTTGCCGACGATGGCCCAAAGGGCACCATCGTTGGCGTTGAGGTATTCCTGGGCGAGCAGGAAAGGCGAACGGCGGCGGACACCATCGCCGAAGCGGGCATCGGGTTTATCGAGGATTTGGTCGTAAGCGGCAAGCACGACTGGCACCCGCCCTTCGCCGGCGGCGAAACCGATGGGGAAGACGCGCTCGTCAAGTACCACTTGCCCGACAGCCTTAAGGTCCCCAAAGCACAGAACATGACGAAGCAGCGGTTCGAGCAGTTCCTTGACGGTCAGCGCATGGTTGTTGAGGTCGGTACGGGCCCGCTTGGCTGCGAAGTCCTGCCAGAGGTTTTGGGCAATCTTCCAGTAGCGGCCAATTTCGTCACGCAGCTTGAGGCCGCGGGGAACGTCGTAGTCTGCTTCATTCTGTTCGGCCGCTTCGAGATGGGCGACCTTGTTGAGAAAGTCCGGAGCAAGAAGGCCTCCTTCGATACTGAGGGCGGGAAAGGCGAGTTCCTGATTGTTACGGCGAGCCATGTTCTTTTGAACCCCTGTTTTAGGCCGGGATGAGGACGAAGACGCCCATGACGTCGACGGGCAGGCTGGGAATTACGCGGTATTCCCCGCGCCCCTGGGCCGCCTCACGAACACGGCGATGGTCGTCCAGCAGCAACTGCGCCCGCTTGTGCGCTAAGGCCTCAAGGGTCAGCTGCTGGGCATCCAGGTGGTCCAGCGCACGTTGGATGTGCTGGTCGCGCAGGGGAGGCGGCATATTGCGGGCGGGCTCGGCGGCCATCAAGGCGCGGGCAGCAGCATCTTCCAGTAACGGCAGAGCTTCATCCGCCGGGACTCCAACCGTCAAGGTTTCCTCGCACAGCAGCAGGCGCGATTGGCCACGATGGGTGACAGTAAGCTGGTGTCGCAACCGAACCAGCAACACCGTGGTTTTGACCTGAACCCCGTCGGTGAAGATGGCACCGGCCCGGGCCACAGCATCCAGCGCCGCGTCATTGGCATTTGAGCTCTCCAGTGCCGATTCGAGCAGGTGGTCGGCTAGCACCGAGACTAGCGGATGGGTTCGATGGATAAACTGTGCCCCCGTCGCGGCTGGCTGATGGAAGTCGATGCGCAGCGTACCCACCAGACCTTCACTTTCGAGACGCTCGCTCACGGCACCGGGAAAATTGCTCGCGTGGAGCCTCCAGTGATGGGCGCCCGCCTTGCTGGCAGCTTCGAGCGGAGCCCCCAATTGCATGGCGGCACGTTTAACGAAGCGTTCGACATCCTCCTCGCCGCCCAGGACAGCCAGGGTTTTTTGCCATTCGGGCAGGACATCCTCCGGCTTCAAGCGGCGTTGCGCGAACAGGGTACGGTTCTTGGACGCTTTATCACGAGCGGATTGCCAGGCGGTATCAATGGCGGTCTCAGGCTCGCCGAAGTCCAGGCCCATCTGGGGCATCTTGCTGGCCGTGGTGCCCTTGCGCAGCAGCACGGCGCCGACCAGGGCCTGAGTGAGCTTGCCTTGGTCATCAGGCATGGGCACGAGTACGCCAAGCTCCTTGCGGATGCTCTCGGCCTTGCGCAGGATGACTTGCAGCACGGCGCCGTCGACGGGGTTGTCCTGGCCGTAGAGCATCGTGGTGCGCACTTCCCGGGCCTTCTGGCCAAAGCGGTCGACGCGACCTTCCCGCTGTTCGTGGCGGGTCGGGTTCCAGGACAGGTCATAGTGGACGACGGCGGTGAATAGATTCTGGAGGTTGATACCCTCAGAGAGGCAGTCGGTAGCGACCAGGATGCGCTGCTCGGCCTCGCCCATCGCTTCTACCGTCGCTTCGCGCTCAGAAGGGGCGAATTCGCCGGTTACAGGAGTAACCAGATGGTCGCGGAAAACAGCGCGCAGTTGCTCGGCCACATAATGAGCCGTGGCGATGTAGCGGCAGAACACGACGGGCTGGAAGCCGGCGGCGGTGAGTTCCTTCAGGTGTTCGATAAGGCGCTTGAGCTTGGGGTCCTTGGCGGCGCCGGTCAGTCCCTCGGCACGGCTAATCAGGTCGGTCAGCCACTCACTATCCTCGGTACGGGCGCCTGGCTCAATATCCTGTGTCGTGAGGTTGTCCTCCAGACCATCGAGAACCCGCTCCCGGCCTTGTTCTTCAGCCTCTTCCAAGGTTGGCGCTTCAGCCTCGACCGCACCCTCGGCAAGCGCGTTGCCTGAGAGACGGGTACGCAGGGCATTGATGGCTGCTGCCGGCGACGAGGAGATACAACGCAGCAAGGCCAAAGCCGCCCACCAGCTCATGCGCTGCTGGAGTAGGCCCTGGCCTTCGGCACGAATCACCAAGGTACGTGCGTATTCAAGGACGTCATCGAAGAGTCGCCCCCAGTCTCCGGTCAGCTTGTAGGTCAGTTCGGTGGAGAAGCGCTCCGGGAATACGCTGCTGTCTTGCCACTCCTCAATGTCAGGGCGACGGCGCTGGACAAAATGATTGGCTAGCTGTTCGCGCAAGGGGCGACGGCTGTCCGAGGGAATGTCCTTCAGTTCCTTGAATTCCGGATTGAGTAGGCCGAGCAGGTTGTAGAAGGCTTCTTCATCGCCGGAGTGCGGGGTGGCGGTCAGCAACACCAGGTGGCGCTCGGGATTCTCAACCAGCCCCTTGAGCAGGGTGTAACGCTGCTGCTTGCCCTGGCCGCTGTATGTGCAGGTGTGCGCCTCGTCGACAATGACGCACTCCGGACAGGCGCGCTGAAATTCATCCCGACGGCGGTCGGACTTGATGTAGTCGAGACTGACGACGGTGAACGGGTACGCTTCGAATACCGACTGGTTGGCGGGAAGCCCACGCTCCAGCCGATTGGCGGTCGTGTTGCGGACAACGACGGCATTGATATGAAAGCGCTGTTTCAATTCCCGCTGCCACTGCTCGCACAGGTGCGGTGGGCATAGAACGGCCAGGCGGCTGATTTCACCCCGGTCAAAAAGCTCACGGACGATGAGAGCTGCCTCGATGGTCTTGCCGATACCGACATCGTCGGCAATCAGCAGGCGCACGACCTCCTGCTTCAATGCCATCAACAGCGGCACGAGCTGGTAGGCCCGCGGCTCCACGGCAATGTTGCCGAAGCTACGAAATGGCCCGGCGCCGGTGCGGAGCTTCAGTTGCAAGGCGTCGCGCAGCAGCTGGCCGGCAGCAAAATTCGCGGCCTGGTGGACAGAGGGTTTCGGGAAGGTCGCCGGACCGACGGGACCGGGTTCAATCGGCAGATAGATGAGGGTCGCGTCGTCCTCGGCGGCACCCAGCGGACGCAGGTGCAGGGTGTCATCGGAGGATTGCGGTAGGACAATCCATTCCCGGCCGCGAGCCGAGACCAGACTGCCGGGTTGAAACGACATTTGCAGCATCATGCGTTATTTCCAGTGGTGTTCCCTGCGCCAAACAGGTCAGCGTGTGCTTTGAAGATGCCCGCCCAAGCATCCGTTTCCTTGGGAAAGCGCACGACGTAATAGCCGACTGCTTCCAGGCAAGCGTTAATAGCATTGTCTTTTTCGGCCTGGGCCGGCGCCTGGTGGTGCGGACCATCAATGAATATGGCGGCCTTCCAATCGGCGTAGTAGAAATCGGCCGATGTCTGACAGCGTTCGATGGTGTGCTGCCCGGCATCTGGTTGGCGATAGCCATGTGCCTGCACGTAATCCAGCCACGCTTGCTCCAAGGAACTACCCGCAATGCGATGAAGTTCCCCTTGCTGTTGCTCGGGGCTGCGGCCAAAGCTGCCTATTTCCCCATGTGAGCGCGTGAGCTGGCAAAGAATATCCAACGCTTTGCCTTCGTTGTCCGCATCCTGGCGGTCAATGTGAATGTGGTCCGGCTGGTTGTAGTACGAGAGAAGGCATTTGTAGCAACCGGCCTCGCAGACGGGCTGACCTTGCGTCCCCAGTTCGTCTGCCAGGGCTGCTTTGTCCCAATGCCCGTTAGCCGGACGCTGGTAGTGCATGATGACCAACGCTTCAGCAGCTACCAGGGCAAGCGCATCCGGTTCCGTTGCAATACGGGTGAGCACGCCCGCACCGCCTTCGGCCGATTCGTAGAACAGAATGGCACGGCGCAGGTCAGCCTTGGGGAGCGGCTCGGCCATCAATTCGCTTTCCTCGAGCTGATAGACCGCCTCGATGCCACGCTTCAAGGCGTACTGCAATGTGGCCATGGTCTTGGTATCCAGCTCTTCGAGAGGGCGAACGATGAGTACATTGCGCCTGTCCTCAACGTAAGGAACGATGCGTTGCGGCGGCGTCTTATCGGGTGGCGTTTCCGGGTCCGGCTCACCCGCCTCCTCTGCACCGCCCATCCAGTGGCCGGTCACCGGGTTAATCATGAAGCCGAGCAGGCTCTTTTCCTTTCGACGCCGCCAACCCAGGTTCATACGCCAGACAGTGGCGGCTGAGCCGTATTGCAGCTCAAGCACAGGGGTATCGCCGTCCTTCAGAAGCGCATGCATCACCTGGAGCTTCCCATCCTGCTCCCCGAATTGAATGGTGGTCTGCATCTCATAGCCCTGGCGCACTCGCTCTTCCTCATTGGCGGTAATGCGTTCGGCTCGCTTGGTGGACACGTTCTCGATACGGTAAAGATTCTGCACTGCCACAGCATCGGCCAGGGGGGCATTGCAGGAGACACAGCGGTCGGCATCGCGCTGATTCCGGAAATGGCCGTAACCACAAGCCGGGCAGATGCGGGCTACGTCGGTGGTGAGTTTGGCCCCGACGGACACTTGGTCATCTGCTCCGACCGAGAGCATCGCGCGAGTGACCCGATACTGACTGCCTTCATGGTAGATGAGGCTGTAGGGACCGAACTCCGATAGCGCAAGGAAACGCGGGCGGGAGAGGAAATTCTCTCGGCCAATCTTCCCTTTACGTGCCGGGATGTAGGCCATGAGTGGAAGGCGCGGGAAGTTGTAGCCGGGCAAGAACCCCTGGCTGGCCAAGTAGCGATAGGTATAGAAATCTGAATTCGCTGAGCCGGATTCCTGCAGCAAGAGGGATTGCTGGCGGAAGGCTTCGTCATGGCGCTGCTTGGCGTCGCGCCGGTCGCGCTCGCTGGCCGCTGGGTTGTTCATGACTTTCTGGTTGATTTCCATCTGGCGCTTGGTGGCGGCGAAGAGGTCGCGCCAACGGTCGAGCGCCTTGTCGAAAGACGTATAGGCCTGGCGGAAGACCTGCTCGGCAAAGTGCTCGGTATACCAGGGCGCCTTTTGCGGGGTAAGTTCGCCCGCCAGCATGGATAGGATGCGTAGCCCGCGGGCGTGGGCCCGCTTTTGGGGTGCGTCGGCGTCCATCTGCTGCTTGTACTCGACCGTCAGCGGCGCTTTGGAATCGTTCATGTCGAGCAAGCCGCGCACGCTGTTGTCGAGTTTTTTGCCCGTCTCGGCCAGCCAGACCGCATGTAAATGACTTTGGATGAGTTCGCGGTTGGCGAGGTCAAGGGTTGGCGGGTTGACCTGACCATGGACCATGCGCACCGGGTCACGGAAGAAATACTGGTCATGCGGGGACTGCGCGGCGCAATAGGTAATGACCAGCGCGGGCTGCCCAGCCCGGCCGGCCCGGCCGCTGCGCTGCGCATAGTTGGCCGGCGTAGGCGGGACATTGCGCAGATAAACAGTGTTGAGCGACGAGATGTCGACACCCAGTTCCATGGTCGGAGAACAGAACAGCACTGGCAGCCATTCCAATTGTTTGCCCTTGGTGGCAAGCCAATCGGCTTTGTCCTTCTCGGTAAAACGGAACCGGGCCTCGCGCTCCAGCCGGTCGTCCTGCTCGACCTGGGCAGTGTGCTCGCGGGCCTCAAAGTCGTAGAGGCGGTGCACCGGGTTGGCGAGCAATCCCGCGATATTGCCATAGAGGCTGCGGAAGAAAGTATTGTCGTCCGAACCCTTCTTGCTTTGCCCATTTCCCAGCGTCCACAGGAGGCTGGTGCCATTGAGCTGGTAACCCGTCATGCCGAACTCGGTTTCTTCGGTGACGACCAGGCCATAGGACTTGGCTGCCTTTAGAAGTGCTCGGACAATTTCCTCGTAGTGCTCGTCCTTGATTTTGCCGGCATGGGGATTGTCGCTGCCATCGGCTTCCCGCCAAGTGCTGGCCTTCTTGATGTCCTTGCCGAGCTTGGAGCGAGCGCTGCCCGATACGAGGTAGTCCACGTTCCGCCGGTCCTCGTCCCGCGGCTTGCCCGTAGTGATGAACCAGTTTGACGCAATCGGGGTTTCGTCCTCAGTGAATCCCCAGGGCTCTCGCAGATTGGCGTAACTGGAGGTTTTGAGGCGGTCGAGTTCGGCACGGTCTAGGTAGCGCGAGGCCAGGCAAAGCCCCTGGCGCATGGCATCAAAGAGCTTGATGAGCAGGCGCTTGCGAACCTCGGGCGAGGCGGCCAGCAGAATAAGAGGAGCCTCGGACCAGGATTCCTTATCAACCACCAGGTCATCAAGGTCTTGATATTCGATATGGACGAGGCCGAGCTGTTCAAGATTTGGGTTGTTGAAACGCCAGCCTCGACGCAGGTCGTAATAAACCCGGTAGCCGAGTATGGCCCGCATGATGTCCTGAACTTGGCGGCGAGCATTCCCCTTTACTTCAGGGTCTTGCATATATTCGGCTCGTACGCCAAGGTCATCGCGGTCGAAGCCCAAAGCCTTGAAGACGGCATCGGACACCTCCGCCTCGGTCAGGCTGCCTCCGGCCTTCTGTACTGCAGCCAGCAAGGCGGCACGTTGCAGAAGAACCTGAAGGAAATCGTTGAAATGCCCAACCTGGAGGGCGGCATCCTGACGATTATCGGTGAACCCGAGGACCTTCTTTGCTTCCGCCTTGAGTTGCTCATCCTCTTCGTAGAGATAGCGTAGAGCAGACAACGTCAGCATTGTCGTTGCCGAACTCCGGCCTTCGCCCGAAAGTCCAGTCAGACGCAGCGATTCCTTGCCGGACGTGTGATGGACAACGCCGCAACGCAGGCAGAAGCCAAAGCTGCCTGGTATGTACCAACCCGGCGTGCCATCAGCGGTATGCCCTCCCTCGGTATTGACCCGGACATGATAAGGCTGGCGCTTCTTATAGTTCGACTTCAGCTTGAGGTCGCCATTCTGGCGTTGTTCGAGCCAAGTCTCGGGATAGCGGTCGAGGGTATCCTCCCAAATGCCGGTAGTGTCCGGCATAAAGTAGCCGCTCTTGATGTCCTCGTCGTCGTGGTTTCGCTCTTCGATATTGCGGGGATTGAAGACGTGTCCATTTGCGCCGTTCTCGTCCCAGACCGGGGCGTATTCCTGCCCGCATTCACGGCAGAAATGTAGTGAGAAGAGGCGCCGGGTTCGGTCGCCGGGAACGTATTGGCTGCCCTCCAAGGTTAGGTAGCGTCGCCCTGGTGCTTCGAGCGTGCCGTAAACCTTGCTGCCACCCGAGATGAATTGGTGCAGCTTGAAAGCAAAGAGACTGCGGCCACCCTCATGGGCTGGTTTGTCGGTTGTGCGATACGCGAGAAGGAGAAAATCGGCCAGGACGTTGCGAGCGAACTCGACTTCCACCGTCGCGTCCTCAGCCAACTGAGATGCAGCGGCCTCCAGCGTCATCGGCTGAGCGCGACGCCATTTGCCTTCGTTGCGTGTCAAACCCAAGGATAACTCGACCCACACGGCTAGAGGGTGTTGCGCCAACTCTTGGAAAGACGCCTGCGACGGCAGGCCAGCCAGGATGGAAGGTCTCAATGCCGCACGCACATGCTCGACCAACAGGTGCTCAGGTGTTACCCGTTGCAGAGTTTCTGTAATGACGTTCGCTGCGCTGATGGGCGTGCCAAAAAGCCGGCTGGCCACCTCGGCTACCTTCTCGTTCTTCTCCTGCTCGGAGCCTTCGGTCGCCATCGTTGCCGAGGTTCCAATGCACTGCAACTGGTCGGACAGTGCCTCACGTACGCGACGTACAAGTAGCGCAACGTCTGCCCCTTGACGGCCTCGGTAGGTATGGAGTTCATCAAGTACCAGGAAGCGCAGCCCCTTGGCATTCCGAATGACCGCCTTGTCCTTATCGTCCTGGCGTGTCATCAGAAGTTCGAGCATCATGAAGTTGGTGAGCAGGATGTCCGGTGGATTGGATGCCAGGCGCTGGCGCTCATCCTCGTCTTCCTGGCCGGTGTAACGGCCATAGGTTACCGGCGGATTGTCGCCATAATCAGCCAAGAACTTGCCCAACTCTTCTAACTGGCTGTTAGCCAGGGCGTTCATCGGGTAGATGATGATGGCCCGTGTGCGCGGTGTCGGGTCGACGGCCTTTGCCTTAAGGATGGCATCGACTACGGGAATGAAGTAGGCGAGCGATTTGCCGGAGCCGGTGCCGGTCGTTAGCACATAGCTTTCGCCACTCTGGGCAAAACTGATGGCCTCTTCCTGGTGCTTGAAGAGAGTAAGCGAAACGCCGAGGCTGGCCGCGGCCTTGCCTGCGCGAAAAATGCGCGCACATTCGGCATGCAGGCCGCCTTTCCCAACTAGAGCCTCGACGGTGCCTCCAGCCTTGAAGTTGGGATTAACTTGCACAAGCGGTGCCGGCCAGTAACGTCCGGAATCGTATGCATCGTTAACAAAAGTCAGGATGTCTCGCGCCTGAATGCGCGTAAAGCTGCGCGTAAATGCCGCGTAGTCGGATACCAGCTTTGCTCGAAATTCAAAAACATCCATCCAAGGCACCCTCCCTAGGCTGCAGCTACTTTACATCGACCCATGCCCAGCACGGGGCTGCAAGCTGTTGTTGTCGCCCAGGATTCTACAGCCGAGCAAATGCCGATGAAATAGAAAGCCGAGCGGAGAGAGCCGCATGCCCTTGGTGCCGCACACGCGGCCAACGGCTCTCTCCGCCAACAAGTCCGAATTGTTAAAGAGCCAAGGCCCGGTTACTGCTCAAGCGATGTCGCAGCGACGATAAATTCGAGCTGCTCCAATAGTTCTGGTCGCTGCAGACGAATGAAACGGGCGACCGCCTCGTTGTCGACCAGCTTGGCGATATAACCGCGCGCCAGCACTAGATTCAGGACGTCTTCGGCATAGCTTTGCTCGATGAGCTTGTATTGCCCCTGAAGGTTGGCCATTTCGCGCTCCATCTTTTGCATTTGTTCCGCCGTCACCCCAGCCAGCTTCTTCTGCTTTTGACCATCCACGAGTTGCGCCAACGGCGTGGCGGCCAGCAAGGCCTCGGCATAGGGAACCGTGAGGTTGTTCGCCAAAATCATCAGTTCCAAGCACTCGACTTGCCGGGTCGGCTTCATTTTGCGCAATACCCGGGAAATCTCCGCCGAAAACTGCCGTTCCTTCAACAGCTCGGCCCCCTCGGGACAAATGCCGTCCAGTAACCGGGCCTTTTTCTCGATTTGCGAGATGTCGACATTGAGCGCCCGTGCCAGACGCTCTTCCGAGACACCTTGCTGGATGGCATGGCGCAGCATCTTGTGCTCAGAGATAGTGGCCAGGCGGTTGATTTTTGTGTTGTAGGTATAGGACTCGTCATCGGTCGCCACGAGGCACAGCGCTTCTTCGTACCCCAGCTCCCGTAGCGCCACCAGACGTACGTGGCCATCCAGAACCAGGTGTTGGCCATCCGGCTGCGGAACCGAAATCGACAACGGCTCGATGAGTCCGACCTCCTCGATGGAGCTGCGGACTTGCTGATATTTGGCGGAGCCCAGAAGTCCCGCCGGGGTGCTCTTCGACGGCAGCAGCTGCTCGAGGGGTACTAGGCACGTCTCGGGAATGAATCCCAGCGGAGCTCCATTCACGCCGCGCTCCCGTTGGGCCAGACGCGCTCGGCCAGGTAGCTGGGCAGCGTTTCCAGGTGCTCGGCCCGCAGCAGGTTGATGAAATTTTCGTCGGCGAGTAGCTGACGAAGCGCGCTGACTACGAACAGGAGTCTCTGCTGGGTGAGCTCAGCCTTCTTGACCACGAGCTTCTGCCGTTCGACTTCACGCTGGTAGGTTCGAACCAGACTGGATGCGGAAACATCGGCCGTCTTGCGTGGCGTCCGCTTGCCAACACTGCGTCCCAGGGACTGGCGCCGCTCGATGACCTTGCGGGCTGCCATCAGCTGCTTGCCGCGCAGCCGGCCGGATTCGTAGGCTTCCTGCATGGCCGCTTGCAACGCCTTGTCGTCGTTCCCGGCTCCGACAATGTCCAAGGCCGCGTTCAAGGGCACGCGGCCGGTCTCCACCGCCACCAGCAGGCGCTCCTCGCCCTGGTCGAGTAGTTTCAGGACGCCGGTCACGTAAGTTTGGGTCAGGCCCGTCTTCGTGGCAATTTCCTTGGGGCCGTACCCCTGGTCGCCAAGTCGTTTGATGCTGGAGAGAATTTCCAGCGGGCGGTACTGCCGGCGAGCGATATTCTCGGCGAGGCTCATGATGAAGGCGTCCTCGTTGTTGACCTCCAGCACCAGGGCCGGAATCTCTGTTCTACCCAGAGCGCGGAAGGCGTTGAGTCGCCCCTCGCCGCAGACCAACAGGTAGCGTTCGTGCCCATCCGGCCCCGGCCTCGGCGTCACCGTCACCGGCTTTTTCAGGCCGACCTTCTGGATGTTGCTGACGATGTCCTCATAGACCCGCTTGTTGCGCTCGCGGGGGTTGAGCACGTCGATGCGGTCGATGGAAATGGACTTCAGGGGTCGCTTTTGGAGTTTGTGGGTCATGCAGCCCTCCGCAGTCGCTGACGCTCGGCCATGCCGTAGAGGTAGTCGAGGGTATCGAAGCGGTAGCAGTCGAGTTCCGTGGCATTCAATTCGGCGAGGCTCAAGTTCGACGTCCCAAAGTCGAGCCGCGGCAGCAGGTAATAGTCGAGTGCCGCCTCGTTGCCAGTGTCGAGGCGGACGGCGACCGTGATGTCAGGACACAGGCTTGTATCGAGACGGACCTTCCAGCGGCGGCTGCCGGTCGAGGTGGTCAGGCAACGTGCCAGGATGAGGGAGACGCTGAATTCGCCATTGACCTCGAGCAGGTCGGTGGCCGGGTCCCGCTGCACGGCGCCACCGAGGGCGCGAATGGCCGCTTCGGTCTCATTGACGATGCTGGGATGCAACTGGCGCAGGAGCCGGTTGATTTCCAGGAAACGGTAATCGCGGTCCGGGGTGAAGCCGACCTTCTGATAGGCGCGTATCAGACTGCCAAAACGGTGGGCATAGGCCGCCGCCGAGGGCATGCCTTCGGTCTCATTGATAATCAGGCCGGATAGCATCCCGCGCGACCGGTACAGAGTACGCAGGCGCTCGAGCAATTCCTCATCGGTGTAACGCCGCGACCTTGCCCGCATGATGCCCTGGGCGGTGAAGAAGAGTTCGGGGGAGACGATGGGCTCGAAGGCGCCGGCCTTGCGAATCCACATTTCGGACGGGTTAACGACGCGGGCTTTCTTGAGTTTGAAGGAAACCCGGTTGTACACATTGTTGCCGATGTATTTTTCGTTGGTCAGCACCTCATTGACTGTGCCGCGTGACCAGTTTCGGCCTAGGTCGGTACGGAGACCTTCGGCGTTGAGGCGAGAGGCGATTTGAGATTCTGAAAGGTTGTCGTCGATGAACCAGCGGTAGATGCGGTTGACGACTTCGACTTCGGCCTGGGGCCCGGGCACCAGAATGACGCGGTCGGTCTGCAGGCTTTTGTGCTCGCCGCGTGCCAGCTGTCCTTTCATCAGACCATGCTGGTCGATGAGGACGCGCCGCAACCCGTAGCCGGCGGGGCCGCCCTGGTGGTAGCCGAGTTCGATGAGGCGGCATTGCCCGGCGAAGACCTTGCCCGACAACTCGCGGCTGTACTCGCCGGCCATGGCGCGCTTGACGCCCTTGACGATGGTCGAGACTGGCGAGCCATCGTTCTCGAACTGTTCGGCGACATAGGCGACGGTGATGCCTTGGCGCTTGCAGATGTACTCGTAATACGCGCTCTCGTCAGCGTCCTGGAAGCGGCCCCAGCGGCTGACGTCGTAGACCAGGATGACCTGAAAATCCGCCTGGCCGGACTCGACATCACGTATCAGGCGCTGCAAAGCTTGGCGGCCGTCGATGCGCAAGCCGCTCTTGCCTTCGTCGGCATAGGTGCGGACGATTTGGATGCCGTGGCGCGCCGCGTATTCTCGAATCCGGTCGGCCTGGTTTTCCGTCGAATATTGCTGGTGCTCGGTCGACATCCGGACATACTCGGCGGCTCGGAATGGGGAAGTCGGCGGCGATTCACCACCGTCTCTCTCTGGGGCTTTCATGATGAATCACTCACTCGTCGGGCGGGTTCGCGCTGGCCTTTTGGTGGCTGACGGTCCTGCGCACTGGTTATCGGTGATGCGACATTAGCGCGTAATATGCCGCCGGGAAATCACGTCTTCATTTTGCAATCATCGGTTCCATGGCCTGACGTGCCCGTCAGGACGGTGATTTCAACCAACCACGCATCTTCATTTGCAATCGTGTCGTGTGTCGCGGAAATCAGCCGGTAAAGGCCGGACGGCAGGGTGTTCGGCGGGCTCAAGGCATCCTTTGCAATACGGGCGCGATTGCGCTCTCGCTGCTGGTGTCGGTTGCGTTCGGCATACTCGGGATTCCGGGCACGATAGTCTTTCCAGTAACCTGGGTTTTTCGCCGACCAGTCCCTGAAATACTGGGCGTCGCTTGTCCGAAGTGCGGGATGGTTGGCTCGCTTTTCCGCTTGGGTACGTCGGCGCCGCTCACGCTGGCAGGTTGGGGCTGAGCAGTATTGTTGGTGCTTGGTTTGCGGCCTGGGCGTGAATTCTTGCCCGCAGGCCTTGCAACGCTTCTTCGCCATCGCTTTCTCCACAGGAAAGAGAGAAGACAATGCACAACGGAATCAGCGGTGTAGGCAACCGGCCGACATGCTGGCGCCGGGGCAATTTGGAATTGCCTAGGGCTAGGCCACCACGCAGGTAGGGGGAGGTTTTTCGGTCGGCGGCTTGCAAATGGCATGGCGTCAATCGCACAATCATCTCTTGTGCATAAC
This sequence comes from Rhodocyclaceae bacterium, assembly GCA_036732025.1. Taxonomy (GTDB): domain Bacteria; phylum Pseudomonadota; class Gammaproteobacteria; order Burkholderiales; family Rhodocyclaceae; genus SSSZ01. The sequence goes on from DAINDE010000002.1 coordinate 67,651, forward strand.
GACGTGAAGCCATGGCTCGCAAGAAAACCTCGGTCCTCGAAGATTTGATGGACATCTCCGCGCAACTTCCGTGGAAGGCGGGGGTGGGCTTGGCGGTCGTGGCCTACCTCGTCCTTCACTATTTTGCGACGCGTGCGCCGCTGACGATGAATCCGGCCGAACTCAAAGCGCTGGGCAAGACCGCGGGGGATAGCGTTGTTCATAGCCTCGGCACCATGCTGGCGAGCGTTTTTCAATATTTTGTGCCGCTCGCCTTTTTGGCGGGTGCCTATGTTTCGTTCTCCCGCCGGCGACGCCAAACTGAATTGCATGGCCAGGTGGCCAATGACCCAGCGGCAAACGCTTTGGAAAAAATGACGTGGCGCGAGTTTGAGGGGCTGGTGGCAGAAACCTTCCGCCGGCAGGGCTATCGCGTCGTGGAGCGGGGTGGCCAAGGCCCGGATGGTGGCGTGGACCTGGAGCTCCACATGGGGAGCGACAAGTACCTCGTTCAGTGCAAGCAGTGGAAGGCCCAGAAGGTCGGCGTAGCCATCGTCCGCGAACTTTATGGGGTGATGGCGGCCGAGAAGGCTGTTGGCGGGTTTGTCGTTACATCGGGCAGCTTTACGGAGGAAGCGCAGAGTTTTGCGGAGGGGCGCTCAATTGAGTTATTCGACACCTGTAAATTGCGGACATTGATTGGCGCCGTACCACCTGCTTCTGCAGCGGCGTCCGATGAGTCTTATGGGTGCCCAAAATGTGGCAGCCCAATGGTTCGGCGCACGGCGAAAAAAGGGGCAAACGCCGGCAAACAGTTTTGGGGGTGTTCGCACTACCCCAGTTGTACCGGCATTCGTAATTAGCGCGAAAGCCGTCATCGCATGAAGCCCCTTGAGTCGTCAGTGACCGTGGCCGGTATCGACATCGGCGGCTGCAGGAAAGGCTGCCATCTGGTCATCCTGCGCGGTCATGAAGTCGTCTGCACCATCAACAGCCGTGACCCCGAATACCTGGTGCGCCAGTGCAATGACTTCGGCGCCGAGGTCATTGGTATCGACTCGCCGTGCCGCTGGGGGAAGCCCGACGCCGGTCGACGTGCAGAACGGGCATTCGCCCGGGAACGGATATTTTGCTTTGCGACTCCCACGCGAGAGCGTGCTGAGGCAAACCGCTCCGGTTTCTACGGCTGGATGTTCAATGGCGAGCAGGTCTATCAAGCCCTGGCCGCTACGCACCCGCTTTTAACAGAAGAGCGGTACGCCGGTGGGAAAGTCTGTTTTGAGACGTTTCCTCATGCCATCACCTGCGCCATGCTGGGCACCGACGTTGCGTCGGCCAAGCAAAAACGAGTACAGCGCCGTCAACTCCTTGACGATGTCGGCATCGACACTCGGCTCCTGAAATCCATCGACGCCCTCGATGCGGCCCTATGCGCCCTGACTGCGGGTTGTCTGCGGCTGGGGCAGACGAAAGCCTATGGCGATGCCGACGGCGGATACATTTTCGTTCCGGCGTTCTAAACAACCGATGTGAATTTCCTGGCCACTTGTGCCTGGACGGGCTTCGTCCTTATATTGACTGCTGGCGTCGAAGAAGGAGGCTTTATGGCCATCAAGAAAAGACAGACTGACCCAGTGCTCGCGGCAGCCAATGTGGCGCTCGCCGAGCGCTTGCTGGCCAAGCTTGAAGCCGCGCATCGAGAGGGGCGACTAAAGCCAGTGAATCCGAATGCCAAGTCTATGACAGCGGAAATTCGTATCAAGGTGGCGTAACGCCAGCGTTCCTTTCATTTGCGGGAAGTACCTTAAAGGGGTGCGATTCGCAAATGAAAAGCGCATTGGCTGTCATGGGTACGTGCAAAAGCGGACTGGCTGGACACACTCATTATGGGTTTCACCCCATTTTTGGATGCGCCAGAGCCCAAACGCCCGAGCTACTGTTAGGTTTTCGGCATCGGTACGAAAAAGTACCAGCATTTCCATCTAATTATTTTGGCCACGAATTGCTTTATCTTGTGCCATTTGGCCAGGATAAGCTCGAGACTGCTTACCGTAAAGGGACGCTAAAGCCAGTCAGCCCGACCGCAACGCCTTCCGTGCAAGAAATTCGCACAAAGGCAAAATGACGCAATTAGTCGGCCTGGTCTCTCTGCGCCCCTCCATTTCAGGTTGTGCAAAGTGGCAAGATTTCAGCAGCTGACGAAAACCATTCCCTCGTCGCAGACAACACGCTGGTGAGTCAGGCTAAATCCGGATTGTCGTCGCTGCACATTCTGCGCAATACACCCGGCGCCAATATCCCGCTCGATATTGACCTGGCCGCCCACAGCGTTCGCACAGATGGCTGGCTCGTAGAATTGCCCGGTCAGCGGCAGACCGAATTGCCACCCAAGTTGCACCATCGCACAAATACCCATTCACGAGAGAAATTCGTAGGGCACCACCTTCTACGCAAATTTCGGAGCAAAACGGAATTAGTGACGCCACACCCGATGCGCCTTCATCGACAACGACCTCATCATCTCGATGCTTGATGCATGTCTCCCTCAGGAGACGGTCGACGGAAACAAGTGTGCTGCTTTCGGAGATGCGTTGCAGAAGCTTCTTAAGTTCGTTCTCAATGGCGGCAGCAGCGTTTTCTACCAATGGAAACCAACCAGGGCCACACTGAAGGCCCCAATATCCTAGATTGCATAGATATGTTTCAGGAAAGCGGGCGGCCCGAAAAAAAAGCGGGTATTTGTCTAACAAACGAAGTTGCTTCTCGGTAACTTCCAAATAGTTCACATAGTGAAATGCATCACTCTTGGATGCGGTTACACCCAATCTCTTTCGAATATTCTTCAAAGCAGCACCCAAATAGACTCGCTACCCCGTGCATCAACCAGTGGTCGCCAAGGATGGCTCCTCGGCTGGTAAATCCGGGTAGTTAATGCAGCGAGCAGAAAATTGAACTGGCCTGCCAACACCGTCCCTTTGAGAGATATGTATACTATAGTATAAAGACCGTTGGACGCCCATCTCCTACCGTCAATCCCTTTCGGGAGAAGTCTGGTGGAGCCGGGTGAGGCGTTTGGGAAAGTGTTGAGAGCGAAGCGAAATGCGCTCTCTTTAAGCCAAGAACAGTTGGCGTTTGAAGCTGGGATAGAGCGTGTCTATGTATCCTGGCTTGAGAACGGTCATAAGCAGCCCACATTTCAGACCATGCTGAAACTCGCTCGGGCTTTGGGCTGTTCGGCTAGCGAATTGGTGGCCGAGGCCGAAGAACTGTTAGCTGCCGATTGAAGAATGCGGCAGCTAGGGGTTCGGGCTGCTGCGTAGGTAGGTATCTATGTGCTGGTACTTTTCCCAAATGTACCGGTCGAAAAAGCTGCAAGACCACCGTCTAATGGTAGGTTGGTGCTTTTTTAGGTTCCACAAAGATGTAGGCGTCGCCGAAGGTGTGGACGAATTCGCCCGGCTGGTAGCCGCAGACCTGGGCCAGCATCACGGTGAGCAGGGCGTAGGAGGCGATATTGAAGGGCACGCCGAGGAAGATGTCGGCACTGCGCTGGTAGAGCTGGCAGGAAAGGCGGGGCTTCTCGCCGGCGGCCCGGGGCGGGGCCACGTAGAACTGGAAGAGGCAATGGCAGGGGGGCAGGGCCATGCGGTCCACGTCGCCCGGGTTCCAGGCGGAAACGATGTGGCGGCGGGAATCCGGGTTGTGCTTCAAACTGTGCAGCAACTGGCCGATCTGGTCGATGACGCGGCCGTCCGGGGTTTCCCAGCGCCGCCACTGCTTGCCGTAGACCGGGCCGAGGTCGCCGTTTTCGTCGGCCCACTCGTCCCAGATGCGCACCCCGTTTTCCTTGAGGTAGCGGATGTTGGTATCCCCCTGCAGGAACCACAGCAGTTCGTGGATGATGGATTTCAGGTGCAGTTTCTTGGTGGTCAGCACCGGAAATCCCTTGGCCAGGTCGAAGCGCATCTGCCAGCCGAAGACCGAGCGGGTGCCGGTGCCGGTGCGGTCGGACTTGTCGTGCCCGTTGTCGAGCACGTGGCGCATGAGGTCGAGGTAGGGCTGCATGGCGGCAGGGAGAAACGAAAAGAGGCATTCTAGCGCACCCGGGCGGGGCCGCTGTGTCCTGCGGCGGGTGCATACCGGGCGGACAACCGGGCTACAATCCGGCGAGGACATTGAGAGCACTTCGGCTGCCGGCGGGCTGCCGGGACAAGGAGGATCAGGTGCTGGAAAACATCGGCAAGCTGGGGGGGCTGTTCGGCCAGCAGCGGGGACCGCAGCATCCGCTGGCCTCGGCCAAGGAGCTGCGGCGGATCCTCGGGGAGCTGCCCATGGACAACGCCCTCAAGGCCCTGGACGAGATCGTCGGCTGGCTGCAGTCGGTGGTGGCGGCCGACGGGATGGGGGAGGACGTTCTGTTCGAGGTGACCTGTCAGCTCGACGAGGCCGCCCAGTGGCACGAGCTGCGGCTGACACGGGAATACCTGCAGTCGGCGCGCCTGTCGAAAACCGACGAGAAACGCCTGTGGTCGGCGGTGCATGGTTTCTGGCTGCACGCCGCGGCCTGCTACGAGAAATGCGTCGCCCGTCTCGGCGCGGGCGATCGCCCGGCGGAGAACCTGCGTGCCGGCCTGCCGCTGCTTGCCAGCCGGCTCATCCGTGCCCTGGCCATGGCCCTGAAGTGGCAGCGCTTCCGTTACGACACCCCGGCCGATACCGTCTGGCTGCGCCTGGCCCTGGCCTATTCGGCCGCGGAGCAGGCGGGGATGGCGACCAAGGCGGTGCAGCTCTACCCGAAGACCTCCGGCATGACGTCGCCCCAGCAGGAATACCTGAAGGTGCTTGCCCTGCAGGCGTCGGCCGTGGACAGCCTGCTGCCGTGGGAGATCGAACTGGCCTGGCGGCTGGTGGCCAACTACGTCGGCGGCTTCGTGTTCGGGCCGGTCAGCACGGCGGAGAGCGTCTACTGGGTGGACCTGGCCCGGGCCCAGGCGCCCCTGCGCCTGGCCAGCGTGCCGCGGCAGATGGTGCCGACCCTGCGCTTCTTCCACCCGGGCCGCGCCTACGACAACCTGCAGCAACTGGCAACGGAGCTGGAACGGGGCGCCGCCGTGCCCACCACCCTGGCGCTGGGGAACCAGTATTCGACGCGGGCCCTGTTGCCGGTTCTGCGTCATCTGGCTGCCTGCTGGGCACCGGTTCCGCCCCAGCGCCGCCATGCCCGCCATGCGGTCAAGCATCGCATGTCGGTGCTGGTCGGCTTCCCGGACGCCCTGGCGGCCTGCGACGGGCGGCCGGACCCCGGGCGGATGGAGAGCTGGGTGGTGGAAAACGTCAGCCGCGGGGGTTTCGGCATCGTCGTCGGCGGGGAGGCCGAGGAGCAACTCCCCCTCGGCACCCTTCTCGCCATGCAGCCGGAGGGCGGCGACAACTGGCTGCTCGGCGTCGTCCGTCGCCTGCGCAAGGGGGGTGACGAGGCCGTCCATGTCGGCATCCAGACCCTTTCCCGCCAGGTGGCGGTGGTGAGCCTGCGGCCCCAGGCCAAGGGCACTTCCTATGCCGCGGCGCCGGGAACGGCCGCCCTGTGGCTGCAGGACGTGCAGGAAGAGGGCGAGGTGACCATGCTGGTGCCGCCGGGAACCTTCGATCTGCGCACGGCCATGGAATTCACCGACGCCGGCCGCGTCGCCGTCCTCTATCCGGCCATCCTCGCCGGCGAGGCCGGCGACCACGAGGTGGCGCGCTTCCGCCGGCCCGGCTAGGCCTTCGGCCGCAGGGCGGCCTTGGGCCGGAAGGCCTTGATCACGGCGTCGTCGGTCTCGATGTAGGGGCCGCCGATGAGGTCGAGGCAGTAGGGCACGGCGGCGAAGATGCCGGTGTGCACCACCGAGCCGTCCGCCGCCTTGACGCCTTCCAGGGTTTCCTTGATGGATTTCGGCTGGCCGGGCAGGTTGATGATCAGCGCCTCTTTGCGGATCACCGCCACCTGCCGGGAAAGGATGGCGGTGGGGACGAAGTTGAGGCTGATGCGCCGCATTTCCTCGCCGAAGCCGGGCATGACCTTGTCGGCTACGGCCAGGGTGGCTTCCGGCGTGACGTCGCGCACCGCCGGGCCGGTGCCGCCGGTGGTGAGCACCAGTTGGCAGCCGACCTGGTCCACCAGTTCCGTCAGGGTGGCCTCGATGGTGGGCTGGTCGTCGGGAATGACGCGGATTTCCGTGGTCCAGGGGGAGGTGAGGGCTGCGCCCAGCCAGTCTTCCAGGGCGGGAATGCCCTTGTCTTCGTAGACGCCGCTGGAGGCGCGGTCGCTGATCGAGACCAGGCCGATGAGGATGGGGTCATTGGGGGGCATGGCTGTCCAGTTCCTTGAGGATTTGAAAGATGGCGCGGAAGCTCTTCGGCGGCTTGCCCGCTTCCTGCTCCTTGAGGGCATTGCGGCGCAACTGCCGCAACTGGGTGAGGTCGGCGCCGGGCCAGGTTTCAGCGATTTCCGAAAGCGTCTTCTCGTCTTCCAGCAGGCGTTCCCGCAGGCGCTCGAGCCGGTGCAGGCGGGCCGTCTCGGCGGCGGATTCGCCGCGCAGCAGGGCCAGCCCGGCGCGGATGGGTTCGCTGTCGGCGGTGCGCATCAGCTTGCCGATGTACTGCAACTGGCGACGCCGGGCCTCGTGCTTGGTGAAGCGCTGCCAGTCGAGCACCGCCTCCAGGATGTCCTCGGGCAGGTCGATGCGCTTCAACTGCCCCGGCGACAGCTCCACCAGGGCGGCACCCAGGTCCTGCAGTTCGTGCATTTCCGCCTTGCGGCGGGTTTTCGAGGGGCGCTGGTCGTCGGGGAAATCTTCGTCGTGCATGGGGAGGCTCGCTGCGGTGGGCTGCTATGATAACGATTTTAGCCCCCGGATGCCCCGCCCATGCCTGCCAGCACCCACTTTTCCTACCCCTTCGCCACCCTCCAGCAGCTTGCCCGCGATGTCCTCGATCACGCCCGGGCCAAGGGGGCGACGGCCTGCGAAGTGGACGTGTCGGAGGGCTTCGGCCAGTCGGTGACGGTGCGCTGCGGCGAGGTGGAAACCATCGAGTACAACCGCGACAAGGGCATCGGCGTCACCATCTATGCCGGCCAGCGCAAGGGCTACGCCAGCACCTCCGATTTCTCGCCCCAGGCCTTGCGGGACACGGTCGAGGCCGCCCTCAACATCGCCCGCTTCACCGCCGCCGACGACTGCGCCGGCCTGGCCGACGCTGCGCTGCTTGCCCGCGACGTGCCGGATCTCGACCTCTACCATCCCTGGGAGCTGCCGGTGGAGACCGCCATCGACCTGGCCCAGCGCTGCGAGCAGGCAGCCTTCGATACCAGCAGGAAGGTGAGCAATTCGGAGGGGGCCACCGTTTCCTCCCAGGAAGCCCAGTTCGTGGCTGCCAACAGCCTGGGGTTCATGGGCGGCTATCCGACCTCGCGGCATTATGTCGCCTGCTCGGTCATTGCCGGCGAGCAGGACGCCATGCAGCGGGACGACTGGTACACCACCTGCCGCGATGCCGGCGAACTGGAAAGCGCGGAATCCGTCGGCCGCAAGGCGGCGGAGCGGGCGGTGGCGCGCCTGGGCGGCCGGCGGGTGAGGACCGAGGATGTGCCGGTCATCTTCGAAGCGCCCCTGGCGGCGGGGCTCCTCGGCAGCTTCGTCCATGCCGCCGGCGGCGGGGCCCTCTACCGCAAGGCCTCCTTCCTGGTGGATCACCTGGGCAAGCCGGTCTTCCCCGATTTCGTCAATATCAGCGAACGCCCCTACATTCCCAAGGCCCTGGGCAGTTCGCCCTTCGACAACGACGGCGTCGTCACCCGCGAGCGGGAAGTGGTGGCCGGCGGCATCCTGCAAGGCTATTTCCTGGGCGTCTACACGGCCCGCAAGCTGGGCATGCAGACCACCGGCAACGCCGGCGGCAGCCACAATCTCATCATCGAGCCCGGCGAGCATGACCTGGCGGGCCTCTGCCGCCTCATGGGCCGGGGCCTGCTGGTGACGGAGATGCTGGGGCAGGGAGTCAATTACGTCACCGGCGACTATTCCCGCGGCGCCGCCGGGTACTGGGTCGAGAACGGCGAGATCGCCTACCCGGTCGAGGAAATCACCATCGCCGGCAACCTCCGCGACATGCTGCGCAGCATCGTCGCTGTCGGACGCGACGTGCACGTCCGGGGCTCCAAGCAGACCGGGTCGATCCTGGTCAATCGCATGACGGTGGCCGGGGAGTAGGCCATATCCACGGTAACCGGCAGCCTGCCGCTTACTGCAATTACGCCATAGGGTTTTCCATAATTTGCGAGAGCATTTTGTTGGGTGAAAATCCACGGTCAAGTGGTATGACCAATCGTCTCCGGGCTCCCCGGGGACGAGGCCATCGCCGCCTATGCCCATACTCAAGGAGACAAAATGCAACGTCGCGATTTTCTGAAGAAAGCCACCGTCGGCGCCGCTGCCGGCACCGCCGCCGCCATCGCTGCGCCAGCCATTGCGGCAGAATTGCCCAGTATCAAGTGGCGCCTGACTTCCAGTTTCCCGAAGAGCCTGGACACCATCTATGGTGGCGCCGAGCAGCTGTCCGCCCGCCTCAAGGAGCTGACCGGCGGCAAGTTCGACATCCGCGTCTTCGCCGGCGGTGAAATCGTCCCCGGTCTCCAGGCCATGGACGCCGTGCAGCAGGGCACCGTGGAATGCTGCCACACCGCCTCCTACTACTATGTCGGCAAGGACCGCAGCTTTGCTTTCGGCACGGCGCTGCCCTTCGGCATCAATGCCCGTCAGACCAACGCCTGGATGTACTACGGCGGCGGCCAGGAACTGCTGGACGAGTTTTACGCCGGCTACAACTTCGTCTCCTTCCCGGGTGGCAACACGGGGACCCAGATGGGGGGCTGGTGGCGCAAGGAGGTGAATGGCATCGCCGATTTGAAGGGCGTGAAGATGCGCATCGGCGGCCTGGGCGGCGCGGTGTTCTCCGAACTGGGCGTGGTTCCCCAGCAGATCGCGGCAGGCGACATCTACCCGGCGCTGGAGAAGGGCACCATCGACGCTGCCGAGTGGATCGGCCCCTACGACGACGAGAAGCTGGGCTTCTACAAGGTGGCGAAGAATTACTACGGCCCCGGCTGGTGGGAGCCCGGCACCTGCCTGCAGTTCTTCGTGAACAGGAAGGAGTGGGACAAGCTGCCCAAGGAATATCAGGCAGCCTTCAAGGTGGCCGCTGCAGAGGCCAACGTCACCATGCTGGCAGAGTATGACCACAAGAACCCCCTTGCCCTGAGCAAACTCCTGCAGCAGGGCGTCAAGCTGAGAACCTTCCCCAAGGAGATCCTGGAGGCGTCCCACAAGGCCGCCCAGCAGATTTTCGCCGACGAGGCTGCCAAGAACGCCGCCTTCCGGAAGCTCTACGATTCCTACAGCAAGTATGGCAAGACCCAGCGGGCCTGGTTCTCGGTAGCGGAAGTGCCCCTGGACAACTTTATGCAGGGCCATCGCTAAGCATCGGTAGGGATTGCCTGCTGCCGGGCCTTTCCCGGTTACGCCCTGACCCCCGGAGGCTTCCCCGGTCCGGGGGTTAGGGTTTTCCGCAACTGGTGCATTGCTCTTCTGTGGACAAGAATGGTCTCGCCAATCGGCGTTCCGTCCAACCACAACAGAGGAGACACCATGCAACGTCGCGATTTCCTGAAGAAAGCCACCGTCGGCGCCGCTGCCGGCGCCGCCACCGCCGTCGCCGCGCCTGCCATCGCCGCCGAGCTGCCGTCCATCAAGTGGCGCCTGACTTCCAGCTTCCCCAAGAGCCTTGACACCATCTACGGCGGCGCCGAGGTGCTTGCCAACCGTCTGCGCGCCATGACCGGCGGCAAGTTCGACATCCGCGTCTTCGCCGGCGGCGAGATCGTCCCCGGCCTGCAGGCCCTGGATGCCGTGCAGCAGGGCACCGTCGAATGCTGCCACACCTGTTCCTACTACTACGTCGGCAAGGACAAGACCTTCGGCTTCGGCACCGCCGTCCCCTTCGGCATGAACGCCCGCCAGATGAACGCCTGGATCTACTACGGTGGCGGCCAGAAGCTCCTCGACGAGTTCTACGCCAACTACAACATCGTCTCCTTCGCCGGCGGCAACACCGGCACCCAGATGGGCGGCTGGTTCCGCAAGGAAGTGAAGACCCTCGAAGACGTCAAGGGCCTCAAGATCCGCATCGCCGGTCTGGGCGGCAACGTTTACGCGGCCCTGGGCGCCGTGCCGCAGCAAATCGCCGGCGGCGACATCTACCCGGCCCTGGAAAAGGGCACCATCGACGCCGCCGAGTGGGTCGGCCCCTACGACGACGAGAAGCTGGGCTTCTACAAGGTCGCCAAGAACTATTACTACCCGGGCTGGTGGGAGCCGGGTCCCGTCATCCACTTCTTCGTGAACAAGAAGGAGTGGGACAAGCTGCCCAAGGAATACCAGGAGGCCTTCCAGGCTGCCGCCTACGAGTCCAACGTGACGATGATGGCCGAATACGACCACAAGAACCCGGCTGCCCTGTCCAAGCTGCTGCAGAACGGCGTCAAGCTGCAGGCCTACTCCCAGGAAATCCTGGAGGCTGCCTACAAGGCGGCACAGCAGTTGTACGCCGACGAGGCGGGCAAGAACCCGGCCTTCAAGAAAATCTATACCGAGTTCGAGAAGTACCGGAAGACCCAGAACGCCTGGTTCAGCGTCGCCGAGTACCGGATGGACGGCTTCCTGCAGCAGCACAAGTAAGGGTCATCGCCCCCCGACAAAAAACCCGCCGCTGGCGGGTTTTTTTCGTCCGTACGCGGCGCCTCAACTCTCCAGCAGGCTGCGCAGCATCCAGGCGTTCTTTTCGTGGATCTGCATGCGCTGGGTGAGCAGATCGGCGCTGGGCTCGTCCCCGGCCTTGTCGACGACCGGGAAGACGCTGCGGGCGGTCTTCACCACGGCTTCCTGCCCTTCCACCAGTTGCTTGATCATTTCGGTGGCGCTGGGGACTCCCTCGCTTTCCTTGATCACCGTCAGCTTGGCGAATTCCCGATAGGTGCCGGGAGCCGGAAAGTCGAGGGCGCGGATGCGCTCGGCGATGAGATCGAGGGCGTTCCACAACTCCGTGTATTGCTGCATGAACATCACGTGCAAGGTGTTGAACATGGGGCCCTTGACGTTCCAGTGGAAGTTGTGGGTCTTCAGGTACAGGGTGTACGAATCCGCCAGCAGGCGGGAGAGTCCGGCGGCGATCTTTTCCCGGTCTTTCTTGCTGATGCCGATATCCATGGTGCGCTCCTTGCGGTGGTTGATCCTGCAGGTATTGTGGGCCAGGGGGAGCGGCGAGTCGAATTGAATGTCCGCAGCGCGACCATAGCCGGCGGCTATGGGCAAAAAAAGAGCGGGGTTGGCACCCCGCTCTCCAAGGCTCTGGCGAGCCACCTTTGCAGAGGGTTACTTGTTGCCCTGCAGTTGCTTGAGCAGGTCGGCATTGGCGTCGCCGCCGGCGGGGGCGCCGCCGCCCTCGGCGGGCTTGGCCGAATCGCCGGCGTCGCCGCCCCGCATCAGGGCATCCAGGTCGGAGCCGTCATGGACCTGGGTCTGTTCGGTGGCGCCCATGCCCGTCTTGTCGCCGTAACTGACGATGCCGGGGAAGACGATGATGATGGCCACCATGATGATCTGGATGCAGACGAAGGGAATGGCGCCCCAGTAGATGTCCGTCGTCTTCACCGAGGCAGGGGCCACCGAGCGCAGGTAGAAGAGGGCGAAGCCGAAGGGCGGGTGCATGAAGGAGGTCTGCATGTTGACCCCGAGCAGGACGCCGAACCAGATCAGGTCGATGCCCAGCTTCTCCGCCACCGGCGCCAGGAGGGGCACGATGATGAAGGAAAGCTCGAAGAAGTCGAGGAAGAAGGCGAGCACGAAGACCAGGATGTTGACGACGATGAGGAAACCCAACTGGCCGCCGGGCAGGGAGAGCAGCAGGTGCTCCACCCACAGGTCGCCGTTGACGCCGCGGAAGACCAGGCCGAACACGGTGGCGCCGACGAGGATGAAGACAACGAAGGACGAGAGCTTGCCGGTGGTCTCCATGGCCTGCTTGAGCAGCTTCCAGGACAGGCGCTTGCGGCTGATGGCCATGATCAGGGCGCCGGCGGCGCCCATGGCGCCGCCTTCCGTCGGCGTGGCGATGCCGAGGAAGATGGTGCCCAGCACCAGGAAGATCAGCAGCAGGGGCGGAACCAGGGTGGTCAGCACGCGCAGGAGGAGCTTGCCGCCCCGCAGGGTACGGGCTTCCGGCGGCAGGGCGGGGGCGGCGTCGGGCTTGACCAGGGTGAGGAGGACGACATAGCCGACATAGAGGCCGGTGAGCACCAGGCCGGGCACCAGGGCACCCTCGTACATGTCGCCTACGGAACGGCCCAACTGGTCGGCCATGATGATGAGCACCAGGGAAGGCGGAATGATCTGGGCGAGGGTGCCGGAAGCGGCGATGACCCCCGAGGCCAGCCGCTTGTCGTAGCCGTAGCGCAGCATGATGGGCAGGGAGATGAGGCCCATGGAGATCACCGAGGCGGCGACCACGCCGGTGGTGGCGGCGAGCAGGGCGCCGACGAAGATCACCGCGTAGGCCAGGCCGCCCCGCAGGGGCCCGAAGAGCTGGCCGATGGTGTCGAGGAGGTCCTCGGCCATCCCCGAGCGTTCGAGGATGAGGCCCATGAAGGTGAAAAAGGGGATGGCCAGCAGGGTGTCGTTGGCCATGATGCCGAAGATGCGTTCCGGCAGGGCCTGGAAGAGGGCCGGCGTGAGCAGCCCGAGTTCGATGCCGAGGAGGCCGAAGACAATGCCGTTGGCGGCCAGGGCGAAGGCCACCGGGTAACCGAAGAGGAGAAAGAGGACGAGGGCGCCGAACATCAGGGGCGCCATGTTGGCGATGATCCATTCCATTATTTTTTCTCCTGGGCCTGGCGGGCGATTTCGGCCGCGAGTTCTTCTTCGGCGCTGGGTCCCTTGTCCTTTGCGGCGGGGTCACCGATCCTGCCGGCGAGGAAGGCGATGCGCTTGATCAGTTCGGACACGCCCTGCAGGGCCAGCAGCGTAAAGCCGACGGGCAGGATGAGCTTGACCGGCCAGCGGATGAGCCCGCCGGCGTTGGCGGAGTGCTCCTGGATCTTGTAGGACTCCGCCACCAGCGGGATCGCCAGCCAGAGGATGAGAATCACCATGGGCAGAAGGAAGAACAGGGTGCCGATGATGTCGATGACCGCCTGCCCCCTCGGGGAAAGTTTGCCGGCCAGCACGTCGATGCGTACGTGCTCGTTCTTTTGCAGGGTGTAGGCCGAGCACAGGAGGAAAATGCCGGCGAACAGGTACCACTGGATTTCCAGGAGGCCGTTGGAACTGTAGTTGAAGGCGAAGCGCACGGTGGCGTTGCCGGCGCTGATGACGGTCATCACCAGCACCAGCCAGAAGGCAATCCTGCCGACGAAGGCATTGAGCGCGTCTATGCCCTGCGACAGCTTGAGAAGAGGGGTCACGGTAGTCCTCCTAAGGTTGATAAAATGCCGAACTTTTCGGAGCATCGGGATCCCCTGGTCTCCTGCCGGCTTTTGTGGCGCCCTCGCAGGCGCCCTTGTCCAGTCGGCGCAATTTACACCCTAGGAAAAACCCCGGACATGGTGGAAATCCCTAAATCTCAAGTCACCCGCTTCTGCCTGGTGCGCCATGGCGAAACGGAATGGAACGCCGAGCGGCGCATCCAGGGGCAGATCGACATCGCCCTCAACGCCACCGGTCGGCGGCAGGCGGCGGCGGCCGGCCGCTGGCTGCGCGCCGCCGGGGTGGACGCCGTGTATAGCAGCGACCTCCAGCGTGCCTGGGCCACCGCCTGCGCCATCGGCGAGGCCATCGGGCGACATCCCGTTGCCGTCCCCGAAATGCGCGAGCGACGCTACGGCATCTTCGAGGGGCTGACCTTCATGGAACTGAAGGAACGTCACCCCGAGGGCTACGCGGCCTATGAGCGGCGGGACCCGGACTACGATTTCGAGTGCGGCGAAAGCCTGCGCCAGATGTTCGCCCGGGTCACCGGCAAACTGGTGGAACTGGCGGGGGCCCACCAGGGGCAGACCGTCGTCGTCGTCCTCCACGGCGGCGTCCTCGACATCATCAACCGCTACGTCCGCGGCAATCCCCTGCATGTCCCGCGGGATTTCCTCATTCCCAACGCTGGCCTCAACTGGATCGCCTGTGCCGGCGGCGCCTGGTCCATCGAGGCCTGGGGCGACACCCGGCACCTGGAAGCGGATGCCCTGGACGAGCTCCCGACGTGATAAAATTACCGCCCTTTTCAATGGCTTGAGGCATCACACCATGTTTTCCGCGAAAGACACCCTGGCGAAAACCGACCCCGAACTCTGGCAGGCCATCGAGGCCGAAAACCGCCGCCAGGAAGACCACATCGAACTGATCGCCTCGGAAAACTACGTGAGCCGCGCGGTCATGGAAGCCCAGGGCTCCCAGCTCACCAACAAGTACGCCGAAGGCTACCCTGGCAAGCGCTACTACGGCGGCTGCGAGCACGTGGACGTCGCCGAGCAACTGGCCATCGACCGCCTGAAGAAACTCTTCGGCGCCGAGGCAGCCAACGTCCAGCCCAACTCCGGATCCCAGGCCAACCAGGCCGTGCTGATGGCCTTCTGCAAGCCCGGCGACACCATCATGGGCATGAGCCTGGCCGAAGGCGGCCACCTCACCCACGGCATGGCCCTCAACATGTCCGGCAAGTGGTTCAACGTCGTTTCCTACGGCCTCGACGAGAAGGAAGAGATCGACTACGAGCGCATGGAAGCCCTGGCCCGGGAGCACAAGCCCCGTCTCATCATCGCCGGTGCCTCCGCCTACGCCCTGCGCATCGATTTCGAGCGCTTCGCCAAGATCGCCAAGGAAGTGGGCGCCATCTTCATGGTGGACATGGCCCACTACGCCGGCCTCGTCGCCGCCGGCTACTACCCCAACCCGGTGCCCCATGCCGACGTGGTCACCTCCACCACCCACAAGACCCTGCGCGGTCCCCGGGGCGGCATCATCCTCATGAAGGCCGAGTACGAGAAGGCCATCAACTCCGCCATCTTCCCTGGCCTCCAGGGCGGCCCCCTGATGCACGTCATCGCCGCCAAGGCCGTCGCCTTCAAGGAAGCGGCGAGCCCGTCCTTCCGCGCCTATCAGGAGCAGGTCATCGCCAACGCCCGCGTCATGGCCCGGGTGCTGTCCGAGGAGCGCGGCCTGCGCATCGTCTCCGGCCGCACCGAAAGCCACGTCTTCCTCGTCGACCTGCGTCCCAAAAACATCACCGGCAAGGACGCCGAGGCGGCGCTGGGCCGCGCCCACATTACGGTCAACAAGAACGGCATCCCCAACGACCCCCAGAAGCCCTTCGTCACCTCCGGCATCCGCATCGGCTCGCCGGCCATGACCACCCGCGGTTTCACCGAGATCGAAGCAGAGAAGGTCGCCCACCTCGTCGCCGACGTGCTCGACGCCCCCAACGACGAGGCGGTGGCCGCCAAGGTGCGGGAACAGGTGGCGGCCCTGTGCGCCAAGTTCCCGGTCTATGGGGAATAAAGCGCAGTGAAATGCCCTTTCTGCGGCGCCGACGATACCGCGGTCGTTGATACCCGCCTCAACGACGAAGGCGACATCGTCCGCCGCCGCAGGAAGTGCAACGCCTGCGACAAGCGCTTCACCACCTACGAGCGGGCGGAAATCCGCCTGCCCCAGGTGGTCAAGAAAAACGGCTCGCGCACCGAGTACAACCGCGACAAGCTGCGGGCCAGCCTCGAACTGGCGCTGCGCAAGCGCCCCGTCTCCACCGAGTCGGTGGATGCCGCCATTACCGACATCGAGGACAAGCTGCTGTCCTCCGGCGAGCGGGAAGTGACCTCCCAGCAGGTGGGCGAACTGGTCATGCGGGAACTGAAGAAGCTCGACAAGGTGGCCTACATCCGCTTTGCCTCGGTGTACCGCAATTTCGAGGACGTGGACGCCTTCTCCCGGGCCATCCGCGAAGTCTCCCCCGCCAAGAAATCCTAAGCTTCGCCGCGTGAGCTTCTCCGCCACCGACCACGCTTTCATGGCCCAGGCCCTGCGCCTGGCGGAGCAGGGGCTATTCACCACCACGCCGAATCCCCGGGTCGGCTGCGTCCTGGTCAAGGACGGCATCGTGGTCGGCGAAGGCTGGCACGCCCGGGCCGGCGAAGCCCATGCCGAACCCCTGGCCCTGGCGGCGGCAGGCGCCGCTGCCCGCAACGCCACCGCCTACGTCACCCTGGAGCCCTGCAGCCACCATGGCCGCACGCCGCCCTGCGCCGACGCCCTCGTCGCCGCCGGCGTTGCCCGGGTAGTGGCGGCCATGGCTGATCCCAACCCCCTGGTGGCTGGCGAAGGCTTCGCCCGGCTGCGGGCAGCCGGCATCGATACCGCCTGCGGCCTGCTGGAAAACGAGGCGCGGGAACTCAACATCGGCTTCGTCTCCCGCATGACCCGAGGCCGCCCCTGGCTGCGCTTGAAGGCGGCCGCCAGCCTGGACGGCAAGACGGCCCTCGACAACGGTGCCAGCCAGTGGATCACCGGGCCCGATGCCCGCCGCGACGGCCACCGCTGGCGGGCACGGGCCTGCGCCGTGCTCACCGGCATCGGCACGGTGAAGGACGACGACCCTCAACTCACCGTGCGCGATGTGGAAACCTCCCGCCAGCCGCTCCGGGTGGTGGTGGACAGCAAGCTGGAGACGCCGCTGACGGCCCGTATCCTGCAGGGCGGCAACGTCCTGGTGGCGGGGGCGGTAGCCGACGCCAGCCGCATCGCCGCCCTGCAGGCGGCCAGCGCCGAGGTATTCATCCAGCCCAACGCCGCCGGCAAGGTCGATCTGGCGGGCTTGCTGGCCGAACTGGCCCGGCGCGGCATCAATGAGGTCCACGCCGAAGCCGGCTGCAAGCTCAACGGCTCGCTACTGCGGGAGGGGCTGGTGGACGAACTGCTGCTCTACCTGGCGCCGTGCCTGGTGGGCCACGACGCCCAGGGGCTCTTCAACCTGGCCGCCCTGACAAGTCTGGACGACAGGCGGCGGCTGGTTCTGCGGGATGTCCGTCAGATCGGGGCAGATATCCGGGTGCTTGCCCGGCCGGCGTAGGGCCGCACACGGCGCAACGCTCGTCCTTCTTGAAACGGACGCTGCGCCACTCCATTTCCAGCGTGTCGAGCAATAGCAGGCGCCCGGCCAGGGATTCGCCGATGCCGGCCACCAGCTTCAGGGCCTCGGCCGCCTGCATGGTGCCGATGATGCCGGTCAGCGGCGCGAAGACGCCCATGACGGCGCAGCGGACCTCCTCGACCTCGTCCCCCTCGGGAAAAAGGCAGTGGTAACAGGGGGAATCGTCCCGGGACAGGTCATAGACGGTGATCTGGCCGTCGAAGCGGATGCCGGCGCCGGAAACCAGTGGCTTCTTGTGATGGACGCAGGCCCGGTTGATGGCGTGGCGGGTGGCGAAGTTGTCGCTGCAATCAAGCACCACGTCGGCGCTGGCGACGAGGGCGTCCAGTTCGGCGCCGGACAGCCGCCGGTTGAGGGGCACCACCTGCACGTCCGGGTTGATGGCCGCCAGGCCCACTTTGCCCGACTCCGCCTTGGGCATGTCCACCCGGTCCATGGTGTGCAGGATCTGCCGCTGCAGGTTGGTGAAATCGACAATGTCGCCATCGGCGAGGGTGAGCTTGCCGATGCCGGCGGAGGCCAGGTAGAGGGCGGCGGGGGAGCCCAGGCCGCCAGCCCCGATGACGAGGGCGTGGGCGTCAAGGATGCGCTGCTGGCCCTCGATGCCGAGGGCGTCGAGGAGGATGTGGCGGCTATAGCGGAGGAGTTGTTGGTCGTTCATGGCGGGCAACAAAAAAGGAGCGCTGCCCGGGCACGCTCCTTCGTTCGGGAAGAGGGGCTACTTGTATTCCCGCCACTCCGGGGGGGTTTCGTCGTGGTCGCCGTGGGGGTGGTGCTCCCAGGCCTTGACGTAGGCTTCCTGGGAGGAGCGCTTGAGGCGCCGCTCGGGCGCGTCGAGGTTGTGCAACTGGGTCTCCTCGACGTAATGGATGAGCGCCCGCATGAGCTTGCTCATCAGGGTGTTGTCGAGGTGATAGCCCTTGTCCACCAGATGGTCTTCCAGTTCCTGCAGGGTATGGTGGGTCAGCTCGTAGGCCACCCCCACCGTGCGCCGCTCGTACTGGGGCTCCACCGTTTCCAGGTGCTCGACCCGGCGCAGGTCGTCCGCGGCTTCCGGCACCTGGCCGGGGGGGAACTTGGCGAACAGGATTTCACGCCGCTTCTTGAGGTCCGGATTGCCCATCATCCCTCCGCAATAAACCCTATTGGGTCTTATTCTGCATGATCTGCAGGCCCTTGAGAAGATTCATGGCCTGGGCGAACTGGTAATCGCCGGGACCGGCGTACTCGATGCGCTGCGGCATTTCGTCCTCGGCTTCTTCCTTGCCGTCCTTGCCCTTGTTCTGGGGCTTGGCGGAGGGCTTCGGCGCCGTCTTGGCTTCGGGCTTGGCGGGCTCCTTGGGCGCTTCCTTTTCCTTGTCGTTGGTCAGGTGCCGCTCCAGGTCGGCCTCCCGCAGGCGGGCTGCGGAGGAGATGCTGCCGTTGGGCGTTTCTTCGACCACGATGTCGGGGACGATGCCCTTGGCCTGGATGGAACGGCCGCTGGGGGTGTAGTAGCGGGCCGTCGTCAGCTTGATGGCGGTGTTGCCGGGCAGGGGCAGCACAGTCTGCACGGAACCCTTGCCGAAGCTCTGGGTGCCCATGACCACCGCGCGCTTGTGGTCCTGGAGGGCGCCGGCGACGATTTCCGAGGCCGAGGCGGAGCCGCTGTTGACCAGCACCACCATGGGCACCTTCTTCACTTCCGGCGGCAGGCCCTTGAGGTAATCCTCCTTGCTGCCCCGCAGGTAGTCGGCCGGGCGGGCGAGGAACTCCTGCTTGGCGTCCTCGGTGCGGCCATCGGTGGAGACCACCTTGACGTTGGGGGGCAGGAAGGCGGCGGAAACGCCGATGGCGCCGTTGAGCAGGCCGCCCGGGTCGTTGCGCAGGTCGAGGACGAGGCCCTTGAGGGCGCCCTGCTTGTAGAGGTCGGTCAGGTGCTTGGCCAGGTTGGCGCCGGTGTTCTCCTGGAACTGGGTGATGCGCACCCAGCCGAAACCGGGCTCCACCAGCTTGGACTTGACGCTCTGCACCTTGATGACTTCGCGCACCAGGGTGATTTCGATGGGCTTCGCTTCGCCCTTGCGGATGATGGTCAACTTGATCGGCGTCTTGGGTTTGCCGCGCATCTTCTTGACCGCCTCATTGAGGGTCATGCCCTTCACCGGGGTGTCGTCGAGCTTGAAGATGAGGTCGCCGGCCTTCAGTCCGGCGCGGAAGGCGGGCGTGTCCTCGATGGGGGAAACCACCTTGACCAGGCCGTCCTCCATGCCCACCTCGATGCCCAGGCCGCCGAATTCGCCCTGGGTGCCCACCTGGAGGTCCTTGAAGGAATCGGCATCGAGGTAGGCGGAGTGGGGGTCGAGGTTGGAGAGCATGCCGGAGATCGCGTTGGCGATCATCTTCTTGTCCTCCACCGGCTCCACGTAGCCCTGCTTGATGGCGTTATAGACCTCGGCGAAGGTACGCAGATCCTCGATGGGCAGACCGGTCTTGGCCTCCTTGTCCGCCAGGGCGGGCAGGTGGAGGCTGATGAGGGCACCGGCGATGAAACCGCCCAGTGCGAGGCTGAAGGTCTTCATTTTGCTCATTTCAAACTGGCCCATTTCATGGGGTCGATCGGTTGCCCCTGGTGTCGGAGTTCAAAGTATAAACCGGATTCCGGATTGCCCCCGCTGTTGCCCACGGTGGCGATGGTTTCTCCGCCCTTGACGGCTTCGCCCACCTGCTTGAACAGGGAATCATTGTTGCCGTAGATGGACAGGTAGGCGTCGCCGTGGTCCACGATGAGCAGGTTGCCGAAGCCGCGCATCCACTCGGCGAAAACCACGCGTCCGCTGGCTACGGCCTTGACGTCGCCGCCGGCGCCGGCGCGGATGAAGAGGCCCTTCCAGGTGCCGCCGCCCTCGCGGCTGCCGCCGAAGCGGCCGGCCACAGTGCCCCGCGCCGGCAGGCGCAGGCTACCCTTGAGGCGGGCGAAGTTGCCGCTGGAGGCGACCGGTTCCAGGTGGTTTTCCACCTCGGCGGCCCGGGGGCGGGGGGCGTCGCCGGGCCGCTCCGCCTGGCGGTTCGGCTCCGCTTCCGCGGCCGACCGCCTGGGTCCGGGCGGCTGGGCCGCCCTCGCTGCCTTTGCCGCCTCCGCCGCCCGGGCGGCGGCCTGGGCGGCGAGCACCTTGCTCAGGCGGTCGATGAGCTGGGTCATGCGTTTCTCATCCTGCTGCAGGTTGCCGATTTCCTTGCGCTGGCTGCGCACCCGGTCGGAAATCTGGGCCAGGATGGCCTTGCGCTCCTCCCGCTGGCGGGAGAGGGCGTCGTGCTGCTTCTTCTGCTCCGCCTCCACCTGGGCCAGTTCGTCGGCCCGCTCCTGGGTGCTGGCGGCCAGGGTCTTCTTGCGAGCCAGGTTGGCGTTGATTTCCCCCAGCAATTCCGCCCGGGTGCGGGCAATGGCGGCCAAGTAGTGCAGGTCCCGGGCGATCTGGTTGGGATCGTCGCCGTTGAGGAGCAGTTGCAGGGAATCCGGCGTGCCGCGCAGGTACTGGCGGTAGAGCAGCTTGTCCAGCTGGCTGCGCTGCTGTTCCAGGGTGGCGCCCAGTTCCTGGGATTGGCGGGCCAGTTCCGCGAGGCGGTCCTGCAACTGCCCGCGCTGGCCGCCCAGCCGGCGCAGGTCCCGCTGCAGGTTGGAAATCTCCCGCTCCGATTCGCGCAGGCGGTCGGCGGCGTCGGCCCGGTCGCCCTCGCTGCTGGCCAGGTCGCTGCGCAGGGCCTCGATGCGGCTGCGCAGCTCCTGCAGGTCCGCCTGCTTGTCGGCGATTTCCGGGGCGGCGGCGGGCCGTTCGGGGGGCGCCGGCTTGCGTGGGGCCTTGGCGCTTGCCGGCACCGCCGCCAGGGCCAGGGCCAGGGCGGCGGCGGCAAGGGCCCGGGGCCGCCGGCGGATCAGGGGGGGTGCCGAGATGGGCTGCATCGGGTTGTCCGCAGGGGAGCGGGCGCCATCAATGAGATGCATTAATGTCTGCGAAAAAGAATCTGCTATTTTATAATGACCCGTTCAACCATTCAGAGGGTTTTGCCTTGGAATCACCGGCTTTCAACCTTATCGAGAAGCAGGAGCACATCGAGATGGCAGCGCGCGCCCTCAAGGCCATCGCCCATCCCCTGCGCCTCAAGATCCTCTGCGTGGTGGGCGACCAGGAGGCCTGTGTGCAGGAGATCGTCGATGCGGTGGGCACTTCCCAGAGCAACATCTCCCAGCATCTTGCCATCCTGCGCGAAAAGGGCGTCCTGCTCACCCGCAAGGACGCCAACCGGGTCTATTACCGTGTCGGCGACGCCCGCACCCTCCAGCTCATCGGCATGATGCGCGAGGTCTTCTGCGGCGTGCCCATGCATTGAGCGCAGCAATGGAATTCATCAACCAGAACATCCTCCTCGTTTCCGTCGTCGTCGTCAGCGGCCTGGCGCTGCTGTGGCCGCTTTTCATCCGCGGCGCCGGCGCCCGGGTCAACCCGGCCGAGGCGACTCTCCTCATCAACCGCGAGGACGCCCACGTGGTCGACGTGCGCGAGCCCGACGAGTTCGCCGCCGGCCATCTGCCGGAGGCCCGCAACATCCCTTCGGGCAAGCTGGCCGACCGCATCGGCGAGCTGGAAAAATACAAGGACAAGCCCCTCATCGTCTGCTGCGCTTCCGGCATGCGTTCCGCCAAGGCCTGCAGCGAATTGAAGAAGCAGGGCTTCGCCCGCCTCTACAACCTGGCCGGCGGCGTCGATTCCTGGGCCCAGGCCGGCCTGCCCATCAAGAAGGGGACCCGCAACAAATGACCGCCCCCGTCGTGATGTACACCACGGCGGTGTGCCCCTACTGCGTCCGGGCCAAGCAACTGTTGAAGGCCCGGGGCGTCGCCGCCATCGAGGAAATCCGGGTGGACCTCGACCCCGGCCGGCGGGATGAAATGATGCAGAAAACAAACCGGCGTACGGTGCCGCAGATCTTCATCGGCGCCACCCATGTCGGCGGCTGTGACGATCTCTACGCCCTCGACGCCGCCGGCGGGCTGCAGCCGCTGCTGGCGGCCGAGGGAGCCTGAAGCAAGAACCATCCAACCAGAAAGCTCACCATGGAACAAAATCAACAGCCCGTCTTTTCCATCGAGAAGATCTACGTCAAGGACCTTTCCATCGAGGTTCCCAACGCGCCGCAAATCTTCCTCGAGCGCGAAGCACCCCAGTTCGAGGTGCAGCTCAACAACGAGGGCATGGGCATCGGCGACGGCGTGTTCAACGTGGTGCTGACCGTCACCGTCACCGCCAAGCTCGGCGACAAGACCATGTTCCTGGTCGAGGTTGGCCAGGCCGGTATCTTCCGCATCCAGAACGTGCCCGACGAGCAGATCGAACCCCTCGTTGCCGTGGCCTGCCCCAACGTCCTCTTTCCCTATGCCCGCGAGGCCGTGGCCGATGCCATGACCCGTGCCGGCTTCTCCCCCATCCAGCTCCAGCCGGTCAATTTCGAGGCCATGTACATGGCCCGCCTGCAGCAGCAGGAAGAGGCCGCCGCTCCCCGCGAAGTGCCGGTGCAGTAAAGCCCATGCCGCGTCGTGCCCTGGCCCTCGTCGCCCTGGCCTGCGCCCTGCCGGCGCAGGCCCTCGACTACCGCTCGGTGGAAGCGCCGGTGGCCATCATGTACGACGCGCCTTCGCAAAAGGGCAACAAGCTCTACCTCCTCAAGCAATACACCCCGGTGGAAGTGGTCGTCCGCCTGGAGGGGTGGACCAAGGTGCGGGACGCCGAAGGCTCCCTCGCCTGGGTCGACAACAAGACCCTGGGCGAGCGCCGCACCGTCGTGGTGACGGCGCCGAAGGCCGAGATCCGTCAGGCAGACAAACCGGAGGCCGCCGTGGTCTTCGAGGCCGACAAATGGGTGGCGCTGGAATACGTCGAGCCTGCCTCGCCGGGCTGGATCAAGGTCCGTCACCGCGACGGCACCGCCGGCTACGTCCGCACCACCCAGATCTGGGGCCAATGAACGTCACCGTCCTTGCCGCCGGCGCCTGGGGCACCGCGCTGGCCATCGCCTTCGCCGGCAGCCACCGGGTCACCCTGTGGTCCCGGGAAGCGGACGTCGCCGACATGCTCGCCGCCCACCGCGAGAATACCCGTTTCCTCCCCGGCTACCGCCTGCCGGACGGCGTGGCCGTCACCACCGATTTCGCCGCCGCCGTGGCCGAAGCCGATCTGGCCGTCGTCGCCACGCCCATCGCCGGCCTGCGGCCCACCGCCGAAGCCCTGCGTGCCGGTGGCCGCAAGGTGCCGCTCCTCTGGGTGTGCAAGGGCTTCGAGGCCGGCAGCGGCCTGTTGCCCCACCAGGTCGTCGCCGAAGTGCTCGGCCCGGACGCCCTCTGCGGCGCCCTCTCCGGTCCCAGCTTCGCCGAGGAAGTGGCGGCGGGGCAGCCCACCGCCGTCGCCCTGGCCGCCAACGATGCCGCCTTCGCCCGCCGCGCGGCGCGGGAGCTGCACACCAACCGCCTGCGCATCTACGCCAACGACGACCTGGTGGGCGTCGAGGTGGGCGGTGCCGTCAAGAACGTGCTGGCCATCGCCACCGGGGTCTGCGACGGCCTGGGCCTCGGGCTCAACTCCCGGGCCGCGCTCATCACCCGCGGCCTGGCCGAGATCGCCCGCCTGGGCCTGGCCCTGGGGGCCCGCCGCGAAACCTTCATGGGGCTGGCTGGCATGGGAGACCTCATCCTCACCTGCACCGGCGACCTTTCCCGCAACCGTCGGGTCGGCCTCGGGCTGGCCCAGGGCAAGACCCTGGCCCAGATTCTTGACGAACTGGGCCACGTGGCGGAAGGCGTCTATACCGCCCGGGAGACGGCCAGCAAGGCCCGGGAACTGGGCATCGACATGCCCATCTCGGCGGCCGTGGCGGCGGTCCTCGACGGCCAGTTGTCGGCCCGGGAGGCGGTGGAGCGGCTGATGGCACGGGACCCGAAGGAAGAGTTGGCCTGAGCCGGGTTGGGCGATTTTCCGGCCGTCACCATCCTCCCTCCGTTCGCCCTGAGCCTGTCGAAGGGCGGTTCATCCAAGAGCTTCGACAGTCCTCTTCTGAGCCCGGTCGAAGGGCTCGGCCCGAACGGCGCGGAGTGTTGTTGTGCCGGATAGGTCCGGTCAAACGCTTCCCGCAAACCCCGCCTGCCGCCAGGCCTCGAACACCGTCACCGCCACTGCATTGGAAAGATTGAGGCTGCGCTGCCCCGCCAGCATGGGCAGGCGCAGGCGCCGCTCCGGCGGGAATTCGGCCAGCACGTCCGGCGGCAGGCCGCTGGTTTCCCGGCCGAAGACGAAGACATCCCCCGCTTCCAGCGTTGCCGCAAACGGGCTGCCCTCGCCCTTGGTGGTCATGGCGAACAGCCGCCGGCCGGCGAGGGTGGCCCGGCAGGCGGCCCAGTCGGCGTGGCGCACGACCCGCGCGTATTCGTGGTAGTCCAGCCCGGCCCGGCGCAGGGCCTTGTCCTCGAAGGCGAAGCCGAGGGGTTCCACCAGATGCAGTTCGCTGCCGGTGTTGGCGGCCAGGCGGATGACGTTGCCCGTATTGGGCGGAATCTCGGGCTGGTAGAGGACGATGGCGAACACTTGTCAGTCCTGGCAAAAAGGCGTAATTTGCGCAAATATCAAAAAATCCGTTAATTCAATGTATTAACGGATCATTCTAAAGTTGCTTGGAGGAAGGGATGCCCCCCCCGCAAAAAGTGCGTCTTGGCGACCTGCTGATCCAACAAGGGCTCTTGAGCGAAGAGCAGCTCAAGCTCGCCCTGGAGCAACAGAAGGCTACGGGCCGCAAGCTCGGCCGCATTTTCGTCGAAAGCGGCTACGTTACGGAAGAGGGCATTTCCCAGGCCCTGGCGCGGCAGTTGCGCATTCCCTACGTCGACCTCAAGCAGTTCAACCCCAAGCCCGAACTCATCAAGCTGCTGCCGGAAACCCAGGCCCGCCGCTTCCGCGCCCTGGTCCTCGGCGAAATGCCGGACGGCCGGCTGCAGGTGGGCCTTTCCGACCCCACCGACCTCCAGGCCTACGACGAGATCACCCGCGTCGTGCGCCGGGAAATCGACCTGGCGGTGGTCACCGAGAGCCAGCTGCTCACCATCATCGACCGGGTCTATCACCGGGGCGAGCAGATCACCGGCCTGGCCAAGGAGCTGACCGCCGAGTTGGGGGACATCCCCGTCGAATTCGGCGACCTCCTGGGCTTCACTCCCGGCGCCGAGGACGCGCCGGTGGTCAAGCTCTTGCAGACGGTGTTCGAGGAAGCCATGCGGGTGCGGGCTTCCGACATCCACTTCGAGCCCCAGGAAAAGGCCCTGCGCATCCGCTTCCGCATCGACGGCGTGCTCCACGTGCAGACCGAGGCCGACGCCAAGATCTCGACGGCGGTGGCCCTGCGCCTCAAGCTCATGTCCGGCCTCGACATCTCGGAAAAGCGCCTGCCCCAGGACGGCCGTTTCGCCATCAAGGTGCGCAATGTGCCGCTGGACGTGCGTATCTCCACCCTGCCGGGGCAGTATGGCGAATCCATCGTCATGCGCCTCCTCAACCAGAACACCGGGCTCCTTTCCCTCGACCGCATCGGCATGTCGCCGGCCGTGCTGGAACGCTTCCGCCACGCCCTGTCCAAGCCCAGCGGCATGGTCCTCGTCACCGGCCCCACCGGCTCCGGCAAGACCACCACCCTCTACGCGGCGCTGAACGAGCTCAACAGCACCGAGAAGAAGATCATCACCGTCGAGGACCCGGTGGAATACCGCCTCCCGGGCCTCAACCAGGTGCAGGTGCACGAAAAGATCGAGCTGACCTTCTCCCGGGTCCTGCGCACCGTGCTGCGCCAGGACCCGGACATCATCCTGGTGGGCGAAATGCGCGACCAGGAAACCGCCGAGATCGGCATGCGCGCTGCCATGACCGGCCACCTGGTGCTGTCCACCCTGCACACCAACGACGCCATCACCACCCCCATCCGCCTGCTCGACATGGGTGTGCCCCGCTACATGGTGGCCCTCTCCGTGCACATGGTGCTGGCCCAGCGCCTGGTCCGCGTCATATGCCAGAACTGCCGCGAACCATGGACGCCGACCCCCGCCGAGCACGAATGGCTGCGCTATGAGCTGGGCGACACCGTCGATGGCCGCAGCTTCCACCATGGGCGCGGCTGTGCCCACTGCGGCAACACCGGCTACCAGGGGCGTATTGGAGCCTACGAATTCCTGGAAATGAGCAACGAGCTGGTGGAAGCCATCAACCACGACGATCCCGGCGTCTTCATGCAGGCCGCCCGCCGCCAGATGGCCGGCGAGACCCTGCGCCGCGACGCCGTCCGCCTGGTCGTGGCCGGCACCACCACGGTGGCCGAGGCCATGCGCATCAGCAACCAGTACGAAGACTGATGCCGAAATACGCCTACCGCGGCCGCCGCAGCGACGGCGAAAAGGTCACCGGGGTCCTGGAAGGGGCCTCGCCCGGCGCCGTGGCCGACGTTCTCGTGGGCCAGGGCGTCACGCCCATCGCCATCGACGAGGCCGCCGGCGGCAGCAAGGCGGTGAGTCTCGACATCAGCCTGTTCAAGCCCAGGGTCGGCCACATCGACCTGCTGCTCTTCAGTCGCCAGCTCCACACCCTGTTGAAGGCCGGCGTGCCCATCATGCGCGCCCTCAACGGCCTGCAGGAATCGGCCATCAACCCGGCCATGAAGGCGGTCATCAAGGACGTGCGCGAGAGCCTGGAAGCCGGCCGCGAACTCTCCGTCTCCCTCGCCCGCCACCCCGACGTGTTCTCGCCCTTCTACATTTCCATGGTGCGGGTGGGCGAGGCCACCGGCCTGCTCGAGGAAATCTTCCTGCGCCTTTTCAAGCACCTGGAGTTCGAGCGCTACATGCGGGAACAGGTGAAGTCCGCTCTGCGCTACCCCATGTTCGTGGTGCTGGCCATGGCGGTGGCCATCGTCATCATCAACATCTTCGTCATTCCCGCCTTCGCCAAGGTGTTCAAGGGCTTCGGCGCCGAGCTGCCGCTCATGACGCGCATCCTGCTGGCCTTTTCCGACTTCATGGTGACCTGGTGGCCGGCCATGCTGGTGGCGGCCATCGGCGGCTTCTTCGCCTTCCGCGCCTGGGTGGGGACGCCACAGGGCCGCTACCGCTGGGAAGCCATCGCCCTGCGCTTTCCCATCGCCGGCAAGATCCTGCACAAGGCCGCCCTGGCCCGCTTCGCCCGCAGCTTCGCCCTCGGCACCCGCAGCGGCGTGCCGGTCATGCAGGCCCTTTCCAATTCCGCCCAGACCGTGGACAACAGCTACATCGCTCGCCGCATCGAAGGCATGCGCGAAACCGTGGAACGGGGCGAGAGCGTGCTCCGGTCGGCCATCACCGCCAACATCTTCACCCCCGTGGTGCTGCAGATGGTGGCCGTCGGCGAGGAATCCGGGGCGCTGGACGACATGATGGACGAAGTGGGGGAGATGTATCAGAGCGAGGTCGAGTACGAGCTGAAGACCCTCGGCCAGCAGATCGAGCCCATCCTCATCGTCTGTCTCGGCATCCTCGTCCTCATTCTGGCCCTGGGCGTCTTCCTGCCCATGTGGGACCTGGGCAAGGTCGCCCTCAAGAAGTGATCCCGGCCATGGCGAGGCGATCCCAGCGCGGCTTCACCCTCTTCGAGCTGATCGTCGTCATCTGCGTCATCGCCGTCCTCGCCACCGTGGCCCTGGAGCGCTTCCGCGGCCTGGAGGAAACCGCTGAGGCAGCCGCGGCCGAGGGCAACGTCGCGGCCCTGCGGGCGGCCCTGGCGGTGCGCTCCGCCGAGCTGGCCGCCGGCAACCGCTGGGACGAACTGGCACGCCTGCCGGCGCAGAACCCCTTTCTGCTCATGGAAGCCCTGCCCGGCAACTACGGCGGGGCGGGGGCGGGGAACGACGCCGGCAAGTGGTACTACCGGCCCGGGGAAGGGCTGGTGGAATACCTCGTCCAGCGCGGCGACACCTTTGTCGCCAGCGACGGCAGCCGCAGCCTGCGCTACCGGCTGGTGGGCATGAACGCCCTTGGCCAGCCGGCGGCGGCGCGCCAGGGCGTCGCCTATGTCGCCCTGCGGCCGGCGGCGGCGTATACGTGGAGCGAACGGAGCATCAAATGAGCGGAAGTAATCGGCAGCGGAGCGCAAATATCACTTTTGTTATATTTGCAATTGAAATAAAGTGAAGTTCGCGCCGAAGCAGCCGTTAATAGCGGCAGGCGCCATTGGGACAAAGAAGGAGGCAGCATGAAGGCAGGTACGACGCAACGGGGTTTCACCCTCATCGAACTCATCGTGGTCATCATCATTCTCGGCATCCTGGCCGCGGTGGCGCTGCCGCGCTTCACCAACCTGCAGGTCCAGGCGCGGCAGGCCAAACTCAACGCTGCCCTCGGTGCCGTGCGCGGCGCGGCGGCCCTCTACCACGCCCAGTGCCTGGCCAACGCCAATAACGGCGGTTCCTGTCCGGCGGACAACACCAACTTCACCATCAATATGGAAGGGGCCAACGTCCAGGGGGTGAACCAGTATCCCTCGGCTGCCGCCGCCGGCATCATCACGGCGGCGGGGATCAGTACCGCCAATCCCGCTGACTATAGCACCGTCGGTGGTGGCGCCGCCGCGGGGGCCACCATCAACATCGACGTGCCGGGCCCGACCGCCGGTACCTGCCGGGTCAGCTATACCGCCGCCACTCAGGCGGCCGGCGTCGTCACCGCCCCCGTCGCGGTGATCGTGGATTCCACTTGTCTTTGATTTTGAGGAGTGATTGTCATGAAACAAAAGGGTTTTACGCTGGTTGAACTGGTGGTGGTCATTGTCATTCTCGGCATTCTGGCCGCGACGGCGCTGCCGCGGTTCGTGAATCTGACCAACGACGCGCGGGCTGCCGCTGTCAACGGCATGGCCGGTGGATTGCGGTCTGCCGTTGCGGTCGTACAGGCACGTTACATGGCCACGGGCAACCTGGCAGCGACAACGGTAACCATGGCTGACACGACGTCGGTGACCGTGAATGCGGCAACGGGCATCCCCGTCGGTACGGCGGCCGGCATCGGTAGCGCGCTTCAGTCCACCGATGGATTCACCGTCGATTACACCGCACCTGCTGCCGTGACGTTCCGTCCGACCAATGGCGGTTCTGCCACCTGCCAAGTGAGCTATAACGGCACTACCGGTGCGGCGACCGTTTCCACCGGCGGTTGCTGACCACTCCGCCTGGGGGCTGCAATGGGGCCGTCCCTGGCCGGTGGCCAACGGGCATTTACGCTTGTCGAGTTGATCGTGGTCATGGTGGTGGTGGGGATTCTCGCCCTGGCCGCGATTCCTCGCCTCGCCGACTCCGGCTTCGACGACCGCCGCCTCCGTGACGACGCCATCGCCGCCCTGCGTTTTGCGCAGAAGGCGGCGATCGCGTCGCGGCGCGTGACCTGTGCCACGTTCCCCAACGCCACGAACCTCATCGTCCATATCGAAACGGCTGCCGGCGCCGGGGACTGCACCACCGTCGGCCCGGCCCTGAACGGGCCGGAGGGCACGGCGCTGGTGGTGACGGCCTCCCGCAGCACCTCGTTCAGCGCCTTCCCCGCCGGCTGGATCACCTTCAACGGCCTCGGCCAGCCCAGCGCCGCCGCCAGCATCGGCATCAGCAACCTGCCGGCGGCCCTGGCCATCACCGTCGAGGCGGAGACCGGCTATGTCCGCTGAGGCCCCCCGCCGCCGGCAGCAGGGGCTGTCCCTGGTGGAGGTGGTGGTTTCCATGGTGGTCCTGGCGGTGGGGGTGGTGGCGGTGCTGTCCACCTTCGGCGTCTCCTTGATGGGCAGCGTCGAGCCCATGCGCCAGAAGCAGATGACGGCCATCGCCGAGGCCCTGCTCGGCGAAATCCTGCACCAGCCCTTCACCTTTTGCGATCCGGACGACGCCAACGCCGGCTCGGCCCTGAGCGCCGCCGACTGCACCGGCGGCGCGGCTGCTTCCCAGGAGGTGCTTGGCCCCACCGCCGGCGAGGTTCGCCTCGGGGCGCCGCCCGCGACGCCGGCCCCGGGCACCCAGTTCGACAACGTCGGTGACTACGCCGGTTTTTCCATGAACCCGGTGGTGGATAT
Source organism: Rhodocyclaceae bacterium (assembly GCA_036732025.1). Lineage (GTDB taxonomy): Bacteria > Pseudomonadota > Gammaproteobacteria > Burkholderiales > Rhodocyclaceae > SSSZ01. The sequence goes on from DAINDE010000002.1 coordinate 98,064, forward strand.
CACCGGTGCCGGGGCGGCGGCCCTGGCGGGCTACACCGCCACCGTGGCGGTGACTGCCGTCGGCGGCACCTTCGGCGTGCCGGCCAACGACGCCCTCCAGGTGGCTGTCACGGTGACCCGCGGCACCGAGTCCTTCACCCTGACCGGCCTGCGTTTCCGCTATGCGCCCCGTTATTGACCGCCGCCGCGGCAGCGGCGTCACCCTGGTGGAGATGATCGTGGTCATCGCCGTCACCGGCGTGCTGGTGGCCCTGGTGAGCCTCTTCGGCCGCCGCCAGATCGACGCCTATTTCGACGTGGCCAACCGCGCCGCCCTCACCGACGCCGCCGATACCGCGCTCCGCCGCATCGGCCGGGAAGTGCAGGGGGCCCTGCCCAACAGCGTCCGCTCCGCCGGCGGCAACCAGTTCCTGGAATTCGTGCCGGTCCGCGACGGCGGCCGCTACCGGGGCGAACTGACGCCGGCGGGCACCGGCAATCCCCTCGACCTGAGCAACGCCGCCGACACCACCTTCGACGTCCTCGGCCCCACGGTCACCGCTGCCGCCGGGGATCGGCTGGTGATCTACAACCTGGGCCAGCCGGGGTCCGACGTCTACGCCGGCACCAGTTCCCGGGCGCTCACCACCACCGGCGCCGGCCTCTCGGCCCTGGGCTTCGCCGGCGGACAGTTTCCCTTCGGTTCCCCCCGGCGGCGCTTCCAGATCGTCGGCGGGCCGGTGACCTACGAGTGCACGGCGACCCAGTTGCTGCGCCGCTGGTGCTACGACTTCCAGGCCGTCCAGCCCACCGGGGGCTTCGCCGCCCTGCCCGTGCATGGGGCCTGCGCCGCCGTGCAGACGGCGGTGCTGGTGGATAACCTGGCCGCCTGCAACCTCAATTACGTCGCCGGCGCCCTGGCCCGCAACGGCCTGGTGTCCATCAGCCTGACCCTGTCCGCCAACGGCGAGGCGGTGACCCTCATGCACCAGGTGGAAGTCCTCAACGCGCCATGAATCCGCGGGCCACCTCCTCCCGGCGCCAGCGCGGCGTCTCCATCATCGCGGCGATCTTCTTCCTGCTGCTCTTCGCCGCCATCGCCGCCGCCATGGTCAGCCTGACCACCACCAGCAACACCACCTCGACCCTGGACGTGCAGGGCAGCCGGGCCTACCAGGCGGCCCGGGGGGGCGTGGAATGGGGGCTCTGGCAGGTGGCCAACAACCCCGCCAACGGCCCCCCGGCCACGGCGGCGTCGCCCCTGCCCAGCTGTTTCGCGTCGCCGACCAACCTCGCCATCCTGGGGTTCGCGGTGGCCGTCACCTGCGAGGTGTTCCCCGGCGCCGGGGATTTCCAGGAAGGCACGAAAAACCTGCGCCTCTTCCGTATCATCGCCACGGCCACCGGTGCCGGCCCCGGCGGCGGGGTGTCGCGCCGACTCACGGTGACGGTGGAGGTGTGCCGGGATTCGGCGAGCACCGTGGCGCCGTTCGACTGTACCTTCTGAGAGGGCAACTATGACCCGGCATGGCATCACGCATATCGTCAAGGGGCTGGTGGTCCTCTGGCTGGCGCTGGCGGCCGGCCTCGCCCAGGCCCAGACCTACGCCTACCAGACCGATACCTTCAACTGGCTGGCGCCGTCGGCGGCGGCCACCACCGTCACCTGGGACAACACCTGCACCAGCTACCCCAACGGCGACGACGTGCGGGCGGTGGTCAATTTCCCCGGCGGCTTCACCTTCGATTTCGCCGGCACCACCTATACCCAGGTGCGCATCATGTCCAACGGCATGATCCAGTTCGGCGCCGACGCCGGCATCCACCGTACCTACACCAACACCGCCCTGCCGGCCGGATTGCCCTCCGCCAGCGGCAGTTGCCCCCGGGCGGTGCCCCAGAACCTGCTGGCGGTGTACTGGGTGGACATCAATACGGCGCCCAACGTCTCCGGTGCCCTGGTCCAGTACGAACTGCTGGGCACGGCGCCCAACCGCCAGTTCGTCATCACCTGGAACAACGTCGCCCTCTACGGCAACGTGTCCCGGCGCTATTCCTTCCAGGTGGTCCTCAACGAGGACGATACCTTCAAATACCAGTACACGGTGGGGGCTTCCGACGGCTCCGAGGGGACCGTCGGCGTCCAGGTGAGCAGTACCGACTACACCCAGTATTCCTTCAAGCAGACCTTCATCGACGCCACCAACGGCACCGCCATCAAGTGGTACCGGGCCGACCAGGCCCAGCCCAAGACCGCCGAATACTATTTCGACGAGGCCACCTGGCGGGCTTCCCCCAACACCGACGTGCGCGACGCCTCGGGCAACGGCCTCCATGGCACCGCCATCGGCACCGCCCAGTCGTCGAACACCCAGATCAAGGTCTGCCGCTCGGCGCAGTTCCCGTCCAACACCAGCAACACGACCCAGGACGCGGTCTCCATCCCGTGGACGCCGGCCAGCAAGGGATCGGTCAGCTTCTGGTACTACCCGGGCGCCAACACCGACGCCATGCTCTTCGACGCCAGCACGGTGGCCAATCGGCCCTTCTACCTGATGAAGACGGCCGGCCAGCAGTTGAAGCTGGTGGTGTCCGACAGCACGGGCGCCACGGTGACGGCGACCACCACCGCCGCCGCCATCGGCTCGGGGAGCTGGAAGCACATCGCGGTGAGCTGGTACATGCAGGCCGGCACCAGCCAGACGGTGCTGCGCATCTACGTCAACGGCGTCCTGCAGAACGTCTGGCGCGGCACCACCAACGGCTCGCCGGGGGCGGTGACCAACGCCTACCTGGGCGACAACCGGACCTCCGGCGTCACCCCCAGCGGCGGCACGCCGAACTCGGCCAACGGCTATTTCGACGAGATGAAGATCTACCCCTTCGACATGAGCCACGTGCAGGCCCTCAAGGACATGGTGCTGCGCAGCGGCTGCTCGTCCCTGGACCATTTCGACGTCACCGTCACCCCGGCGGCGGCGCTCACCTGCGAGTGGGTCAGCGTCAACATCTACGCCCGGGACAGCATCGGCGGGGCGGTGCAGACCAGCACCACGGTCAGCCTTTCCAACGCCACCGGCCACGGCAACTGGCAGCGCGGCTCGGCCTCCGGGGTGTTCGCCGCCGGGGCCGCCGACAGCGGTGCCGCCACCTACACCTTCAACAACGAGACCAACGCCACCCTGCTCTTCAACACCCGCTGGGCGGAGACGGCCACCCTCACCGCCCTGGCCAGCCCGGCCACGGGCAGCGGCAACGTCACCTTTTCCCACGAGGGCTTCAAGTTCGTCACCGCCTCCATGGCGGCGGCCACCGTCAGCAGCAAGGTGGCCTGCGTCAATTCCAACGCGAGCTATGCCGGGCCGCCCAGCCAGACGGCGCAGACCCTCTACCTGCAGGCCTGGAAGAGCGACCAGAGCAACTTCACCTGCACCGCCGCCAACCAGGATTTCCGCAACGGCCAGTCGGTGGCGGTGAACTTCTCCATGCAGTGCGTCAATCCCGCCACCTGCGTCGGCGGCACCAACGCCACCGTCAACGGCACCGCCGTGGGCCTCGCACCCAATGTGGCCGGCCGCCCCAACAGCGGCGACTACCAGCCGGTGACGCTCACCTTCGGCAGCAACGCCATGGCGCCGGTGGTCATCAACTACCCGGATGCCGGCCAGGTCCAGTTGTGGGCCAGCTATAACCCCGGCGGGGCCCCCAGCAACCACATGAACGGCGTCACCAACGCCTTCGCCGTGGCGCCGGCGTCGTTCACCATCACCTCGGTGAAGAATTCCTCCGGCACCGCCAACCCCATCGCCTGGCCGTCTTCCGGCACGCCCACCCTGGCGACGGCGGGCTTCGCCCCGGCCGGCGACACCCTGGCGGTGACCATGGACGCCATGAACGCCTGCGCCACCCCGGCCAAGACCTTCAACTTCGGCAACGAATCGACCGCCCCCACCGATACCCGCCACGGCGGCGGCACCTTCGCCTTCTCCATCGGCGCCGGCAACGCCACTCCCACGGTCAGCGTACCGGCGCCGGTGACCGTCACCGCCCCGGTCTTCGCCAACGGCACCACCAGCACCGCCGCCGGGGTGCGCTGGGACGAAGTGGGCGCCTTCAAGGCCACCGTCACCCTTTCCGACTACTTCGGCGCGGGAAGCGTGCGCGGCACCAGCGACTGGGTCGGCCGTTTTTACCCCCATCACTTCGACACCGTCGTCACCCCCGCCGCCGGCTGCACCGGCTTTGCCTATTCCCGCCAGCCCTTCACCGTGCAGGTGACGGCCAGGAATGCCGTCACCCCCACCGCCGGCACCACCCGGAACTACGACGGCACTGCCGGTTTCGCCCGGGCGGTGAACCTGACCGAGGAGAACGGCGCGGCCGGCAGTCTCTACGTGGGCAGCACCGCCGGCGGCACCGGCGCCGTGCCCGCCGCCCAGTTCGCCAGCGGCGTCGGGACCGTGTCCAACACCGCCACCGCCAATCCATCCCCCATTTCCTTCCGCTTCACCACCGAGCCCTCCAACCCGGCCGCCATCGCCGTCCATGCCGAAGACAGCGACACCCTGCCGACCAAGGCCACCCACGGCGGCACCGACGGCACCCTGACGGTCGAAAGCGGCCGCCTGTGGCTGGGCAACGCCTACGGCTCGGAATTCCTGCCCCTGACGGTGCCGGCCCAGACCCAGTTCTGGCTGGCCAACGCCTGGCGCCAGAATACGGCCGACAGTTGCACCGCCCTCAACGTCCCCACCGCCGGCAACGGCGGGCTCCTCTTCTATGCCGCCAGCGCCCGCAACGCTCTCGCAGCCGGGGAGGTGGTGGCCCAGATCAACGGCAGCACGGCGGCGGCGCGCCAGGCCGTCACCGCTGGCGACGTGCGGCTCGTCCTGAGGAATCCCGCCAGCGCCGCCCAGGGGCCGGGGGCGGGGAATTTCGGCTACCTCGACGTGATCATCGCCAACCTCGTCGGCGGCGGCAGCGGCGCGCCCACCTGGCTGACCACCACCGGCAACGGCCGGGCCTGCTTCGGCACCTGCGGGCCCCGGTCGCCGATCATCCACAGCCGGGAGAACTTCTGACGCGATGACGCTGGAAAATTTGCCGGAAAATAAAATTTTCCATTGTTAAATAGTATGTTAGCGGTTATCCTTCTTAAAATACTTTAGTAGAGGGGCGAATGTTAGGGAGGCGGGTTGCCAGCAAGGAAGCCGGGTGGATGGGGGTCGTTCCCCAGGGCCGCCGCCTTGACTTGGCCCACGTGGTGCGGGCGGTCGGGTGCCGCCCGGAAATCCGCCTGGCCGAATCCTTCCAGATCGAGGGCGGCATCGGCGAAGCCCTGGAGCGCCTGCGGGCCGCCCGCAAGCTCAAGGGCCACCGCTGCACCACGCTCCTCGCCCCCGGGCAGTACCAGCTCCTCCAGCTCGAAGCCCCGGACGTCCCCGAGGACGAGCGCAAGGCGGCCCTGCGCTGGCGCCTGAAGGACATGGTCGATTTCCCGGTGGAACGGGCCAGCATCGACATCCTGGAAATCCCGGGCGGTGGCGCTGCCGGCGGCCGTGCCACCGGCCTCTTCGTGGCGGCGGCCGGCGGCGATGCCGTGGCGGCGGCCATGAAGGCCTTCGACGACGCCCGGATCGCGCTGGAGGCCATCGACCTGCCCGAGCTGGCCCAGCGCAACGTCGCCGCCCTCTTCGAAGAACCCAACCGCGGCCTCGCCTTCCTCTCCCTGGGCGAGCAGGGGGGGCTGCTGACCCTCACCCATCGCGGCGAACTGTACGCCTTCCGCCACATCGACATCGGCGCCCGGCAACTGGCCGACGCCGACGGTGAGCGCCAGCGGGCCCTGGTGGAGCGCATCGCCCTCGAACTGCAGCGTTCCCTCGACACCTTCGACCGCCAGTTCAGCTTCATTTCCGTGGCGCGGCTGGTGGTGGCGTGCTCCGAGGCCGTCGACGGCCTGCAGCCCAGCCTCGCCGAGAACCTCTACGTGCCCGTCCAGCTCATGGATCTGGCCGACGTGGTCGATTTCCCGGGCTTGCCCGAGCTGCGCAACCCCCAGCGCCAGGCCCAGTGCCTGCCGGTCCTGGGGGCCGCCCTGCGGGACCAGGCATGAGCCAGCAGATCAACCTTCTCAACCCGGCCCTGCGCCAGCGCCAAGACTGGCTGCGCGCCAACGTGGTGGCGATGGCGGCCCTGGCCTGCCTGGGTCTGGTGGTTATCGCCAGCATCGGGCTGGGGGCCCGGCAGCGCTCCCTGCAGGCCGCCGAGGCCGAGGCCGGCGTGCGCCTGCGCACGGCCCAGGAGCGCCTGCAGGCCATGACCAAGGGTTTGGGCGAGCGCAAGCCGGACCCGGCCCTGGCGCAGCGGGCGGAAAACCTTGCGGCGGCGGTGCAATTGCGCCAGGAGGCCCTGCGCCACCTGGATCGGAAGGAGGGCGCCCGCTTCTCCGAGGCCATGCGCGGCCTTGCCCGGCAGTCCATGGACGGGCTCTGGCTCACCGGCTTCGCCGTCGGCGGCGAGGACATGGAGATCCGCGGCCGCATGCTCGACCCGTCGTTGCTGCCGGCCTACATCCGCCGCCTCAACGCCGAGCCGGCCTTCCACGGCCGCCGCTTCGACGCCCTGGACATGCGCGGCGTCGACGCCCGTCCCGCCGGCAAGCCCGACGCGGCGGCCAAGCCCGGGCCGGTGCGCCTGCTGCCGCCCTACGTCGAATTCGCGCTGCGGGCAGGGGCCCCCAAGGACACCGGCCGTCCGGAGGCGCGCCCGTGAAGCAGCAATGGACCCGCCTGGCCACGCGCTTCGACGCCCTGTCGTTGCGGGAGCGGCGGCTGGTGGCTGCCGCCGTCGTCGGCGGCATCCTGCTTGTGGGATTCACCCTGTTCATCGATCCGGGGCTGGCGCGCAACCGCAGCCTGGGCCAGAACATCGAGCGCCAGACTGCGGAAGCCCTGGCGCTGGAGGGGCAGATCGCCGCCCTGGAACCGCAATTCCGCGCCGATCCCGATGCCGGGGCCAAGCGCCGCATCGCCGAACTGGAGGCTTCGTTGCAGGAGGCCGAGCAGCGCCTGAAAACCGCCGAGAGCGGCCTGGTGCCGCCGGAGCGGATGCCCCGGGTGCTGGAAGCGGTGCTCGCCCGCCACCCGGCGCTGCGCCTGGTCAGCCTGAAGACCCTCAAGCCTGCCGGCGTGCTTGGCGGCGACGCCCGGGACGAGGCGATCAAGGTGCCGGTGTCCGCTTTCGGCCTCTACCGTCACGGCGTGGAAATCCGCCTGGAAGGGAGCTTCGCCGACCTGCTGGCCTACGTGGCCGACCTGGAGAGGGCCCAGCCCGGGCTGCTGTGGGGCGAGGCGCGGCTCGACGCCGAGGAGCATCCCCGCGACGTCCTTTCCGTCGTCATCTATACATTGAGTTCGGACAAGGCATGGCTCGCAATCTGACCTGGATTCTGCCCCTGCTCTGGGGAATCGCCGGCGCCGCCGCCGGGCAGGTGCTCAACGACCCGACGCGGCCGCCGGCGGGCTTCGTCGAAGCGGTGCCGGGGGAAGCCGTGGCCGACACCGGGCCGCGCCTGCAATCGGTCATGCTGCCCCGCCAGGGCCGGCCGGCGGCAGTGATCAGCGGGCGCACGGTGCGCCTGGGGGAAATGTGGGGCGACAGCCGCCTGGTGGCGGTGAGCGAGGGCGAGGTCGTCCTCGACGGCCCCCAGGGAAGGCAGCGCCTGCTGCTCACGCCCGACGTGACCAAGGAAGTGGTCCGGGACAAGAAAGGCAGAGCGCCCGCGGGGCGCAAGAGGGAAACGCCATGAAAACTGTTTGCCTGGCCGCGGCGGCGGCCTTCGTACTCACCGCCTGCAGCGCCCCGGTATCGCGGCCGGGCGAAACCTTCGACCGCATCAGCCAGGAGCTGGCGCAGGCGGCGGCCAGCAAGCCCAAGGCGGCGCCGGGCAGCGATGCCGTGGGCAAGGCCATGATGCCGCCCCTGCAACTGGACGCCCCGGTGGCGCCGACCCCCGAGCCCCGCTTCAATCTGGCGGTCAATAACGCCCCGGCCAGCCAGGTGTTCATGGCCATCGTCTCGGGCACCAAGTACAGCATGGTCTTCGCCCCGGACCTCACCGGCAATCTCACCCTCAACCTCAAGAACGTCACGGTGCGGGAAGCCCTCGACACCATCCGCGAACTCTACGGCTACGAATACCGGGTCCAGGGGTCGCGCATCATGATCCAGTCCAACGCCCTGCAGTCCCGCATCTACCAGATCAACTACCTGGCCAGCCGGCGCCAGGGCACGAGCGATACCCGGGTCACCTCCAGTGCGCCCAGCGTGGTCAATCCCAGCGGTTCCTCCTCCGGCGCCGCCGGCGGCACCACCACTTCCTCCCAGAGCCCGGGCAGCACGCCCACCGGCGGCACGGTGCGCCAATCCGACAGCAGCCGGGTGCAGACCATTTCGGACAACGATTTCTGGAAGGATCTGGGCAACGCCCTCGGCACCATCGTCGGCAACCAAGAGGGGCGCAGCGTCATCCTCAACCCGGTTTCCGGCGTGGTTCTGGTCAAGGCCCTGCCGGCCGAACTGCGGGCGGTGGAAAATTACCTCAAGGCGACGCAACTGGTGGTCGAGCGCCAGGTCATGCTGGAAGCCAAGATCCTGGAGGTGCGCCTGTCCGATTCCTTCCAGACCGGCATCAACTGGGCCAAGTTCACCGGCCACGACCAGCGCTGGGGTGTCGGCGTCATGGCGCCGGGCACCACCCTCGGCACCACCGGCACCCTCACCGGTTCCGCCACCGGCATCAACAGCGCCGGCGGCACCGGCGTCTCGGCGCTGCCCGGCGCCGCCGGCGCCATCACCACCACCGCCTTGGGCAAGGGCTTCTTCGGGCTGGCCTTCCGCTCCGCCGATTTCGCCGCGCTGCTCTCCTTCCTCGAAAGCCAGGGCAACGTGCAGGTGCTCTCCAGCCCCCGCATCGCCACCATCAACAACCAGAAAGCCGTGCTCAAGGTGGGCGCCGACGACTACTTCGTCACCGGCGTCAGCACCACCACCACCACCAGCGGCACCGGCAACGTGGTCACCCCCAACATCACCCTGCAGCCCTTCTTCTCCGGCATTTCCCTCGACGTGACGCCGCAGATCGACGACGAGGGCAACATCATCCTCCACGTCCACCCGGCGGTGACCCTGGTCGAGGAGAAAACCAAGCAGGTGGACCTGGGCAGCCTCGGCACCTTCACCCTGCCGCTGGCTTCCAGCAGCATCAACGAAACCGACAGCATCGTCCGCGTCCAGGACGGGAGCATCGTCGCCATCGGCGGCCTGATGAGCCAGGAGCAGAGCAACAACCGCAACGGCCTGCCCGGCATCAGCCGCGCCCCGGGCCTCGGCATGCTCTTCGGCCAGACCGGGGCCAGCCAGACCAAGCGCGAGCTGGTGATCCTCATCAAGCCCACGGTCATCGCCGGCGACAGCGCCTGGCGCCAGGACCTGGCCGATACCCAGGACCGCCTGCAGGCCCTCGATCCGCGCCGCATCCAGTTCCAGGGCCAGTAAGAAGGGGCCGGGGTGTACCTCGAACATTTCGGGCTTACCGAGCCGCCCTTCGGCATCACGCCGGACACCAGTTTCATCTTCGGTACCCGCAGCCACCAGGAAGCCCTCAACACGCTGCTGGTGGCCATCAACGGCGGCGAGGGCTTCATCAAGATCGCCGGCGAGGTGGGTACCGGCAAGACCCTTCTCTGCCGCCGGCTGCTGCAGGCCCTGCCCAAGGAAGTCATCTCCGCCTACCTGCCCAACCCCTACCTGGCGCCCCGCACCCTCATGCTGGCCCTGGCCGAGGAACTGCAACTGCCGGTGGATACCGGCGCCGACGACTACCACCTGCTGCAAAGCCTCAACCGGGCCCTGATGGGCTACGCCGCCCTCAACCGGCCGGTAGTGCTGTGCATCGACGAAGCCCAGGCCATGCCCCTGGAAACCCTCGAAGCCCTGCGCCTGCTGTCCAACCTGGAGACGGAAAAGCGCAAGCTCCTGCAGATCGTCCTCTTTGGCCAGCCGGAGCTGGATGAAAAGCTGGCCCAGCCCTCGGTCCGCCAGTTGCGCCAGCGCATCGCCTTCCACTATCGCCTGCAGGGGCTGGCGCGCCAGGAGACCGAGAACTACCTGGACCACCGGCTGCGGGTGGCCGGTTACCGGGGTGACGGCATCTTCGCCAACGGCGCGGTGCGCGCCCTGCACCGCGCCAGCCGGGGAACGCCCCGCCTCCTCAACATCCTCGCCCACAAGTCGCTGCTCGCCGTCTTCGGCGAAGGCCGGCGCGTAGTCAAGGCCGGCCATGTGCGGCGGGCGGCGGCGGACACGGAAGGCGCCACGGCGCCTGGATGGTGGTGAGATGAGCCTGATCAATCAGATGCTGCGGGACCTGGAGGAACGCCGTGCCGACGATTTGGGGCGTGCTGGCCTGCAGCGCGATATCCGCCCCCTGCCCGAGCTCCGTTCGCCGCGCCCGGTCTGGCCGGTAGCCTTGGCAGTCGCGGTACTGGGCGGCGTAGCCGTCGCTGGCTGGGCGCTTTACGGCCCCGGTCCGGCGGCACGATCGCAAGCCGTGGTGACGCCTCCGCCGAGCCCGCCACCGGTGGCGGTGACACCCCTCCCACCCATGCCAGCCCTGCCGCCAGAAGCCCTGCTGCCGAGGGAGGCGGAAGCACCCCAGCCGGATGAGGCCCTCCGCCTCACTCTGGCGTTGCAGAGCGTTCCCAACGGCCTGGCGGCGACTCCGGCGGCGGCCACCGTGCCACCGTCCGCGGCAGTCCAGCCGGCACTGGCGGCGCCCGCGCCCATCGCTGTTGCGGTACCGGCGGTTTCGGAAAAGCCGGCGTCGGCCCGCCCGGTCGTGGCGACGCCGGGCAAACCGGTTGCGGCGGAGACTGCGGCCGACGCCGTCATCGAAAAGTCGGTCAGCGTCGCCACGCCGCGGGAGCGGGCCGAGGCGGACTTCCGCCGCGCCCAGGCGGCTTTGGCAGGCGGCCGTGCTGCCGAAGCGGCGGACGCCCTGGCCAGCGCCCTGCGCCAGGATCCGACGCACCTGCAGGCACGCCAGGCCCTGGTGCGCAGCCAGGTGGACGGCCACCGGCTCGACGAGGCCGAAAGCACTCTGCGGGAAGGCGTCGAGCTGTTGCCGGCCCAGATCGGCTGGGCCATGAACCTGGCGCGCCTGCAGGTGGAGCGCAACGATCTCGCCGCTGCCGGCCGCACCCTGGCGCGTTCCGCTTCATTCGCAAGCCGCAGCGCCGACTACCAGGGTTTCTTCGGCCATGTCCAGCATCGCCTGGGGCAGTACCGGGAGGCCGCCGCCGCGTACCAGAACGCCATCCGGCTGGCGCCGGCGGACGGACGCTGGTGGCTGGGGCTGGCCCTGGCCCTGGAGGCCGACGGCCAGGGCGGCGAGGCCAGGGAAGCATTCCGCAAGGCGCTGGCGGCCGGCAATCTGGGGCCGGAACTGACCAGCCTCGCCGAGCACCGCACCCGCTGAGCCGCCTTTCAGCCGGAGCGCAGGGCCCGGCCGATCACCGCCACCCACACCGTCGCCGCCCCATGCAGCTTGAGGGTGCGGGCGGCTTCGTCGAGGGTGGCGCCGCTGGTCATCACGTCATCCACCAGCAGGATGGATTCGTCCGTGAGGTCGCGGCGGCAGCCGAAGGCCCGGCGTACGTTGGCGGCCCGTTCGGCGAGAGGGAGGCTCGCCTGGGGCGGCGTCGCCCGCAGGCGTTCCAGGCAGTCCGGGTCGCTGCCCCGGCGCGCGGCCCGGGCCAGGCACCGGGCGATTTCGCCTGCCTGGTTGAAGCCTCTTTCCCGGAGGCGCTCAGGATGGAGGGGCAGCGGCACCACGCGGTCGAACGGCTCCGCCGGCAACGCTGCCGCCAGGGCTTGGCCGAAGCAGCGGGCGAGGGCCAACTGGTGCCCGTACTTGAGGGCATGCACCAGGCGATCCAGGGGAAAGGCATAGCGGTAGAGGGCAAGGGTTCCGTCGAAGGCCGGTGGATGCGCCAGACAGCGCCCGCAGCGCTCGCCATGGGTGGTGGCCTCGGCGCACTGGGGGCAGCGGGCCGCCGGCAGGGACGGCAAATCGCCCAGACAGGGCGGGCACAGGGCTGCCGCTCCGCTGTCGGCCCCGCAGAGCACGCAGGAACCGGGCAGCAGGGCTGCGCTCATGGGACGGCCGATGCCGGCCAGGGCACCTGCCGCCCCTTGGGGTAAAATTGACATTGAATCTGCGCCTCGTCGATAATTCATAATTACCGTTCAGTCCGCCAAGCGGATCGGGCGCATTATCCCTCTGTTTTGCTGAAGGTTTCACCTATGCACGCTTCTTCCCTCGCCGCCGTCCCCACGCCGGACGCCGCCCCCGACCGCCACCTGTGGACCGTCGAGGAAATCCTGGCGCTTTACGAGATGCCCCTCATGGATCTCATCTGGCGCGCCCAGGGGATGCATCGCCAGCACTTCGACCCCAATGCCGTCCAGCGTTCCACCCTGTTGTCGGTGAAGACCGGCGGCTGCTCGGAGGATTGCGGTTACTGTTCCCAGTCGGCCCGGCACAAGACCGGCACCGAGCGCGAGCGCCTCCTGGAAGTAGAGGAAGTCGTCTCCGCCGCCAAGGTGGCCAAGGACAAGGGCGCCTCACGCTTCTGCATGGGCGCCGCCTGGCGCGGCCCCAAGGACAAGGATCTCGACCACGTCCTCGAAATGGTCCGGGAAGTGAAGGCCCTCGGCCTGCAGACCTGCGTCACCCTCGGCATGCTCAAGGAAGGCCAGGCCGAGAAGCTCAAGGAAGCCGGCCTCGACTATTACAACCACAACGTCGATACCGACAAGGATTTCTACGGCCAGGTCATCAAGTCCCATAGCCACGACGACCGCCTCGATACCCTGAGCCAGGTACGGGACGCTGGCATCAGCGTGTGCTCCGGCGGCATCATCGGCATGGGCGAATCGCGCCGGAACCGCGCCGCCATGATCGTGCAACTGGCCAACCTGCCCAAGGCGCCGGAATCGGTGCCTATCAACAACCTCGTTCCCATTCCAGGGACGCCCCTGGCCGACGTGCCGCCCCTCGATCCCTTCGAGTTCGTTCGCACCATCGCCGCTGCCCGCATCGCCATGCCCACCTCCTGGGTGCGCCTGTCCGCCGGGCGCCAGGAAATGAGCGACGAACTACAGGCCCTGTGCTTCCTGGCCGGCGCCAATTCGATGTTCTACGGCGACCACCTGCTGACCACCGGTAATCCGGACACCAGCGACGACGATGCACTCTTCGCCCGCCTCGGCCTGACCGCGGTGTGACCGGCGGTTTCATCGATCCCGCCCAGGTCCGGCGGCGCTTTGCCCGGGCTGCCGCCGGCTACGGCCAGGCCGATTTCTTCGCCCGGGAAATCGATCGGCGCATGCAGGAGCGCCTCGACTACGTGCGCATCGAGCCCCGTCGTATCGTCGACCTCGGTTGCAGCCGGGGCGCCAGCCTGCCGGGGCTGCGGGCCCGTTATCCGGACGCCCTGGCCGTTGGCGTCGACCTGGTGCCGGAAATGCTGGCGGGGCTCGCCACCGCCCGTTCGCCCTGGCCCCGCTGGCTGAAATTTGGCCGCGAGGCCGGTCCCGCCTTCGTCGCCGCCGACGCCCTGCGCCTGCCCTTGCGCCCCGCCTGTGCCGGGCTGGTGTGGTCCAACCTGCTGCTCCACTGGCTCGATGACCCCCTGCCGCTTCTGGCCGAGGCCCATCGTGTCCTGGAGGTGGGCGGCCTGCTCATGTTCTCGACCCTGGGGCCAGACACCTTCAAGGAGTTGCGTACCGCCTTCGCCGACGGCTACGCCCATACCCAGCGCACCATCGACATGCACGACCTGGGGGACATGCTGGTGGCCACGGGCTTTGCCGATCCGGTCATGGACATGGAGGTGGTCAGGCTCACTTACGACTCCTTCGATGCCATGCTCGCCGAACTGCGGGCGGCGGGATCGAGCTGCGCCATGAAGGCCCGTCGCCATGGCCTGACCGGAAAGGCAGCCTGGGCCGCGGCGCGGGCCGCCTACGAGGCCCGCCGCGTCGAGGGCAAACTGCCGGCCACCTTCGAGGTGGTCTATGGCCATGCCTGGAAGGCCGCTCCCCGACAGGCGCCGGACGGCCGGGCCATCGTCCGCTTCGAGCCCGGGCACCGCTCCCGCTCGTGACTACTCGGGCCGGCGCTCGACGAAGCGTATCGGCTGCACCGCCGCTGGCCGGGGGGCGGGGAAGGGGCCGTGGCGGCGAATGCGGTCCTTGATCCGCCAGCCGAGGAGCATGGCCACCATCAGGCCATAGGCGATGGGCCAGAGGATGGCCGTGGCCTTCACCAGCCAGAAATAATGCAGGGTCGCCAGGATGGCGATGAGATAGATGCTGCGGTGGAGCTCCTGCCAGCGCTTGCCGCCCAGGCGGCGGATGGCGAACTGGTTGGAGGTGAGGGCCAGGGGCAGCATCAGTGCCAGGGCGCTGAAACCGACCGTGACGAAGGGGCGTTTGATCACGTCGGCGGCGATTTCCCCGATGTCGAAGCTGTGGTCGAAGCCGATGAAGCTCAGGAAATGCAGGCAACCGTAGAAGAAGGTGAACAGGCCCAGCATGCGGCGCAGGCGCAGCAGCCAGTGGGACTGGGTGAGGGCGCGCAGCGGCGAGACGGCCAGGGTGGCCAGAAGAAAATTGAAGGTCCAGGTGCCGGTGAAGCGCTGCACGAATTCCACCGGGTTGGGGCCGAAGTCGCCCTGGTAGGCGGCTACGGCCAGGCGGCCGAGGGGCAGCAGGGCGGCGGCGAAAACGGCGGCCTTGACGGCCGCCAGTTGGCGCGAGTTCGGGTTCCAGGCCATGTCAGAAGAACTTTTTCAGGTCCATGCCCGAGTATAGCCGGCCCACCTGTTCCCCGTAGCCGTTGAAGGGCAGGGTCCGGCGCTTGAAGAACTCGCCCAGGCGCCGCTCGTGGCTCTGGCTCCAGCGCCGGTGGGGGACGTCGGGATTGACGTTGGAGTAGAAGCCGTATTCGCTGGGGGCCGCCTTCATCCAGGTGGTGTCCGGCTGCCGCTCCACGAAGCTGACGCGGACAATGGACTTGGCCCCCTTGAAACCATACTTCCAGGGTACCACCAGGCGCAGCGGCGCCCCGTTCTGCTTGGGCATCGCCTCGCCGTACATGCCCACCGCCAGGAGCGTCAGGGGATGCATGGCCTCGTCCAGGCGCAGGGCTTCCAGGTAGGGCCAGTCGAGGAAGGGGGCGCGCACGAAGGGCATCTGCTCCGGGTCGGCAAGGGAGCGGAATTCCACGAACTTGGCGTTGCCGGTGACGTTGGCCCGCTTCACCAGCTCGGAGAAGGGGAAGCCGACCCAGGGGATGACAGCGCTCCAGCCCTCGACACAGCGCAGGCGGTAGACCCGTTCTTCCAGGGGCGCCCATTTCAGGATGTCCTCGAT
The DNA here is from genome assembly GCA_036732025.1 of Rhodocyclaceae bacterium. Taxonomy (GTDB): domain Bacteria; phylum Pseudomonadota; class Gammaproteobacteria; order Burkholderiales; family Rhodocyclaceae; genus SSSZ01. The sequence goes on from DAINDE010000002.1 coordinate 113,544, forward strand.
GCCAAAAGTGAGGGGGGTCTTCACCGCGCCGTCGACGGTGATGGTCCACGGCCGGGTGCGCAGACGATGGGCGTGGCGGGCCGGGCTGTCCTTGTCGGGGCCGAATTCGTAGAAATTGCCGTAGGCGGTGACGCTTTCCATGGGCGTCGGCTTCTCGTCGAGCGAATAGGGGCCGGGCCGAACGCCTTCCAGCCGCGTCCCGGTGGGCTGGGCGCCCGCTTCGGGCACGCCCAGGGTGGCCAGGAGGCCGAGGCCGGTGCCGGCCTGGAGGAAGCGGCGCCGCGACGCGTAGGTGGCGGCGGGCGTGATTTCCGAGGGAGGG
>DAINDE010000002.1:113875-145304 GCA_036732025.1 Rhodocyclaceae bacterium
GGCTTGGTGCCGTTGCGGGGGGCGGGCTGGTTGTTTGGGGCCCGGTTCGTTTTTGGGGGGGGGGGGTGTTTTTTCTTTGTTTGGTTGGGGGGCGGGGCGGCAGATCAGCATGGCGGTGTCCAATCAAGTGCAGTCGACCATTGGTCGCTGCCGCACCGGAAATCTTACGGTGCAGACGATTGGACTCGCCGCCGTGGCGATGGTTTAGGCGGAAAGGGCCGCCCGCAGTTCGCGGATGTCGTCCTCGGCCTCGCCGAGAAGATCGGCATAGCGCTCCCGGTAGGTGGCTTCCCGGGCCAGTTGTTCGGCGTCGGCGCCGACGCGCATCCACTCCAAGTCGCCCCCCGCCAGGATGTTGGCGAAATAGACGATGTCCCCCAGGGTGCAGGGATTGTCGGTGTTGCGGGGGCTGCCCTGATCCTTGACCGAGTCGATGATGCGGTCGGGCAGGCCGAGGACGTGCAGGAGGCTTTCGCCGATGCTTTCGTGCCAGCCCGCCACCAGGCCGATGACGGCGTCCGGGGAATCACGGTATTCGGCGTATTCGGCGGCACGGTAGAGCAGGTAGAAGACGCCGATGTTGTGAACCATGCCGGCAAGCATGGCTTCGTCGGGATTCACCCGGCCGATGCGGCGGGCCAGCACCCGGGAGATGGCGGCGATGTGCAGCGAGTGCTCCCAGGTGAGGCGGGAGAGGGCATCGAAACCGGAGAGGTTCCTCGACTTCAGCATCTGATCCATGGCCACCGCCAGGGAGGTGGTGCGGACCGCATCGAAGCCCAGGCGGCCGACGGCGGTGCGCAGGTCGGTGATGGCCCGGCCGCTGGGGTTGAAGGCGACCGAGTTGGCCAGGCGCAGCAGCTTGCTGGCAATGAGGGGTTCCACCTCGATGACGTGGGCGACGCGGTCGAGGGCGACATCCGGATCGCGCAGGGTATTGCGCACCAGGATCGCCGCATCGAGGCAGGTGGGGAAATTGACCTCGCCCGAGAGATCCCGGGCGATGTCTTCGAGGATGCGGAAATGGATCCTGTTGTCGACGGACATGTCAGCCGGCGATGTAGCGTTCCAGCTCTTCGATGAGGAAGCGCTGGGAACTGATGGTTTCCTTCACCAGGTCACCGATGGAAACCATGCCCACCACGCTGCCGTCTCCGTCGAGGATGGGCAGGTGGCGGAAGCGCTTGTCGGTCATCAGCGCCATGCACTGGTCGATGCTGTGGGAGGGGGTGACGTAGGCCACCTTGTCGCTCATGATCTCCCGTACCAGGGTTTCCTTCGACGACTTGCCGTGGAGAATGATTTTGCGGGCATAGTCCCGCTCGGAAAAAATCCCGACCAGTTGTTCGCCGTCAAGGACCAGGAGGGCGCCGACGTCATGCTGGGCCATCACGGTGAGGGCGTGGAAGACAGTGTCGTTGGGGCTGACGACGGCCAGCGGGCGCTGTTTTTCGGCGAGTAGCTGCTTTAGTGTTTTCATGGCGGGCCTCCTCTGTTCGGGGGAATAAGACCAAGCGTGTGGAAAGAGTCTATCTCCCGCCTGCCCCAATGCCAAGCGAAGGCAACAAAAAAGGCGGCCGGGGCCGCCTTGGGTGCCGGGTTGCGGCCGTTTAGCGCAGGCCGGCGGCGTATTCCGAGACGGCCTTGATGTCGGCGTCGGAGAGCTTGGCGGCGATCATGCGCATCATCTTCTCGGGGTCGTTGGCGCGCTCGCCAAGACGGAAGGCCTTCAACTGGGTTTCGGTGTATTCCGGGAACTGGCCAGCCAGCTTGGGGTACATGGCGGGCAGGCCGGCACCGGCGGGGCCGTGGCAGCCGGCACAGGCAGGCACGCCCTTGGCGAAGTCGCCCTGGCGCCAAAGCTTTTGGCCCAGCGCAATCTGCTTCTCGTCCTTGGCGCCGGCCGGCTTGGCCTTCTGCTGGGCAAACCAGGCAGCGACGTTCTTCATGTCCTCGTCGGAGAGGGGGGCGGCCATGCCGCCCATGATCGGGTTGTTGCGCTGAGCCGGCTTGCCGTCCAGGGCCTTGAAGTTCTTCAGCTGCTTGTAGATGTATTCCTCGACCTGGCCTGCCAGATGGGGATTGGCGGAGGCGGGACTGTTGCCGTCGGCACCGTGGCACGCGACACAAATGGTCTCGGCGATGACCTTGCCCTTGGCGGGATCCGCCTTGGTCTTGGCTTCTTCGGATGCGTTGGCGGAAAGACTGGTAGCGAGCAGGACTGCCAGCGCCGTCGTACGGATCATTTCACAACTCCTTCTGCGCGATTCTGGGCCGCTTTTTGGCGGATGGGCCGGGAACGGAAGTTACAAACCTGCTATTCTATACCAGATCGCCGCCCCATGGCGGTTTACGCGAGTTTTTTATGCCCTTGTTCCAGAAGGCGGTCTTCCACACGACCGTCGCCCACCTGCGCGACCTGCCCACGGATGCGGTGTGCGAGGTGGCCTTCGCCGGTCGATCGAACGCCGGCAAGTCTTCCGCCATCAACACCCTGGCCGGCCGCGTGCGGCTCGCCTTCGTCAGCAAGACGCCGGGCCGTACCCAGCACCTCAATTATTTCACCCTGGCCGAGGGCAAATATCTGGTGGACCTCCCCGGCTACGGCTACGCCAAGGCGCCGGAGGCCATCCGCGCCCAGTGGGAGGGCCTCATCGGGCCCTATCTGCAGGGACGTCAGCCCCTGGCCGGACTGGTCATCATCATGGATGCCCGCCATCCGTTGACCGACCTCGACTGGCGCATGATCGAGTGGTTCCGCCCCACCGGACGGCCCATCCACGTGCTGCTATCCAAGGCCGACAAGATGTCCCGCCAGGAACAGACCAAGACCCTGCGGGCGGTCAAGGCCGAACTGGCGAAACTGGGGGCCGGCTTCTCAGCGCAACTCTTTTCCAGCCTGAAGAAGAGCGGCATTGAGGAAGCCGAAGCGGTGCTGGCCGGCTGGTTGGGCATCCCCTTGCCGGCACCGGCGAATACAAAAAAGCCCCCGGATAAGGGGGGTCCGGGGGCCAAAATGCCTTAACGAGATTAAGGCACCCGCTCAGGGAGGTAAAGCGGGAGACAGCGCGTGCCATCTGCGTCGTATGATGCAGGTCATGGCGGAAAGTTCCCGCCCCGAAAAGAATATCGTCCGTTGAATTTGCAAGGATTGCGCTATGACAGTTGCAGGCCGTTTCCCTTCCACACGCATGCGCCGCATGCGCCGCGACGACTTCTCCCGCCGCCTCATGCGGGAGACGGTGCTGACGCCGGACGACTTCATCTACCCGGTCTTCGTCCTCGAAGGCGAGGGGCGGGTGGAGAAGGTGGCCTCCATGCCCGGCGTCGAGCGGCAGTCCCTGGATGTCCTGTTGCGTACCGCCGAGCGGGCCGCCAGGCTGGGCGTGCCGGCCATAGCGCTGTTCCCGGTGGTGGATGCCTCCCTCAAGTCCCTGGGGGCGGAGGAGGCCTACAATCCGGCCGGCCTGGTGCCGCGGGTGGTCAAGGCCTTGAAGCGCGAATTCCCCGAGTTGGGCGTGATCACCGACGTGGCCCTCGATCCTTATACAAGCCACGGCCAGGACGGGCTCATCGACGAAAGCGGCTACGTGCTCAACGACGAGACCCTCGAGGTGCTGGCCAAGCAGGCGCTCTGCCACGCCGAGGCCGGCGCCGACGTGGTGGCGCCTTCGGACATGATGGACGGCCGCATCGGTCGCATCCGCGAGGAATTGAACGAGGCTGGCCAGATTTACACCCGCATCCTGGCCTATTCGGCCAAGTACGCTTCCAGCTTCTACGGCCCCTTCCGCGACGCCGTGGGTTCCGCCACCAATCTGGGCAAGGGCAATAAATACACTTACCAGATGGACCCTGCCAACACCGACGAGGCCCTGCGCGAGGTAGCCCTGGATCTGGAGGAGGGCGCCGACATGGTCATGGTCAAGCCGGGCATGCCCTACCTGGACATCGTGCGCCGCGTGAAGGATGCGTTCAAGGTGCCGACCTACGCCTATCAGGTGAGTGGCGAGTACGCCATGCTCAAGGCCGCTGCCCAGAACGGCTGGCTGAACGAGGAGGCCTGCGTCCTGGAGAGCCTGCTGGCCTTCAAGCGGGCCGGGGCCGACGGTATCCTGACCTATTTCGCCCTGGAGGCGGCGGAGTGGTTGCGCTAGTCCGGATTCGGGACGCGGCATGATGCGTCGCCGCACCCGTTCGCCCTGAGCTCGTCGAAGGGCGGTTGGTCATGGGCTTCGACAGGCTCAGTCCGAACGGAGGGAGGCTTCAGACGCTGCCCGGCGCGCCTGACTGGGAGAGGCAGGCGAAATACAGCATGGGCCACTGCTGCGGCCACTGGGCCAGGGGTTCCCGGGCGAAGCCGCTGCGGGCGTACTGCTCCCAGCGGCCGACGGCGTAACAACGCAACAGGTTGGCAAGGGCGCCGAAATCGGCGTCGGGCTTCAGGTTCTCCTGGGTGGCGGCGATGCGCAGGGCCTGCTTGAGGGCCGCTTCCAGCTTGTCGAGAAGGGCGTTGACGCGGGCCTGCAGGCGCTCGTGCTCGCCGGCCAGGGCGTCGCCGATGAGGACGCGGGTCATGCCCCGGTTCTTCTGGGCGAAGCGCAGGAGCAGGGCGAGGATCTGTTCCACCTGCTTGAAGCCTTCGGCCTCGTCGCTGGTGATCTGGTTGATGACGCCGAACAGGCTTTGCTCGATGAATTCGATGAGGCCGTCGAACATCTGGGCCTTGCTGGCGAAATGGCGGTAGAGGGCGGCTTCCGAGCAGTCCAGCCGCGCCGCCAGGGCCGCCGTGGTGATCTTTTCGCCCTTCGGTTGTTCCAGCATTTCCGCCAGCGTCTGCAAAATCTGCAGACGGCGCTCCCCGGTCTTTGCCGCCATGGTTGTCTCCCCCTGAATTGTTGCGGAAATTATAGCCGTGCAGCCCCCTGCTGCAAGTCTGCCACCGAACGCACCGTCAAGTCGACATAGGGCGGACGGCGTAAGCCAGTGCTCACCCACACGGTCTTCATGCCCAGCGCCTTGGCGGTGGCGAGATTGGGCAGGCTGTCTTCCACCATGATGCAGCGGCGGGGGTCGAGGCCCTCAGCCCGCAACAGAGCCCGAAAGCCCGCGGGCATGGGCTTGGGCCGGAAGCGGAGGTTCTCAACGGCATACACTGCGTCGACCAGGTGGTCGAGGCCGGTGATGGCGAGGATGGCCTCGGTGTAGCGGCGGGGGGCGTTGGAAAAGATGATCTTGCGGCCCGGCAGCCGGCGCAGGCGATGGCGTACGGCCGGGTCAAAACGGACCATGGACGCCAGGTCCGGGAACTGATGGGTTTCCCGCAGGAAGTGGTGGGGGTCGGTGCCGTGGTGGCGGATGAGGCCGAGCAGGGTGGCGCCGTAGCGCTCCCAGTAATCCTGCCGCAGGCGGGTGGCGGCCTCCTCGTCGAGGCCCAGGTGCCGCTCGATGTATTGGCGCATCGAGCGGTTGATATGGGGAAAGATGTGGGGGCTGGCGTCGTGGAGGGTGTTGTCCAGATCGAAGAGCCAGGTGCGTGATTTCATGGTGTACCTTGACTTCGGCCGCTCGCAGCCCTTTTTGCCTGCCTGGGGCAGGTTGGCCTGCGCCGCAAGAAGCCCGCTGCGCAGGCGTCTTGTCAGCGGGACTTGATCATGGTGCCGACGCCGTGGTCGGTGAGAATTTCCAGCAGCAAGGCGTGTTCGACGCGGCCGTCGATGATGTGCACGCTCTTCACGCCACTGCGGGCGGCGTCCAGCGCCGAGCCGATCTTGGGCAGCATGCCGCCGGAAAGGGTGCCGTCGGCCACCATGTCGTCGATTTCCTTGGGAGTGATGCCGGTAAGCAGGTTGCCGGCCTTGTCCAGTACGCCGGGCGTGTTGGTGAGGAGGATCAGTTTTTCCGCCTTGAGCACTTCGGCGATCTTGCCGGCGACGACGTCGGCGTTGATGTTGTAGGTCTCCCCTCCGGCGCCGACGCCGATGGGGGCGATGACCGGGATGAAGGCACCCTTGTCCAGATGGTCGATGAGGGAAGGGTCGATGGAGGTGATCTCGCCCACCTGGCCGACATCGATGAGATCGCCGGGATTGTCCTTGTTTTCCAGCATGAGCTTCTTGGCGCGGATGAAGTTGCCGTCCTTGCCGGTGAGGCCGACGGCCTTGCCGCCGTGCTGATTGATGAGATTGACGATGTCCTTGTTGACCTGGCCACCGAGGACCATTTCCACCACTTCCATGGTTTCGGCATCGGTCACGCGCATGCCCTGGACGAATTCGCCCTTCTTGCCGACCCGGGCCAACAGGTTTTCGATCTGGGGCCCGCCGCCGTGGACGACGACGATGTTGAAGCCGACCAGTTCCAGCAGCACCACGTCGCGGGCGAAGCAGTTCTTGAGGTGCTCGTCGGTCATGGCGTTGCCGCCGTACTTGACGACGATGGTCTTGCCGTGGAAGCGCTTGATGTAAGGCAGGGCTTCGGCGAGGACGGCGGCCTTGGTGCCGGGGGCGAGGTTTTCGAGGGACATGGCGGCGAAGTAGTGAGTTAAGCCGCCATTTTACCCAAGACCGAATCCCCAGGCTGTGTCTAGGCGGAAGTTTTGCGTCCAATCCGGCACGGCGTTGGCCGGCATTGGCCGGGCAATGCCGAATCCTTGAGCCAGATGGCAGCCAAGGCGCAGTAGTTCGGTAGCCTGTTTGTGTGTTTCCACGCCTTCGGCGACCACTTCGCGACGAAATGCCGCGGCAAGGCCAATAATGCCGTGAACGATTGCGAAATCCCCTTGGTCGACCAGCATGTCCGCGACAAAGGAGCGATCGATCTTGAGGGAAGTGGCGGGAAGGCGTTTGAGATAGGTCAGGGATGAGTAGCCGGTTCCGAAGTCATCTAGGGCGAAGCGCACGCCTAGATGGCTACAGGCATCGATTATCTGCGCCACCAGGAGCAGGTCATGGAGTGCCGAAGATTCAAGAATCTCGAGCTCGAGCTGGCGTGGTGCAATCTCGGGGGCAGCCTGAAGAAGCTTGCGAAGCTGCAGTTCGAACTCAGGCCAAAGGAGCAGTCTGGAGCATACGTTGACGCTTACGGGGACGGTGATACCGGCTCGTTGCCATTCCGCCATCTGTCGCAATGCTTCGGCCATCACCCAGAGGTCGACCTCGATGGCAAGATCGGAGTCCGCAATCATTCCGAGGAAGTCCTGGGGCAGCAGGATTCCCTCCTTGGGATGCTGCCACCGTACCAGGGCCTCGAAACCGATCACTCGACCATCTCGCAGATCCACCTTGGGTTGGTAGAAAAGGCGCAGTTCGTTGCGCGTCAGGGCGAGGCGGAGGGCAGCCATAGAGTCGCGGGTATGCCGGGCGCGGCGGTCCAGTTCCGGATCAAAAATATGGTAGGTCGAGCGACCGCATTCCTTGGCCTTGTACATGGCCTGATCGGCGTGGCGAAGCAGAATATCCGGGTTGCTGCCATCGATTGGATATAGCGTCAGCCCGGCACTCGCCGTGACTTGGAGGGGGGGCTCGGAACTGATTGGTTCGGCAAGTGCAGCCAACAGTCGTTTGGTTATTGCCTCCACTTCGAACATGGTGTCGACGTCGGTTAGTAGGAGTACAAATTCGTCGCCGCCCATTCGGGCGACGGTATCCCCTTCCCTCACTTCCCGTTTCATCCGTTCGGCAATCTCCACGAGGACGCGGTCACCCACGGCATGGCCATAGCGATCGTTGATCGGTTTGAAATTGTCGAGATCGATATAGCAGACAGCCATGAGCGAACCCTGCCTTTCAATCCAGGCAATGGCCTGCTGCATGCGATCCAAGAGCAATACTCGATTGGGCAGTTGGGTCAGGGCGTCGAAATGCGCCATCATTTCCAACTGACGCTGATATTCCTTGAAGCGGGTGATGTCGGCAAAGGTGCCGACGTAGTGAGTTACCCGCCCCAGATCATCGTGTACAGCGTTGATGGACAGGAGTTCGACAACGATTTCCCCGTTACGGCGACGGTTGGTGACCTCGCCTTGCCACGCTCCGTCTTCGCTCAGGCGTTTCCACATCGATTCGTAAAATTCGGCGCTCTGCAGCCCGGAGTGAAGAATCCGTGGGTTTTGGCCGATTATTTCGTTTCTCGGATAGCCGGTTACCGATGTGAATGCATCGTTTACCTCAACAACGACCCCCTTGGCGTCGGTGACCATGACACCGTTGGGGGATTTGGCAAAGGCGTTGACAACCCAGCGCAATCGACTGGTCGTAAGCGCCGAATGAAACTCCGTCCACGTCACGAGATCCTCCTTGGCATCCTAGCGATGGTGGGCAAATAAAAATAATTCCCACTCCTCATAAAAACAGCTTATATATATAAATGTATTGTGACGCAAACAAGGCTGACTTAAAAGTGACGGTGGGACACTATCACCCCCCATGGATATGGGCGCCAAAATCAGCAGCAGCGATGGTCGTCTCTTTGCCCGCCATGTACTCGCGTGCAACATTCGCACGCTGCGTGCCGAGAGAGGATGGTCACAGGAAACCCTCGCCTTGGAAGCAGGGCTGCATAGGACATTTGTTGCTCACGTCGAGCGGGGGGCGCGGAACGTTTCGCTCGACAATATTGAACGCATCGCGCTCGCGTTTGGCGTCTCGGTGAGTAGATTGTTTGAAGTATTGTATGCATCGGATGACGCCTCAAATCTTCCTCCAACCTGAGCGATGCGGTTGATTGAAGAACCCTCTCTCCCGAAGGACAGGTGCCGGCTACCATGTTTGAAACCGGTAGCGATGTACTATTCCACCGTTAGCCTTTTTGTCGGACTACTGGCGCGCTTGGGCAGCGTCAGTTCGAGGACGCCGTCGGTGAATTTGGCGGCCGCCTTGCTTTCGTCGATGTCCTGGCCCAGCTGGAACGACCGGGAAACCTTGCCGAAGTAGCGCTCGGAACGCAGGACGCGTTCTCCTTCCTTGGTTTCCTTCCCGCGTTTGACTTCGGCACTGATGGCGACCTGGTTGCCATCGACGGTGACGTGAATGTCCTCCTTCTTCACGCCGGGCAGTTCGGCGTGGACGACAAAGGCATTGTCCTGCTCCTTGACGTCCAGCTTGACCGAACTGGGGGCCATCAGTTCATTGCCCAGTTCCATGGGGCGAATGAAGAAACCGCGGAAGAGGTCATCGAACGGCTCGAAACGGGTAAGGTTGGCCATGATTGTCTCCTGATGGGTTGCGGATGGAATTCACATCACCAATATAGGAGGTGTCCTGGCGTCTTCAAGAGGGGAGAAACAGTGGTTTGACACCGGTCAACGGCGAGGGGGGAGGCGGTCCGGGAGTGTCAGGATGGCGTCCCGGTTGCTCCAGGAAAAGCAGGCTTCCGCTGCTTCGCGCCAGGGTAGCCAGCGCCAGTCCCGGTGTTCGGCAGGGGCGAGGGTGACGGGCATCGGGGCGGGAACGAGAAGCCCGAAGACGTGTTCGGTGTTGCGGGTAACCCCGGGCGCATAGCGATGGCGCCACTCCGGAAAGATTTCGTAGGTGTTGGTGATCTGCCAGTCGGTCAAGACATGGGCATCGGCGTCGATGCCGGTCTCCTCGGCCACCTCCCTTCGCGCCGCGGCGGCGAAATCCTCCTCCGCTTCCTGGCTGCCGGTGACCGACTGCCAGTAGCCCGGATGGGCGCGTCGTTCCAGGAGAAGCACCTCCAGTGCCGGTGTGTGGATTACGACGAGAACCGATACGGGCTGTTTGTAGCCGCTCATCGACCGGGCAGCGGCGGGAGGTCCGCCGTGGAGCTGTCGACCAGCAGCCAGAAGGGGGTGCCGTCCTGGCGACGAATTTCGGCCGCTGAACGAAGAACTTCCAGCACTGCGGCAAAATCGGCGGGGTGTTTGCGGCAAAAGTCTTCCAGGCCGAGTATTTCGATCAGGTAGCCGCGGGTTGGCCCGGCCCCCGGCCACTCGGGATCGGTCAGGCAGTCGTGCAAGGCATCCAGGTTGACGCCGTACCAGGGAGGAAAACCGAGGTCCTCCCCCAGTTTCTTGAGTACATGAAGCAGGGAGCGCTGCTTCGAGACGTCGGCCCCCACCACGGCGAAATCCAGGGCCGCCGCCTGGTCACGGGCCGCCTCCCGCAGGGTCTGGTCAGGGGCGCGATAGACGCCCGCCAGGCCGGCGTTGCGCAACTGGGTCCGATCCATCGATAGCTTCTCCCTACTCCCTGATGCGCCGAAAGGTGGCGTAGTGGTCGTCGGTATAGTAATACTCGCCGACGGTGCCGGCGACGATGCGGCGGGCACCGCGCCCTCCGATGCCCGGAGTGCGGACGGTGTATTCGTGGTAATAGCCACGGGGCCGAGGGGGCAGGCGTCTTTCGAAATTTCCGAAGATGATGCCGTCCCGCGGGTAGGGGAAGGGGCCGCCGCGCTTGATCAGGGCCAGGGTCTGCCGGGCTTCGGCCGGAAGATCGGCAGCGGCGATCCAGCCTGGCCCTGTTTCCCGTGCCAGCCCGGCAGCGCTTCCAAGAGCCAGCCAGAGGGCAAGAAGGAAGCGCAGCCAGGGCGGCATGTAGCGTCAGCTCTGGCCGACTTCGACCTGGGTCTCGACCTTCTGGCGCAGGCGGATGTGCAACTCGCGCAATTGTTTCTCGTCGACACCGGAGGGGGCATCGGTGAGGAGGCACTGGGCGCGCTGGGTCTTGGGGAAGGCGATGACGTCGCGGATGGATTCGGCACCGGTCATCATGGTGACGATGCGGTCCAGGCCGAAGGCCAGGCCGCCGTGGGGCGGGGCGCCGTATTTGAGGGCGTCGAGGAGGAAGCCGAACTTGGCCTGCTGTTCCTCGGGGCCGATGGCCAGGGCCTTGAATACGGTTTCCTGGACGTCGGCGCGGTGGATACGCACCGAGCCGCCGCCGATTTCCCAGCCGTTCAGGGCCAAGTCGTAGGCCTTGGCCAGGCACTTGCCGGGGTCGCTGGTCAGCAGCGCCACGTGCTCGTCCTTGGGGCTGGTGAAGGGGTGGTGGCAGGCGGTCCACCGCTTGTCTTCCTCGTCGTATTCGAACATCGGGAAGTCCACGACCCACAGGGGTTCCCAGGCCTTGCCGTTGAGGTAGCCCTTCTCGTGGCCGAGCTTGGTGCGCAGCGCCCCCAGGGCGTCATTGACCACCTTGGCCTTGTCGGCGCCGAAGAAGATGAGGTCGCCGGACTGGGCGCCGGTGCGCTCCATGATGGCTTTCAGGGCAGCTTCGTGGAGATTCTTGACGATGGGGGACTGGAGGCCGGTCTCGTTCAGCTGGCTGACGTCGTTGACCTTGATGTAGGCCAGGCCCTTGGCGCCGTAGATGCCGACGAACTTGGTGTATTCGTCGATTTCGCCGCGGGAGAGGCTGGCGCCGCCGGGAACGCGGAGCGCCGCCACGCGGCCGTTGTCGCTGTTGGCGACGCCGGCGAAGACCTTGAAGGCGACATCCTTGACGACGTCGGTGACTTCGGTGAGTTCGAGGGTGACGCGCAGGTCCGGCTTGTCCGAACCGAAGCGGCTCATGGCCTCGGCGTAGGGCATGCGGGGGAAGGGGTTGGGCAGGTCGACGTCGATGGCGTCCTTGAAAACGTAGCGGATCAGCTCCTCGATGAGGGCGGTGATCTCGGTCTCGGTCATGAAGGAGGTTTCGATATCGACCTGGGTGAATTCCGGCTGGCGGTCGGCGCGCAGATCCTCGTCGCGGAAGCACTTGGTGATCTGGTAATAGCGGTCGTAGCCAGCCACCATCAGGAGCTGCTTGAAGAGCTGGGGCGACTGGGGCAGGGCGAAGAACTGGCCGGGGTGGACGCGGGAGGGCACCAGGTAGTCGCGGGCGCCTTCCGGGGTGCTCTTGGTGAGCATGGGGGTTTCCACGTCGATAAAGCCATGGTCGTCGAGGAAGCGGCGGAAGGCCCGGGCCGTCTTGTAGCGCAGCATCAGGTTGTGCTGCATCTGTGGCCGGCGCAGGTCGATGACGCGATGGGTCAGGCGGACGTTTTCGGAGAGATTTTCCTCGTCGAGCTGGAACGGCGGGGTGACGGAGGGGTTGAGCACCTCAATCTCGTGGCACAGCACTTCGATTTCCCCGGAGGCCAGGTTGGCGTTGGTGGTGCCTGCCGGGCGGGGGCGCACCTTACCGGTGATCTTGAGGCAGAACTCGTTGCGGACGGATTCGGCGATCTTGAAGGACTCGGCGCGATCGGGATCGCAGACCACCTGGGCCAGGCCCTCGCGATCGCGGAGGTCGATGAAGATGACGCCACCGTGGTCGCGGCGGCGATGGGCCCAGCCGCAAAGGGTGACGATCTGGCCGTCGAGGGTGGCGTTGAGTTGTCCGCAGTAATGGCTACGCATGAAGCTGTTCCAGAAGTTTAGGTGTTGGGTACGGAGCGATGGTTGGCGGGTGGGGCGACCACTCCCATCGAGATGATGTATTTGAGGGCTTCGTCTACCGTCATGTCGAGTTCGACCACCTCGGCGGAGGCCATCATGAGAAAGAAGCCCGAGGTGGGATTGGGGGTCGTGGGAACGTAGACGCTGACGTATTCGCCGTTCAGGTGGTTGCGGACGTCGCCGCCCGGCTGTCCGGTCAGGAAGGCGATGGTCCAACTGCCGGCCCGTGGATACTGGACCAGCAGCGCCTTGCGGAAGGCGTTCCCGTTAGGGGCGAAAAGAGTGTCCGATACCTGCTTGACGCTGTTGTATACCGAATTGACGACGGGAATGCGGGCCAGCAGACGTTCCCACCAGATCACCAGTTTCTGGCCGATGAAGTTGGTGGCCAGGAGTCCGGTGATGAATATCATCAGCAACGTGAGCACCGCACCGGCACCGGGAATGGCGAAGCCGAACACGTGCTGCGGATGGACGGCTTCGGGGAGCAGGCGCAGGGACTGGTCCAGGGTGCTGACGATGAGCGACAGCACCCAGCCGGTAATGACCAGGGGAACCCAGATCAGTAATCCGGTGATGAAATAGCGCTTGATCAGCTGGCTGCGCACGCGCAGGCTCCGCTGCCACCCTGGCAGGGTGGGGTCTCGCTGGGTTTGCTCGGGGCCGCCTTGCCGCCCCCCTTGAAATCCGTCGCGTACCAGCCACTACCCTTCAACTGAAAGCCGGCAGCAGACAGCAACTTGCTGTAGCTCTCCTTGCCGCACTCAGGGCAAGTGGTCAGGGCGGGGTCGCTCATTTTCTGCAGGTGTTCCTTCTGGAAACCGCAGGCGTCGCAGCGATACTCGTAGATCGGCATGGGAATCCTCCAAAACCTTGAATTATAACTGACACTTATTCCTTGCATCACATGGTGCCACGGCAAGGATTTTCAAGGGAGGGTTCCCAGATAGGCTCCGGTGATGGCGGGGCCCCAATACAGGGCAATGACACCCGCAGCCGCCAAATAGGGTCCGAAGGGAATGGGTACGCTCCGTCCCCTCCCTGCCACCAGGATCAGGGCAATGCCGACAACGGCGCCGACCAGGGAGGAAAGCAGGATGACAGCTGGCAGCATCTGCCAGCCGAGCCAGGCGCCCAGGGCACCGAGAAGCTTGAAGTCGCCGTAGCCCATGCCCTCCTTGCCCGTGGCCAGTTTGAAGAGCCAGTAAACTGACCAGAGCGAGAGATATCCCGCCATGGCGCCAACTACCGCCGACTTGAGGTCCACGTAGGTGCCGAAAATATTGACCGCCAGCCCCAGCCAGAGCAGCGGGAGCGTAATGGCGTCGGGCAGGAGCTGAGTGTCGAAGTCGATCCAGGCCAGGGCGATCAGCGACCAGATCAGCGCCAGGCTGGCGAGGCCCGGCCAGCCGGCGCCGAAATGGACGACGGAGAATGCCGAGAGCAGGGCCGTGGCCAGTTCGATCAGCGGATAGCGGAGGGAGATCGCAGCCCCGCACCGGGAGCAGCGGCCACGCAGGAAGAGGTAACTGAGGACGGGAATGTTCTCGAGGGCGGTTATCCGGTGCCCGCAGTGCGGGCAGCGGGAGCGGGGAGTCGCCAACGTCAGGCGTTCGCCTTCGGCGGGGGCTGGTTCGCCGCGCAACTCGGCACACTGGGCCTGCCAGTCCCTTTCCATCATCCGGGGCAGGCGATGGATCACCACGTTGAGAAAACTGCCGACGCACAGACCCAGCAGCCCGGCGAGCGCGGCCAGGCCGCTGGTTTCTGGCAACGTCATCCGACCACGGCGCCGAGCTTGAAGATGGGCAGGTACATGGCGATCACCATGCCGCCGATCAGCACCCCGAGGACTACCATGATCATGGGTTCCATCATGCTGGACAGGGCGGCGACGGCGTCATCGACTTCCGCCTCGAAGAAGTCGGCGACCTTGCCCAGCATGGAGTCGAGGGCACCCGATTCTTCGCCGATGGCCACCATCTGGGTGACCATGTTGGGGAAAAGATTGCTGTTCTGCATGGAGATGGTTAGGCTGGTGCCGGTAGCAACCTCCCCCTGGATCTGCCGGGTGCCGACCTTGTAAACGTGGTTTCCCGCGGCACCGCCGACGGATTCCAGGGATTCGACCAGGGGTACACCGGCGCTGAACATGGTGGCGAGGGTACGGGTCCAACGGGCGATGACCGCCTTGCGGATGATGTCGCCGAAGATCGGCATACGCAGGGAGTAGCGGTCGAAGGCAATCTGCATCGCCTCGGATCGCCGGTAGGCCTGGATGAAGGCATAGATGCCACCGAAAAGGCCGCCGAAGATGGCCCACCAATACTCGACGAAGTAGTCGGACATGGCGATGACGATCAACGTCGGCGCGGGCAGGTCGGCGCCGAAGCTGCGGAAGACTTCCTTGAAGGCGGGGATGACGAAAATCATGATGACCGCCGTGATGACGAAGGCGACCAGGATGATGGTAGTGGGGTAGAAGAGGGCGGACTTGATCTTCGCCTTGATGGCCAGGATCTTTTCCTTGTAGGTGGCCAGGCGGTCCAGGAGGCTGTCGAGAATACCGGCTTGCTCACCGGCCGCGACCAGGTTGCAGTAGAGGCTGTCGAAATACAGCGGGTACTTGCGGAAAGCCTGGGACAGCGAACTGCCGGTCTCAACATCGCTCTTGATGTCGAGGAGGAGTTTGCCGACCGCCGGGTTGGCGTGGCCCTTGCCGACAATGTCGAAGGCCTGCAGCAGCGGCACGCCGGACTTCATCATGGTGGCCAACTGGCGGGTGAACAGCGTGATGTCCTTTTCCGTGACCTTGCCGCCGCTCTTGAAGCGCTGCTTGGAAATCTTGCTGACCATGATGCCCTGGCGGCGCAAGGTGGTCTGGACGACAGCCTGGGTCGGCGCACGCACTTCGCCGCGAACGGTCTTGCCGTCCTTGTTCTTGCCTTCCCAGATGAAAGTGAACTCCTTGACGCCGGAACTTCTCGATCTTGCGGCGGTGGCCATCCCTTGTCTCCCTGTTATGCGTTGGTGGTGCTGAGGACCTCGTCGAGCGAGGTGACACCTTGCTTCACTTTCAATAGCCCGGATTGGCGCAGGTCCTTGACCCCTTCCGTGAGCGCCTGCGCGGCGATGTCGAGGGACGTGGCGCCGGCCATGATCAAGCGCTGGATGGCTTCCGATACCGGCATCACCTGGTAGATGCCGACCCGGCCCTTGTACCCGCTCCCCTTGCAGCGGTCACAGCCGCCGGGGCCGTAGAGCGTCCAGTTGCCGGCAAGATCCTCTTCGGAGAATCCCGCGTTGAGGAGCGTTTCCCGCGGCACTTCCACCGGTTGCTTGCAGGTACATAGGCGCCGTGCCAGTCGCTGGGCGGTGATGAGCAGCACGCTGGAGGCGATATTGAAGGTGGGCACGCCCATGTTCATCAGTCGCGTCAGCGTCTGCGGTGCATCGTTGGTATGCAGGGTGGACAAGACCAGGTGGCCTGTCTGGGCTGCCTTGACGGCGATTTCCGCGGTCTCTAGGTCGCGGATTTCGCCGACCATGATGATGTCCGGATCCTGGCGCAGAAAGGACTTAAGGGCAGCCGCGAAGGTTAGCCCGACCTTGTCGTCAACGTTGACCTGGTTGATGCCGGGAAGGTTGATTTCCGCGGGATCCTCGGCGGTCGAGATGTTCACGCCGGGCTTGTTGAGCATGTTGAGGCAGGTGTAGAGCGATACCGTCTTGCCGGAACCCGTCGGGCCCGTTACCAGGATCATGCCGTAGGGGCGATTGATGGCGTCGAGCAGGGCGGCTTTCTGCTCCGGTTCGTAGCCCAGCGCTTCGATGCCGAGCGTGGCCGAAGTCGGATCGAGGATCCGCAGGACGATCTTCTCGCCCTGCAGGGTGGGGAGCGTGCTGACGCGGAAATCGATCGCCCGCGACTTGGAGAGCACCAGTTTCATCCGGCCGTCCTGGGGGACGCGTTTCTCGGCGATGTTGAGCCGGGAAATGACCTTGATGCGGGAGGCGATCTTTTCCTTGATGGCCAAGGGGGGGGTCGCGACTTCCCGCAGAATGCCGTCGATACGGAAACGAATGCGGTAGAACTTCTCGTATGGTTCGAAATGGATATCCGAAGCGCCATCGTTGATGGCGTCGAGCATGATCTTCTGGATGAACTTGACGACCGGGGCATCGTCTATGTCGGCCGTCGCTGCCTCGTCGGCTTTGGAGTTGGCTTCCTCGTCGAGGAAATCGAGGTTGATGTCTTCGCCCGCCAGATTCTTGAGCGATTCTTCCGCCGATTCCGAGTATTTTGCCACCAGCGGCGCGAGCTTGGGTTCCTCCACCACGATGGGGTCCACCGCCAGGCCGGTCTGGAAGCGGATTTCGTCGAGAGCGCGCAGGTTGGTCGGGTCGGCAATGGCGATCGACAGGCGGTTGCCCCGCTTGTTGAGTGGGATGACCCGGTGGGAGGAGATCAGCTTCCGGTCGACGGCGTTCGCCGGGATATGGGCTTCGTCGAAGGAATTGAGATCGAGCAGAGGATAACCGAAGGTTTCCGCGACAAAACGCGCCACTTCGAGTGCCGTTGCCTTCTTGCTCTGCACCAGTTGTTCGATCAGGGTGCTCTTGGCGGCAGCGGCCTGGGCGAGCAATTGCTCAGCCTCGCCTTCCTTCAGGCGGCCAGCCTGAACCATCGCTCGCGCGAGGCCACTGAGAGGGGCTGCTTGGGGAGTGGCTGCCATCTATATGTTTTCAAATGCCGAATAAATCGTTTCGATGATGCTACGGGGGCAAATGTTTGTAAAGTCCGCGTCTGCCATGGGTTTAGCGCCGGGGTCGGAAGACGCGGGCGGTTCTGACGCTCCGATCCTCCGTCTGCATGATTTCCACTGCGATCCCCGCAATCTTCAAACTGACGCCGGACTCTGGAATGTCCTGGAAATGCTCGAGAATCAACCCGTTCAAGGTTTTCGGGCCGGCAAGGGGAAAGTCGAGCCCGAGCCGACGATTGATCTCCCGCAGCGAACGGGTGCCTTCCACGACTGCCCAGCCTTCATCGTTCCAGCCCAGCGAAGTGCCCAGGCCGGCGATGGAGGTGGTGAACTCGCCGACGATTTCCTCGATGATGTCTTCGAGGGTCAGGAGGCCGAGTATTTCGCCGTATTCGTCAATGACGAAGCCGATGCGCTGGCGGTTGTCCTGAAAGAAGGCCAGTTGGGAAAAGACCGGGGTACCGGCGGGAATGTAATAGGGCTCGGCGAGAAGGCTGCGCAACTGACCTTCGTCTATCCCGCCGTGGCCGATTTCGCCGATGAGCCGCCGGATCGGCAGGATGCCGAGAAGTTGGTCCAGGGATTCGAGACATACTGGAAGGCGGCTGTGGTGGCTGGTGGCCAGCTGGGTCGCGACTTCCGGCCAGGGTTGGGCCAAATCGAGGATTTCTATGGCCCCGCGGGGTGTCATTACATCTTCTACGGTAATGCCGTTGAGTTCGAAGAGGTTGGCGAGGATGGCCTGGTGCTTCTTGGGAATGAAGTGTGCCGACTCGAGGACGAGGCTGCGGAGTTCTTCCGGGGTCAGCTTGACTTCCTGCTGGCCGGGGGCCGGTGTCAGGCGCATGAGGCGAAGCAGGGCGCTGGCGAAGAGGTTGATGAACCAGACCGCCGGATAGAACAGACGCAGCAAGGGAGCGAGCAGGTACCCGAGTGCGACCGCGAGTCGGTCGCTGTAGGAGGCGCCGATGATCTTGGGAGTGATCTCGGAAAACACCAGGATGGCAAAGGTGACCGCCAGCGTGCCGGCGCCCAGCGCCCATTTTTCCTCGCCGAAGAGTTCGATGGTGATGACGCTCACTAGGGTGGCGGCAGCCGAATTGACCAAATTGTTGCCAAGGAGGATGACTCCAAGCAATTTGTCGGTTCGTTCCAGCAGATCCAGGGTTTTCCGCGCGCCGTGATGGCCATTCTGGGCGAGGTGCCGGAGCCGGAAGCGGTTCGACGCCATCATCGCCGTCTCGCTCAGCGAAAAAAAGGCCGAGATCGCCAGAAGTAATATCAGGGCCAGGGAGAGCGCCGAAAGAGGGATGCCGTCCAACTTCTAGGCACGCCCGAGGATGATTTCGACGACGAAACGACTGCCGATATAGGCCAGGAGCAATACGGTAAAACCCGCGAGCGTCCAGTGCAACGCCTTGCGGCCCCGCCAGCCCCAGGCGTGGCGCCCCACCAGCAGCATGGCGAAGATGCCCCAGGAGGCGAAAGCGAAAAGGGTCTTGTGATCGAAGGCCAGGGCCTTGCCGAACAGTTGCTCGGAAAACAGGACGCCGCTGCCCAGGGCGAGGGTCAGGAGTACGAAGCCGATGAGCAGCATGCGGAAAAGCAGCGCTTCCATGGTCAGCAGCGGCGGCAGGCTGGTCAGGCTGCGGGTGAGGGTCTTCTTGTGCAGGGCGCGCTCGGTGAAGCCCATGAATACGGCGTGGAGGGCAGAGAGGGTGAACAGGCTGTAAGCCAGCATGGCCGCGAGGAAGTGGAGCTTGAAGCCGGTGGCGCCGGCGTGGGCGACCAGGTGTACGTTGGGGAATATCACCGGCAGGGCGGTGCAGACGGCCGCCAGCGGCAGAACCAGCGGTTGCAACCCTTCCATGCGGGCGAGGAAGCTTTCCAGCCAGTAGATGAGCACCGCCAGCCACATCATGAGCGAAAGGGCGAAACCAAAGGAAAAACGCATGCCGACATCGTTGAATAGGGCGCTGTAGAGCCCGAAGGCATGGATGGCCAGGGCGCCGCCGATGGCTCCCCGTTCCCAGGCCTGCATGGGGCAAGCGACGCACTGGGTGTCGCCCTCGCGCCAGCGGGTGTTCCAAAAATGGAAGCCAAGCCCGGCGTAGAGCAGGGCGGCAACAATGTGCGGCAGAAGCTGAATTACAATATCGGCCATCCCGGAATTCTACTAGAAGCCCTATCCCCATGCTCGACAACCTGACCCAGCGCCTTGCCCGCGTCATGAAGACGCTCAAGGGCGAAGCCCGCCTCACCGAATCGAACATCGCCGACGCCCTGCGGGAAGTCCGCATGGCGCTGCTCGAGGCGGACGTCGCCTTGCCGGTGGTGAAGGACTTCATCGCTGCCGTCAAGGAGGCTGCCGTGGGCGAGGAGGTGATCGGCTCCCTGAGCCCGGGGCAGGCCCTGGTGGGGGTTGTTCACCGGGAACTGACCAAGATCATGGGGGCGGCCCACGAGGGCATCAGCTTCGCCACCCAGCCCCCGGCCATCGTGCTCATGGCGGGCCTGCAAGGCGCCGGCAAGACGACCACCGTGGGCAAGCTGGGCAAGCTGCTCAGGGAAAGCCAGAAAAAGAAAGTGCTGGTGGTGTCCTGCGACGTCTATCGTCCGGCGGCCATCGAGCAGCTCAAGTCGGTGGCGGGCCAGGCCGGCGTGGATTTCTTTCCGTCCAGCGCCGATGACAAGCCGGAGGCCATAGCCCTGGCGGCCGTCGACTGGGCCAGGCGTCACTATTACGACGTTTTGTTGGTGGATACGGCGGGCCGCCTAGCCATCGACGAGGAGATGATGGCGGAAATCAAGCGGCTGCACGCCGCGCTGAAACCCATCGAAACGCTCTTCGTGGTGGACGCCATGCTCGGACAGGATGCCGTCAACACGGCGCGGGCCTTCAGTGATGCCCTGCCCCTGACCGGCGTGATCCTCACCAAGCTCGACGGCGACGCCCGCGGGGGTGCCGCGTTGTCGGTCCGCCACGTCACCGGCAAGCCCATCAAGTTCGCCGGTGTCGGGGAAAAGCTCGGTGGCCTGGAGCCCTTCCACCCGGAGCGGATGGCCTCCCGCATCCTGGGCATGGGCGATGTGCTGTCCCTCATCGAGGAGGCGAAGAAGGGCATCGACGAGGAAAAGGCCGTTGCCTTCGCCAAGAAGCTCAAGTCCGGCAAGGGGTTCGACCTCAACGACTTCAAGGAGCAGATCGGCCAGATGCGCAAGATGGGGGGCTTGACCTCCATGATGGACAAGCTCCCCGCCCAGTTCGCCCAGATGGCCGGGCAATTGCCGGCCGGTGCCGAGAACAAGATGGTCGGCCGCGTGGAGGGGATCATCAACTCCATGACGCCGGAGGAGCGGGCCAAGCCGGAGCTCATCAAGGCCAGCCGCAAGCGCCGCATCGCTGCCGGGGCGGGGGTTCAGGTGCAGGAGGTCAATCGCCTGCTCAACCAGTTCGAGCAAACCCAGAAGATGATGAAGCACTTCTCCAAAGGCGGCATGGGCAAGCTCATGCGCGGCATGAAGGGCATGCTGCCGGGCATGGGGCGCTGATCAGCGGGCGGTTGGCAGGGGGGCGGCGCTGACTGTCGTGAGCGCGGTCTTGCGCTCGTAGCTCCACTGGCTCTGCCAGGCGGCCCGGACCATGTTGGGGTATTCGGGTTGGCCGAGGCTGCCGTTGTAGCGCCCCAGGGCGCGGTAGAGGTCGCCGCGCTCAATATCCAGATAGTGGCGCAGGATGGTGCAGCCATAGCGCAGGCTGGTGCGCAGGTGGAATAGGTTGTCGTCAGAACGGCCGATGAGCTTGACCCAGAAGGGCATCACCTGCATGTAGCCGCGGGCGCCGGCCGACGACACGGCGTACTTGCGGAACCCCGATTCCACCTGGATCAGCCCCAGCACCAATTGTGGGTCAAGGCCGGCCCGGGTGGCTTCGTAATGAACGGCGCGCAGGAGCTCGATGCGGTAATCCCGGTTGGGAATCCGCTTTTCCAGGCGCCGTGACATTTCGGTCAACCAGTCCACAGCCTCCATGGCGTCGCGGAAGGAGCTGGCCGGCGGTCGGCTGTCCGAAACCGCCTTCTGGAGGGCGGCCTGGACGCTGGCGGAAAGAGGTTCGTACTTCTGGGCGCCGGCGAAGGCCGGCGCCGCCAGGAACAACAACGAGGCCGCGATCAGCCGGCGCACAGCCTCTCCCGCACGAAGGCAGTGGCATCGGCCCGGGGAATCAGGGTGGCTTCCGCATCCCGCCGCCCCTTGTATTCGACCTGGCCGTCCTTGAGACCCCGTTCGCCGATGACTAGGCGATGGGGAATGCCGATCAGCTCCATGTCGGCGAACATGACACCGGGACGTTCGTTGCGGTCGTCCAGCAGGACGTCGATGCCGGCGGTTCTGAGTTCGGCGTAGAGGGCATCGGCGGCGGCCTTGACCGCATCGCTCTTCTGGTAACCCATGGGCACGATGCAGACCTCGAAGGGGGCGATGGCAGCGGGGAAGACGATGCCTTTGTCGTCGTTGCCCTGCTCGATGGCTGCGCCGACGATGCGGGAGACGCCGATGCCGTAGCAGCCCATCTCCATGATCTGGCTCTTGCCGTTTTCGTCAAGGTAGGCGCACTGGAGGGCCTGGGAATACTTCTGGCGGAGCTGGAAGATGTGTCCGACCTCGATGCCCCGGCAGATGTCCAGGGTGCCTTTGCCGTCGGGAGAAGGGTCGCCGGCGACGACATTGCGGATGTCCGCCACTTCCGGTTCGCCAGCGTCGCGCCCGAAATTGGCGCCGGTCAAGTGGAAGCCCTCGGCGTTGGCCCCGCAGACGAAGTCGCTCATGGTGGCCACGGTACGGTCGGCGATAACGCGTACGCGGCTGGGGTCGGTGCCGACCGGGCCGATGTAGCCCGGTTTGCAACCGAGGTGGTCCACCACCTCGCCCTCCGTTGCGAAGCGGAAGGGGGAGAGGCCCTCGATCTTGCCCGCCTTGATTTCGTTCAGTTCATGGTCGCCGCGCAGCAGCAGCAGGGCAAACGTCTTGTTGCCGTCCTCCTGCTCGCTGACCACGGCGATGGACTTGACCATGTGGCTGGCGCTGATGCCCAGAAACTCTGCCACCTCGGCGCAGGCCGTCTTGCCCGGCGTGGCGACCTTGGCGAGAGCGGCGGCCGGAGCAGCACGGGGCGTCGCCGGGGCCAGGGCCTCAGCCAGCTCGACGTTGGCCGCGTAGTCCGACGTCGGGCAGAAGGCGATGGCGTCTTCTCCCGAGTCGGCCAGGACGTGGAATTCGTGGGAGCCGGTGCCGCCGATGGAGCCGGTGTCGGCGGCCACGGCCCGGAACTTGAGCCCCAGCCGGCTGAAGATGCGGCTGTAGGTCTCGTACATGTTCTGGTATTCCCGTTGCAGGTCGGCAAAGGAGGTATGGAAGGAGTAACCGTCCTTCATCAGGAATTCCCGGCCGCGCATGACGCCGAAGCGGGGGCGGATCTCGTCGCGGAACTTGCTCTGGATCTGATAGAGGTGGATAGGCAACTGGCGGTAGCTCTTCACGTCGCGGCGCACCACGTCGGTGATTACTTCCTCGTGGGTGGGGCCGATGACGAAATCGCGCTGGTGGCGATCCTTGAAGCGCAGCAGTTCCGGGCCATACTGCTCCCAGCGCTTCGATTCCTGCCACAGTTCGGCGGGTTGCACCGCCGGCATCAGCAACTCCTGGGCGCCGGCGCGGTTCATTTCATCGCGCACGATGTTCTCCACCTTGCGCAGGATCTTGAGGCCCAGGGGCATCCAGGTATAGATGCCGGCGGCGGCACGCTTGATGAGGCCTGCGCGCAGCATCAGCCTGTGGCTGACCACTTCGGCGTCGTTGGGGGCTTCCTTGAGGGTGGTGAAGAAAAACTGCGAGGTGCGCATGGAATGCTCTTGAATTCGTTGGAAAAAGCAGATTTTACACGCTGCCCGTTCTTTGCATGCGTCCAGCCTTTGTGAAAGAATGGCGACAACTCTAGTTTTAGCAGGATTTCTTATGCTCGACCGTGAAGGCTATCGCCCGAACGTCGGCATCATTCTTTGCAACGCCAAGAACGAGGTATTCTGGGGCAAGCGCATCCGTGAACATTCCTGGCAGTTCCCCCAGGGGGGCATCAAGCGCGGCGAGACGCCAGAGCAAGCGATGTTCCGGGAACTGTACGAGGAAGTGGGCCTCAAGCCCGAGCATGTGCGCATCCTGGGGCGGACCAAGGGCTGGCTGCGTTATGAAGTGCCGATGCAGTGGATCAAGCGCGAATGGCGCGGATCCTACAAGGGCCAGAAGCAGATCTGGTACCTCTTGCGCCTGGTGGGTCGGGACAGCGATGTCAGCCTCCGGGCCACGGACAAGCCAGAATTTGACGCCTGGCGTTGGAACGAATACTGGGTGCCGCTCGAACTGGTCATTGAATTCAAGCGCGGTGTTTATGAGCAGGCGCTGAACGAACTTGTTCGTTTCCTCGATGCCGACCGCCGGCACCGCGCGAAGCGACGCAACCGTTTCCCCGCTATCGAGTCTAACGCCGGAAATATCGAGGCTTTTTCCACCAACGCGAAGGAGGAGAAGCATGGAAGCGGGTCATAAGCCATTGAAGGCGAGCACATTGGAAGTCGGTGCCGGATTCCATCAACCGGCGTCGTTCTCTCCCCGGCCGGTGACGGCCGATTCCCCGGCTATCGACGTCATGACCGATCTCCGGCTGGTGCCGGCGGCGACCATCGACCCCGAGACCCATATCGACGTGGCCAACCAGGCGATGATTGCCCGCGGCGTCCGTTCGCTGCTGGTCGTCGGCCGCGACGGTTGCGTGAGCGGTGTCGTGACCGCTCGCGATCTGCTGGGCGAGCGGCCCATGCAGGTCGTACACAAGCGCCGTGTTCGCCATGAGGAGGTGAAGGTGGCCGATGTCATGACGCCGCGCCAGGATATCGAAGTACTCGACATGACCGAAGTGCTGCGCGCACGCGTGGGCGCCGTCGTCGAGACGTTGCGTCGAAGCGGGCGTCAACATGCGCTGGTGGTGGATCGGGACGTGGTTGCTGGCCGGCAGATGGTGCGCGGTATCTTCTCCGCTTCACAGGTTGCCCGGCAACTGGGCATTCCCTTGCACACCACAGAAGTGGCCAGAACGTTTGCCGAAATCGAGGCGGTTATTGCCGAATATGCAGGGGTGTGAAATTCGTTTGACGAGACTTATTTTTGTCATCTTCGGCCTGCAGGCGGCAGCTGCCGCCTGGGCCCTTTCGGACGAGGATTTCGAACCAAAGAAGTGGGAGGAGGCGGTGTTTGAGCTGCCTGCTGCGCCACGGGCCGAGAACCTTCAGCCTTTTTACGTCAGCGCCATCGCCGACAACAAGTTCTACATCGACCTCTCTTCAATCAACATCGCCAATGACGAAGTTGTGCGTTTTGCGGTAGTTGTCGAGAGCCCCAGCGGCGTGCGCAATGTCAGCTTCGAGGGAATTCGCTGCGACACGCGGGAAAAGCGCCTCTACGCCATGGGGCGAAGTGACGGTTCATGGTCCCGTGCACGCAATAGCCGCTGGGAGCGCATCATTGATCCCGGTGCGGCGAATCGCTATCACGCGGCCCTCTTCCTGGAGTATTTCTGCCCTACCGGCCTCGTCGTCAGAACCGCCGACGAGGCCCGGGATGCCCTGCGCAAGGGTGGGCATCCATCCCTGAAAAGAAGCGACTGAACCATGGCCATGGATCGCTTCATCGTCGAGTTCGACAGCGCGTTGCGTACGGTTTATGCAGCCGCCAGGAGTTCCCGGCCGGTACCGGGGCAAGCGTTGCCCGAGGCAGCCCTCGGCGAGGCCGAGCGCCGTCATGCAGTCGGCTTGATGCGGGTCAACCATTGCGGGGAGATTTGCGCCCAGGCCCTCTACCAGGGCCAGGCGCTGACCTGCAAGGATCCTGCGGTCACGGACGCCCTGCGGGAGGCGGCCCGGGAGGAAACGGAACATCTGGCGTGGACCGAGCAGCGTCTGGCAGAACTGGGTGGTCGCAAGAGCCTGCTCAATCCCTTGTGGTACGGTGGCGCCCTGGCACTCGGCATTTTCGCGGGGCGCTGCGGTGAGAAATGGAACCTGGGGTTCCTCGCGGAAACCGAACGTCAGGTCGAAGCGCATCTCGACGGCCACTTGGAATCCCTCCCTCCCCATGATCAGAAGTCGTCGGCGGTCCTCCAGCAGATGCGGCTCGACGAGATTCGGCACGCGCAAACGGCCGTCGGGCTTGGCGCCCGGGATCTGCCGGCGCCGGTAAGATTGGCGATGCGTATGGCGGCCAGGGTAATGACCAGAACCGCCTATTACCTCTGACGCGGGTAGGTCACGACTGGCTGTCTTCTAGGATTTCATAGTCGTAGGTAATTTGCGCCGTCTTTCCCAGCATGATGGAAGCGGAGCAGTATTTGTCCTTCGATAGCTCAATGGCCCGGGCCACCGCTTCCGGCTTGAGCTGCCTGCCGCGTACCCGATAGTGGAAGTGGACGCGCGTGAATACCTTCGGGTCCGTATCCGCTCGCTCCGCCGTCAATTTCACCTCGCAGCCCGAGACTGCGTGGCGGCCCTTCTTCAGTATCAGCACAACGTCGAAGGCGGTGCATCCGCCTGTGCCGGCCAGCACCATCTCCATGGGGCGCGGGCCAAGGTTTCGCCCGCCGGCCTCCGGCGCGCCGTCCATCACGACTGCGTGGCCGCTGCCCGTCTCGCCGACAAAGGACATTCCTCCGTCGGTACCCATCCATCTGACTGTGCACTCCATGTCGCTCTCCAGAAATAAGGCTCGAATTCTAGCTGACGCCTTCGCGGCCGGCGCCTTTGATCCCCGGATGGGTAATGCTGCGATGCAGCAAATTATTTGTTTTGATATACATTGACTTGGGCGGCGTTTGCCTTAACCTATACGAAATCAATGTTGTAATGCATATAATAATCCATTGTTAACAAGATGTTATGAACAATTATTAATATTAATCATATGATTTATCGTATCATGCGGCGGCGCACAAAAAATTCTTGCGCCACAGGGCGGTTTTGGGCACAATGAGAACCGAACGAACTACTGCAACCCTTGCTGGGTTCGGGAGTTCAGGTTTGTCTCCTCCACCCTCCTCCTTTGGTGTGGATTTACGCGGCTCAGCGAGCCGCGTTTTTTTTGCCTGGTCCCGCGGGATTGACATGCCGTCCAGGGGCCGGTTAGAATCCGCGGCTTTCTGTAATCAGCACCCATATATAGGACGGCACGAATGAAAACTTTTTCCGCCAAACCACATGAGGTGACGCGCGAGTGGTTTGTGGTGGATGCCACAGACAAGGTGCTCGGCCGCCTCGCCACCGAAATCGCGCGTCGTCTGCGCGGCAAGCACAAGGCCATCTACACTCCGCACGTCGATACCGGCGATTTCATCGTCGTCACCAACGTTGAAAAGATCGTGGTTACCGGCAACAAGGCTGACGATAAGAAGTACTATCGTCATTCCGGTTACCCCGGCGGTATCACCGAAACCAATTTCAAGAAGATGCAGCAGCGCTTCCCGGGGCGCGCCCTGGAAACGGCGGTCAAGGGCATGTTGCCCAAGGGCCCGCTTGGCTACGCCATGCTGAAGAAACTCAAGTGCTATGCCGGCGATGCTCATTCGCATGCCGCCCAGCAGCCCAAGACGCTGGAAATCTAAGGGGTAGAAAATGGCTGAAAGTTATTATTACGGTACCGGCCGTCGCAAGAGCGCTGTTGCCCGTGTATTCATGAAGCGTGGCTCCGGCGCCATTGTGGTGAACGGCAAGCCGGTGGATGAGTTCTTCTCCCGCGAGACCGGCCGCATGATTGT
Organism: Rhodocyclaceae bacterium; assembly: GCA_036732025.1. Classification (GTDB taxonomy): domain Bacteria; phylum Pseudomonadota; class Gammaproteobacteria; order Burkholderiales; family Rhodocyclaceae; genus SSSZ01. The sequence continues at coordinate 140,904 of DAINDE010000002.1, forward strand.
TCGCCAGCCCCTGGAGTTGGTCGATCAGTTGAAGGGCTTCGACATCAAGGTCAATGTGACCGGCGGTGGTGAGTCCGGTCAGGCCGGTGCCGTGCGCCACGGCATTACCCGTGCCCTGATCGAGTTCGATGCTGGCCTCAAGCCTGCGCTGTCTAAGGCCGGTTTCGTAACCCGCGATGCACGCGAAGTGGAGCGCAAGAAGGTTGGTTTCCACAAGGCGCGTCGCCGCAAGCAGTTCTCCAAGCGCTGATTGCCGTCAGCCAGTGGAAAGAGCCGCCGCCAGGCGGCTTTTTCGTTTGTGGGACTCGGAGTATCATCCCCGACTTCGTCGGGAGATTGTTCAGCATGGTCAAGGTGGGTATCGTTGGTGGCACCGGTTACACGGGTGTGGAGCTCTTGCGTCTTCTTGCCCAGCATCCGGAAGCCGAAATATCCGTCATCACGTCACGGGGTGATGCCGGTACCGGCGTCGCGGAGATGTTCCCTAGCCTCCGGGGTCGGGTTGATCTGCGATTCGAGGACCCGGCAGTGGCAAACCTGAAGGGATGCGACGTCGTATTCTTCGCGACTCCCAATGGTATCGCCATGCAGCAGGCGCCAGCCTTGCTCGATGCCGGCGTTCGGGTCGTGGATCTGGCCGCCGACTTTCGTATCAAGAACATCGCGGAGTGGGAGAAGTGGTACGGTATGCGGCATGGATGCCCGGATTGGGTGGCGCGGGCCGTATATGGCTTGCCGGAAGTCAATCGTGAGTTGATTCGTGATGCCCGGTTGGTGGCCAATCCCGGTTGTTACCCCACGGCGGTGCAACTGGGCTTCATGCCGTTGGTAAGGGCGGGATTGGTCGATACGGCGCACTTGGTGGCGGACGCCAAGTCGGGCGTTTCCGGGGCGGGCCGCAAGGCGGAAACTCATATCCTGTTCTCGGAGGCTTCCGATAATTTCAAGGCTTATGGCGTTCCTGGACACCGTCATCTCCCGGAAATACGCCAGGGGCTTGGTGAGATGGCCGGTGGGGTGGTCGGTCTGACCTTCGTGCCCCATCTGACGCCGATGATTCGCGGCATCCATGCAACCCTTTACGGCCGCATTATCCAAGAAGCGGACTTCCAGGCAGTTTTCGAAGAGGCGTACGCCAACGAGTCTTTCGTCGATGTCCTGCCGCCAAAATCTCATCCGGAAACTCGTACTGTGCGCTCGGCCAACGTTTGCCGCATCGCAGTCCACCGCCCCCAGGGCGGCGATACGCTGGTCATCCTCTCGGTGATTGACAACCTGGTCAAGGGTGCGGCCGGGCAAGCGGTCCAGAATATGAACATCATGTTCGGCCTGGACGAGCGGGCCGGGTTATGCCAACTCCCGCTGTTACCCTAAGGCTCAGACGATTCCGGCGCCGTTTCGGCATCACGGCGCCGCGTGTTGCCATTCGGCCGCATCATGGATGGCACTGGAATCTTGCTACGGCGATTGCAGGGGCAGCCATTGTGGCCGCCATGGTCTGGTCTGTGGCTCAATACGGCGAAACCGCTCAGCTCAAGGCGGAACTGGCTTCGGTCAGGGAGCAGCTCCAGGCGGCCAGGGAGGAAACGGTCCGTCTGAGATCCGTTTCCGGTACCGAACAGAACGCCGTTGAAATGGAACGTACCGCCCAGCGCCAATTGGTGTCCCGCTTGAAAGCCTTGGAAGCGGAGAATGTGGGATTGAAGGAGGAGAATGCCCTATTCGAGCGACTGGTGCCGCCAGCGGCGGGTAACGAAGCGGTGGTACGTGTGGAACGCTTGCGGGTTGCCAGGGAGTCCGAAGGTGGGCAGTATCGGTACCGTATCCTCCTTGCTTTCCAGGCTAGTAAACAGTTGCGAGACTTTCGCGGCCGGCTGCAATTCAAAGCAGTGATCAGCCAGGAGGGCCGCGATCAACAACTCACGTTCCCGGCCCCGACCGAAGCGGCTGGCGATTACCAGGTGGAGATCCATCATTTCCTGCGCAAGGACGGCATCTTGACGATTCCACGGGGGGCGCGCCTGAAGAGCGTTGAGGCCTATGTTTTTCAGGGTGATACACTCAAAGCCAAAGGCTTGGCTCAACTCTAGGAGGTGGCATGTTCGGAACAAAGAACGATAGTCGGCCCCAGGGCCGCATCGACAGTCTGATCGGTGTTGGCACCGTTGTTGAAGGCAATGTGCGCTTCTCTGGTGGTTTGCGGATCGATGGAGAGGTTAAGGGGAACGTCACCGCCGCCGAGGGTGCGAGTTCATCGACGCTTGTATTGAGCGAGCAGGCGAGAATCGAGGGGCAGGTAGAGGTGGCCCACTTCGTCATCAACGGTACCGTGGCCGGGGCGGTGACGGTCAGCGAATCTTTGGAAATGCAGCCGCGAGCCAGGATTGTCGGAGACGTAACCTATGCCGCGATCGAAATGCACCAGGGGGCGGTGATCGAAGGGCGTCTCGTCCACCAGGCTAGCAAGTCGGTGGAACTAAAACTGGCTGCATCCAACTAATCCGTTGATTGACCAGTCCCTGCGATGCCTCTCATAATTCGAGGCTCACTTATTAGGAGTTTTTCATGAATGCCGTGGCCGAAACGACCTCTCCCCTGATTTTCACCGATAGCGCCGCCAACAAGGTGAAGGAGTTGATCGAGGAAGAGGGGAATCCCAACCTCAAGCTGCGGGTCTTCGTTACCGGCGGCGGATGCTCCGGCTTCCAGTATGGGTTCACCTTCGATGAAGAAGTCAATGAAGACGACTCCACCATGGAAAAGAACGGCGTGACCCTGCTGATCGATCCCATGAGTTACCAGTACTTGGTCGGGGCCGAAATCGACTTCACCGAGGGGCTGGAAGGTTCGCAGTTTGTCATTCGCAACCCGAATGCCACGTCCACCTGCGGTTGCGGCTCGTCATTCTCTGCCTGATCCGTAAACTCTATTTGCATCCGGGGCGGCCTTGTGCCGCCCTTTGCGTTTCTGGCGGCTTGCCGCATCGAAGCGGCCTCGTTGGCGCATGGCGGTGGGGCGAAAAGGGAGTGGGTTAAAATGCGCCTCTTTTTCCATAGAGTTGCCGAGCCCGAATTGGCGCGAGCGCGTTGAGCGGGGCGAGGTACGGAGGTGTGCGTCATGGTGGGTATCGAGGAAAGTTTGCAGCAGATCAAGCGGGGCTGCGACGAACTGCTGATCGAGGCGGAACTTATCGATAGGCTCAAGGCTAGTCGGCCACTTCGCATAAAGGCCGGTTTTGACCCGACCGCTCCGGATCTCCACCTGGGGCATACCGTGTTGATCAACAAGTTGCGTCATTTCCAGGATCTGGGACATCACGTGATGTTCCTGATCGGTGACTTTACCGGAATGATCGGGGATCCAACCGGGAAGAATGTCACGCGACCGCCCCTGTCGCGGGAGCAGATTGTGGAAAATGCGGCAACCTACCGGGAACAGGTATTCAAGATACTGGACCCAGACAAAACCGAGATCTGTTTCAACTCGGCCTGGTTCGACGGACTGGGCGCTGCCGGAATGATCAAGTTGGCAGCCCAGCACACCGTTGCCCGCATGCTGGAGCGTGACGACTTTTCCAAGCGTTACTCAGGGGGGCAGCCGATCGCCATCCATGAATTCCTCTATCCCCTCTGCCAGGGCTACGACTCCGTGGCGATGAGAGCGGACGTTGAGTTGGGCGGTACCGATCAGAAATTCAACCTATTGGTGGGGCGTGAGTTGCAGAAACATTATGGGCAAGCCCCCCAATGCGTGCTGATGATGCCGCTTCTCGAAGGATTGGATGGCGTAAACAAGATGTCCAAGTCCTTAGGTAACTATGTGGGCATCAACGAGCCGCCGCGGGAAATATTCGGCAAGCTCATGTCCATTTCCGATCAGTTGATGTGGCGCTATTTCGACCTGCTGTCCTTTCGGCCGGCAAACGAAATCTCCAGGTTTCGCGAAGAGGCGGGTAGCGGTCGCAACCCCCGGGATATCAAGGTGTTGCTGGCGCAGGAAATCGTGGCTCGATTCCACGGGAACGCCGCCGCTGCTGCGGCCCTGGAGGAATTCGAGGCTCGATTCAGGCAGGGCGTGTTGCCCGAGGATATGCCGGAAGTCGTCCTTCCCTCCGCCAATTCGCCGATGCCAGTTGTCCAGGTTCTCAAGCTGGCGGGCCTGACGGCCAGCACCTCGGAGGCCATCCGCATGATAGAACAAGGTGGCGTCAAGGCTGACGGCGAGAAGATTACCGACAAGAACAGCGTGCTTCCGGTGGGAAGGGGGGTCGTGTTGCAGGTTGGCAAGAGAAAGTTTGCGCGGGTCACTCTGCAATGATCGGCAGGATTTCCGAGCCCTACGTTAAAAACATGTTGACCGGCGCAGAAGGCTCCGTATAATGCGCACCTCTTCGCTGCGACG
>DAINDE010000003.1:0-122315 GCA_036732025.1 Rhodocyclaceae bacterium
CCAGGCACATGTACAGCACATGGCCGGCGCGCTCGATCTTCTCGAAGTTCATGATGGGCCGCCGGTCGTCCGCATCGAAGGGGTCGGGCGAGAGGCTCTTCCCCAGGTCGCCCGAAGTCAGCATCGACAGGATCGGCAGCAGGTTGGCGGTGATCTTCTGATAGTGCTCCCGGTTGTGGCGGAAGGTGCGGACCTGGGCGTCGATCACCTTGTTGCGCAGGTTCTGCGCGATGTGGTGCTCGTAGTAGGCGACGAAGGCCATGAGGTCGGCGCTGGCCGCCTCCGACGGCCGCTTCAGGTTGCCGCGGTGGGCGTCGTGGAGGAGCTTTTTCATCTCGGGCAGATCACGCCAGCCGGCGCCGATGGCCTGGTCGTAGTAACGGCGCAGCGAGCTCTCCAACACCGGCTCGATGCCGCCCTCGATGTACTTGGTGAGCTTCACCAGGTTCGGCCGCTCCTCGATCTCGACCAAGCCCTGCACCACAACGTTGACCGCATCCCAGCCAAAGGCCGAGAAGGCGCCCGCGGTATCGGGCGGCATGATGGACTGGATACGCGAGGCGATTTCGGTGGGTTTCTGCCAGTTGAAGGTGAAGTCCAGCCTTACGCCGCGTTCCGGGAAGGCCGGGTGGAATTCCAGGAAGGTGTCGGGTTCGCGGTAGTCGGCGCAGGCGCGCTCGACGACCCGTTTGAGCCGGCGGCTGTTCTTCGGGTCGATGACGATCACGACGTCGCCGCGCCGGATCGCCTGGGTGATCAGGTTGGCGAGCGCCACCCCCTTGCCGGACTGGGTGGTGCCGACCAGCAGGGTGCCGCCCTCGAAATTCTGCAGCGGCCGGTGCAAGGGGCCCTCCTTCGGTTCAACGCCGTGGATGTAGGGCAGACCGATCTCGGCGTCCGGCTGGGGCTTGCTGTCGTAGCCCAGGAGCCGCAGCAGGCGCGGCGACACGGCGAATTCGCGGTAATCGACCTTGGCGAGTTCGTAGAGCCGCTGGGAATGCACGGGCCGCCATTCGAAGCCGAAGCCCAGGAAGACCGCGGCCGGATCCTGACACCAGCGGGCCAAGTCGCCGGTGCCGATGACCTCGATGCCGCGCCCGCCCAGCGACGCTTGCAAGATCAGCATGCGTAGCGCCTGACTCACCCGCAGCACGCCCATCGCAAAGCAGACGAACGCCAGCGGCAGGGCCAATTGCCGGGGGAGGGCGCCGCTCACGCCGACGCCGACGAAATAGACCAGCGCCAAGCCCCAGGCGATGCCGGCATAGACCTCGTAGGCCCGGCGCCACGGCATCTCGTAGCGGCGTACTAGCATCTCAGCCTGCCCCCGCCGGTGGCACGGCAAAGCCCGCCAGATTGAGGCCGCGCACACAGCACGGGTCGAGCACAACACCGACGGTGGGGGTGCCGTTGAAATCGCGGGACAGCGTCGGCGGACCCTCCCGAGTTGGCTTTACCAGCATCTTGGTTTCGGCGAGCGCACGCATGGCCAGCGAGGGCTGGATGCCACGTCGTTCGAATTCGACCAGGGGCACGAACACCCCTTGGGCGATAGTGCACACGGTGGGCGGCCCCATGCCATCGTTGAGCGTGCGAACGGCCTCGGCCAGCGCGTCCCGCACGACCGGATTCAGGCGCATCGGGACTTGCAGGGTGAATGAAGCCGAAGGCGGTGTCGTCGCCGGTTCCGCCGAGGGTGATCCGGGTGTTTCGTCGACCGGCACCACGCGGACGTCACGCTCGGCGGCCGGCTCGGGCGGCGGAATGAGCGACAACTGGGTGCCGCTCTTCATCGGTGCCAGCGGTGGTATGGATGAAGGCGTCTGCGGCACAGCTGGCGCAGACGCCGACGCTGGCTTGAATTCCAGTGCCTGGGGCAAGGCGACGGGTGGCGGATCGATTCCCGCCATGAGAATCGCCGGGGCCGAGAGCTTGACGGCTTCGAGCGGAGCCTTGGCGCTGGGCGGCTGGATGGGCCAAGTCGCGCGGCCTGCCGCTGTCGCTTCGAACACACCGGCGGCCAGCAGCAGTTCCAGCATGGTCTCGGGTGCCTTGGGGATACCGGCCAGTTGGTCGGCCTCGAGTAGGTGGTGGATGTCGTCGGCGGCGCCGGGCCAGACCATGAACAGACCGTCCTGGCCGAACCACAGGCGCGACTTCTCGTGGTTGGGCATCCAGGCCGAGTTGCCGCGGGTGAGCCGCCGCAGGGCATCGACGAGGTATCGCTCCAGGTGCGAGCCGTATTGCGGCGAGCCGTAGCGGTCGGTACTGGCGGCCAGGTTGCGGTCGATGACCAGCGCCAGCGAGCGGCGGACGAGTTCGTCGAGGATGTTGTGGTCGCGATAGACCGGGATGCCGCCGATACTGGCCAGCAGATGCGGCACGATGACTGTGTTGCCCTGGGACAGGTCGGCCATCACTGCAGGTGCTACCACATGGGGCAGCGCGAAGAGTCCCAGGCCGCGCGCCTCGACGGCCTGGGGCCGCCAGCGCAGGAAATAGCGCTCGCTGCCCCGGGTCGCCAGCCAATCGGCCAGGGGCTGCAGGAAGGCCGGCCACGTCTCGCCGGCGGCATCGGTGACGATGATATGGCTCATCAGCCGGTGCAGTTCGCAGCACAGCCCGGCGATAAAGGTGGCATGGCGCCAGCGCGGCTCGAGTTGCCGGCGTGCCGAGATGCTCATGCGCCCCGAGAAGATGTGTGCGTCGGTGCCTTGCAGGCTGAAGAACGCAGTCTCCAGGCCGAGCCGCAACAGGCCGCCGGGTGTGCTGAAGTAGTTGTCGGCGGTCGCCGGCAGGAGGTGCACGCAGGCGGCGTAGCGGCGCACCAGCGCCAATATGTCGCGCTCGAAGCTGTCTCGGTCGACGCCATAGCAGAGCTTGATGCGCGCGATCAGGTCCGCTTCGCCGGCCAGCAGATCCTCGACCGGCACGGCGGCGAAGCCCGGGTCGGAAGCGGGGTAGGAAGTGACAGGTGTTGGCGTGGCGGACATGGCGGTACGGCGATGCAGAAGAGAATGGGCAGTGGCCATTCTCGGGGGGGGCTACCTTGCCTGTCCCGCCGAAACGGGGCCTATTCGGAAGGGCTATCGCCTTCGGCCCCGGGGCTCAGCATGTGAAAGAGCGCCAGCATGCCCATCTGCCGCTTGGTCACGTCGAGGGCAGGGCGAGCCGGGTAAGACGCTTGGATGCGATGGTCCAGGTGAAAGCGTTCCAGCAGCTTGCAGAAGGGGCAAGCCTCACCCGGGTGTGCCACGGTGCCGACTGCGGCAATGAACTCGCAGCCGCATCGGGAACAGGTCAGCACGGCCAGCGCCGGTGCATTGGTCAGCCAGATGCCGTCGATATAGGAAACGAGGTTGAAGGCCCGATCGAGGCTGATGCGGTAAGGCGGGAGCGTGGCAGCCTGATAGGCGCGGTAGGCGAAGACCAGGGCTTCGCCGGCCGAGAGTCCCTGATTGCGCAACTGGCGGTATCTGGCGCCAATTAGGCAGGCGTCGCTACGCAAAATGAGGTTGGCGCCGTGGTACCACTCGGCCGAATCCGGGGCGCGTCCACGGGGGATGGATCGGGGGTCGGGGAAGAAGAGAGACTGCACCTGCCGCGGCGGGATGCCGGTGACGAGGTGAATGGTCTTCAGCCGTGCGCCGAGCGCCGCCAACTGCTTTGCTAGTTGCACGGCGCGCAAGTGCCGGTCGCCGCGCGTCGGCATGGATAACGGTTCCTACCGCAGTCCGTCCAAGGGCTTGGGTGGATGAACGAGTGCCATTGGGCCTGCCAGCGGCCGCGGCGCGCTCAAGAGCGTCACCAGGTCGGCGCGCGGCGGGAACAGGGTCGTGTCGCCGACGTGGATCACCAGGGACCACAGATCGTCGAGGCTCAAGCTCCGGAGATAGTTGGCTTGCTCCACGGTGAGCGCGTACCGGCAGCAGGTCGAAGCCATGTCATACTGAAGACCGGCACGTATGACGACGAGCACGTTCAGGTTGATCCATTCGGCATCGGTAAGTGTCACGTGGCTCATGGTCCTGGTCTCCGGTTTGCCCTTCGTGCGATCAGTACCTCCGACGTCGAGTTGGGAAAAACCTCGTGCGTGATCCGGTGCGATGGGTTGCAGTGAGGGCAGATCGAATCAGAATAGATACCGTGAATACTGTATGGCAATAGCATTTGCACGGTAGAAAGGGGCATCGATCTTCTTGCCACACGCAAGGTCCGATCGATGCCGTCGCTTGGCGAATCGCGCCATCGCAGGCCGGCTGCGTCGACCACGCCGAGCGGAATTGCCATGTCAATGGCATGGCAATGACGACATAGGGAAGGGCGGAAGACCTGGCCGGGGCAATTGTCCCGGCCAGGCTTTCAGCGATCTTGAAGCTTAGGCAGCTTCCGCCAGCCCTTTCCACTCATTGGCTGGCAAGTCGATCAACCTGCCGCCCAGCGCTTCGAACTCCGTCGCGCGGTCGTAGTCCTCGACCTCCTGGCTGTAATGCGTGACCGCATTGACCAAGCCATAGCCCGACAACTGCCCTTCCGCGATCAGGTGCCGCAGCACGCCGGCGCGCTCGTTGTCGTTCAGCGTGTAGCGCTGGGCCAGCACCTCGACCGTCTTCACCGGGTCGCCGACCAGCGGGATGGCGAGCGTCTTCTGCAGCTTCTGCGCCGTCTGGCGGAAGGTCGCTTCCGACACCGCCGCCTGCACGACGTCGCGCACCTTGAGGAAAAAGGCCTTGTCGTCGGCGCGCAAGGTGTCGTCCTGGTAGACCTGGATGCGCTCGTCCTCGCCCCCGAGCGCGCGTCCCACGTGGGTCTTGCGCAGCGAGCGGTCGGCAGCGATCAAGCCATTGCTGCACACCAGCCGGAACAGCAGCGGCTGCACTGACAGCGTCCCCTGGCCGACCTCCGAGTTCGAGATCACGACCCCGGCCTGAACCACATCGCCGGGTGCCATCTCGTACTTGAGGCGTGGCGTGATGCACTTCAGGTACATCTTCGTCTCGGTCAGTTCGACCGACTCGAAGCGTACCTCGGGTAGTTGCTGCAGGATGGGCAGCACGCTCTCGGCCAAGTCGAAGTTGTCCAGGCGGCGATAGCGATCCGACAACACGGCGCGCACCTGACCGTCCAGGGTGCGCAGCATGCGCCGCTCTTCCTCGCTCTGCAGCCAGGTGTTCACGTTGCGGTCGAGCAGGGCCGGCTGGTCTTCGCGCATGCGCTCGAAGTAGGCATACGGGATCTTCAGCTTGTCCGCCAACTGGCGACGCGCCAGCGGGGTGACGCCGTAGTGCACGGGGCTGCCGCCTTCCTCGATGACGAGTCGAGTGCCTCCGAGATCGTCGGTGGCATGACGCACCATCGTCGACGGCACGATCAAGTCCTTCTTCGAATGCAGCTGGCGCTCCAGTTCCTGGGCCAGGCTGACGAGAGAACGTCCGTTTTTCATAGCAATCTCCTTGTCGGAAAAGAAAAGCGGAGACGGCATCACCCCTCGGGGGAAGCGCATCCCCGCCAGGGTCGATGACGGACCAGCGGTGCTGGTCCAGAAAGGGCGCGAGCGCGCCGGAACTCCAGGGCTGTCTTCGCGGTGCCGTGGGGCGCCGCCTGGTGTGACAACTACCAGTGGGGCAAACGGCCTTTTCACCGTCACCGCCTGATGCAGTGCCGCTGAAAAGGCGGGTGCAGCCGGCCGGCCGCACCCCTCATCAAACATTCATGCCGCCCGCGGCGCCTGGGCTTCCAGGCGTTGGCGCCAGACGTCGGCCCAATCGGTGCCGGCATGCCTGGGCAGGAACACCCGCACCTGCCGCCGACCGCTATTCTTCTCTTCCCGCTTCAACCGGCGCGCCAGCGCGAAGGCGAAGGACTGGCCGGCGAAGTCGCCATCGGCGTCGTTGTCGGCATAGATGCAGACCTTGCGCACCGAATCCGGCAGCCACAGCTTCTCCAGATTGCCGGCGTTGAGCCCGGCCCAGACCGGTTTGCCGGTCGCCAGATGCAGGGCGAGGCCAGTCTCGATACCTTCGCTGATCGCCAGTTCCTCGGTCGCATCGAACAAGCGGACCGCGGCGCCGTTGATCCCGGCCGAGAGCACCTTTTTCGCATCGAGCGCCGCGAGCTTGCCGCCGTCCCGCAGATAGGTCCGGTGCAGCGTCACGGCGTGGCCGTCGGCACCTTGGATGCAGGCCAGCATCGCCGGATATTCAGCCACCTTGCGTGACTTGCCGGCGGCATCCTTCTGGTAATAGCCGAGGGCAGGGTGGAAGCGCAGCACCTTCGGGTACACCGGCAGGGCGAGACCCCGTCCGCTCAGGTAGCGATCGACTTCGTCTCCCACCGTCACCGGCCGGGCTTCGTTCCAGATGCGCTGCGCTAGCTTCTTCATGCGCTCGGCCGAAGGCTCGCAGCTTCGGGACGGTGCCGTCACCGGCATCATCCCCAGGCAGCGCTCGACGTCCCGCAGCGCGGTGTTGAAGTCCACGCCCATGACGGCTTGCAGCAACTTGAAGCCGCCACCCGGGCCGCACTGGCGGCAGTGGTAGTTCCCCTCGCCGAACTTGTCGGTGTACTGGAACCGATCCGTGCCACCGCACAGCGGGCAAGGCAGGTTGCGCCGCTTGAGGATGCGTTCATCCACGCCCAAGTGGGCCAGGATTTCCGTCCACCGGCCATGGGCACGCTGCTTGACCGCTTCGATGCGGGCCGCGTACTCACGATCCTGCATGGCAGACTCCCGTGTTGGCAGAACCCGCTTCGCCAACCAAGGCCACCGAATGGCCGGGCGCAGCGCCCACCCCCACGGTGACCTGGAAGGCCTTGCCGTGCAGCAGGGGATACTTGCCCAGCCGCAGTTCCTGCAGCAGCGAGTCCAGCGTCTGCACAGGATCGACCGAACGCAGGCGACGGATCAGGTCCGCCAGCGCGTCGCGGTCCGCATCGAGATCGGACTCCAGGAATTGCTCGTTCTCGTCGATGAAGGACGAGGCCTGACGTACCGGCTCGCCGGAGGTCTCGCCTGCCGGGATGTACAAGACGTCTTCATGGCAGACACCCTTGTCGGTGATTTCGACCACCTCGTTGCCGGCGCGCAGGCGCACGGCCTCGCACAGGATCACGGTCGGCCACACCCAGCGCCCTTCCAACTGGACGCGAAGCTGTTCGGACACCGCTTCGACCCGTACCGCTTCTTCCTCCAGGAAGCGCACGCGGCGCAACGCCCAGTGGTCAAGATGCAGGCCGAGCCAGTCGAAGACCAGGTAGCCCTTGGCCCGGGCCAGCATCCAGCGGGCCGCGTTGTCGTCGCCCACCCAATCGAGGGATACCAAAGTCACCGCGCCACTTTCAATGGCGAGTCGGGAAGGCGCCACGGCGACTTGCCGGACATAGTCGCGGTTGCCGCTGTCGTCCTGGATCGGGTAGTCGACGATCTCCTCGAACATCTCGGCCGGTAGCACATCGAGGTCGTTCAGCAGGTCCAACTGTCCCCAGGCCCGCATCGCCGCGTAGTAGGTTTCGACGAAGCGTTCGGGGGAAAGCTGGGTCTTGGCGATCTCCAGCGTTTGGCGCCAGCAGGCCTTCAACTCGGCGTTGATGCGCTTGCCCTGGACATCCTCGTCGATCAGCTTGTCGCGATCCGGCAGGCGCGCCATGAACTGGCGCGAGTCCAGGTGCACGACATTGACGCGGTCGTCTGGGCAGTAGCTCGGCTTCATGACGCAGAAGCCCTGCAGGAAGACCATCGTGTCGTGGCTGTGCCGGCCGTCCCGTGTACCGGCGAGGTGGACCGCACCCATCGGGCTGGCCATTGTCGCCAGGTTCGCGGCGGCAAAGCGCCGCGTCAGCGGCTTGCCGTTGAACAGCACCTGCACCGGAAAACCCAGACACAAGGTCTCGATGCGATTGCCCAGGTCGGGCAGGTCGACACCGTGCAACTCGATCCGGGTACCGACAACGGCTTCGGCGATGGACTCCACCTCGATGGACGCCTTGGCCAGCGCCGCCGCGGTGTCGATATCGACCCGCTGACGGTTTGAGGCGACGATGCAGCGCGTGGCGGCATACAGGCATTTCGAGAAGCCCACCCCGAAAGGGCGCTCCTCGGCACTGGTGGCCGCATCCCAGCCCGACTCGTGGAAGCTCAGGAGCTTCTGGAAGTCGTCCAGGCCGCAGCCATCGTCCTGCACCCGCAGCACCTGCGTGGCGGCGTCGTAATGGATTTCGATGCGCATCGCGCCGGCACGGCGGGCGTTCTGCAACAGCTCGGAGACGAGCGTGAAGCGGTCGGTGAAAGCGTAGCGCTGGTTGCGCAGCGCGCCTTCCTCGTTGATTCGAACCTGTATCTGCATGATGTGCTCCATGAGTGCAGGCGGAACCCGGCCCTGGCGGGACGGACCCGCCAAGGGGGAAGAACGATCGGTCAGCCGACGTGGCGGACCGGTGGGGTGAACAACTGCCCGGCGGCCAAGGCCTCGATCAGGCTGTGCCCGAGGAACTCCCGGGGCAACAGGTGCCGGGTGCTGAGGACCCGGCCCTCTGCATCGAGCCGCTCGACCTTCAGGCCGATCGGATGCCAATGCACCCGGTAGGTCAGCCAGTCGGCGCCGGCGATGACGAAGGTGCGGCCGGCCCGGCCGGTGAGGACTTCGCTTTCCTTGACCAGGAACTCGATGTCCTCCGGCGCCTGGACGGTCAGCAGGGACGGGGCGTCGCGCGCGATGCGCGTTTGGGTGTGCATGGCGGCCGGCCTCCTCACAGTACGCGCGGCGTGCAGGGCTGCCCGTCGTCGGGCGCGCCCCCGTCCGTGCGGCGGGTGGATGGATCGAAGGGCAGATCGTTGATCCGCGCCCGGGCTTCGCGGTCCGGCGTCGCTGTCAGGCAATCGGCGTGCAGCCGTTCCCGCCGGATCTGTTCCAGCCCTACCGCGTCTTCATAATCCAGGCGTCCGACGATGCCGTAGGCGACGAAGATCGCCATCAGGCACAGGACATCCTTGAAAGTGGTCATGACGACTCCTTGAAAGGGGTGGGGGCTTTCGCGTTGGCGACAAGCCCAAGAAATTGGAGATGGCGTCAGGCGAACAGGTCGCCCTGCACCGCCATCCGCTTGATTTGCTCGTTGATCCACTGGGGGTTCTTGGCAAGCCGGGCCTCGACCCATTCAGGGTTGTGGACGACGGCGTCGCGCACCCAGTCGGGGTAGCGATCGAGCGTGGCGTTGAACCAGGCCTTCAGGCTGTGGCGGATGCGGTCGCGAACTTCCTCCGCATCGACCCGACCGCAGTAAGTGATCGGCGACAGCGGACTGCAGCCGACGACACGCAAGCAACTCACGAAGGAGAACGGCAGGCCGTCCTTCTCGCGCTCACTGAACACCCAGCGCAGGGTGTCGAACTTTTCTTCCAGCGGCGTTGTTGGGTCGGCCAGATGACTGACCTCCTGCAGCAAGCGCCAATGCAGGAAGACGATGTCTTCCTCGCTCCATTCGACGGGCACATCCTCGCCGTCGAGCAAAGCGTCCAGGGCTGCACGATCGGGGATCGCCGCCGGACGGTGGCGCAAGGTGGCCGTGAAAGATGGAAAAATCGGCGGCAAAACTGGGCCCACTGGCGTGGGACGGGAAACTCGGGGGGATACGCTCTGATTCAGCATCGTTGGCTCCAGGAAAAATTGGAGGCAACGCACACCACGACCGGGGGCATATGCCCCCGTGGGGTGAGAAACTGCCGGCCCGCTACGGGCGGAACGGCGCTATGGGAAGAAGCTCCAGGGCTGGCTTGAACTGGCGGTGAGAACCGCGGTGACCGGTATGCCAGCTACCGATCGAGGAAGGCTTTCGGGGGAAGGGCGCTTACGGAAGCACGGAAGCGCCTCGCCCCTGCCTCGAAAACTTGCCTCGATGGCATGGGTGCGACAGGCACGTTGATCGGTGCCGGAAAGTTCGGCGCACGCGGCAGCGGACAAAGCCGCTGGCATACGCGACAGACAGAGAACTCCAGGGCTTGCCTTGTTTGAATGCAGGGCCAGCTGCTGCATGACGTCAAGGTAGTGCCGCCGGATTGCCAGGTCAATCCCGAAAAACAGTCCGAATCGGCCCCGATGCCGAAAGCCCCCTCAGGCCACGGCCATTTCCAGTGGCGAATGCGTATGCCGGCAGGGATGATCGGCCCGGACACAGTATTTCGGGGAGCACGGCATGTCGGAGATCCAGATCGTCAAGGTGGACCAGGGGGGCGTCAACGCCCGCATCCTTGCCAAGGAGGCCAAGGCCGATTTCCGGCGCGTCGAGGCGGCCAGCCTGAAGATGCCGACGCGCTTCACCAGCGCCGAGGGCAAGCGCTTCTTTGCGCGGCTGTTCAACACGCTGCAGCTCAACACCCACTTCATCTCGGTGATCGCCCGCACGCGGCTCGAACACGAGGACGTCGCGAAGATCGAGGACACCATCCGCGCCCAGATGGACGCCGTGACCGCAAACCTCAACCATGCCATCGACGGCGCCGAAGCGCTATTCAAAGCGCATGGCATCACCAGCACGGCAACCTATGACACCGTGCCCCTGGATATGGACGTCCATGTGCTGTCGTCGATCGGGCGACGTTTCCTGGAGGTGCTGGGCAAACTCGACCAGCTGATGCCCTTGCTGCAGACCCTGGAGATTCACGAGGTGATCACCACCCAGGCGGTGGACGTCCAGCGTGCAACGCTCAAAAGGCAGGTGCGCGACGTGGCCAATGGCGCGCGCAACTTCGCGATGGGGCTGCGGCGGCGGATGAACGCCATGGACGCGCGCAGCGGCGAAGGTCGTGGCGAGGGAAGCCGGCAAGAGTCCGTTGCCGTAGGTGTCGCGGATGGCGCGAATTCCGCTGGGGGGGAGGGCGAGACAACGGCCGATCCGACGGAGGCGAGCGCCGATGCACAGCCGGAAGCCCTGGAAGGCGCCGCGCCTTCAATCGGCGATTAGCGTCGCTTGAGTAACCCGATCGAGGCCGATTTGTCACCTTTCGTCCCAATATCAACAAGGATGACGATAACCAAAACTACATAAGAACCCCTGTTTCGATAGTCCAGTGACCGTCATTCTTGTTGAGTGAAAGGACAACACGATGGCGGTCAAGAAAAAAGAATCCGCCCGTCTGGCGAAGCGACTGGGGGGCAACCTATCCGGGCGGCGCAAACAGCTGGGATGGACACAAGAGATGGTCGCGGAGCGGGTCGGCGTCGATGCCGAAACCATCTCGCGCATCGAGCGCGGCGCCCATTTGCCGTCCCTGCCGACACTGGACAGGCTTGCGATGGCGCTCCAATGCTCTGCGGGCGACCTGTTATCGAAGGAAGGGCCCGAAGAGGCCAGCGAAGCGGCGACCTTTGGCGCATGGATTTCCGAACTGGGGTCTGACGATCGGGCATTCGTCATGACGGTCGTGCGGAACTGTTGTGATTACCTGGGCAGCCGCTCGAAATAGCGCATATTCCCGTCCATTGCGGGCGAAATGGACCGCCCGGCCAAAGCTCGTGCGCGAAACCCTCCGGACACTCTCCCCGGATACCACGGCGCCCCGCGAAACCCTGGCTCACCTCACGGTTCTATTCGCCATGGCGGGTTCGAGCCGGATCGGCTTCGTCAGCGATCCGACTTCTGGACCGCGACCCTGATCACGGCGTTCTGGAATGGTTTCGGCACCCGTGCCATCTCCAATCGCTGGCAGACGCCGCCTATTGAGGCAGGTACGTCCCGGAACGCCTTGCGTCGGCCCGCGGGCCTCAATATCGTATCGACAAGTCCCACGTCATCAGGCTGACCTGACCCCATGGGTACCCGCACCGCTCTCGTGGCGGCGTCGCAGTCGATACCTGCCTGTTGCCCGACGATCCGCCGTCGCGCGTGCTGCGCGGTGCAGGTGCGGATCGGCTGATCTTTCCCGCCACGGACGCCCTTGGCCGTCATGCGGTGGGAGTCACTTTCTTGCCCATCCTTCCATGCCGTGCGACCGGGGCGCCGGCGGCATGTCGTCGAGTTCTGCGTTCCCTAACGGCCCGCGCCATCCTGACCTAGCGCGGCCGCAACAGAGCAGGTCATGTCCTTTATCGGCACCCGCCGTGACGAGGCCCGATCATGCCCAACATCCGTACCCCTACCGCCGCGAAGGTGGCTGGTTCCCGCGCTCTTTCGACGATGCCGGCGGCACCGGTTTCGACCTTGACGTTGCCCGAGACCGGCTTCCTGCGCCAGCCCCAGGTGCTGGCCTTCGTTCCCATCTCCAAATCGACGCTCTGGCGGCGCATCCAGGCGCGCACCTTTCCCGAGCCGGTCAAGCTCTCAGAGCGGGTGACCGTCTGGCGCGCGGAAGACATCCGCCGCTGGATCGCGCAGCAAGGCCAGCCCGGCTGATGGTCAAGGCAGTGAGCGGGGACCGGTTCGGTTCTGAACGGCGGCGTCGGTCGCGTATCGGCCGGGTCGGCGCCGACCCGCCACCGGCGTCGCGCCTGCGCTCATCAGTCCGGCCGGCCCGTTCTTCGGCGGCGGCGCACTCGGCCTGATGACGAAATCCCGCGCCATTCCCGGCGTTTTCGGCTGGCGAAGGGTGCGTCGGCGCTCGAACATTCGGGCTCATGACGATCGAGAGATGATGGGAGAAGCAAGTCATGCACGACAACCAGGAGGTCGACAGGTACCACGACAACGCACTGCAATCGGTCGAGATGCTCCGTGCTGTCATTGGCGGTGAGACCTACGAAGCGGTGGCCGTGCGCTTCGGCGTCTCGCGCACGGCGGTCGAACGGCGCATCAAGTCCGTCGCCGTCCAACTCACCCAGGTGGTGGGCGTGGATGGGCTCAAGGAAGAAGGCGCGGCTTTTGTGAGGCGGCTGCGCCAGCATCGGGACGCCATCCTGGTCGCGCTGGAAGGCTTTGAGCCCCAGCCGCCGGCTGGCGTCCGTCCGGCACGAGTATTGTCGGCGGCGGAGGTGGCCCAGGGTGCAGTGCGCATCAAAGGCCGCACCAGCCGCACCTGGCACGACCTGGCCCTGTACTACATGTTGTTCGCCACGGGTCTGCGCCCCCTCGAAATCGCCCGGATCGAGGTGCGCGACTATCTGCATGCCGACGGCAGCGTATGCAGGGAATCGGAGTTGCGTGCCGACGCGGCGATCAACGGCAAACTCCGGCCACTGTACTTCAGCAGCAGCCGGCTCGACGATGCGCTGGCTGCCTATTTCCGCGAGCGTCTCGCCGGCGGCCATGGCCTGGGTGGGCCGGATCTCTTCCGTGGCTTGGACCCGGGTAGCCGACTATTCCTTTCCCCGAGCGGCGAGCCCTACAAGATCACGCCCAATAATGGTGAGCCGGGGCAGAACCGCTATGTCTGCCGGGCGCTGCTGGAGATCTACCGCAAATTGTTCCGTTATGCCGAACTCAAGGGGTTGAGCACCCAGTCGGCGCGCCTCACCGTGATATCGCGGATGTATGAGCGCGGGGCCGACGAGGACCAGGTGGGCGCGATCCTGGGCATCGGCGAGCGCAGCGCGGTGCGGGAGCTGTTGGCCCGGCCCAAGCCGACGCTGGCGGAACTGCTCGATGAGTTGATCTGAGCTCGCCATGGACTCCCAACGCTTCGCCATCAAGGGCCGAGTGATCGGCGCGGACGATCCACAACTGCAGGAGGCGCTCGCCCATGTCTACGAGACACCCGAGCGGCCGAGATGCCTATGCGTGCCCGGCGGTGTGGAAATGTACGTGGCCCGCCACCGGCAGTTCGTAGTCAAGCGCATGCCGGACAGCGGCAGCACCCACCATCCGGGCTGCCCTTCCTTCGAGCCGGAGGTCCAGCAGTCCGGACTGGGCGAACTGGTCGGCGAAGCGGTGCTGGAGTCGGAACCGGGCCGGGTCGAATTGCGGGTGGATTTCCCCTGGACACGAGTGCTCGGGCGCGGTGTGCCACGCGGCGAACCGCAAGACGTGTCGGAGGTCGGCGTGCCACGGCGGCGCATGACCTTGCGGGCGCTGATGCACTTCCTCTTCGAGCGCGCCGGCTTCAACCGCTGGAGCCCGGCGATGGCGGGCAAACGCAACCAGGGCGTGTTGCGCAAGTACCTGCTGGAGGCCGCCGAGGAGATCGTGGTCAAGGGCGTGCCGCTGGCTGAGCGCCTGTATGTGCCCGAACCTTTCAGCGAGAGCGCCAAGGCCGAAGCCGCCCAGCGCCGGCGCGAGAAACTGGCCGTGCTGCGCCCCAAGGACGGCCATACGCCGCTGGCCATCGTGATCGGCGAGTTCAAGGCGAGCGAGGCGACGAGCCAGGGCCGCCGCGTCTGGATTCGGCATATGCCGGATGCGCCGCTGTTGATCGCCAGCCGGAGTTGGGAGCGGATCGAGCGGGCGTTCGCTCCGCTGTTCGAGGCGCGCGATGCCGATACCGGCCACCCGGTCCGCCTGGTCATGGCCGCGCTGATCCGCGCCCGCCGCGAATATACCTATGAAATCGATGCGGCGAGTTTGATGCTGACGAGCGAGCAGTGGATTCCCATCGAGGGCGTGCATGAACTGCCCCTGATCGACGCGCTGGTCGCCCAGCGCCGCCGCTTCGTCAAGCCGCTCCGCTATGACGCTCGGAGCGCAGCGGCTTTCCCGAATGCTCTGCTGCTAGATGCCGGGCCGGCGCCGGTTCCGTTGCACGTAGTCAGCGCTTTCATGGACCCGAAGGAGCGGGCGGCGAAAGAGAAAGCGGCTGCGGCGGCCAACCAGGATGCCTGGGTATGGCGGACGGATCAGCTGATGCCGTCCTTGAAAAGCGCGCAAGGTTCTCGCTGAAGGAGCGTCTGCGAAAGCGAAACGGATGGCGTGTCTCGATCAGGCCTGGACGATCGTAGGGGAGAGGGCGTCGCCATTACCAACACACGCTCACGTAGTTCCTTCACGGCTTTGAAGGAAGGAACCCATTTCGCCAATACCGCGACCGGCTCACCGGTTTTCGGATTGCGGGCACGGCGGGAAGGACGGTAATTCAGGTTGAAACTGCCGAATCCGCAAATTTCAACGCGGTCGCCGTGAACCAGTGCTGCGTGGATGGCCCCGAGAATCTCTGCCACCGCCATCTCGGCATCCTTCTGGACGAGTTGTGGAAAGCGTTCAGCACGCAGAAGGATGAGTTCGGAGCGGGTCATGGCGAGATTTTACCCGAGGCTACCTTGAGGCCATGGGGAATGCCTTCGCGGTGAGTGTTTCCGCAGGGGTTGAAACGCAGGGAAGTCGCGAGAGCATGAATCGTCGGAATGTCCTGACGATTCATGGAGAAGCGCCATCATGGCCCATCCCAACACACACCCCGTCATCGCCGTGCAGGGTGGCGGTGCTCCGGTCGCCCCGACCCTGCTGGGGCAAGGCCCCGCTCGCATTCCCACCGGCGGCAAGATCCGCGCCGGCATCAAGGTGCTCACCAAAAAGGCCGCCGGCGAGCCCAAGGCGAAGGCGATCTACGACCAGGGGGTGGCCGCGGGCCAGTCCTTCGAGCAGATCGAGCGTGCCATCGCCGAAGCCCTACCCAACCTCAAGACACCGCTGGTGCCGCGCAACGTGCCGTGGTTCACCGTGCGGGCGCAGGACTTTCCCAACCCCGAGGTCGCCCGGGAGATTCTGGACGCCTACGGCGAGGATCGGGGCGAAGGCCGGCGTTTGTACCGCTTCCCGGTGGTGTTCCCCTCAGACTACTGGCAGACCGTGATGCCCCACGAGTTGGCGGCCTGGGGCACGCACGAGAAGCACTACTGGTCGCAATATTCGGCCGATGGCCGGGTGCGCCACTGCATGTGCCATGCGCCGGTGCCAGTCGACGAGACGGGCCGGCGAACGATCCGCCTCTTCGGCGGGCGCAAGACCATGATCCGCGAGGACAACGGCGGTCTCTGCGAACCGGAGGCTTGCCGCGAGTACCAGCAGCGCCAGTGCAACCTGACCGGGCGCTTCCTGTTCTTCATCCCCAGCATCCGGTCGATCAGCGCATTCGAACTGCATACCAACAGCTTCTACGCGATGAACGCCGCGATCCAGAAGTTCGAGACCGTGGGCTTCCTGCGTGGCGGGCGCATCTCGGGGTTCCTCGACCGGCAGCGCACGCCTTTCTACCTCACGAAAAAACTGATGGAGGTGGCCCACATCGACGAGCAGGGGCGGGCGGTGCGCGTACCGCAGTGGATCATCGACCTGGAGGCGCCGGTGGATGTGACGGCACTGCTGCGCGAGAACGAAGACACCGAGACGGCGCTGGTGCAGGCGCAACTGGCGACCCAGGTGCTGCAGGGCGGTCTGGCCGAGGTGAGCGCCGAGCCGCTGCAGCCGGAGGCGGCCGACCTCCTGGTGGTGGCGGCGACCGACGCGACATCCGTCGAGGCGCCGCCGCTACGTGAGGGTCGTCCCAGCTTCGAGCAACTGATGGCCCGCGTGCAGGCCTACGGGATCGTGCCGGAACGGTACCAGGCCTACGCCGACCGGCGCTGGGGCCGGGGCTGGAAGATCAACCCGAACGGCCGCGCCCAGGCCTGGAATGAATTGGAACGGTACGGCAACGATCCGCAGGGCTACGGCGACAAGATCGAGAGCGAGATGCAACTGGCTTCGCGAGGGAGGACGGCATGATCCGCATCGCGCACTTCTCCGACCTGCACTACGGCACCAAGAGCCTGGCAGAAGCCGACCGTTGCTTCGGCGCCGCCATCGACCGGGCCATCGCGTTGGGTGCGGAGGCGGCGGTTCTCTCGGGCGATGCCACCGACCATGGCCTGGACTTGCATGCCCCGGCCGCCGAACGGCTGGTTGCTCAGGTGCGGCGACTGGCTGACCACTGCCCGGTGTTGATGCTGCAAGGGACATTTTCGCATGAGCCACCGGGCACCCTGGCAATCTTCAGGCTGCTGGGCGGACGGCATCCGGTGCATGTGGCCAGCCGTATCGCGCAGGTCGCCCTCACGGCCCACGGCGAGTGGCTTTCGTCAACGAGTTGGTGCTTCGATGGGGTGCCGGCCGGTGCTCGTGCCCTGTTTTCCTGCATCCCCACGGTGAACAAGGCGGTGGTGGCCGCAACGGTCGGTGCGGCCGAAGCGGCCCAGGCCGTGGGGGAGCATCTGGCCCCGCTGCTGCGCGGCTACGCACCGACCCATCGTGCGGCCCGTCGGCAGGGCGTGCCGACCATCGGCGTGTCGCACGGTACGGTGTTCGGCTGCGTGAGCGAGCACGGCGTGCCGATGGCCGGCTTCGATCACGAGTTCACGACCGGTGCCCTATTCGGTGCCGAGGCCCAAGCCTTCATGCTCGGGCACATCCATCGGCATCAGGCATGGGAGCAGGAAAGCAGAGTAGGGCGGCAATGTATCGCCTATCCGGGCTCGATCGGTCGCTTTCATTACGGCGAGGAAGGGGGCAAGGGGTTTCTGTTCTGGGAAATCGACGCCGACCAGGCGCGCTTCACCCTGGAAGCCACGCCCGCGCGCCGGACTGTCGATATCGTGTTCGAGGGCAAACCCGACCTCGACGCCCTGCGCGCAGCCGTCGCGCAGCAGGACATCGCCGGCGCGTTCGTGCGCGTGCGCTGGACCGTCGCTGATGAAGACCGCCAACAGGTCGACCGCGCGGCGATCGAGCGGCTACTGGACGGGGCGGCGGAAACCAAGCTGGAGGGGCGCATCGTGCCGGTGGTGCGCACGCGGGCGGCGGGGATTTCGCAACTGGCGAATCTTGCGGACAAGGTACGGGCCTGGGCGCGGGTGACCGAGGCGCGGGCGGAACCCTTGCTCGAGTGCCTCCAGGCGCTGTCGGGCCAGGAACCGGATGCCATCGCCGAGCGTGTGCTGCGTGGGCAGGAAGTCCCTGATGGCGGGGAAGGCATCGACACCGCTGTCACTCTGTCGCCCCCCGGGGCCGATCTTGAGCCCGCGCTGTCGTTGTGATCAGGCCATGGCCTGTCCCTTGGGGACGGACTTGCACACCCTTTTTCGTGCGAGAGACTGACCTGGTCATCCCGCTGGAGTATCCCCATGCAACCTCTTTCACTCACTCTCAAGGGCTTTCGCGGCATTCGCGATGGCCTGGGACGCGATGTCCTGACCCTGGATTTCGAGCGACTGGCCGATGGCGCCGAACTGGTCGCCATCGCCGGCGCCAATGGGCGCGGCAAGACCACCGTGATGGACAACATGCACCCGTACCTCACGATGCCATCACGTGCCGGCGTGGCGGGGCCGGGTGGGTTCTCCTACTACGACCACGTCTGTCTACCCGAAAACGAGAAGGACCTGATCTGGGCCCACGACGGTCGCCGTTATCGCTCGCAGGTGGTCATCCGCGTGAACGGCCGGCGCAAGACCGAAGCCTTCCTGTTCGTGCTCGCCGACGATGGTGTCTGGAAGCCTGTGACGCTGGACGACGGCCCCGTTTCGGACGGTAAGGTGGACACCTATACCAGCTGCGTCGAAGCCATCTGCGGCAGCGCCGACACCTTCTTCACTTCGGTGTTCTCGGCCCAGGGCAAGCGGCAACTGAGCGCCTACCGTAATGCCGAGATCAAGACCTTGCTGGCTGACTTGCTCGGACAAGAAGAAATCCGGGTGCTGGGCCAGAAGGCGAGCGAAACGGCCCGCCTGCTCAAAGCCGGTCTTGCGGCGATCCGGCAGGAACAGGCGGGATTGGATGCGGAAGCGCAGCGTATCGATGCTGAACGGCGTCGGCTCGACGGCGCTCAGGGCCGCGTCGCGCAGTGCCTGGCGGATCGGCAAGCGGCCCAGGCCGCGCAGGAGTCGGCCCGAACCCGGCATGCGCACTTGATGGCCGAACGCGAGCAGTCGCGGGGCGTGGAGGCGCATCGGGGGCAACTTCAGGGCGAATGCCAAGCGATGATCCTGGCCGGCAAAGAGGCCATCGAAGCCTTGCAGGCTCAGGGCCGGGGCGAACAACAGCGGCTGCATCGACTGGAACAGCGTATTGCCCAGCGCCTCGCCCAGGAGTGCAACCGCCGGCAAGTGTTGCAGAACCAGCGCCGGCAGTGCCTTGCCGTGTTGGCGGGTGGGCAAGCGGTGCGGCATGCGGAGTGCCGTCTGCCCATGGCCGAGCGGGTTTTGTCGCTGCGTTCGGCGCAGGTCGGAGCATGGCGCCAACAGGTTCAACGCCTGACGCAGTGCCAAGCGGCGAAGCGTATGGTGCAGCAGAAGTTGTCCGGGATCGAACGCGAGGCCGGCCAAGCGGCGCTCAAGGCCGAGGAACTGGCGCGGCGCTTCGGTCTCACTGGCGAGGTGCCCTGTGCCGGCACCGACCTGCAGGGGCAATGCCAGCTCCTGGGCGACGCGCGGGACGCCAAGGCCCTGATTCCCAGCGCGCAGGGGACGATCCAGCGGCTGGGGGGCGAGAAGGCGGCGGCACAGCAGGAACTGAACGCCTTGTGTCGGCAGCATAAGGAACTCGCGGGTGCTCCCCAGGCGTTGGCCAGGGCCGAACTCCAGGCCGAGCTTGCCCGGGTGCGGGCCTCGCGGTATGCGCTGCTGGCAGCCCAAGCCGGTGAAATGGCGCGTGCCCGGACCACACTGGCCGGGATCGAGCAGGAGTTGACAGAACTGCGGACGGAACTGCCGGCCGCCCAGAGACAGGATGCCGCTGCCGGTCAGCCGCCTGCAGAGACAACCGAGGAGACCGCCGAGCGCCAACAGATCCATGCGGCACGTCAGGCCATCGCGGCCCGGCACGAACAGCAGGCCAAGTACTACCGGGCCACCCTGGATAGGTTCAGAGAGGCGCTGGCGGCTTTGCCGGCACCGTATGACGGGCAGCGGCTAATCGATGCCCAGACCGCGATGGAACAGGCGGCGCAGTCGGTGATTGCCGCCGAGCAGTCTCATCTGGGCGCAGTGCGGGATGCCGAAACCCTGGGCGCCCTCGTGCAGCAGGCAACAGCCCTGGCCGTTCGCCGAACTAATGTCGCCAACCGCATGGCCACGGTCGAAACCGAGTTGGGCCACTGGAATCTGTTCGCCAAGTGCATGAGCAACGACGGCCTGATTGCCCTGGCCATCGATGACGCTGGTCCGGCCTTGTCGGCACTTGCCAATGACCTCTTGCTCGCCTGTTACGGTCCCCGCTTCACGGTGTCCCTCCAAACGCTGGTGGAAACCGGCAAGGGCGAGCAGAAGGAGGGCTTCGACATCCTGGTGAACGACGGCGAGTCGGGCGAGAGCAAGAGCGTCGGCCTGATGAGCGGCGGCGAACGGGTCTGGATCTCATGCCGAGTTCGGCATGAGATCCATTATGCCGCGCACCGGGTTATGCCGAGTCGCGCGGTAGGGGTGGGCCGCCTGCCCTCAAGCAAGATCACCGGACTCGGCATAGTCCCCGCGTGGCAATCCCCTCGATGTGGCTCGGCCTCGTCCGTCGACCGCAGATTCGCTGACCGGCATCTCCCCCCGAGGAAGGACTTGAGACCGAAAAAACCCGTGATAGGCTGGTTTGAACTTCTTCCCGAGGAGACGTCATGCAACCGCTCATACTGACCCTGAAAGGCTTCCGCGGCATCCGCGACGGCCTGGGCCTCGACACGATCACGCTCGACTTCGAGCGGCTGGCCGCTGGCGCCAAACTGGTCGCCATCGCCGGCGCCAACGGGCGCGGCAAGACCACCGTGATGGACAACATGCACCCCTACCTGACCATGCCTGCGCGGGCGGCCATGGCCGGTCCGGGGGGGTTCTCCTACTACGACCACGTCGGCCTGCCCGAGAATGAGAAGGACTTGGTCTGGACCCACGTGGGCCGGCGCTACCGTTCACATGTGGTGATCCGCCTCAACGGCCGGCGCAAGACGGAGGCTTTCCTGTTCGTGCTGGCCGACGATGGTGCCTGGAAACCCGTGGTGCTGGACGACGGCACGGTCTCGGACGGGAAGGTCGAGACCTATAACCGCTGCGTCGAGGCGATCTGCGGCAGCGCCGATACCTTCTTCACCTCGGTGTTCTCGGCCCAGAACAAACGCCAGCTCAGCACCTACCGCAACGGCGAGATCAAGGCGCTGCTCGCCGACCTCTTGGGGCAGGCGGAAATCCAGGCACTGGGCCAGCAGGCGGCCGAAACGGCGCGCTTGCTCAAGGCCGGGCTGTCGGCGGTCCGGCACGAACAGGCGGGGCTGGAGGCGGAAGCGCGGCGGATCGAGAGCGAGCAGCGGCGCCTCGACAGTGCACCTGGCCGAGTCGCGCAGCATCTGGCGGCCCGGCAGGCGGCCCAAGCCCTGCTGGAGTCGGCCCGAACCCGGCATGCTCAACTGGTGGCGGAGCGCGAGCAGTCCCGGGGTGTGGAGGCCCGACGAGCGCAGCTGCAAGAGGAACGTCAAGGGGTGATCCAGGCCAGCACCCAGGCCATCGACGCCTTGGAAGTCCGGGATCGGGGCGAGGCCCAACGGCTGGAGCGGTTGGAGCAGCGCATCGCGCAACGGCTGACCCAGGAGCGCAACCGCCGGCAGGTCTTGCAGCACCAGCACCGCCAACACCTTGCGGTGCTGGCGGGAGCGCCGGCCGCGCGGCGGGCCGAGGCCCGCCTGCCCTTGGCCGAACGGGTCGCCTCCCTGCGCCGGGAGCGACTCGGCGCCTGCCGGGAACAGGTCCAGCGCCTGGCCCAATCTCAGGCATCGGAGCGCCTCGTCCAGCAGAAGCTCTCCGGGATCGAGCGCGAGGCTGGGCAAGCGGCCCTCCAGGCCGAGGAATTGGCACGTCGGCTCGGCCTGACCGGCGAAGTGCCCTGCGCCGGTACCGATCTGCAGGGGCGATGCCAACTCTTGGGGGACGCCCGCGAAGCCCAGGCCCTGATCCCCAGCGCCCAGGGGACAATCCAGCGGCTGGTGCGCGACAAGGCGGAAGCTGAACAGGAGTTGGAGGCCGTCCGCCGGCAGCACGAGGCGCTCGCTGCCGCCCCCCGGGCCTTGGCCCGATCCGAACAACGGGCCGAGGCTGCCCGCAACCGCGCCTCACGGTTTGCCCTGTTGGCGGCCCAGGCCGGCGAACTGGCGCGGGCTGAGAAGGCATTGACCGAGGTCGAGCAGGAATTGACGGAGTTGCGGGCCGCGCTGGGATCGGATACCGCCGATCAGCCGCCGATGGAGCGCCCCGAGGAGGCGGCCGAGCGTCACCAGATTCAGGCCACCCGGCAGAGCATCGCCGCCCAGCACGAGCAGCAGGCCAGGCACACCCGCGCCACCCTGGATCGGCTCCAGCAGGCGCTGGCGGCCTTGCCGGCGCCCTACGACGAGCAGCGCCTGGTCGACGCGCAAGCGACGATCGAACGGGCGGTGCAGTCGTTCGCCGCCGCCGAACAGGCCCACCTGAATGCGGTACGGGAGGCGGAAGCGCTGGGCGCTCTGGAGCGGCAGGCGACGGCCCTGGCCGATCGCCAAGCCCAGTTGGCTCGCCGTATCGCCCAGATCGACGTCGAGTTGGGCAACTGGAATCTGTTTGCCAAGTGCATGAGCAATGATGGATTGATCGCGCTGGCCATTGACGATGCCGGTCCGGCCTTGTCGGGGCTCGCCAACGATCTCTTGCTCGCCTGCTACGGCCCCCGCTTCACGGTGTCCATTCTGACGCTCGTGGCGACCGCCAAGGGCGAACAGAAGGAAGGTTTCGACATCCTCGTGCATGACGGCGAATCGGGAGAAAGCAAGAGCATCGGACTGATGAGCGGCGGGGAAAGGACGTGGATCGAGTCCTGCCTGACCCGCGCGATCGCCCTGTACCTCGCCCAGCACGCCGGCCGACGCTACCAGACCCTGTTCTCGGACGAGGCCGACGGGGCGCTCGACCCCGAGCGCAAGCGCATGTTCATGGCGATGAAGCGCGAAGTGCTGCGCCTGGGCGGCTACGAACGGGAGTTCTTCATCTCGCAGACGCCCCAGCTGACCGCCATGGCGGATCGGGTGATCGACCTGGATGCCCTGCAGGCGGGGACCCGGGCCGATGCCGGTCAACCGCTTGAGATGATTGACGCATGAAGGCGAAGGACCTCGCCAGCATACAGTTCGTCGGCGACCGGCCCCCAGGGACCGACGTCGTTGCGCCAAGGGCGGCGTCGAACCCCACCGCCCTCGGCGACCCGGACACCGGCGCAGTGCCTACAAGGCGTTGAGGAAGGCCATCAATTGGTCGTCCGGCCGATAGCGGCCCGGCTTGCCGCCGTGCGGCAGGGCCCGGTCCAACACCTGCTGCTTCAAGGTCAGGTCAGCGTCGAGATAGATCTGCGTCGTTTCCAGCGACTCATGGCCGAGCCACATTGCGATGACCGCGCGGTCGACGCCGGCCTGCAGCAGTTCCATCGCCGTGGTGTGGCGCAAGACATGGGGCGTCACCCGCTTGTCGGCCAGCGACCGGCAGACCTTCGCGGCCGCCGCGACATGCTTGGCCACGAGGTACTGGACGCCGTCGGCGCTGAGCCGTTCCCCGCGGGCGCTCGGAAATACCACAGGCGCCTCGGGGACCAGATCGTGACGCATCCAGGCCTGCAAGACCGCCCGGGTTGGCTTCGCCAGCGGGGTGCAGCGCTCCTTGCGTCCCTTGCCGAGCACATGAACGTGCGCGCCGTCCTCAAGTCGGATGTCCTCGCGGCGCAACGCCGTCAGTTCGGAGAGCCGCAGCCCCGTCTGTACGGCGAGCAGCAACAGGGCATGATCGCGACGCCCGGCCCAAGTATGCTGATCGGGAGCCGCCAACAGTGCGTCGACCTCGGCTCGCGTTAGATGGCACACCTGGATGCGCGTGCAGCGTTTGCCCGGGATGGCCAGGACGCGCTGGATCTGGGCAGCGTGGTCGGGGGCCTCGAAGGCCGCGTACCGGAAAAACGACCGAATGGCGCTCAGGCGCAGGTTTCGGCTGCGCGCCGTGGCCCCCCGCTTGCCCTCCAATTCGTCGAGAAATGCGGTGAGCAGCGGGGCGTCGATCTGGGCGAGCTTGAGCGCGCTGGGCGATGTTCCCAAGTGCTGCCGCGCAAAACGCAGCAGCAGCCGGAAGGTGTCGCGATAGGACGCCAGGGTATGCGGACTGACCTGCTGCTGTTGCATCAGCCGGCGCGTGAAGAACCCCTCCAGCAGGGGCGCGAAGTCGGGGGCGGTGGTGATCATGGCCGTTTCTCCCAACGCTGCTCGAGCCGGGCGAGCGCCTGCCCCATCAGTTCGGGGCAGGCACTGAGGTACCAGTAGGTGTGCTCGATGCCCACGTGACCGAGGAAGGTCGACAGGATGGGCAGTCGCCGCTCGACGTCGTCGCCGGCGCGGTACCAGCGCAGCAGAGTCTGGATGGCGAAGCGGTGGCGCAGGTCGTGCAGGCGCGGCCGCGGAGCGCCGGTCGGCGTCGATATCCCCGCTTGGTCGAGCAAGCGGTAGAAGGTGCGATGGATCGTGCTCGGCAGCAACGGCGTGCGCCGACCCGACACGAAAAAGTGAGATTGCGAAACCCCGCGCAGCCACACATCGCGCCGCGCCCGGTAGCGCGTGAGTTCCCGCCGGGTTGAATCGTCGATCGGTACCCAGCGCGACTTGCCGAACTTCGTCTGTCGAATCGTCAGCAGCCCCTGGTTGAGATCGACATCGCCGAGCTGGAGGCGGATCGCCTCGCCCAGGCGCAGCCCCGTCACGCTGAGCAAGCCGAGCAGGCCATGGTAGGTCCATCGCCGCAGGCCGTCGTCGGGAGGCAGGTCCAACGCGCAGCTCAGCAATCGCGCGACCTCGTCGTCGGAATACAGGTATGGCTGCCGGCGGCGCAGGCGTGAAGGCAAGAGATCGACCGGCGGGATCTCGGTGGCAGGGTCGTTCGCGAGATGATGGCGAGCAAACCCCCGGACCCTGCGCAACCGATCCGCGGCGCTGCCCGGGCGCGTCGAGGCGTTGCCCACCGCCCACTCCAGGGCAGCCGCGGTCGTGATCCGGGTGGCTCCCCGGCGCTCCATGAAATCCAAAAACTCGGCCAGCGAATCTTCGTGTGCCCGCAGCTTGAACCCGAGGGCGCGACGTAAGGCCAGGTAGTCCTGGGCAGCTTCTCGCAGCAGCTTCATTGTCCACCTCCCGGCCAGGGAGTGGCCAAGGGGCGCAGGGCAGCCAGATCCACCTTGGCGTAGATCAGGGTCGTTCGCTGCCGCCGGTGCCGCAGGACTTCGCCGATCTCGGCCAAGGAGGCCCCGTCGCGAAGCAGCTGTGTTGCCAATGCATGGCGCAGTGCATGGGCGCCCTGGCTGGGCGGATTCAAGCCCGCCCGGCCCAAGGCGCGGCGGACGATGCCGGCGATGGCCGTGCCGCTGGCGAACCCCTGGCGCGGCGCTTGCGCTCGGACAAAGACGTGGCGCGACGGACAGGGCGGGCGCGCCTCGCGCAGATACATGGCCAAGGCTTCACCGACATCCGGCGGCATCGGCAGGCGATCGATCCGGGTCTCGCCGTTGCGAATCCGCAGCTCGCCCGCGCGCCAGTCGATATCCTCCAGCCGCAGCGCGGCGACCTCGCCTGCCCGCAGCCCCAATCGCGCGAGCAGCAGGATGATCGCATAATCGCGGCGACCATTGGCCGTGGTGCGGTCGCAGTGTGCGAGGATGCCGCGGACGTGATCGGCGTCCAGGGCCCGCGGAATCGACGAGAGCGACCAGTGGGCCGGTGCGGGGATGCTCTGGGACAGATCGGTACCGATCAGGCCTCGGTGGTAGGCAAAGCGCAAGAAGGCACGCAACCCGCCGGCCACCCGCTTCGCCGTCGCGGGACCGCACGCCTGGGTGACCTGCAGCACATGCGCAACGACTTCCTGGGCGGTCATGCGCGCGACGTCCACCTCGCCCTCGCCGAAGAGCGCTGCCAGGAGGCGCTTGGCATCCTGCCGGTGCGTATGGATCGTCGACGGCGCCAAGTTGCGTTCCCAGCGCAGATAGTCCACATACTCGGTTGCCAGGCGTTGTGCCGGGCTCGGCAGTGGCGCGGGTGCCGTCAGGACGACGATGCCACTATCGCCCAGATGCGTCAGCAGCCGCAGCAGCGTGGGACGATCCTCGTATCGCGGCGTTCGGCGGCGCTTGCGATGGCGGAGGAAGGCTTCGATGCCTTCCCGAGTGATGCCGTCAGCGGCAAGGCCTCGTCCCGTCAGCCAGCGGCTGAAGTCGCCAAGCAGCCACGCCGCGCGGCGCAGCGTAGCCTTCGCATACCCTTGGTTTGCCAGCCTGCCAATGAAGGCGTCGATATGGGTCCCCAGCGGCCCGTCGTGCATCCGAGCGCGCGCCCACGGGCGCACAAACAGTTCTTCCATGATGATATCCTTCCGTGGCAACCGGCCCCGGTGCGGAGAAAGTTATGCCGAGCAGTTTCGATGGGGAAGAACGGTCCGGGCGGGCATGCCGTGCGACTCGGCATAACCCGGTGCGCGGCATAATGGGTCAACGAGTGCCTGATTCGAGCGGTGGCGCTATACATCGCCCAGCACACAGGGCGACGCTACGGTGCGCTGTTCTCGGACGAGGCCGATGGGCCGCTGGACCCCGAGCGTAAGCGCATGTTCATGGCGATGAAGCGGGAGGTGCTGCGGCTGGGGGGGTATCAGCAGGAGTTTTTCGTGTCCCAGACGCCGGAACTGACCGCCATGGCGGATGCGGTGATCGATTTGGAGGCCTGCGCGTCGGGCTACATGCCTTATGACAGATTTTTCTAGGGCAGCGAACTCCTTGACGGGAATGCTCCTGCCTTTGGAGCGCCCTTGGGAAATACCGCCAATGGTAAACTTTGAATTTATTGGTTTGCCTTACGAGGGCGGGCCACCCTTCGGGTCCGAGACGAAGGTTATTTTCAACTCGAGCCCCAGCGTTTTAGCGAGCCGATAGAGAATCAACAAGGGCGGATTCGCAATCCCTCGCTCCAGTTGCGAAACGTAAGTGCGGGCGACTTCCGCGGCGAGCGCAAATGTCTCCTGAGAAAGTTTGGCCTGTTGTCGGGCGGCCTTGATTTGGTCTGCCAACTGAAGGCACAGCCTGTTGAAATCTTTATCGTCCACACGTTGAGCATGGGGGTGGCGAGACTATTAATCCACGGAATATAATCTACAAACATTCCGTATGCTTATTGAAGGCAGTTGCTTCCAATGTTTCGCCCCTTACTTGAAGCTGAACGGCTGCCTGTTGATTCGAGGATTGATCGATTGGCTGCCATCGGCGAACCCAAACTGCGATTCAAGGAGGTTGATCAACTTCTGGCGTGTTCCAATGCTTTGCTGAAGGCGCAGTCATTGGGCTTGGGGCGCGGCCTTGCAACCTGCCCGGCCACCGATTCGGCTGAATTCGACAAAATCCTCGGCGATGCGCTGATCTTCCTCACCGAGCGCTTCTGCCATGAAGAAGATTTGATGAGGTCATTTACGGCTGAGCCGCTATTGCGACCCCTTATCGATCGGCACAAGGAGGATCACGCCGAACTGTCGGCCGAACTCCTGTCGATCGTGTTGAATCTCCAGAAGCACGGGTTACAGGAATTGGTGCCCCGGTTTCAAAGACTCTTGGGTCCTTCCCTCGACAACCACCGGAGGAACCATGACGCAGTACTGGATCAATGGACGGCGGAGACAAAGCTCCAGAAATCTGGTGTGTTGCCAAAATGAGGCAAATGTGGTCGCGGCCAGAGGGTCAGGATGGTATGGGATGCGAGGTAACGTGAGTTGCTGTCGTTGAATACCGCACCTGGAACTATGACCAAAATCTCCGGAGTGCTCAGGAAGCAGTTATGGCCATTCAGGTGGGAACTGCAATCGTTGTCGGAGCCCAAGTTGAGCTTACCCGAGTCGCTCTTGCCCTGGTCTCCAAGCCCTTTGTGCTGGTGCTCGTGGTGACCGAAGTGCTGTGCGGCGAGACCTGTCTCGTGTTGACAATACGCCCCCGCACCTCCCCAAGCGAGTTGGAAAGGTAAGATGAAAACAAGGAGGAACACGAGCAATTTCTTCACATATTCGATGTCTACCAAAGATAGTCGGAGGAGTGCCAAGCACTATTTGCTTTGAGTAGTACATTCTGCGCATGGGAATAAGGCCTTGGGCTGGGCGGGGCTGGCACCCAAATTGAACGACCTCAAAGCGAGTATTGCCTGCACTGAAATTTCTGGCAGCCCATGGCTCGCGTGTTCGGATAAGTCATCGCGAAAGGGATGAAAGGAGCAACAGCGTAAAGCGGGTCAATCCGTTGGTCGAAGAAACGTCGACTTGGCCACCATGCGCAAGAACAATTGATCGCGTAATGGCTAATCCTAGTCCCGAGCTTTCCGTCGTGCGCTGCCGCGAGCTATCGACCCGATAAAACCGGTCGAACAGGCGGGGTAGATGTTCCACAGCAATCTCACTTCCAGTGTTCTCGACGGCAACCTTCGTCATGCCGTCATCACTCTCCTCGATTAGCACTTTGACCGTCCCGCCGTATGGCGTATGGCGCAGTGCGTTGGAGAGGAGATTGCTGACCGCTCTCCTCAGCATCAACCGGTCTCCGACAATTTGGCCCCTGCCGGAGAGCGTCAAGGTAATCGACTTCTCTTCGGCCAGCACATCGTAATACTCAAGTAAATCGCCGAGTTCCTCTGCGAGATCAATCGGCTCTCGATTAGGGATGATCTGGTTGTTGTCGGCCTTGGCCAGGAACAGCATGTCGGAAATGGTTCGCGATAAGCGCTCGAATTCTTCTGCGTTCGACGCCAGGATGTCCCGATAATCATCCGCCGAGCGCGCTTTCGAGAGCGTGACCTGGGTCTGGGTCAGCAGATTGCTGACTGGCGTTCGCAATTCGTGAGCAAGGTCCGAGGAAAAATCCGACAACCGCTGAAAGGATTCTTCCAAGCGCGAAAGCATGCCATTCAGGGTGTCGGCCAGATCGGCCAATTCGAGGGGGATGGATTCTACCGGCAGGCGGGTATGCAGCCGGTTGGCGGTGATTTCGGCGGCCTGGAGTTTGATGGCCTGTAGCGGCGACAGACCGCGCCGGACCACAAACCAGCCCAACAGCCCCATGGCCAAGGTCGCCAGCGCCATGAACACCCACAATGTTCCCCGAAACGAACTCATGAAGTGCTCGTGATGGGTGATATCGGTGGCGATTGCTACCGTTAAGCTGCCGCCACTATTGGCGCCAAGTTTGACCGTTGAGGAAATCCCCCGCCACGGCAGGCCGTCGTTGCCGGTCCATTTGACAGGTCGCCCATCCCTCGGTGTTGGACGGGGGACCAGAAGATCTTGAGGAAAGGCCATGGATTCGTTGGCGTAAAGCGTTTCTCCATTCTGGTCATAGACGGCAACGACCAGACCATGGTGCCCCGTCAGCGCATCGTCCAGTTGCTGGGTCAGCGTCTCTTTGGGTTGGCTGCCCGGACTCCGTTCCAGGATATGCTTTGCCAACTGCATTTTTCCGTTTAGCACCTCCATATCCTGTTCCTCGAAGTGGCGCTCGACAGAATTGCCGATGAGCAAGCCGAGCAGGAACAGCACGAAGGCCGAGGCCAGTGCGAATAGCAGGGTCAGCCGGAGTGTCAGCGAGGGGCCGCGAGTCGAGGTCAATCGATTACCTCCAGGACATAACCCATGCCGCGCACGGTGCGGATCAGTTTGGGTTCGAAGCCATCATCAATTTTGACGCGCAGGCGTTTGATTGCCACCTCAATGACGTTCGTGTCGCTATCGAAATTCATATCCCAGACTTGAGAGGCGATCAGTGATCGCGGCAGAACTTCGCCTTGGCGGCGTAGCAACAGTTCGAGCAAAGCGAATTCCTTGGCGGTCAGGTCGATGCGCTTTCCAGCCCGATTGACCCGGCGCCGCAAAAGGTCGAGTTCCAGGTCGGAGGCACGCAGGAACTCGGATTCCTTCGCCTTGCCGCCACGCCGCAGCAAGGTTCGGACACGGGCCAGCAATTCGGAAAAGGCAAACGGCTTGACCAGGTAATCGTCGGCCCCCAGCTCTAGCCCCTTGACCCGGTCCTCGACTTGATCGCGGGCGGTCAGAAACAATACCGGCATATCCTTGCCGGCCCGGCGAATGCCTTGCAGCACCTGCCAGCCGTCGATACCCGGGAGCATGACGTCGAGGATCGCCAGATCGTAGGCCTCGGTCAGTGCCAGATGCAGCCCATCGAGACCGTTGGCGGTCAGATCGACGACGAAACCCGCCTCGACCAACCCTTGCTGTAGATAGGTTCCAGTTTTCGGTTCGTCTTCCAACACTAGTATTTTCATTGCTCTCTCCACCAATAGTTGGCTATTGATGGCGCATTTTCCGTCGGTTTTGGTGGGCAAATGCCTAGATTACGTAAATGTAATTCGCAGGACAGCAAAATGTTGGTTTGACGAAAGCAAGATGTCGCTTATGGGAGCAAAAGACTCCGCACATTCCCAATGGAGGCATCATGAAAATCATGGCGTTAACGGTCGTGCTTGCCGCGACACCCGCATGGGCTGATTCCCACTCGTCCAAAGAAGCGATACCTGACACATCCTATCAATCGGTTTTCGCGGAATACAAACCTCTTCAGGATGAAACGCTGCATGACTGGCGCCAGGTCAATGGCGAGATGGGGCGTCTTCGCGGCCACATGGGGCATCTTGAGGCCAAAATCGGCCAACCCAATGGCCAGGCCGAGCATGAGCACGGAAAGGCCTCAGAGAGTAGCCAACCGACGAACGGAGGAAAGCCATGACCTCCACACGTTCTCTGTTGCCGAAGCATCGCGGAAAGCTTCTTGTCGCCACCATCGGTATTCTTGGTTTGTCCGGTTGCGCAACGTTTTCGGACGATGGGGGATTCGGTCGCGTCGAGGAGACCACCCGTGAGCGTCTGGACAAGGACATCAAATGGGCACGCAGCGATGCGGAGCGTTCGACGGTACAGGCGCGGGTTGCCGAACTGCTCGCCAAACCATTGACTGCCGACGACGCGATCCAGCTTGCCCTCTACAACAATCGCGGCTTGCAAGCAGCGTTCTTCGATTTGGGTATCAGCGAAGCCGAACTGGTGCAGGCCGGGCGCTTGCCCAATCCCCATTTCTCGATGCTGCGGGCCAGCAAGCGAGAGAACGGCATCCGGGAATTCAAGATCGAGCAGGCGCTGACTTTCAACATCTTCGCCCTGATCACCATGCCACTGGCGGTCGAGGTCGAAAAGCGCAACTTCGCCCAGGCACAGCAACTGGCCGTGATCGAGGTTGCACGTCTGGCTTCGGAAACCCGTCAGGCCTATTTCACGGCGCTGGCAGCCGAAGAGTCTGCGCGCCACTTGCGCAAGGTCAAACAGGCTGCCGAAGCCGGTGCCGAATTGGCCCGGCGTATGGCGCTGGTCGGCAATTTCAGCAAGCTGCGCCAAGCGCGGGAACAGGCCTTTTACGCAGATGCGGTGCTGAATTTGGCCAGGGCCGAGCAGTCGACCGTAGCAGCCCGCGAGCGCCTCGCCCGCATCCTGGGCGTGAACGACCGCAACGTTATCCGGCTGCCCGACCGACTCCCCGATTTGCCCAAGACAGTCGATGAATTACCGGGGCTCGAACAAGCCGCGCTCGATCAGCGCCTCGACCTGCAGGCAATCCGCCTCGAAACCGAGGCCTTGGCCAAGAACCTTGGCTTGTCGAAGGCGACACGCTTCATCAACGTCCTCGAAGTCGGTCCAGCCCGGGTGCTCGAAGGCGCCCGCGACAGCGGTTACAAGAAAGGCTACGAAATCAGCTTCGAATTACCGATCTTTGACTGGGGAGGCGCCAAGGTGGCCAAGGCCGAGGCCCTCTACATGCAGGCGGTCGAGCGAGCCGGTGAGGCGGCAACCAATGCCAGGTCGGAAGTCCGCGAGGCTTATCACGCCTACCGGACCAACTATGACATTGCCCGCCATTACCGGGATGAGATCGTTCCGCTCTACAAGCGCATCTCGGACGAGAACGTGCTCCGCTACAACGGCATGCTGATTGGAGTCTTCGACCTGCTTGCCGATGCCCGGATGCAGATCGCCAGCGTCAACAGCTATATCGAAACCTTGCGCGATTTCTGGATCGCCCAGGGCGATCTGGAGATGGCGATGATCGGCAAGCCGTCCCTGAACGCATCGGCCCGCGCTGCCGTCGCGCCGACCGGCCGTGCCGACCACTGAGGAGAGCCCAGTCATGACCACCCGTCGCGAATTTTTCAGAAACCTGGGCATGGCCAGTGGCGCCGTTGCCGCTGCTTCCGTCGGTTCGGTTGCGCTGGCTGCACTGCCGGAACTGGTAACCACCGACAAACCGGATACAGCATCGCCGCTGATCCCGCCCACCGGCCGTCCCTACAATCCGGTCGTCACCCTGAATGGCTGGACACTGCCTTGGCGCATGAACAACGGTGTCAAGGAATTCCACCTGGTCGCCGAACCGGTCGTCCGCGAAATCGCACCCGGCATGAAAGCCCACCTGTGGGGATACAACGGCCAGAGCCCCGGCCCGACCATCGAGGTGGTCGAAGGCGATCGCGTCCGTATCTTCGTGACAAACCGCTTGCCGGAACACACCACCATCCATTGGCACGGCCAACGCCTGCCTAACGGCATGGATGGTGTCGGCGGTCTCAATCAGAAGCAGATTCCGGTTGGTAAGACCTTCGTCTATGAATTCGTCGCCCGGCGTCCCGGCACCTTCATGTATCACCCGCATGCCGATGAGATGACGCAGATGGCGATGGGCATGATGGGCTTCTGGGTGACCCATCCGAAGAACCGGCATCCGTTGATTGAGGAAGTCGACCGCGATTTCTGCTTCCTGCTCAACGCCTACGACGTCGATCCCGGCAG
Organism: Rhodocyclaceae bacterium; assembly: GCA_036732025.1. Lineage (GTDB taxonomy): Bacteria > Pseudomonadota > Gammaproteobacteria > Burkholderiales > Rhodocyclaceae > SSSZ01. The sequence goes on from DAINDE010000003.1 coordinate 32,793, forward strand.
TTACACGCCCAAGGTCAACACCATGCTCGATTTCAACTTGTGGACCTGGAACAGCCGGGCTTTCCCGGGCATCGATTCGCTCAACGTCCGCAAGGGAGACAAGGTTCGCATCCGGATCGGCAACCTGACCATGACCAATCACCCGATGCACCTGCACGGGCACGAATTTGTCGTCAGTGGGACCGATGGTGGGCCGACACCGATCGGTTCGCGTTGGCCCGAGGTGACCACTGACGTGGCCGTCGGCCAGATGCGGCAAATTGAATTCGTCGCCGACGAAGAAGGCGACTGGGCTTTCCACTGCCACAAGAGCCATCACACGATGAACGCCATGGGACACGATGTACCGACCATGATTGGCGTCGATCACCGGGGTGTTGTCAAGCAGATCACCGACCTGATTCCCGACTACATGGTGATGGGCGAGCGCGGCATGGCCGACATGGGTGAAATGGAGATGCCCATTCCCGACAACACCCTGCCGATGATGACCGGCCAGGGGCCGTATGGGGCTGTTGAAATGGGCGGCATGTTCTCCGTACTCAAGGTCCGTCGCGACCAGAAGCCGGGCGACTACCGCGATCCGGGCTGGTACAAGCAACCTCAGGGCACGCAGGCCTCTGAATGGACTGGGCAAGTCGCGCAGGTGCCAAGAGCGACCTCTCCTGGCGGAGGATCGATGCCCCCGAACGGAAAAGGAGTGCAACAAGAGCTAACCGTGCGCAAACCCGGCAAACATGCCGGCCATTAATCAGAAATTACTGCTTGAAGAGGTGCCATTATGCGTAATCGCTATGTATTGACTTTGTGTGCCGTGCTGGCCATGTCTGGATTGGCTGCCTACGGCGATGAAAACCACGGTGCTCCGAGCCAACACCGGACAGGACAGCCATCCGGTCAACATGCCGCCGCGCTCGGCAGACCGGCCTTGAGCAGCGAAGCCACCCGGACAGTCGAAGTGGACATGGGCGACAGCATGCGTTTCAAGCCTGAGCGCATCGAAGCTCGACGAGGCGAAACAATTCGCTTTGTGGTGCACAACAATGGGCAAGTCAAACACGAATTCGTGCTGGGTACGCTGGCTGAGTTAAAAAAGCACGCCGCACTAATGGCGAAGTTCCCGCAGATGGAACACGACGACCCGAATGCGGTGTCGGTGGAGCCGGGAAAGACCGCGGAATTCGCTTGGACGTTCTCAAAAGCAGGAAGTTTCGATTTTGCCTGCCTCGTGCCGGGGCATTTCGAAGCGGGGATGAAAGGCAAGATCAATGTCCGCCGCTAGGTTGCAAGATTACACAAATGTAATTTTTGGGTCAGCCTCCTGTTGGGTAACGCTCCGTAGTATCTCCACCTTTTGACCTGAATCAAGAGAACTTGCCCCAATGAAATGCTCTCCGCCAACGCCTAAAATGCAAGCTAGGACTGGCCTCCTGCTGGCCTTGCTGATCGTGCCGATCGGTTCAGCCCAGGCGGAAACCCTGCGCGATGTGTTTGAAAAGGCTTGGGCCAATTCCCCCCAGGGGAAAACGGTCGTCGCCAAACGCGAGGAAGCGACGGCCAGCCGTACTGTTGCCGAATCCTTGTTTCCCGGCACCCCAAAAATTAGCTTGGCGCAGCGCACCGATCGCTGGAACGACAATCTCGGCAAGGAAGAAAGTGAAATTGGAATTTCCGTTCCGCTCTGGCTGCCCGGTCAAAAATCAGCCCGGATAGCCGTTGCCGAGGCCGACGCCGACGAGAGCCAGCGGAGCATTGCCGCTACCCGGCTGGCCGTCGCCGGCGAATTGCGGACAGCCCTGTGGACGCTCTATCTGGCGCAAAGTGACGCGGCGGTTGCCGGTGAACGTCTGGATGCGGCGGCCAAACTGGAAGCTGACGTGGCCAGGCGGGTCAAGGTCGGTGAAATGGCCCGCGCCGATCTACTCCTCGTCAAGCAGGAAACGAGCAGCGCCCGAGCCGCCGCGGCCGAAGCGAACGCACGTGTGGTACGCAGCACGCAGCGCTACCGGGTGCTGACCGGTAGCGACCGCTTGCCGGACAATCCGCAAGAGCCGGTCATGGCGGCCGCCGCTGAAAACATGCATCCCCGCCTGGGGGCTGGACAGGCCATTGTCGAGCGCACCCGTGCCGGCATGAAACTGGCCCAGGAGTCACGCCGCGATGCGCCCAGCATCGGCGTGCAATATCGACGGGAGCGCGATGCCTCGGGCGCCACTCCACGCGATAGCGTTGGCTTTGCCATCACCATTCCTTTCGCTGGCGAGGTACGCAATGCGCCCTTGATTGCCAGCGCCAGCACCGCGCTTATCCAGGCCGATGCCCAGTATCAGCGGCTGCTGGCCGACATCGAAGCCGACGTCAGGGAGGCCGAGGCGCAACTTGATTCGGCCCGGATCGGCGCCGAACTCGCAGTCGACCGCGAGCAAGCAGCCACCGAGCGGCTGACCCTCATGCGTCGTGCCTTTGAACTGGGTGAAACCGCGTTGGTCGAGTTGCTGCGCGCCCAGACCCAGGCAACCGAAGCCAGCATCGAACTGGGCCGCAGCCGCGCCCGCCTGTCGGCCGCCCAGGCCAACCTGAATCAAGCCAGAGGAATCACGCCGTGATCGACAAACCGTTCATCCCGGGCCGGGCAGGCCTGAAAACCCTTGTTGCCGCCGGCCTGCTGGCCCTGGCCATGCCGCTCCTCGCCCATGAAGGCCATGACCACGGGGCGGCCGCCAAGCCGGCCGATGTCCGCTTGGCGCCGCGCTTCGAAGTGCGCAGCGAAGAGTTTGAACTGGTCGGCGTGCAGGCCGGCAAGGACCTGATCGTCTATCTCGACCGCGCCGCCGACAACGCACCCATTCACGGGGCGCAAATCGAAATCGAAGGTCCGGGGGTCAAAGGGGTCGCCGCCGAGATGGCGGATGGCGTCTACCAGTTATCCGCTCCCGCCCTGGCGCAAGCCGGCCAATACCCGCTGACCATCACGGTCCAGGCGGGCGACATCGTCGATCTGCTGGCAGCCAGCCTGGAGATCGGCGAAATCGCCGCTGCCGCGAGCGAGACCGGACAGCCCGCTGGCAACTGGTGGCTCTACGCCGGCGCACCGCTGTTGCTGCTGGCCGGCGGCCTGATCGTGCGTCGCCTGCGTCGCCAACCGCAACATGGGATTCATTCAGCATGACTGCTATCAAGCACATTTCCCGCTACGCCTTGGCGCTGCTCGTCGGCAGCACCCTGGCCATTCAGGTCGCCGCCCATGGCGGCGAGGATCACGGCGATGCCGCGCCGCCGCCCGCCGCGCCGGCGCCGGTCGCCGCCGTCAATGCCTTGGGCCAGGTGACGTTCACCGAGCCGGCCCTGCGCCTGCCGGACGGCAGCGTCTTCGTCCCGAAATCGGCGCAACGGCAGTTGAGCCTGCGCACCAGGACCGCGCTCAAGGGGGAATTCCCCCGCACCGTCGAGCTCAACGGCCGCATCGTCGCCGATCCCAATGCCGGCGGCCGGGTGCAGACTTTCCAGAGCGGGCGGATCGAAGCCGGCCCGAACGGCCTGGCGGTACTCGGTCAACGGGTGAAGAAGGGGCAGGTCCTGGCCTGGCTGCAGCCCGCCACGACCGCTCTCGAACGCGGCGCACAGCAGTCGGCGCTGGCCGAACTGGCGGCGCAGGAAAGCGTCCTCGAACGCCGGCTGGCGCGCCTCCAGCAACTGGAAGGCAGCGTCCCGCAGAAAGACATCGAGCAGGCGGCGATCGAACTGGCCGCATTCAAGAAACGCAAGGGCGCGGTGGGCGGCAGCCTTGGCCGCGAGGCGCTGGTCGCACCGGTGACCGGCGTGGTCAGTGCGGCCAACGCCGCGGTCGGCCAGGTGGTCGATGCGCAGGCAGTGGTTTTCGAGGTCGTCGATCCGCAGCGGCTGGCGGTCGAGGCCCTGGCCTACGACCCGCTGTTGCTCGACGGGCTGACCAAGGCCAGCGCCCCGATTGCCGGCGGCGTGCTCGATCTCGCCTTCGTCGGTCTCGGCCGCACGCTGAAGGAACAGGCCATGCCAGTGCTGTTCCGGGTCGTGGCGCCGAAAGACGGTGCCTTGCCCGCCGTCGCGGTCGGCCAGACCCTGAAGGTCCTGGCGCAAACCAGGCTTACGCAAGCTGGTGTGGCGGTTCCTGCCGCCGCCGTGGTGCGCAATGCGGCCAATGAATCGGTGGTCTGGGTGCATGAAAGCGCCGAGCGTTTTGTCGCCCGCAAAGTCAAGGCAGCGGCCCTGGACGGCCATGCGGTGGCGGTGACCGATGGCCTGACCGGCGGCGAGCGCGTCGTCGTCCAGGGCGCCGCTTCCCTGGCGCAGATCCGTTAAGGGGGCACCGTGTTCGATTTCGTCATCAATGCGAGCCTCAAGCAGCGCCTGATCGTGCTCGGCGTTTCGCTGTTGCTGGTCATTTACGGGGCGCTGACCGTGCGCCAGATGCCGGTGGACGTTTTTCCCGACCTCAACAAACCGATGGTCACGCTGATGACCGAAGCCGGCGGCATGGCGCCGGAAGAGGTCGAGCAACTGATCACCTTCCCGGTCGAATCGGCGATGAACGGCATGCCGGGGGTGACGCGGGTGCGCTCGGTGTCGGGCATCGGTCTGTCGGTGGTCTATGTCGAGTTCGAGTGGGGCAGCGAAATCTACCGCAATCGCCAGCAGATCGCCGAACGGCTCAACCTGGTGCGGGAGCAGTTGCCGCAGGGCATCGTGCCGCAGATGGGGCCGATCTCGTCGATCATGGGCGAAATCCTGCTGATCGCCTTGCCGGCCGATCCGGAACAGGCCAGCCCGATGCAGGTGCGCGAATACGCCGACTGGGTCATGCGGCCGCGCCTATTGACCATCCCGGGCGTCGCCCAGGTCATCCCGATCGGTGGCCAGGTCAAGCAATACCGCGTCGAACCCGACCTGGCCCGCCTGCAGGCCGTCGGGGTCAGCCTGGGCGAACTGGAAACGGCCCTGAAAGACTTCGGCGGCAATACGGCCGGCGGCTTTGTCGATGCCGGTGGGCGCGAGTACCTGATCCGCAACATCGGGCGGACGACCCGCCTGGTCGATCTGCAGAACCAGCCAGTGGCGACCCGTAACGGCCAGCCCATCCTGCTGCGCCAGGTGGCTGCCGTCACCTTTGCCGCCGGCGTCAAACGCGGCGATGCCAGTTTCAAGGGCAAGCCCGCCGTCATCCTGTCGGTGCAGAAGCAGCCGACGGCGGATTCGGTCGAATTGACGCGGGCCGTCGAGCAGGCCCTGGCCGAGATGGGCAAGAGCTTGCCGCAGGGCGTCGAGACCCCGCAGTTCCTGTTCAAGCAGGCCAATTTCATCGAAGCCTCGGTGCGCAACGTCGAGGAGGCGCTGCGCGACGGCGCGATCATGGTCGCCGTGATTCTCTTCCTGTTCCTGGCCAATTTCCGCACCACCTTCATTTCGCTGACCGCCATTCCGGTTTCCCTGTTGGTCACGGCGCTGGTCTTCAGCTACTTCGGCCTGTCGATCAATACCATGACGCTAGGCGGTCTGGCCATCGCCATCGGCGAACTGGTCGACGATGCCGTGGTCGATGTCGAAAACGTCTTGCGCCGCCTGCGCGAAAACCGGGCCTCGCCCAATCCCAGGTCGGCGCTGGAAGTGATCGCCGCCGCCTCGAAAGAAGTCCGCTCCGGGGTCGTCTATGCGACCTTGATCGTCGTGCTGGTGTTCATCCCGCTGTTCGCCCTGCCGGGCATCGAGGGCCGGTTGTTCACGCCGCTCGGCGTCGCCTATATCGTGTCGATTCTGGCCAGCATGGCGGTGGCCATGACCATCACGCCGGTGCTCTGCTACTACCTGCTGCCGAAGATGAAGCATATCGACCACGGCGACAGCGCCCTGGTCAGGAAGCTCAAGGCCTGGGACGAACGGCTGCTCAACTGGTCGTTCGATCGTGCCCGCGCGCTGCTGCTCGGCGCCGTCATCGTCGTGGTCGTCGCGCTGGCTTCCGTTCCCTTTTTCGCCAAATCCTTCCTGCCGCCCTTCAACGAAGGCACGCTGACCGTCAATGTCGTGCTCAATCCCGGCTCCTCGCTGGAGGAATCGAACCGGATCGGCGCCCAGGCGGAAACCATCCTGCTCGCCGTGCCGGAAGTGACGGAAGTCGGGCGCCGCACCGGACGCGCCGAACTGGACGAGCATGCCGAAGGCGTCCATTACTCCGAGATCGAAGTCGATCTGAAGGCCTCCGAGCGGGATCGGGATACGATCATTGCCGACATCCGCCAGCGCCTGGCCGTGCTGCCGGCCGTGGTCAATGTCGGGCAGCCGATTTCCCACCGCCTCGACCATTTGCTGTCCGGCGTCCGGGCACAGATCGCCTTGAAGATATTCGGCGACGACCTGGATACCCTGCGCGGCCTGGCCGGCGACCTCAAGGAACGGCTGGCCAAGATTCCGGGCATCACCGACCTGCAGGTCGAAAAGCAGGTGCTGATTCCGCAGTACAAGATCCATCTGGATTACGACGCCGCCGCCCGCTACGGCGTGGCTTCCGGCGCATTGCTGCAACGCCTGGAGCAACTGCTGGCCGGCGAACGGGTCGGGCAGGTGATCGAAGGCAATCGCCGTTTCGACCTGAGCCTGCGCCTGCCGGAAGAAGCGCGCGGCGAACGCGGCCTGGAAAACCTGCTGATCGAAACGCCGACCGGCCGCGTGCCGCTGTCGCAACTCGCCCGCATCGAGGATGGCGACGGCCCGAACCAGATCGGCCGGGAAAACACCCGTCGCCGCATCGTCGTCTCGGCCAATACCGACGGATCCGACATGAGCCGGATCATCGCCGACATCCGCGCCGAAATCGACCGGAAACCGATGCCGGAAGGCTACTTCCCGCTGCTCGAAGGGCAGTTCCAGGCGCAGGAACAGGCGGCCCGGCTGATCGCGCTGCTCGCCATCGTCTCGCTGACCATGATCTACCTGGTGCTCTACAGCCGCTACCGCTCGGCGGTGCTGACCTCCATCATCATGGGCAACGTGCCGCTCGCCCTGGTCGGTTCGGTCGCGGCGCTGTGGATTTCCGGCCAGCCGCTGTCGGTCGCCGCCCTGGTCGGCTTCATCACGCTGACCGGCATCGCCACCCGCAACGGCATCCTGAAGATCAGCCACTACATCAATCTGTGCGCCTTCGAGGGCGAAGTGTTCGGCCGCAAGATGATCGTCCGCGGTTCGCTGGAACGGCTGACCCCAGTGCTGATGACGGCGCTGGTCGCCGCCTTCGCGCTGACCCCGCTGCTGCTGTCCGCCGACGCGCCGGGCAAGGAGATCCTGCACCCGGTCGCCGTGGTGATTTTCGGCGGCCTGATCAGTTCGACCCTGCTCGACACCCTGCTGACCCCGGTCATGTTCTGGCTGTTCGGCGAGAAACCCCTGCAACGCCTGCTCGCCGAGAAGGCGCAAGACTCTTTCTAACCCCACCCGATGAGGAAATATCCGTGAAACTTCCCTTGATTCCCCGCCTGGTTTTATCCGCCGCCTTGCTGTTCGCCGGCAGCGCCTCTTTCGCCCACGACGATGCCACCCTCGACCAGATGAAGGCTCCGAATGGCGGCCAGCTGCGCATGGCCGGGCCCTATCACTTCGAATTGCTGGTCGAGAAGAACAACAAGGAAGCCAAGGACAGTCCAGTCGCCGTTTATCTGACCGACCATGGCGGGAAAAAGATTCCGGCCGCCGGCGCCAGCGGCACGGCAACGATTCTGGCCGGCAAGTCGAAAGTCACGGTGCCCCTGGCGCCGGCCGGCGACAACAAGCTGAGCGGCGTCGGCAAGTATGTCTCCGATGGCCATATGAAGGTGGTCGTTGCTGTCGTCTTCCCGGACAACAAGACCGAGCAGGCCCGGTTTTCACCGCTGGCAGCGGAGCATGCCGCAGAGCATAAGCATTGACCGGCAAAAACCAAGGCGAGTACCGTCCGTGAAAATTACAAAAATGTAATTAATGAGTCAGTATTTTGTTGGTATTGCTTGGCCATACTGCCTTCAATCAATTGAATGAGGAGTCGTTTCCATGGCAAAGCCAATAACTGTTCTTCTGACTCTGTTTGCCCTTGGGGTGTTTGTAACTCAGGCTAGCGCAGCAGATGCGGTCGACGTCTATAAAAGCCCATATTGTGGTTGTTGTGGGAAATGGGTCGAGCATCTGCGCCAGGCTGGATTCAACGTGCGAACCCATGAAGTCAGCGATGTTCCGGCGGCCCGCCAACGGCTGGGTATGCCCGAGCGCCTCGGTTCCTGCCATACCGCCAAGGTTGCCGGGTATGTCGTCGAGGGGCATGTTCCCGCCGCCGACATCCAGCGCCTGCTCAAGGAAAAACCGAAAGCCCTCGGCATCGCGGTGCCCTCGATGCCGCCTGGGTCGCCTGGGATGGAAAGTCCGAACCCCGTGCCCTACAACACGCTGCTGGTCCAAGCCGGTGGCGAAATCAGCCTCTTTGCCAAACATTGATCCCCCAACAGGAGAAACCCATGAAAGCACTTATCACCACCACCCTGATCGCCTTTTCCACCCTCGGTGCCGTTTCGGCGCAGGCCGCAGGTGACCATGCCGGCCATGCCATGGCGGCGCCGGCCAGCGCGTCCGCTGATATGCAGATGGTCGACGGCCAAGTCAAAAAAGTGGATAAGGCCGCTGGCAAAGTGACCCTCTCGCATGGCCCGCTGACCAATTTGAACATGCCGGCAATGACTATGGTATTCAAGGTTTCCAATGCTGCCTGGTTGGACCAGATGAAAGCCGGCGATAAGATTCGCTTTATGGCCGACAACGTCAATGGTGCGATTACCGTCGTTCATTTCGAAGCGGCCAAATAACAACGAACCGGCTGGCTGCGACCATGTAGCGCAGTGTTGCAGCCAGTATGCTTCATAAAAATCGCTTTCCAGGGAGGTTGTATGCGCCGACTCAGGCCTGTCCCCATTTTGCTACTGGCATTTGCCACAGCCTTTGGCACACCCGTATCGGCTCAGGACGCCGCGCTCGGTACGAGCGTCGACAGCCTGCTCAGCTACGCCAAGACACGTAATCCGGAGTACGCCGCCATGCAGGCTGAGGCCGAAGCTTCGGGTGAACGGGTGACGCCGGCCGGGGCCTTGCCCGATCCGAAGTTTCGTACCGAATTGCGCGACATTACGAAGATGGGCGAGCAGAGCGCCACACTGTCGCCCAGTCGCGTCGGCAGTACCCGCTACCTGCTGATGCAGGATCTTCCCTGGTTCGGCAAGCGTGACCTCAAGCGCGAGATAGCCGAACTCGAAGCCGACGGTGCCAAGGGACGGGCCATGGGAACCTGGGCCGACGTTGCTGGCCGAATCAAGGTCAATTTCGCTCAACTGTATTACGTGCACCGCAACGAACAACTGACCCGGGAAATCCTCGACCTGATGACACGCCTGGAGAAAGTCGCCCAAGTGCGCTACGCCGGCGGACTGGCGGCGCAGCAGGATGTCATTCGCGCCCAGGTCGAGCAGACCAACATGCGCAACGAGTTGATTGCGCTGGAAACCGAACGGCACCACCTGCATGCCCGACTGAATGCATTGCTGGCACGGCCCAGTAATGCGCCGCTGCAGGAACCGGCACTTTTGCGCAAGCTGCCGGCGCCGGTGGCGCTGGATTACGCGACGCTGGAAGACCGGGTACGGACCCGGAATCCGCAACTGTTCGCCGACGAATCGAAAATCAAGGCGGCTGAGAAGAACCGCGATCTGACTTACAAGAACCGTTACCCCGACTTCACCCTCGGCGTCTCGCCCATCCAGTACCAGAATTCCATCAAGGAATGGGAACTGATGGTCGAACTGAACATTCCGCTACAGCAATCTTCTCGCCGCGCTCAGGAACGGGAATCCGAATCCATGCTGAATGCCGCCAGGGCACGCAAAGAGGCGACGACCAATCAGGTTTCCTCGGAACTGGCGGAAGCTTTGGCCGGCATCGAGGCTGCCCGTCGCACAGAAAGTCTGCTGACCAACAGCCTGCTGCCGCAAGCCGAGTTGACCTTCAAGGCAGCGCTGGCCGGCTACGAGACCGGCAAGGTGGATTTCGCCACCTTGCTCGATGCCCAGCGGCAAATCCGGCAGGCCAAACAAAACCAGCTCAAGGCCCAGGTCGACGCCCAGATGCGTCTGGCCGAAATCGAACGTCTTTTAGGGGAAGATCTATGAACAAGGGTGCGGGACTGACTATCGGGGTCATCGCGATTGCCGTGGCGGCTGGTGGTGGCTATTGGATGGGCGGACGTGGTGGCGCCAGCCACGGCGATGCGGCACCGGTCGCCAGCGCCCCTGCCGAACCGGCGAAGAAAGAAAAAAAACTGCTCTTCTACCGCAACCCGATGGGGCTGCCCGACACTTCGCCGGTGCCCAAAAAAGACCCGATGGGGATGGATTACATCCCGGTCTACGAAGGCGAGGCGGACGACGAACCGGCATCGGCCAACCAGATCAAGATCAGCACGGAAAAAGTGCAGAAACTGGGCGTGCGGACGGAAGCCGCCCAATTGCGCACCCTCGACAAGGTGGTCCGCGCCGCGGGACGTATCGAGCCAGACGAGCGCCGCATCTATGCGATCTCACCCAAGTTCGAGGGTTACGTCGAGCGCCTGCATGTCAATGTCACCGGTCAGCCGGTCGGCAAGGGGCAGCCGCTGTTCGAGGTCTATAGCCCGGAATTGGTTTCCGCCCAGCGCGAATACGCGATTGCCGCGCAAGGCGTCGAGTCGTTGAAGGAAGCCGGCGGACAGGCACGGGACGGAATGAAACAACTGGCCGATTCCAGCCTGTTGCGTCTGAAGAACTGGGATATTTCCGAGGAACAGATCAAGGCTCTGTCAAAATCCGGCGAAGCAAGGCGCACGCTGACCTTCCGCTCGCCGGTTGCCGGCATCATCACCGAGAAAAAAGCCCTGCAAGGCATGCGTTTCATGCCGGGCGAGACGCTTTACCAGGTGGCAGACCTATCTGCCGTCTGGGTGGTCGCCGACGTCTTCGAGCAGGATATCGGTCAGGTCAAGACCGGTGCCAAGGCCCAGGTCAGAATCAATGCCTACCCGGACAAGGTGTTCGAGGGCACCATTACCTATGTCTATCCAACCCTGAAGGCCGAGACGCGCACGGTACCGGTCCGGGTCGAACTGGCCAATCCCGGCCAGTTGCTCAAGCCGGCGATGTTCGCCCAGGTCGAGTTGCCGGTCGGCGGCAAGGCTGAGGTCGTCACCGTGCCGACCTCGGCCGTCATCGACAGCGGCACCCGCCGCATCGTGCTGGTCCAGGCCGGAGAAGGGCGTTTCGAGCCGCGCGAGGTCAAGCTCGGGCAGCGCAGCGACAACTACGTCGAAGTGCTCGACGGGGTCAAGAATGGTGAGCCGGTGGTGGTTGCCGCCAACTTCCTGATCGACGCCGAAAGCAACCTGAAGGCGGCGGTCGGTGGCTTCGGCCATGCCAGCCACGGCAGCAAACCGAAACAGGAGGCGGCTGCGCCGGTCGATGAGCATGCCGCCCACCAGGCGGCCAAGCCAGCCGCCGTCGGACATCAGGCTGAGGGGACGGTGGAGGCGTTCGATGCCAAAGCCGAGACGATCTCCATCGCGCACGGGCCGGTTGCCAGTCTCAAGTGGCCGGGGATGACCATGGAGTTCACGCTGGCCAATCCGGCGATGCTGTCCGGGATCAAGCCGGGGGCTGCGATCAGTTTCGAGTTTGTCGAGCGCAAACCGGGTGAATGGGTGATCACTGCGATCAAACCCGCCGCTGCTAAAGCGGTAGTGGCCACTCCCCACGCCGGACACTGACCGAGGTCGCCATGCTCGCCAAAATCATCGAATGGTCGGGACGCAACCGCTTCCTGGTGCTTCTCGCCACGCTCTTCATCACTATTGGCGGCATCTATGCCGTCATGAACACCCCTATCGATGCGCTGCCGGATCTATCGGACGTGCAAGTCATCGTCTATACCGAATACCCTGGCCAGGCGCCCCAGGTGGTTGAGGATCAGGTGACCTATCCGCTCACCACCGCCTTGCTGTCAGTATCGAAATCCAAAGTAGTGCGAGGTTTTTCCGTGTTTGGCGCCTCGTTTGTCTACGTCATCTTCGAGGATGGCACCGACATCTACTGGGCACGCTCACGGGTGCTGGAATACCTCAACTTCGCCTCCGGTCGTCTTCCCAAGGGTGTGACGCCTTCGCTCGGACCGGACGCTACCGGCGTCGGCTGGGTTTACCAGTACGCTCTGCTCGCCAAGGAAAAGACCCTGGCGGAACTGCGCACCATTCAGGACTGGTTTGTGCGCTACCAGTTGACCAAGGCCCATGGCGTCTCCGAAGTGGCTTCGGTCGGCGGCTTCGTCCAGACTTACCAGGTGACTGTCGATCCGGTGAAGCTGCGGGCCTACGGCATTCCGCTGATGAAGGTGAACCAGGTGATCCGCGACTCCAACCGCGACGTCGGTGGCCGGGTAGTGGAAATGGCCGAGATCGAATACGTCGTGCGTGGCAAGGGCTATCTGCGCGGCAAAGCTGACCTTGAAAATCTCGTGCTCAAGAGCGAGGGGGGCACGCCCGTGCTGGTGCGCGACATTGCCCGCGTCGAACTGGCCCCCGACGAGCGTCGCGGCCTCACCGAACTGAACGGCGAGGGCGAGGTGGTGTCCGGTATCGCCATGGCCCGCTACGGCCAGAATGCCTTGGAGGTGATCCACAACCTGAAGGCCAAGATCGTCGAAATCGGCGGCGGCTTGCCGGAAGGCGTCAGCATCGAGACGGTCTACGACCGATCCGAACTGATTCACCGCGCCATCGACACGCTGAAGCGAACCCTGGCCGAGGAATCGATTATCGTTGCCTTGGTCTGCATTGTCTTCCTGCTGCATCTGCGTTCGGCCCTGGTTGCGATTTTGATGCTACCGGTGGGGGTGCTTATTGCCTTCACCGCCATGCGTTCGCTGGGCATGAATTCCAACCTGATGAGCTTGGGCGGTATCGCCATCGCCATCGGCGCCATGATCGATGCGGCCATCGTCATGATCGAAAACGCCCACAAACATTTGGAGCGTCTGCCGGAGGACCATACGACCACGGACCGGGCCGGCGCCATGATCGCTGCCTGCAAGGAGGTCGGACCGGCGCTGTTCTTCTCGCTGCTGATCATCACGGTTTCCTTCCTGCCGGTGTTCACGCTGGAAGGCCAGGAAGGGCGGCTCTTCTCGCCGCTTGCCTACACCAAGACCTTCTCGATGGCTGGCGCTGCGCTTCTCTCGGTGACCCTGGTGCCGGTGCTGATGATCTTGTTCATCCGCGGCAAGATCATGCCGGAGGCGAAGAACCCGGTGAATCGCTTCCTGATCTGGATTTATCGCCCCATCATCGCCTGGGTGATGCGCAGGAAAAAGACCACTATCGTTGCCGCGCTGCTGGCGCTGGTCGTCTCGGTTTACCCCGCTGCGCAGTTGGGCAGCGAGTTCATGCCGACCCTGAACGAAGGGACGCTGCTCTACATGCCAGCCTCGCTGCCGGGCATGTCGATCACCAAGGCAGCGGAACTGATGCAGACCCAGAACAAGATTATCAAGAGCTTCCCGGAAGTCGCCTCTGTCTATGGCAAGGCCGGGCGCGCCAACACTGCTACCGACCCGGCGCCGACCGAGATGTTCGAGACCGTGATCAACCTGAAGCCCGAATCCGAATGGCGGGCGGGGCTGACCACCGACGGTCTCATCGCCGAGATGGACAAGGCACTGCAATTCCCCGGTGTTGCCAACGCCTGGACGATGCCCATCAAGGCTCGTATCGACATGCTCTCGACCGGCATCCGTACGCCGATCGGGATCAAGGTCTTTGGCAAGGATCTGGGCGAAATCGAGCGGGTGGCCAAGGAGATCGAGGCGGTGGTGAAGCAGGTTCCCGGCACGACGTCGGCGTTTGCCGAGCGCGTTACCGGCGGTTTCTACATCAATATCGAGCCAGATCGGGAACAGCTTGCCCGTTACGGTCTGGCTGTCGGCGATCTGCAGGACGTGATCGGCACGGCCCTGGGTGGCGAGATGGTCACCACGACTGTCGAGGGCCGGGAACGCTTTGGCGTGACCGTCCGTTATCCGCGGGAATTGCGTAGCGATCCCCAGTTGATTGCCCGTGAAGTGGTGGTGCCGACTATGGGCGGAGCCATGATTCCTCTCGGTCAACTGGCCAAAGTGGAAGTCGCCAAGGGCGCTCCGAGCATCCGTACCGAAAACGCCTTGCTGTCGGCCTACATCTACGTGGACATCCGCGACCGCGATATTGGTAGCTACGTCGCCGACGCCAAAAAAGCAGTGGCTGCGCAAGTGAAACTCCCGGCCGGCTACTATGCAACCTGGAGCGGCCAGTTCGAGAACATGGAGCGGGCAAAAGAGAAAATGAAGGTCGTCATTCCGGTGACGCTCCTCATCATCTTCCTGCTGCTCTACCTCAACTTCCAGCGCCTGACGGAGACCTTCATCGTCATGCTCTCGGTGCCCTTCGCCCTGGTGGGCGGGGTCTGGCTGATGTGGCTATTGAAGTACAACGTTTCGGTGGCCGTGGCGGTGGGTTTCATCGCCCTGGCCGGCGTCGCCGCCGAGACGGGCGTCGTCATGCTGATCTACCTGGATCATGCCTGGGAGGAATTGAAGGAAAAACGCCGTACCGAGGGCGTAGCTCCCACGTTGGCCGACCTCTACGAAGCGATCATGGAAGGCGCCGTCGAGCGCGTGCGGCCGAAGATGATGACCGTCGTCGCCATCATGGCCGGCCTGTTGCCGATCATGTGGGGTACCGGCACCGGTTCCGAAGTCATGAGTCGCATTGCGGCGCCGATGGTCGGCGGGATGATTTCCTCCACCATCCTGACCCTGGCCGTGATTCCAGCCATCTACGGCTTGGTCAAGCAGTGGCGCTTGAAGCGCGGGAAAGAATGATTTTTTTCAATGCAAGGGAGTTAGCGATGTCGAAAAAACTTTTGGTCGTTGTTGCCGCAGCCATCGTTGTGCTGTTGGGCGGTTGTGCCAGTGACGGATATTCGGGAGGGTCGGGCGCTGACTCTCACGCCGGGCACGCTCACTGAGCGAAGCCAATGCTTTTGGACGGCCACAGTCTCTAGTGGCTTGTCCAGAAGCACAGGGTGACATGCCGTCTTTCGTTGATTCTCTCATCACGTAAGACAACCAAAAGAGGTCTCGATATGCCTTCTGATCCTCATTCCGATACCGGGTCCTGGTACCGCTCGCGGACATCCATCGTCGTGGGCATGCTGGCCGTGATCCTGATCTTCTTTGTCATGCGCGAACACTGGGAGCACCTCGCCGGCCGCTGGATATACCTCTTGCTATTGCTGTGCCCGCTGATGCATCTGTTCGGCCACGGAGGGCACGGCAACCACGGCAAATCGGAGGACTCCAATGGTTAAGCGTTATTTCGGTGGCACGGCGTTTTTGCTGGTGGCCGCTTCAGTCTTCGCCCAGGGCTGGCAGGTGCCACAAGCAAGCGCCGGACTGATGCCCAATCCGGCCCAAGGCAAGAAGCTGTTTTTGCGGCATTGCGCCGCATGCCACGGAGCGGATTTAAAAGGTTCAGACAAGGGTGATAAGAAGGGGCCGCCGTTGTTGCACAAAATCTATGAACCTTCGCACCACGGCGACGCAGCATTTCAGCTTGCCGCCAAGAATGGCGTTCGTGCCCACCACTGGCCCTATGGCGATATGGCACCGGTACCCCAGGTGACGCCCGACGACGTCGCGCACATCACCGCCTACGTGCGTGCCGAACAGCGCAAGGTGGGCATTCAATAAGAAGGAACTGCCATGACCTCCCATGACTTATCTCCGTCGAGCAAGATGCACGAAGGGCATCACCCTGCAATGAAAGACATGGGAGTTCAGGAAGGGAATGTCGATCCCGTCTGCGGCATGACCGTCAAACCAGAGTCTCCGCACCAGAGTTTCCACGACGGCGTCCACTACCGTTTTTGCAGTGCAAAGTGTCAGATCAAGTTTGACGCGGAGCCCCTGCGTTACCTGAAGGCCAAGGCCGAGACGACGGAAATGCCGGTGGGCACCGAGTATACCTGCCCGATGCATCCCGAAATCCGCCAAATTGGGCCCGGGAGTTGCCCGAAGTGCGGGATGGCGCTTGAGCCCGTCCTGCCGGACCTTGAGCAAGGTGAGGACGATAGCGAATATCGGGATTTTCGCCGTCGTTTCTGGGGGAGTCTGCCGCTGACGGTGATCGTGGTTGTCTTGGCCATGGCAGGCCACCGATGGTCGGTCGTATCGCCATCCTGGCGCACCGCAATCGAGCTGCTGCTCAGCATGCCGATTGTCCTCTGGGCCGGGGCGCCATTCTTCATACGGGGCTGGCGCTCGATCATCCAACGCAACCCCAATATGTGGACGCTGATCAGCTTAGGTACCGGCGCGGCTTTCGTATATAGCCTTGTTGCGGCCTTGGCACCAGGGCTGTTCCCCGCATCGTTCGAGGCACACGGGCGAATCGGCGTCTATTTTGAAGCCGCCGCCGTGATCATCTCGCTGACGCTGCTGGGCCAGATGCTGGAACTGCGAGCGCGTTCCCAGACATCAGCCGCCATCAAGTCGTTACTCGGTCTGGCCCCCAAGACCGCCAGGCGCATCGCTGCCGACGGCCGCGAAGAGGATGTTCCGCTCACGCATGTCCATGTCGGTGATGTACTTCGCGTCCGTCCGGGTGAGAAAGTACCTGTCGACGGGGTCGTCGTCGAAGGCAGCAGCGCGGTCGACGAGTCGATGCTGACAGGTGAGCCGCTGCCGGTCGGCAAGCGGCCTTCGGACAAGGTGATCGGGGCCACGCTGAACACTTCGGGCAGCCTGATCATCCGCTCGGAAAAGGTGGGTGGAGAGACGGTTCTCGCCCAGATTGTCCAGATGGTCGCCCTGGCCCAGCGCTCGAAAGCGCCGATGCAGCGCATGGCCGACGTGGTAGCGGGCTATTTCGTAGTTGGCGTGGTCGGCATTGCTTTGCTCAGCTTTCTGGCCTGGGGCCTGTTCGGCGGAGAACGCGGTTGGCTGTTCGGCCTGATCAACGGTGTCTCCGTGCTAATCATCGCTTGCCCTTGTGCCCTCGGCCTGGCGACTCCGATGTCGATCATGGTGGCCACCGGGCGTGGTGCCACGCAGGGCATCCTGTTTCGCGATGCAGCCGCCATCGAACGCCTGCGCGACGTGGACACGCTGATCGTGGACAAGACGGGCACGTTGACCGAGGGGCGCCCCGTTTTTGACCAGGTCCTGGCCGTTCCCGGCATCGCGGAAAACGAAGTTCTACGTCTGGCGGCCAGCCTCGATCAAGGCAGCGAGCATCCTTTGGCGGATGCCATCGTGCGCGCTGCTCGCGAGCGGGGGTTGGCGCTCGACAAGGTCGAACGTTTCGAGTCGTCGAGTGGTATCGGAGTGCGTGGCCTTCTGGGCAACGAAACCTACACGCTGGGCAACAGCACGTTGATGCAGCAGGAGGGGATAGGTATTGCTGCCCTTGCCGGCGAAGCCGAAGCATTGCGGATCAGGGGCGCCAGCGTCATGTATCTTGGACAAGGCAAGCGGCTTCTCGGTCTACTGGCGGTCTCCGACCCCATCAAGGCTAGTACACCGGAGGCGCTGGACAGTCTGAAACTCGCGGGGCTACGCGTTCTTATGGCTACGGGAGACGGTTTCACAACCGCCAGGGCTGTCGGCGACGCTTTAGGAATTGATGAGGTCTTTGGCGAAGTGAAACCGGCCGACAAGCTTGCCCTGGTTGAACGGCTGCAGCGCGAAGGCCATGTCGTGGCGATGGCGGGAGATGGGATCAACGATGCGCCGGCATTGGCGAAGGCAGATGTCGGCATCGCGATGGGCAGCGGAACGGATGTCGCCATGAACAGCGCCCAGGTCACGCTGGTGAAAGGCGATTTGCGTGGCATTGCCCGTGCTCGTCGGCTGTCCGATGCCACGGTAGGAAATATGCGACAGAACCTGGTGTTTGCATTTCTTTACAACACTCTCGGGGTCCCCGTTGCGGCAGGGATTCTTTACCCATTCTTCGGACTGGTGCTGACACCAGTAATTGCCGCAGCGGCGATGAGTTTGTCGTCGGCCAGCGTCGTTGGCAATGCCTTGCGCCTGCGAGGTTCCCAATGAGCGAAGTGACCCAGAAAAAACAAAGCCTACGGATGGTTACCGGTCGTGATCCGGTCTGTGGCAGGCAGATCGAGCTCGAGCAATCCTCGCACTTATTGGTTTATCGGGGGGGCACTTATCATTTTTGCTCTGCCCATTGCCAGGAGCGTTTTACCGACATCCCGGCGTTATATACGGGACCGCAACGGCTCGCTGATATTCGGCCAATCCCTAAACAGCGAAAGTTGCGAGTACTTAACAGTGCGCCTATGAATCTGGCACGTGCATGTCAACGGCTTCAGGAAATGATTGGCGTTTCAGCCGTCACCTGTGCAAAAGATTGCTTGATCGTCGGATACGATCTGCGGCTGACGATCCTTGCGCAGATCGAAGCGGTGGCAGTCACTGAAGGAGTGCACTTCAAGGAAGGACTCCACGGCTTGAGGCGGCGACTCTGGAAAAGCACCGAGGCTAACGAGTTGGAAAATGCGGCCCATCCGGCGACGGGGGCCTGTTGTAATCGCCCACCGGTCAGGCTGCGCTAGTAGCCTGTCGCAGTGGGTGAGCTTTGTCCGCTCGAAATAGCCTCTTTGCCGGCGAGGATTTCGCCGATAAAGTTGCTGTTTTCATAGATGGCTGGATCATGAATAACCAGATCGGCGAACTGATTTCACGGTGGAAGAGCGATCCACACAGTACCTATTCAACCTGGTTCCTCTGGTCGGAGCGCCTGAAGAATTTTCGCTCCATCCGTCGTGGCATTGCGGAGGTCGTCAGAGACATCGAGGCCGGCAGCTTCGGCAATGCTTATCGCGGATCCTCGCTGGAGACGGTCATTGCTTCCGTGGCGGAGCAGCGGCAGATTTTCAAGGGTGCCGATCATGCCTTCCTGTGGAAGCCCAAGCTGCGCATCCCCGACATCTACGAGCACAGAGAGAACCAAAGAGCGTTTGCCCGCTTGCTGCAGACGTGCAATTGCTGCGATAGCGAAGAGAAAATCATCCAGGCCATCGGGGACATCGATGCCCTGAATATCAAGGGACTGGGCCCGGCGGTCGCCAACCTGCTGTACTTCATCCACCCAACCCTGGTCCCGCCCTTCAATACGGCCATCGTCAATGGCTACAACGCCTTGACCGGGGCCAAGGTCAAGTTGGGCCGGTGGGATCACTACCTGACCATGCGTCAAGGCATCGTTGCACTCAATACAGAGCATCGCCAGCTTCTGTCCAACGATCTAGGGGCGATCGCCGGCTTGCTGTTCGATATCGGTTCGGGACGCTATATGGCACCACCCATCCATGGAAACGCGGAGGCAGAGCGGGTTTGGCGGCAGGATCTAGCCAGGGTTCGCGAAGAAACCGCGGCTCAGCAAAAAGCCATTGCCTCGGCGGAAGGGAACGATCAAACCCATACCCAAGTACAAGGCAGCCTGCGCGACATCGGGATTGCCCTGGGGTTTTCCGTCTGGATCGCCGCCAACGACCGCAACCGCTCACATGGCGATGGGGTCCTGGGAGACGGTTGCCTGGTGACACTGCCCGAGGACTTGGCTTGCCAGCCGGGCGCGGACTCCATCAGATTGATCGATGTCGTCTGGTTGGAGCGAGGCAGCGGAAAGCTCGTCGCCGCCTTCGAAGTCGAACATACGACCTCGATCTATTCCGGTATTGTCCGCCTCCTCGATCTGGCCTACGGTAGTGGCCTCGATTCTTGCGACGCACTGTTTCTGGTGGCACCCGATGGTCGTGAAAATGATGTGAGACAACAGATACAACGGCCGGCATTTTCAAAAATTGGGGAACTGAATTTCCGGTATCTGCCCTACGGCGAACTCCGGGACCAGCAGGAGGCCATCATTCGTTTTGGATCGGGGTTGAAACCGCTCGTCAGTATTTCCAAAGCCCTGCAGACAAACGGTAGTTTGTAAGTGCTGCACGGCGAGTTGACCGTTGGATCAACTTTCCATGGGATGGCACGCGAGTCGAGAGCGCTAGCCTACGTGTCACTGAAAACAATCTGACAGCTTCCAAACCAAGCCGTAATCCGCCGGTCATGTTCTCGACAGCCAGAGGAGTTCATGCTGTCTCTCGGTTGATGACTAAGGGGAGATCGAACATGAAATCAAGACTTGGCGTACTTGTTGTTAGTTTGCTCCTGGCAACCTTGGCTGCTTGCAGTTCCGTGCCCTCGGCGAGTGATATTCCGGCGAGCATCGCCAACGCCACGACGCCCGCGGATCACCAACGGATCGCGGATTACTTCAACCAGAAGGCGGTCGCCTACGAAAACGAAGCAGCGTGGCACGAAAAAATGGCCATCTCCTACGCAAACCGCCCCAAGGGTGATCTGCCTGCGATGATGGCGCATTGCCGGTCCCTGCGTGACCAGTTCGCCAACGCGGCAAAGGAAGCGCGTCAGTTGGCCGATGCCCATCGCCAGTTGGCAGGCACTCCGGTTAAATAACGAGCCTGAGTTCATCACGGCCGAACAGAGAGAGCCCGCCGCAGGCAGGGGTGTGCCTGCATATTTCTCAGGGAGTTGTAAATGAAAGGAATTGGTATCGCCGTTGCTCTCTTCGGCGCATCGTCAGCATTTGCTCAAACCGTAAGTACGACGCCAGCGCCGGAACATTCCGTGACCGGTAATCTTGGCGTAGTAAGCCAGTATGTTTTTCGCGGGCTATCTCAAACCGATGGAAAGCCCGCAGTACAGGGCGGCATCGATTACGTTCATTCGTCCGGGTTTTATCTCGGAACGTGGCTATCCAATATTTCCTGGTTCACCGATCAGAATGCCGGCGTGAAAAACGCGCCGGTGTCGCTCGCTTCGCCGGGCAGCGTCGGTGCCCCGTACAGTGCTGGCGCCAGCAATTCCGCCAGTTTGGAGTGGGACTTTTACGGCGGGTATAAAGCCAGTTTCGCCGACGACTGGACTTATGATGTCGGGCTGATTCGCTACTACTATCCTGGCCGCTTCGACAATCTAGGTGCTTATCGCCAACCGGATACCACTGAGGTTTATGGCGCGATTGGCTACAAATGGCTGACCCTGAAATATTCGCGAGGGATCAGTACCTATACGTTTGGGGTCAACGATTCTCGTGGCGCGAGTTATCTGGATCTGACAGCCCAGATTCCGCTGGGCGAAAGCGGCTTCGGCCTGCAGGCGCATGTCGGGCGACAAAATTATCCGGGCAGTGCCAATACAGGGTACTGGGGCGCCTCTGGTGGCAACAATAATTATTTTGACTATACGGACTACCGGCTCGGGCTGACCAAGGAATATCTGGGGTTCAATTTTGGGCTCGCCTGGAGCTATGCCAATACCAAGCATACCGCCCCGGATGGCAACACGACTGCTTACATGAATGCCTATGGCAGGAACATCGGTAGGGATCGGGTCGTGCTGTCGGTGTCCAAGTCGTTCTAAGATGCAACGAGAGATGTCTTGCAATTGAGCCTGTAACCATTCAAATTGCGGTTCCCAAGGTAGTCACATTCTCTCCTGCGTGGCTGCCTCGAAGGCCCTGCTTTTGTGCGAGCAGGGCCTTCACCTTTTTCGCTGGAATTTCCTCGATGGGCATCCAGTGGGGCTTCAGCCGAAACCTTGACCCAGCGTTCGAGTCAGCCCCGGATTAGGAACATTGCATTTCCAATACTGATTTGTAATCCATCGGTCACCCGACTGACAGGCGTACGGTTTCAAGATGACGCTGTCGATAACAGGGTATTTGCACTGGTAGCCGTCTGATAGGCGTTTTTGCGGTTTCTGCACGAAAGTGCCGATGATCAGTTGTAAGCCCTATCTACTAGAGGGGAATCAAATGAACGGCAAACATTCGAGTGGGTGGAAGCGAGCGTTGTTGGCAGTGTCAGCGTTGGTGATGGGCGTTATCACAATGCAAACGGCCCACGCGGTTCCTAGCATGGCCCGCCAGACCGGCTACGAATGCGGAAAGTGCCATACGGTGTTTCCGGAACTGAACCAGTTTGGACGCAATTTCAAACTCGGTGCCTTTGCCATGACTTCGGACAAATGGGATGCCAAGCCCCTGTTGGAACGCATTCCCGTATCCGCGGCCTTGCTGCTTTCTCAGACGAATACCAGCGATACCCGAGCCGGCGGCGTCGAGCGGGACGAGTTCCCGAAAGACGGGAAACCTATCGTCCAAACGGCTGCCATCTATTACGGCGGGAAACTCTTCGACAATGCCGGCGCCTTGATCCAATACAACTACGACAGCCTGGAAAAAATCTGGGCCATGGAGATGTTCGATGCCCGCTACGGCAACAGCTTTACCCTGGCCGATGAGGAGTTGGCTTGGGGGGTGACCTTCAACAACAACCCGACCGTCTCCGACATCTACAACAGCACGTCGGCCTGGGGCTTCCCCCATACCGGAACCGCCGCCGAGCAGGGCCCCCAACGCAGCCTTATCGACGGCACATTGGCCAGCCGAGTCGGCGGCGTCGGCCTCTACGGCTCGTGGAACAATATGGTGTATGCCGAGTTTGCCGGCTACCGCGCGGCCAGGAACGGTGCCTTCCGCTTCATGGGCTGGGGCATCCCCGCCGACGAACTGGCGGAAGACGCGATCAAGGGCATCGCACCATACTGGCGCCTGGCCCTGCAGCAGGACTGGGGGGCTCATTCGCTTGCCGTCGGCACTTACGGCCTGGTCGCGAAAGCCTGGGAGAATGCCAATGACAAGGCGGCGGGCTACAACAAATATCGCGACATCGGCTACGATGCCAACTACCAGTACATCCAGGGCGACCACGCAGCGTCCGTGCGGCTCAACTGGATCAAGGAGAAGAAGACCTGGGCCAGCAACCTCGTGGGGGACGACGCCTCGAACCCAGTCAATAAGCTCAATACCTTCCGTGCCGATTTCAAGTATTTCTTCCAGCGCCAGTGGGGCGGTGGACTGCAGTACTTCAAGACGACCGGCACCGCCGACGACCTGCGCTACAACGTTGGCCGAGATGAACTCACCGGTGGCGATAGCGGCAGCCCGAACACCAAGGGCTGGATTGCCGAAGTGAATTACCTGCCCTGGCAGAGCGTCAAGCTGGCGCTACGTTACACCAAGTACGACCAGTATTACGGCGCTTCGAAAAACTATCGGCCGGGGCGGGACGCCTCCGACAACAACACGCTGTACCTGATGGGCTGGGTGTTGTTCTGAGTTGGACGGGGGCCGGCGGCTTGGTCCCCACGCTCCCAATTCGCGCCATCGCATCCACCAATGTCAAGGAGCATCTCATGAAATACCAACATCAGCGCCAACTCGCTACGGGCTTGCTTGCCGTCGCCGCCTTGTTCCTGGCAACAGCCGCGCACGCAGTCGATGAGGAAGCGGCCCGGTCCTTGGCCCGCGAGAGCAATTGTTTCAAGTGCCATTCGATCAGCAAGAAGGGGGATGGGCCGGCCTGGAAGGAGGTTGCGGCCAAGTACCGGGGCAAGCCCGATGCCGAAGCCAAGGTGACCAAGCACATCACGAGCGGCGAGAAGGTCAAATTCGAAGACGGCCACGAAGAGGAGCACAAAATGGTCAAGTCGAAGGATCCGGCGCAGATCAAGAATCTCGTCGAATTCATCCTGTCGCGCTAAGCCTGAGCCGCGACCGAGGCTTCTTGCAAGATGCCCGATGATCGGGCCGGCAACTTTGGGAGTTGAACATGGGGGACAAGACGTGGATGACGCGTTGCTGGAGCGTGCTCGGGCGACCGAGCGCCAAGTATTCACTGCTGGCGCTGTTGGCGGCAGGTTTCCTGGCGGGGGTCATTTTCTGGGGCGGTTTCAATACTGCCCTGGAAGCGACTAATTCCCTGGAGTTCTGTATCTCCTGCCATGAAATGCGGGATACCGTGTATCAGGAATACAAGGAGACCATTCACTACAGCAACCGGACCGGCGTTCGCGCCATCTGTTCCGATTGCCACGTGCCAAGGGATTGGACGCACAAGATGTTGCGCAAGGCCAAAGCCAGCTTCGAGATTTGGGGGAAGCTGACCGGCAGCATCGACACCAAGGAAAAGTTCGAAGCCAAGCGCATGACCTTGGCCACCCACGAGTGGGAGCGGATGAAAGCAGCCGGTTCCCGTGAGTGCAGGAACTGCCACGACTTCGAGGCGATGAGCGGGGAGGTCCAGAAGCAGACGGTCTTCAGGAAGCACATGAAGGCGCGGGGCGAGGGCCAGACCTGCGTCGACTGCCACAAGGGCATCGCCCACAAGCTGCCCAAGGAATACAAGGAAGAAGGCGAGGACTGAAAGGATGCATGAATATGCTGCGCTCGACCCGGCCCCCCTTGCCGCTCGCCATCCTGCCACCGCCACCCGGCAACCCACGTCCACCGCCCCGGAGATGCCCGGGGCGGTGATCCCTTCACCAACACCTTTTCTATGAAGAGGTATTGATGACCATCGATTCCATTTTCCCTGGTTCTACCACCATAGCCGGCGCGACGACGAGGTGTCGCAGCCGGTCGTTAATGCCCAAGGGCAATCCACGGGGACGTTGATCAACGTCGTCGCCTGGCGAGAAAAATTACTAACAGAAATGTGGATAAATTTCCAATTATTGGCCACTTGGCTTCAGTCGTGCATATGATATGACATTGCCATGACAGTTTTGTAATCTTTGGGTTATGTATCCGTCAGTTTCCCGGCCACATATTTAAATTGTTGCATGATCTCAAGAGGGAGGAATTTATGCGCACCAACAAACTCGTACCGGTCCTGGCAAGCCTTGCCCTCCTGGGCTTAACGGCATGTACTTCTGTGCCGTTGAGCGGAGAAATGGCCGAAAGCATCGCCAATGCCCGCACGGCGGCAGACCACCAGCGGATTGCCGACTTCTTCGCCCAAAAAGCCACCAACTACGATACCGAAGCCGCTTGGCACGAGAAGATGGCGAACTCCTACGGAGGCTACCCGCGAGGTCCGATCTCCTACGTATCCCACTGCCGTTCCCTGCAGCAGGGGTTTGCCGCGGCCGCCAAGGACGCGCGCGCCCTGGAAGAGGCGCACCGCCGACTCGCTGCAGGGATGGTCCAGTAAAGTCGCCTTGTTGCGGCGAAAAACCATTCAGAACCATTCCTCTGGAAGGAAAAACCATCTGAAGGAAGCCGCTGATTACCTGAAAAGGAGAGCAGGTTCAACGGTGGCCTGCCGCTTGCACAAAGACCCGATCGGGCTTATGGAACGAATTAATTCGCCAATCAGGAGAAAATCATGTTGCAATCCCTTGAGCAATTCAAAAAGCAGTTCGAATCCCAACTGGATATCGCCCTTCGCCTTGTTCAGGCCAATGGATCCTATGCGGAAAAAATGGTAACCACGCATTGCGAGATGCTGCGCGAATTGTTGCGGACGGCCAGTGTTCCGGGAAACCACTCCAACGAAGCTTCCTGGACTGCCCTGAATAAGCATGGGAAGGTCTTGGCCGAGTACGGTAAAGCTTATTTACGTGATGGACTCGACTATCAGAACAAGGTGCTGGCTGAATTGTCTCGGAAATAGGCCGTCTGAGCTTATTCCTGACAAAAATGTAATCAAAAAGTCACCACGTTGACGGTTGCGGAGGGGCAAACTGTGCTCGTCCATGCGATTCGGACTTCATCGTTTCCCTCAAAACCCAGGAGCCATGATTATGAAATTTTCTTCTCTTTTTGCCGCCGTTCTGTTTGCCGGTTCTGCCATGACAGGTGCTGTCTTCGCCGATGACAAGGCCGCTGCGCCGAAGGCTGGCGAAGTGCAGACCGACAAGGCGGCGATCAAGCCGCATTCCCATGTTCAGGAAAAAACCGGTATGCAGCAAAGCATGCCGGAGGCTAAAGCTGACAAGCCGAATGCCGCCAAAGACAAGAGCAAGCACTACCATCCGCGAGATATGAAATAAGTTGCCTGAGAGGCCCCGAAATCGGGGCCTCGCCATTTCAGACCATGGATATCCGCAAAGCGGCAAAACACGGCGATCGGTGTGTGTGTCGCACACTGGCGCTTGCGGTCGGATGCGACCCGAAACTCCTGGGTTACAACTACTGCCGGACAGTGCTCCAGAAGCGCTGGATTGTCGAATGCAATCACGGTTGCCTGGCTGCGCCAGTTGTTGCGGACAGCGAACTGAAATGGCATGACGTCGGTCAGATCGACCCGGTGAAGGCCATCCTTATCGTGAACGAGTAATCATCGTCATGGCCGGAGCCTCTTCCGTTCCCCCAGTGACCAACACTTCATTTCCGTCGGTTCAAGGTGGGCATGAGGGGCATGGTTCCCCCCCCCCCGCCAACGCCAATAATGGCGCCTTCTCAAGTGCATTGAATCAGGCGATCGCCCAGCAGGCAACTAACCCGGTGGCCAGCCACGGCGCTCATGGCGGACAAGGAACGGGGGGGCCTGGTTTGGGCGGAGGGCACGGTGCCGGGCACGCTGCTGGAATGGCCGCCAGCAGCGCAGCCGCTCATCCAAATCACTTTTCCATTAGCCAGGGTGGTCATGCCGGCCACAATTTTCAGCAGAAAATGCTTGGCGTTCGCGCCTATCGGCAGCAACTGCTGGCCTCGAACATCGCCAACGCCGATACGCCGGGTTACAAGGCGGTCGATATCGATATTGATGAGGCTGCCCAAATCGTCAGGGGGGCTTCAGCATCGTTGCCATTGGCCACCACTGCTGCCGGCCATCTCTCGGGAAGCGGGGAAACTCCACCTTTTCCCCTGAAGTACCATGTACCGTATCAAGCTGCAGTCGATGGCAATACGGTGGAAATGGATGTCGAGCGACAGAAGTTTTCGGAAAATTCGCTGATGTACCAGTTTTCTCTGGATAGGGTCAGTGGCCACTTCAAGCACTTCATGGAACTGCTACAGAGCCTGAAATGAGAACCGTTGATCTCCCCAAAACCCACGGGCAATTGCGTCGCATGCTGGCCCTACGGCTTGGCATCGGTGCGCTCCTGATCGGTGGATTGGCGGGAAGTCTAGCCTATTGGGTCGAATCGTATCGTGTCGAGCAGCGAACTCTTGAGCATGCCGTTGCTGGGGTCAGGCATTTCGAGTCGCGTGCCATGCAAGTAGCGGTCAGTGGTGAAAAAATTGGGGAACATCCCGCGATCTCAACGTTGCTCACAGACGAGTTCGTCGGGATCCGGGTCTTCTCGCCCAGCGGCGAGAATCTGTTTGATGCCTGGGGCCCATTGCCGGAATCGCTGAAGGAAGCAGTCCGAGCACAAAGCCACCCTTGGCCACTCCCCAATAATAACCATAGCAAACGCATCGCCATTGCAGGCGAAGAACTGGTCCAGGTCATTCTGCCGATGACCAGCAATGATGGTCGCCTTGCCGGCTACGTCGAGGGTGTCAGCCGGGTCTTCCCTTCGGCACTACAGGACCGAAAACTCCAGATACGAGCTGCGGTGCTGACAGCCTCGATATCCGTATTCGTGGCAGCGCTGTTGCTTTACCCATTGATGTCGGGACTGCTGGGTCGTACGGTGGCATTGTCGTCGCGACTTCTCGATGCCAATCTCTCGTTGCTGCGATCGCTTGGGAATGCCGTTGCCAAGCGCGACGCCGATACCGACGCCCATAACTACCGGGTTACCTGTTACGCGGTCATCCTTGCCGAAGCAATGGGCGTTGGCCAGGCAACCATCACCGAGTTGGTACTAGGCGCCTTTCTGCACGACGTCGGCAAAATCGGCATCCCGGACCAGATTCTGCTGAAACCGGGACGGCTGACCAGCGAAGAAATCCAGGTCATGCAGACCCACGCCGTGCTGGGTATCGAGATCGTCGCCGGCAATCCCTGGCTGGCAGATGCAGAAAAAACCATCCGGCATCATCATGAACGCTTCGATGGAAAAGGTTATCCGGATGGACTTGCCGGAGAGGCGATCCCGCTTACCGCGAGAATCTTTGCCCTAGTCGACGTATTCGATGCATTGACCTCTGTTCGCCCGTATAAGCCAGCCCTGTCATTGGAAGAGACGCTGAGCATCATGGAAAGGGAAGTGGGTCAGCATTTCGATCCGGCGATCCATTCGGTTTTCCGGGAGATTGCGCCGATGCTGTATGAGCAAGGCCAATCCAGAGATCACGCCCAATGGAGCCGGGAACTGAAGGCGATGCTTGAACGGTACTTTAAAATGAAAACGGCCCCCGAAGGAGCCGCCGAATCCGCCTGATGTGTAGAGGTTAATTAGGCAGGCTCCGTCCTTCGGCGTGCCCACTCTGGAGTAGTGAATCGAGACGCATGACCTCATCCCCATGCATGATGATCTTCTGACCATCCTTGGTTTCCATCACGGTGTCCTTCTTCATCCGGGTGGCGCGACCGTACTTGTCTTCCATGCCCATCTTCCCATCCTTGAAGATGTAGACCGTCGAGCCGTCCTTCAACTCGATCACCTGTTTAGCAGCAGCACGAGCGGCATCGCCAGCGAAGGCAGTCACCGAGACCGCGCTCATCAGAGCAACCATCAGCATTTTCTTCAACATTTTTATCTCCTTAAGGAAGTTGTACTGCATTACAAATAGTAGGGAATCGATCCTGACAATTTGCCAACCACTGGATGACGATTGCGTCACCCAGTGGTCAGAATTGATCAGCCGCCTTGGTAGGCGGGATTCTCGGCCACGTAGACCGTGATGCCGTCAGCCCCCGGTACGACCTTGGAGAGCGGGAAGGAGGCGGTGCCGAGGGTGTCGAAGGTCCAGACGACGCTCTTGCCACCGACGTTGATCTTGATGGTCTCCAGGCGCGTGACGTTCAGATACTTGCTGCCGCTGGAGAGGGTTACCTCACGATCGGCAGTTTTTGTGGCGGCATAACCAAACGGGGCCAGTTGATTGGCCGTCGGCTGGCTCTTGGTTTCCGAAACGTGGCCCACCCAGTGGAGGGACGCTCCTTCCGAGTAGTCTTCATGGGCGTATGCCGTTCCGGCAGCAGCAACACTGATCGCAGCCATCAGGGCCAGTTGGGAAAATTTCGCTTTCATGATTCTCTCCTTGTGACATCGGGTTAATCGTGTCGGACTCATTTCGTCCAACCGTGATGTCATCTTAGGAGTCCGATACCAACAGAACGCTGACCCTGGCGTTACGTTTTTGAAAGCCTTTGAAAGCAAAATGTCAGGGAGCAAGAAAGACGATAATGTCATGGTTTGAAATGACATTCGCACTACCTACCTCGTGGAATCTCCTTGCGGATCTTTCCAATGGTGCTGCACGATAAACTCGCGAATGGCACTATTTCCGCCGAGCTTGGGTAAGAATTCGTACGAGGATATTTCAACGTGCGGTTGCGCAATTTCATGGACGTGGACAGTTTCGTACTGCGCCTGTCTGATCGGCACCGGCAGTACCCATTGGCGACCCAGGTTGATGTGCTTCTTGTAGCGATGGCGAGGATCCAGTCGCGGGTTTTGAACTGGATTCGGTGCTGCACAATTCCGACGAAGCAGCGCGAGTAGGATCAGTTGAAGGATGTATTGTTCTTACTGGCTGCCATTCCTCTGGTCCGTATCCGGGCTGACGACACGGCACATGTGCGGGCTGAGGACTTTTAGGATTTGCAGGTCGCCGACAGTGAAATTGGACCGTTTGTGCCCCCGCAGGAATCACGACATGCTGATTCCCGCCGACATGCAGGTGCGTCGATCTGCTGCAAGAGCATACCCGTGATCGGTTGGGTATCGATTCTTCAGGCAGACTCTGATGGTGATGGATCGAAGGTCGGCAGCCCTTCGATCACGGCGGCATCGCTATCAAACTTCAACCAGAAGATGCCGGCTTCTGCCGCGACCTCGAAGATTGTAGCCAAGTCGGCTTCCGTCGGCACCCGGTAACGGGGTACGCCGACATAGATGATGCCGCCGCAGTCGGTCGGGTAGGCGTTGACCGACAATTCGTCATTGGCCAGTTTCAGCCGAGTGCATGAACTCAGGTGCGAGATCGATAACGAGGCCAAAGGTTCAGCCTGCGCTTGCAGGCTTGCCGCAGCGGGTGTTTCCATGCGGTCCTCCTTTCTATTGATGAGACGTCGACGTGGTATTGGGATGCGTGCCAGTCTGACGACTGAAGTTCATGCCGCAGTCGCGACAACGGAACCAGCGCAGGCGGCCCAGCGTACCCAACGGCACGCCATCGCCCGCGCAAACAGGGCAATGAGGCAGGATTCTCGTGGACATGATGATCTTCTCATGCGACAGCAAAGGCGTCCCGACCCGATGAGGTGGGCATGCCTTTGAGCATCGTACGCAACGCGGTTGGCCGGCAGCGCATAGCGTTACACCAGCCCGCGTTCGGCAAACGACACTACCGTGTCGCCGGCGACGACGAAATGGTCGATCACCCGCACATCCACCAGGCTCAGCGCGTGCTTCAGGTTCTGTGTCAGCAGCTCATCGGCCCGCGAGGGCTCGGCTTCCCCCGATGGATGGTTGTGCGCAACGGCCAGTGCGGCGGCGTTACGGGCGAGTGCTCCCTTGACCACTTCCCGGGGATAGACGGAGGTCTGGGTCAGGGTTCCCCGGAACAACTCCTCGGCTTCGATCAGGCGATGCTGGGCGTCCAGGTAGAGCGCCAGGAACACCTCATGCTCAAGGCCAGCGCAATACAGCCGCAGCCAATCGCGCAGGACTTGCGGCGAGGTCATCAGCGGGCCGCTGCGCATCTGCTCACGCAGGTCGCGCAGCAGCAGTTCGCGGGCAATGCCCAAGCGATTGGCCAAGACGGTATCGGTGGTGCCGAGCGTGCCCAATTGTGCCACGGCATCGCTCACGTGCAAAGGGTTTGCACCCGATGCGCAAACCAGGGGCGACAGTAATTCGCGGACCAGATCGGCGCGGGACAGGGCAGATAGATTCATGGCGTTCTCCTCTAGAAAACAAGAAAAGCGGGAACGCCACTCCCAAAGGGGACGAGGTCCCCGCTTGGGATGAATGTGCGGACCTGGGTCGGCACGATGAATGAGGCAGGTATCGACTGCGACGCCGGCTCGGGGCCAGACTTCATTCCACGATGGAATGCAGGTATGCCCAGTCAGTTTCCGACACCCCTAGGGGGGATTCAAGGGGATGCAGAGAACGCAACGTTCAAGCGGCCGGAATCCGACGGGCTTGCGAATGGTGTTGGTGATGAGGGCGTGCCGATCGCTTTCGGGGAGGTGCCGCCAGCTTGGTCAAAATGGCCTACTTGCACTCCAGTGTGACCTGGATGCCAGTCTATTGGTACTGCATAAATTTTTTCCGTGACCGCCCTAAAACCCGCGACAAGCCTGAAGAATTTGATCAAGATGAAGGCTCAACCCTTCACTTCGAACGACCATGATCCGCCTCGGCTCGCAAATTCGACTCACTCGCCGGGAGGTCGAGCGCTTCCGGAAGATCACCGACATCGAGCCGGTGGACATCCGCACGCTCGACGACCTGGACGCCTACGTCGCCCGATGCAAGGCGCATTACTGGGGTGTCTCGAAGGACACCCAGTTCCTGCACTGGCTCATCGACCGCGAATACGCCCAGTGCCGTCTGGCGGCGTAGCACGGTCGGTTTTCTGCGGGCGACCGCCTTCCCAGCGTTGCTGCCGGGAAGACGTGGCTCCATCGAGTACTGCCATCGAAGTCACTGGAAGACTCGCGGCTCGATCGTCGCGCCGCGCATGAAGGCGAGGTAGGCGCCGGCCTTGCTTATATCCTGGAAACTGGCGACGACTTCTTCGCGCCGCAGCGCGTTCCAGGACCGGTCGGCGTCGCCCGAAGGCTTGATGCTCAAGTCGGCTTCGCGGTAGGCGGCATGGCGATACAGGAAGTCGCCCGATTCCCAATCCACGATGGCCAGGACGCAGGCGCACAGGATGGCGCTGCCGTCATGCTCGCCGGGCTCGATCAGCAAGGGGACCTTCAAACTCCCCGTCGAGCGGCCGATCCGGCCGACGACATCGTGCTCTTCCAGCCAGGGTTCGCCGGTGCTGGTGTCGCCCAGGATCAGGCGGACCTTTCGTTCATGCGTGCGGCAGGATTCCAGGACCCTGGCGGCCTTGGCATCGGTGCCGGGATCGAAGTAGGTCGTGCGCGTCAGCGGGGACAGGCTCCAGGCCTGGACGGCTCGGCCATACTTTTCGTAGCCGGCGAGGGTCGCGTAGTCCTCGTCCGTGAATGACAGGTCGGCACGGCCCAGCTTGCTGGCGATCTGGTTGGCGTGATCCCGGGCGTTGGCGAAGCCGAGGCAAGTATAGCCCTCGCCGCAATCGATCACGTAGCGCTGCTGTCCCGCATTGATACTCACCTTGTTCATCTGGGGTTCCTTTCGAAATGTCGTGGAACCCCACCCCGTCGGGCGTGAGCCCCACGGGGTTGTTGCGTGTCCGGCAGGCCGGAGGTCGGCGAGCCGGTGGTGTCGCTGCGACTCAGGCCGCCTGCGCCACTGCCTGGAATCCTTGCGCCAAGGCGCCGGCCTCGGTGGCGACGACGACCTGGTCGGACAGCAAGCGGTCCAGCTTCAGCAGCAGGGCGTCGGCGTGCTCCTGGTCATCCGGGTAGAGGGACGGGCGCAGTTTCTCGACCTCCTTCTTGATGAGGCGAAGCTCTGGGACGTTGGCGCGCTCAGCGTGCGCTTCGATGGCGTTCAGGATGGCGGTGATAGTGATCATCAAAGGCTTCCTTTCATTGCTAGAAAATTGGGCCGGCATGCCAGGAGCAGATCGGCGGGCGGGGTTTGGCCCGACGCGCGCAGACGGTGTAGCGGGCGGGTGCGGGCGCCCCGCGAAGTCGCCTTACCGGCGTTCACGGGCACTCGATGCGGTGTGCGGAGATCGGGACGAGCACCGCACGCACCGCTGGGGGAACAGCGGGCGTGGGCGTTCGGCGATCCGGATGCGACGGCGGGTGCCGCCGCATCACAGGCCGGGCCGGTGATGGCCTGGCGCTTCTCGGGTCAGGCGGCCGAGCGCGGTGTTTTTGCGCTGGGCGAGGCCTGGGCTTCAGTGGATGCGGGTAACGGATCGGGCGCAGACTGGGCCGCCTGTTGCTCGAAGGCCGTGTGTGCCGTCGTGAACTCGGTTTCCCGAGCAAGGCGGCGCACTTGGGCCACGGCCGGCTCCTTGACCCCTTCGGGCAGGCATTCGACGGCGATGTCGCTGCCGTAACGCAGACCCTTCTGCAGACTGTGCAGCGGCCGGACGAACAGGCCGTGGCAGAGCCAGCGGATGAACTGACCGATCCGCTTGTTGCGTGCCTGACGGGCCTTGTGCCGACGCAGGGATTCCTTGCAGCACAGGTACAACGCCAGATGGGCACGCTTCATTTCGGGATCGGACTCGAGCTGGGCCATGACTTCCGTCGCGATGGCCGGATCACGGCCGACGCGCTGGTAGAAGCCGACCCAGGCACGCTCTTCCTCGGACTCGATACCGGAGCGCCGGGGGCGAGGACGGGGTTTCTCAAGGGACATGATGTCTTCTCCAAAGACGAATAGAGGGAACACCTGTCCCTGGTCGGGGAGGCGGTGGACTCCCCGGGGTTGCACGGACATGCGGCGCTGCTAAGCTGAACGCTCACAGATCAAGAGGTGCCCACACCATGCTGCGTGCAGGCGATGCGCTACGGTTCACGCCCGACGAAATCGAGGCCTTCCGAAAACTCGGTCTCGACTTCGACGGGGCGCGAACACAGGGCGACATCGACCAGGCATTGGCCCGATGGACCGACACGCTGAACGAGGAACGTCCCGATCTGCTGGAAAAGATCGCTGCGGCAATGGCGAAGGCCAGGGGCATCCCGCTACCCGCGCGCTTGACGCGGATACGTTGATGCGGCGTGCCTGCCGTTGTCCTCGGCAATTCTCATCCAGCGGTCGGCGATCCGGTCCAGGTAGACCAGATCGTCGGCTTCGATCTCGCCCGACTCTCGCAAGCGGGCGATCACCTCCTTGACCAGGGACGGATCGTCCTTGGCCAGTTGGATCACAGTGGCGGCAATGCGCCGGCGGTAGAGGCTGATCGGCATGATCAGCCGCCTGACGCGCGGGACTCGGAAGCGCAGCCGGAGCGCCCGGGGGCGTTGGGCTGCAGCTTCAGCAACGCCGGCACGGCGGGCGTGCGAACAGCGGGCGTCCGGGCATGTCCGGAGCCTCCCAGCAGTACGGCGACCGGGCGCGACTCTCTCGTTACAGGGATTGCGAACATGGTGTTCTCCTTCAGGAATGGAAGGGAACACCCATCCCTGGCGGGGAACTTGGGGTTCCCCGTTCGGGATGCTCCGCCGTGGACGGCAGAGCGGCTCGGCGACGTGCCAGGCGGCACGTGCAGGATGAAGGCCCACGGTTCTTGCGAACGGGCCTTCGCTCGATGCCGATCGACCCGAAGGTCGCGCGGCAGGACACTGCGTTCAGCCGGGTGGCTGAGCAAGACACACGGCCATAGACATGGCCGGCCCCGATCGAAGCCGGGTATCCTTGAGGCAGGTAACGACTGCGACGCCAGCTAGGCTGGACTTCAGGGCGACCGGGGTCGCCGATGAAGGCTGTGCAGACGCGATGTCCGCAGAAAGCCCTTGCAGTATGGCGCCAGGATCAATCGAGGTTCAAGGCCGCGGTAGGAATTGCCACCCGCAAGCGCCTGGAATTCGGGGCGATCCCCGTAAGTGGCATTCAAGTCCTTGTGTGGAGTCCGGTCGCTCGTAACCACCGAAACCGATCCAGAATGCTCTGCGTCAGCGGTTTGTCGTGACGGGCGTCCCGACGACATGAACAAGCGGCCGACCGGAATCGACCCGAGGCTATGTGCTAAAAGGTATTAACAGGGAGCGGTGGAAAATTTTGGTCTCGCGAAGCCGCTACCGATTCTTATTAGTGGGGTTCGACTGTCGCCAAGATTCGATAGCATTGCCTAAAGTGGGAAATCGAGTTGGCTAGTAAGGGTATTCCCGCGTTCGTATTACACATTGCTTCGTCCCACTCCGGCCACTCGGCTTGCTGCAAACCGGACACCCAGTAGCGGACATGGGTCCATCGAGGCCACCACTATCTATCTCGACGCCGAGGACGACCTGCATCACGAAAAGACGACCGGCCAAAAAGTGGAGCGCTGACCTATTTCCTAGCTGCTCGGAACGTTTCAACTGCTGCAAGTGACCTCGTTTACAGCCCTGATTGCCCGCCCCGCACGCCGTCGGTACGCGGTTGAGATAGGCTATTGAGTATCCCGCAATCCCTGGCCTGCCGGGAAGCTCCGCACAATCCTCGCAACGCCCGCAGTTGCTGTTGGAGCCGCTGAAGCTCGTCAATGCGGGCGGTGACCTGGCCGATATGGGTGTCCAACAGCGCATTGACCGCTTCGCAGTCGGCGTCGGGAGCATCGTGAAAGCGCAACAGGACACGAATCTCGTCGAGGGTCATATCCAGCGACCTGCAACGACGGATGAATGACAACCGCTCCACGTGCTGCCCGGTATAGAGACGGTAGTTGCCGTCGGAACGAGCGGGCGCAGGCAGCAAGCCTTCGTGCTCGTAATAGCGGATCGTTTCGATGGGGCAGCCAGTCCGCTTTGCCAATTCCCCGATCTTCACCGTCGTCTGCATGTTTTTCTCCTCAGCAGGCCTTGACTCTATAGTAGCTATAGGGTGTGGAATGAACAATGAGCAAACATGGAGATGCCCTGAGTCCCGAATGAGTACGTGCAATTCCCAAGCCTGCGGCTGCACAGGCCCGGCACCTAACCCGAACACCGCGACCCCGGCCGCGGACATCACCGACGGCACACGCACGATGCTGGTCATCGCCAAGATGGATTGTCCCACCGAGGAGGCGCTGATCCGCAGCAAGCTCGCCGGCATGGCGGGGATCGGCGCTCTTGAGTTCAAACTCATGCAGCGCACGCTGACGCTTACCCACACCCCGGCGGCGCTAGCGCCAGCCATCGAAGCCATCCGGTCGCTGGGCATGGAGGCGGTAGTGCAAAGCGGCCTTGGTGGCCAGGCCGAAGCAGCCCCCCCCGAGAAGACCCGCTGGTGGCCGCTCGCCCTGTCGGGCCTGTTGGCGACCACCGCCGAGGTGGTGCACTGGTTCGACGGCGGCGACCATACGGCAGAAGCGATCTTGGCCGTTCTGGCCATCCTGATCGGCGGCCTGCCCACTTACAAGAAAGGCTGGATCGCCCTCCGGAACCGCAATCTCAACATGAATGCCCTCATGTCCCTTGCGGTAACCGGAGCACTCCTGATCGGCCAGTGGCCCGAGGGAGCCATGGTGATGTTCCTCTTCGCCTTGGCTGAAGTTATCGAGGCCAAGTCACTCGACCGGGCACGCCACGCGATCCGGGGCCTGATGGCGCTCGCCCCGGAGACGGCAACAGTCTGCCAGGCCGATGGCGATTGGAGTGAGGTCGCAGCCGGCGCCGTTCCTCTGGATGCCCGGGTGCGGGTCAGACCCGGGGAACGCATCGCGCTCGATGGGGTCGTTATTGCCGGCGCCTCCACGGTCAACCAGGCGCCCATTACGGGCGAAAGCCTGCCGGTCGAGAAATCCGCAGGCGCTCCGGTATTCGCCGGCACCATCAACCTGAGCGGATCGTTCGAGTTCCGGGTAACCGCCACGGCCACTAACTCCACGCTCGCCCGCATCATCCATGCGGTCGAGGCAGCCCAGGGCTCTCGGGCACCGACGCAGCGCTTCGTCGACCAGTTCGCCCGCATCTATACGCCCGCCGTTTTCGTGGTCGCCCTCGGCATGGCCATGGTGCCGCCCGTCGTACTTGGCCTGCCTTGGTTCGATGCCGTCTATCGGGCGCTAGTGCTGCTGGTGATCGCCTGCCCATGCGCTCTGGTAATTTCGACGCCGGTGACTATCGTCAGCGGGCTGGCGACCGCCGCCCGCCACGGCATTCTCGTCAAGGGAGGGGCCTATCTGGAGGCCGGGCGCCAGTTAGCGGTGGTGGCCATCGACAAGACCGGAACGCTGACCCACGGCCGACCCGAACAGACCGACTTCGAGCGTCTGGCCGACGGCGATGACGGGGCGGTCCGCAGCCTTGCGGCCAGCCTCGCCGGCCGCTCCGACCATCCGGTCTCCCTGGCCATTGCCCAGGCGGCAAATGAGGCCGGCATTCCCGTCCGGGAAGTGGAGGACTTCGCCGCCATTCCGGGACGGGGTGTCCGTGGTCGAATTGATGGACGGCTGTACCAATTGGGCAACCACCGCCTCATTGAGGAATTGAAACTCTGCTCGCCGGTGCTGGAGAACCGGCTCGATGCCGTGGAGCGCCAGGGCAAAACGGTCGTGTTGCTGGCGGATGAAACGCAAGTGCTGGCGATATTCGCCGTTGCCGACACGGTGCGGGGTTGGAGCCGCGAGGCGGTTGCCGAACTGCACAGTCTCGGCGTAAAGGTCGTCATGCTCACCGGCGACAATCCCCATACCGCCGAAGCTATCGCAGCCCAGGTCGGCATCACGGATGCCCGAGGCAACCAGTTGCCCGAGGACAAGCTCGCCGCCATCGATTCCCTGCGCTCGCCCGCCGGCCAGGTCGGCATGGTCGGCGACGGTATCAACGACGCCCCGGCGCTCGTCCGTGCCGACATCGGTTTCGCCATGGGGGCCGCCGGCACCGACACCGCCATCGAGACGGCCGACGTGGCTCTGATGGACGACGATCTGCGCAAGATCGCACTGTTCATTCGCCTCTCGCGCCGGACGGCCTCCGTCCTGCAGCAGAACATCGCGCTCGCCCTCGGCATCAAGGCCGTCTTCATCGGCCTGGTCTTCATCGGCCAGGCAACCATGTGGATGGCGGTCTTCGCCGACATGGGCGCGAGCCTCTTGGTGGTAGCCAACGGTTTGCGGTTGCTGAGGAAATGAAATTTTCCGCGGCATGTCTCACGACAGCGAAGGAATTCAGTGGCACATCCCATTCGGGACTGCCGTGTGTGTAACCCGCTTCAAGGAGAAACGACCATGAAGAAGACGATGTTAACCGTTGCGATGTCCGCTGCCCTGTTTGCCGCCATCCCTGCTCAGGCACAACCAGCAGGTCCTGCCGACCGAGGTGCTGCCACGAAGCCGGCAGCGCCCAGTCCGGCGGAATTCGACAGGCAGATGGCCCTGGTCCAGGAGAACATGAAGAAGATGCAGGAGCAGATGGACAAGATCCGCCAGACCCAGGACCCGCAGGAGCGGCAGAAACTGCTTCAAGAGCACTGGACCACCATGCAGAACAACATGCAGATGATGCACGGCATGGGCGGGCCGGGGACGATGGGCTGTTGCATGGGCGGGGGGCACATGATGGGCGGCCGCATGATGATGGGCGGGCCGATGATGGGATGGCAGGACTATTCGAAGCTCACGCCGCAGCAGATGAAACAGCGCCAGTACATGATGGACCGGTACATGGGCATGCAGCAGATGATGATGGACCACATGATGCAGCATCAGCAGTACATGTGGATGCGGTGACCGGGCGTCCTGGTTCCTGCCGGCCCCGGAACGAATCCCATGGGATATTTCGGGGCCTGAATTGACTGCGCCCCGCCAAATAGGAATAATTTTCAACCATGATTCGCCGTTCCCGCTTCCGCTCCCTGATTGCGATGCTGCTGGCCTTTTGCCTGGTCAGCGTGTCGCTGTGGAGCTATGGGGCGGAAGCGACCGCCGATGCAGTGTCGGACGAAATCGCCCACTTTTTTCCGACTCCGGGCGATTTGCCCGATCCAGGCTTCGCCGACCTGCACTGCAACCACGGTTGCCATGCGCAATCCCATCTGACCGGGACGGAGTGCGGCCATGCGCCACTCTTCCCGATGCTCTTTGCTGCCCAGGAACACCTGAGCCTGCCAGACCGGGCGAGAGTCCCGAGCCGTCCGAGCGACGGTCCCTTCCGCCCCCCGCGAACCTCCTTTCAAGCCTGAGTCCAGTCGTTCGTCTTGACCCACGGCGGGCGCCGTCGCGCCTGCCAGTGCTTGAAAGGTATTATCCATGCGGTTTTGCGGCTATCTTGCCGCGGTGCGCCCGTCGCGGCGTGCCGTCGTTATCGTCGCCGGGGCATGTCTCGCCCTGGCCCTTCCCCTGGCGCCGGCCCGAGCGGCGGCCTCCCTGACCCTCGAAGAAACCTGGCGCCTCGCCGAAGCCGCCAATCCGACCCTGCGCACCGCGCAGGCCAGGCTGGCGGCGGCCGAAGGCGAAGTCGCCGACGCGCGCAGTCTCCTTTGGAACAATCCCCAACTCGCCCTCGAACGGGTACGCCGGACGGTCCCGCAGACGGGCCTTGCCGCCGACCAGCAGCGGGAGTGGAATGCCGGCCTTGCGCAGACCTTCGAAATCGCCGGGCAGCCGGGCTACCGCCGTGAGGCGGCCAGCCAGGCGCTGGCGGCCCTGCAGGCGGCGCTGCAGGAAACCCGTCGCCAGGTCCGTGCCGATATCGAGCGGCGCTTTGTCCAGGTGCTCGCGTTGCAACTTCGCATCGCCACCGAGGCAGAGGCGCTCAAGCTGGTCGAGGACGCCGCGGCAGCCGTGCAGAAGCGAGTGACGGCGGGCGAGGACAGCCGCCTCGACGGCAATTTGGCCGCGGTGGAAGCGGAGCGCGGACGCAACCAGCTCGCCAACCTGCGGGAGCGGCTCACCGAAGCCCGGGCCGAGCTGGCCAGCGCCCTGCAGATGGCGCCCGACAGCCTGCCCGAGGTCGCCGGCGATCTGATGCCCGCAGCCCCGACCTATACCCTCGACCAGTTGCTCGAAACGGCCCGCTCGCGGCCGCAACTGCGCGCCCTGGAACTGCAGGAAGCGGCGGCGGCCAGCCGCCTCGGCCTGGAACGGGCCGCGGTCTACCCGGACATCACCGTCGGGCTGACGGCCGGCCGCGAAGGGCCCAATGACGCCCGGGAAAAGGTGGTGGGCCTCAACCTGTCGTTGCCGCTGCCGCTCTTTCGCCGCAACGCCGCGGGCATCGGCCGGGCCAGCACCGAACTCACCCAGGCGCAGATCGAGCGGCAGGTCGCCGGCCGGGACATTCCCGCCCAGGTGCGCGCCCTGTGGCTCAACGTCGACAGCCTGCGGGCCCGGGTGAAGCGCCTGGAGGAGAAGGTGCTGGCCAGCCTCGACCAGAACCAGCGCCTGTCGGCCACCGCCTATCGCGCCGGCGAGATCGGCCTCCTGCAGCTCATCGTGGTGAATCGGCAGGTGCTCGACGGGCGCCGCGACCTGGTCGATGCCCGCAGCGAACTGCGGCTCGCCACCATCGCCCTCGAAGCAGCGGCCGGCTGGCCGGGAGCAGGCGACACGCGATGAACCGGCCACTGAAGCTTTTCAACCACAAGAATTTTCCCAGGGGGCAATCCATGCCAATACCTTCCCTTCGGCGCGCCGCCTGGCTCGCCTGCCTGGCCGGTGCGGTCGCACTGGCTGCCTGCAACAAGTCCGATCCGGCGCCGGCCGAGGCGAAGCCGGCGCCCGTCGCCAAGGAAGAAGCCGCCCCGGCCAAGAACCCGGAGGACAAGGAGGCCGACGGCAAGTCGGCCGAAGCCGGCGAAGCGGGGCAATTGAAGCTATCCGCCGAGGAAATCGAGACCGCCGGCATCCAGGTCGAAGCGCTGGCGGCGCAATCGGTCGCGGACCAGGTGGTGCTGACCGCCACCATCCGCGCCAACCAGGAGCGCATCGCCCATGTCGCACCGCGGGTGGCGGCGCGCATCACGCAAGTCAAGGCCAAGCTCGGCGACAACGTGAAGGCCGGCCAGCCCCTGGCGCTCCTCGACAGCATGGAGCTGGGCGAGGCCCACTCCGCCTACCACCAGGCGCAAAGCCAGTTCGCCCTGGCCAAGGCCGATTTCGAACGGGCCCAGAAGCTCAAGGCCGAGGAAATCATCCCCGACAAGGATTACCTGCGCGCCCGCAGCGAATACGAAAAGGCCCGCGCCAGCCTGCGCGCCGCCGAAGATCGCCTGCGGCTCCTCGACGCCGCGCACGACGACTCGGACACGGGCCCGGTCTCGGTATTCCCGGTCAAGGCGCCGTTTGCCGGCACGGTCATCGAGAAGAGCGCGGTGCTGGGCGAACTGGCCCAGCCGGACAAGAGCCTCTTCGTCGTGGCCGACCTGTCGAGCCTGTGGATCGAAGCCAACCTGTTCGAGAAGGATCTCGGCCGGGTGAAAGTCGGGGCGCCGGCCACGGTGACGGTGAGCGCCTATCCCGGCGAAGCCTTCCCGGGCCGGCTGACCTATATCAGCGACACCGTGGACCGGGAAACCCGGGCGGTGCGGGCGCGGGTCGAGGTCCCCAACCCGGAGCGACGCTTGAAGCCCGAGATGTTTGCGACGGCGGCCGTCGCCACCGCCGCCACGACCCCGGCACTGACGCTCCCGCAGACGGCAGTATTGCTGGTGAACGGCCAGCCCACCGCCTTCGTCCGCGAGGCGGGCGGCTTCGAACCCCGTGCCGTCGAGGTGGGCGACAAGGTCGGCAGCCGCATTGTCGTCAAGGGCGGCGTCAAGGCCGGCGAAACGGTGGTGGTGGCGGGCGCCTATGCGCTCAAGGCGCGCCTCCTCAAGTCGCAGATCGGCGACGCGGACTAAGGGGTCGCCATGCTCAACAACATTGTCGACATCTCGCTGCGCTACAAGCTTCTGGTGCTGGTGGGATTCCTGCTCGTCGTGGTCTTCGGCATCCAGGCGTTCCGCACGGTGCCGGTGGATGCCTTCCCGGACGTGACGCCGGTGCAGGTCAATATCTACACCGAATCGCCGGGACTGGCCGCCGAGGATGTGGAGAAGCTCCTCACCTTCCCGGTGGAAACCGCCATGGCCGGCCTGCCCGGGGTCGAGGAAATCCGCTCGGTCTCCCTGTTCGGGCTCTCCTACGTGAGCGTCTATTTCAAGGACACCGTGGACATCTACTTCGCCCGCCGCCTGGCCGGCGAAAAGCTCCTCGAAGCCCGGGAGCGGATTCCCGAGGGCTACGGCGAGCCGAGCCTGGGGCCGAATACCTCGGGGCTGGGCCAGGTGTTCTGGTACACCGTCGAGGCGGCCGACCGGAAGCTTTCGACCATGGACCTGCGCACCCTGCAGGACTGGAACGTGCGGCTCATGCTGCGCACCGCCGCCGGCGTGGACGACGTGGTTTCCTGGGGCGGCGACGAGAAGCAGTTCCAGGTGCTCATCCAGCCGCAGAAGCTGATCAAGTACGGCTTGAGCTTCAAGGCGGTGATGGAGGCGCTGACCGCCAACAACCGCCAAGTCGGCGGCCAGTACGTGAATCTCGGGCAGGAGCAGTACCTGGTGCGCGGCCTGGGATTGGTCACCAATAGCCGCGACATCGGCAACATCGTGATCACCCAGCACGAGGGCGCGCCGATCTATGTACGCGACGTGGCCGAAGTGAAGGAGGCGCCCAGCCTGCGTTTCGGCGCGGTGACCAAGGACGGCCGGGAAGTGGTGCTGGGGCAGGCGCTGGCGCGCATCAACGAAAACGCCAAGAACGTCGTCGATGCGGTGAAGACCAAGCTCAAGGTGGCCCAGCAGGCATTGCCGGCAGGCGTCACCATCACCCCGGAGTACGACCGCACGGAGCTGGTCGAGAAGGCCCTCAAGACCGCTGAGAGTGCGCTGCTGGAAGGGTCGATCCTGGTGGCGGTAGTCCTCTTCCTGTTCCTCGGCGAAATCCGCTCGGCCATCGTTGTGGTCGTCACCCTGCCGCTCGCCATGCTGATCGCCTTCATCCTCATGCAGTATTTCGGGATGTCGGCCAACCTGATGTCGCTGGCGGGGCTCGCCATCGGCATCGGCATGATGGTGGACGGCGCGGTGGTGATGGTCGAGAACAGCTTCCGCCTGCTCTCCCACCAGGCCGGCAAGGCGGTCAACCAGACGCATGTGATGCTGGAAGCGGCGCGGGAGGTGATCAACCCGATCGCCTTCGCCATCCTCATCATCATCGTCGTCTTCCTGCCGCTTTTTTCGCTCACCGGCCTGGAAGGCAAGCTGTTCAAGCCCATGGCGCTCACCATCGCCTTCGCCATGATGGGCTCGCTCATTCTGACGCTCACCCTGGTCCCGGTACTGGCGGCGCTGATCCTGAAGCCAAAGGAAGAGAAGGACACCTTCATCCTGCGCCACGCCAAGCGGCTCTACCTGCCGCTGCTGGACTGGGCTCTCGACCGCAAGAAGCAGGTGATCGGCAGCGCCCTGGCGCTGCTGGTGGCGGCACTCGCCGTCTTCCCCTTCCTCGGCAAGGAGTTCATGCCCACCCTGCAGGAGGGCACGCTCATGTTCCGCGTCACCGGCATTCCCTCCACGTCGCTGGAGGAGAGTCTCGGCGTGGCCAAACGCATCGACGCCGCCCTGAAGCAGCAGTTTCCCCAGGTGAAGTCCACCCTCGCCACCATCGGCCGTGCCGAGAAAGGCGAGACGGCGGACGTGAATTACATGGAAGTGCTGGTGGACGTGAAGCCGGCAGAAGAATGGCCGG
The DNA here is from genome assembly GCA_036732025.1 of Rhodocyclaceae bacterium. GTDB lineage: Bacteria > Pseudomonadota > Gammaproteobacteria > Burkholderiales > Rhodocyclaceae > SSSZ01. Next base: position 76,435 of record DAINDE010000003.1, read on the forward strand.
AGCGCATGAGCATGCCGGAACTCGCCCATGAAATGCAGGAATCCCTGGAAAAGGCCATTCCCACCGTGGTGTTCGGCGCCACCCAGCCCATCCAGATGCGGGTCGAGGAACTCATCTCCGGCGTGCGGGCGACCCTGGCCCTCAAGATCTACGGCGAGGACCTCTCAACGCTGGATCGCCTGGCCGGCCAGATGAAGGCCGTGCTCGACCAGGTGCCCGGCGTCGCCGACCTGTCCCTGGAGGCGAACAAGGGCAAGCCGCAGATGGTGATCAAGGTCAATCGCGACGAGGCGGCCCGCTACGGCATCAATGCCGACGAGATCCTGGAAGTGGTGCAGGCCGGCATCGGCGGCAAGACGGTGTCGACCATTATCGACGGCGTCAAACGCTTCGACCTTCAAGTCCGGCTGGATGCAGCCTTCCGCGACAGTCCGCAGGCGATCGCTGACATCCCCATCCGCACCCAGTCCGGGGCGCTGGTGCCCTTGTCCCGGGTGGCCACGGTTGAGATGGACGAGGGCTACTCCTTCGTGCGCCGGGAACAGCTGCAGCGCTACGCGGTGATCCAGATGGACGTCAAGGGGCGTGACGTGGACGGCTTCGTGCAGGAAGCCGAGGCGAAGCTGCGGCAGCAGGTGAAGCTGCCGGCCGGCTACTGGATCGAGTGGGGCGGCGCTTTCGAGAACCAGCAGCGGGCCATGGCGCGGCTGGCGGTGATCGTGCCGCTCACCATCGGCCTCATCTTCATCCTGCTGTACACCGCCTTCAACTCGCTCACCCACGCGACGCTGATCATCGCCAACGTGCCCTTTGCCGTCATCGGCGGCGTCTTCGGGCTGGCGCTCACCGGCCAGTATGTGTCGGTGCCTTCCGCCATCGGCTTCATCGCCGTCTTCGGCGTCGCCATGTTGAACGGCATCGTGCTGGTGTCCTTCCTCAACGACCAGCGACGACGGGGCCTGTCCATCCGCGAGGCGGTGCGCCAGGGGGCCGCCTTGCGCCTGCGGCCGGTGCTGATGACCGCTTCCGTGGCCATCCTGGGCCTCATCCCCATGCTGCTCTCGCAAGGGGTGGGCGCCGAAACCCAGCGGCCGCTGGCCACCGTCGTGGTGGGGGGGCTGTTCACTTCCACGGCGTTGACCCTGCTCCTGCTACCCCTCATGTACGAGTGGGTGGAAGGCCGGCGGGAACGCAAGCAGGCATCCATTTGACCGGACGCCGCGGTCCCACTCCCTGGGGCTGCGGCATGGAGAATCGACATGAAAGAGATCAAGGCATTCATCCGTCAGCACCGTATCGCCGAGGTGCTCGAAGCATTGCGGGATTCGGGACTATGCCAGTCCGGCGCGGGCGCCGGCTGCCACAACGTCACGGTATCCCGCGTGCAACGCCCGCTCGTGGAAACCGACCCGACGCAGCAGCATTACTCGATGGATTTGGCCGAACCCGTGGTGGCCGAATACAAGCTGGAACTCCTGTGCGCGGACGATCTGGCCGACACCCTGGTAGACCTCATCGCCAAAGCGGCGCACACGGGGCAGCCCGAGGCGGGGTGGGTCGTCGTGAGCGAAGTTCAGCGGGTGGAGGAGATTCGATGAGACTTCAGGAAGCAGGCAGGTGCGGCAACAAATCAATCGCAGTTCGTTCTTGATCAATTGAATCACTTGGTGAGGAGATGTTTCGATGAAAATTGGCAAACAAGCAATGGCGCTGCTGGCCGGCGTCACCCTGTCGGCTTCGGCCGCCCTGGCGGCGCCGCTGGCCTATGTGCCCAACGAGAAAAGCGGCACGGTCTCTGTCATCGATACGGCGAAAGACGAGGTCGTGGCAGAGATCAAGGCGGGGAAAAAGCCGCGTGGACTCGCCGTGAGCGCGGACGGAAAACGCCTGTATGTGAGTGACCAGCCGGACAATGCGCTGCTCGCCATCGACCTCGACAAGCGCGCCGTGGCCGGAAAGATCGAACTCGGCGAATCCCCCGAGGGCGTGAGCCGATCCCCCGACGGCAACTGGGTCGTTGCCGCAGTCGAGGTCAGCAACAGCGCGGCCTTCATCAACACCGCCACCCAGCAGCGGGAGTTCAGCGTCAAAACGCAGGGCAAGAACCCCGAGCACGCGGTCTTCAGCCCCGACGGAAAGTGGCTTTACGTCAGCGCCGAGGACGCGGAGCAGGTCGACGTGGTCGACGTCGCCAAGCGCGAACAGGTGGGCGCCATTCCCGTCGGCAAACGGCCGCGCGGCATCGGGTTCCTGCCCGACGGCAGCCGCGCCTATGTGGCATGCGAACTGGCGAGCACGGTCTATGCGATCGACGTGCGGGCACAGAAAGTGGTGGCGACCATCAAGGCCGGCAGCTTCTCGAATGGCGTTGCGGTGCGCCCCGACGGCCGGCGGGTGTTCGTTTCCAACGGGAAGGACGCCACCGTGTCGGTGATCGATACCGCGACCAATTCGGTCGTCGCCACCGTGCCGGTCGGCAACCGTCCGTGGAATATGGCGCTGACGCCGGACGGCAAGAAGCTCTATGTGGCCAATGGAAGATCCAACTCGGTGTCGGTGATCGACACCGAGACCAACCAGAAGCTCCGGGACATCGCCGTCGGGGAAATGCCCTGGGGTGTGGTCATTCGATAAAGTCAGGAGGGCGATGATCATGAACGCACCCGATATGAATCCGCCCACCCGCTATCCGCGCCGGGCGGTGGCCTTGCACTGGATCGTGGCGCTGTCGATCATCGCCTTGCTGGCCAGCGGCTGGTACATGGTCGGCATCCCGAAGAACACCCCGGAACGCGCCTTCTTCTTCAATCTGCACAAATCACTCGGCATCGTCGCGGCGGTCTTCATCGCGGCGCTGATCGTCTGGCGCGTGCGGCATGAAGTGCCGGCGCTGCCCGGGAGCATGGCCAGATGGGAAAGGATGGCGGCCGTCGTCAACCACCGCCTGTTCTACGTCTTCATGGTAGTGGTGACCGCCGCCGGCTATATCACTTCCTCCTTCAGCAAATACGGCCCCAAGCTCTTTGGCATCCCGCTCCCGCATTGGGGGTGGGAAGACGCGGCGTTGCGGGGCGACCTCGCGACAGTGCATCGGGTGGCCGCGCTGGTCTTTGCCGTCCTGATTGCGGTTCACATCGCGGCGGCGCTGAAGCACCTGTGGCTGGACAAGGATGGCGTATTCCAGCGGATGATGCCGGGCTGGGGAAAGCATACGCGGACCTCCTGAACCCCTCAGCATGTATGGAGACATTGATGCGAAAACTGATTGCCGCCCTTCTGGCGGCCCTGGCGCTGCGGAGCGCGATGGCGGCACCGCTGCCTGAAGTGACCGTCTACAAGAATCCCGATTGCGGCTGCTGCACCGAGTGGGTCAAGCACCTGCAGGACGCCGGCTTCAATGTGCGGCAGATTCCTACCCAGGACCTGGACGCGGAACGCAATCGATTCGGCGTGCCGCCCCATTTGGCCAGCTGCTACACGGCGACGGTCGGCGGCTACCTCGTCGAGGGCCATGTCCCGGCTTCGGCCGTCAAGAAGATGCTGGCCGAGAAGCCGGCGGTGCGCGGCCTGACCATTCCGGGCATGCCCGCCAATGCCCCGGGCATGGGGCCGCACGTTGCCGGCACGCTCAAGGTGTATACCTTGCCCAAAGCGGGTGAGCCATCGCGCATCTACTCGGTTGAGTAGCCCGGATACTCGAAGCGCGGTCGTGCGGGTCCACGCCCTGCCGCGATGCCGCTTCGTCATCCGAAATGCAAGGATGCTGAAGGTGAGCGCAGGTTCATCCCCTGAACAATCGAAGGAGCAACCGCCATGACCAACCGCAAGAAAGAAGTGGCCAAATTTTTCTCCGGGTTTGAAGCGTTTCATAGTCTTTTCCACGGCTAGCTGCCAGGACGGGCACCGGCCTCGGCCGGGACCACCACTCGCAGCGGGGCTGCCTTGTGCTCCACCGGGCGGTAAGCATCGGCAGGCAGCAAGGCGATGCGCTCGGCCAGGGCCGCCTCCAGATTGCCCTCGAACACGGCAACCGGTACTTCCTCGTAGCCATTGTCCTCGCGGCGGATGCGGCCAATGCAGAACTGCGGGTGCTCGGCGTACCAGGCGTTGATCGGCAGGTAGCGCTCGTAGCAATGGGGGTGCCGGAGACTGTCGGGCACCGTGCCCAGCTTCAACCATTTGGCCTCGACCGCCTCGGCCCGCTGCCGCTTGCGCAGGAACAGGATGTCGGTCTGCCCTTCGGTGGACGCGATGCCGGCGAAAGTCCCCTTGGGCAGCCGGATGGCACCCAGCAGATGCGCCTGGGCGGCGATGTACTCGCGCACCGCGTCGTACTGGGCATCCATCGTGTGGCTGCTGGTGATGAAGCACACCAGCCCACCGGGGCGTACCAGGTCGAGGGCGCGGCCGAAGAAGTAGTTGTGGATGCTGAAACGGGCATAGGCCCGGTTGCTCACGTCGGCAACCTTGTACTTGCCGAAGGGGACGTTGCCGATCACCAGGTCGAACCAGTGGTCGGGCAGCGCGGTTTTCTCGAACGGGGAAATCCGCACATCCACGCCGCCGAGCGCGTAGAGCGCCTTGAGGATGCGGCCGGAAATCCGGTCGATCTCGATGGCGGTGACGCTGCTGCGCTCGGCCTGATTCCGCGGCATGGCGCCGATGAAATGGCCAATCCCGGCAGAAGGCTCCAGGATGCGCCCGCCGGTGGAGCCGAAGCGCTCCACCGCTTGCCATATCGCCTCGATCACGTGGACCTCGGTGTAGTGGCTGTTGTTGACGGAGGCGCGCGCCGATTCGTAGTCCTCGGCGGGAAGCAATTCCTGCAAGCGACGGGCGCGTTCGGCCCAGGCGCTGTCGGCGGCTTCGAGATTGAAGCTGGCGGGCAGGCCGCCCCAGCCGGTGTAGCGCAGCAGGACTTGGCGTTCCTCTGCGTCGGCTGGCCGATCCTCGCCTTCGATCCGCCGCAAGGTGGTGATCGCGGCGAGATTGGCTTCGAACTTGGCGGCGGCACCGGTCAGGTGATCCAGGTCGGCGCGGTGCAGCCGTGACCAAAGGGCGCGCGGGACGGCTGCGCTTGCGGCGGTTACCGCCCGCCAGTTGGCGCGGACGGCGGCCAGGGGTTGCTCCGGCTCCGCCGTATCGCGGACGCTATCAACGTGTTCCAGTTCGGCGGGATGATCGGACTCACGTGAGAGGGAAGGGCAAACGAGCTCTGCCTGGGGTGGCAGGGTCGGGGCCGCTGGGTCGAACCCGGGCAGCCATAGGGAAGGCGCGGTAGGACGGGCCATCGGTGCGTTCTCCAAGGGAAAAGGGGAACCCAGCGACCCCATCGGGGAGGCGGGCTCCCCGGGTGGGATGGGCAATGGAAACGGTCGTGGACGACCGGCTGGTAACGCCCCGACGTAGGTGGCCGCGCCGGACTTCATGGCGAAGCCGGCAGCAAAGGCGCTATTGGCGACGAACGCTGGGTGCTTGGGTGCCAGCCGACGAGTGTCGGCAGGCAGTACTCAGTTCAGCGCCGGGCACGCAATCGGTGGTAGCGGTGGGATGCTGTCAATGCAAACGAGGCGGGTAACGACCGCAACGCCCGAGGCGAATCGGGAGCGCTCAAACGAGCGCGTGTTGGCCGAAGCCGAAAGCCCTCGTAGTGTGCCGCTCGGCACGCTGTCTGGTGCACCGGTTGGGCCATTCGCCTGCGAAAGCCATGGCAACGCAGGCGGGTTGCGGGTGGCATGGAGTTAAGCGCCAGCGCGGATTTGGGACTCGCAGTAAGTATCCTGCCAAGCGCAGGCAAGCATCTATCTGATGACTTTCGCCAAACCCTCAATGCCAATAGGTGTTTCAGCCAACCAAGGAATTAACGCACAGCGCTGCGCCAACTCGTCAGCAACCCGGTGGATGAAGGAAGCCTCGTACTGGCCGCGCTCGGCCAGCAAGGGGTTGCAGGTGCCGCTGGCCAGTAGCGACTGATTAATGACCCAGGCGTAGGGCTGGATACCTGCCCGATCCAGGTCGCCTTGCAGCCGTTCCGCCTCATGGACTGGCGTCGCCTCCGGCAGCGTCACAATCATCACCCGGGTAAAGTTTCTGTCCCGCAGGCGGGGCAGCAATTCCCGCACGGACTCCGGCATGTCGCCCTGGGTCCGCATCACCTCCCGGTGGTAGGCCTCGGCGGCGTCCAGCAAGAGGATGGTATGGCCGGTAGGAGCGGTATCCAGTACCACGAAGCCGCGCTTGCCCTGGTCTACCGTCCTGGCAAAAGCCCGGAAGACCGCAATTTCCTCGGTGCAAGGCGAACGCAGATCCTCCTCCAGCATCGCCCGGCCGCCGGCATCCAACTGCTTGCCCGCCTTCTCCAGGACTTCCCGGGTGTATTGAGCCACTTCCTTGGCTGGGTCGATCCGGGTCACCGTCAGGCCGGGGATATGGCCATCGATGGTGGTGGCCACGTGAGAAGCCGGGTCGGTGGTCGAAAGCACGACAGAATGGCCCTGCTTGGCCAAGGCCAAGGCAATGGCTGCGGCGACTGTGGTCTTGCCGACCCCGCCCTTGCCCATGGTCATGATGACCCCGTGGCCCGCCTTGGCGATGTCCTCCACCAAGCCCCCCAAGCCTGGAGGCAGGCAAGTGGTCGGCGGAGCGAGTCCGGCGCGGGGCGGTTCAGCCAGTTCCGGGTGCGCTACCAAGCGCAGCGCCTCCAGACCGACCGTGCCGCGCGGCAAGAAGGGCACGGTGGTCCCCGGCAATTCCACCAGGGCTTCCGGCATTTCCGCCAACGCTTGGTTGGCCCGTCGGGCCATGGCGAGGGCAATGGGGTCGGCGTCACTCCCGGTCGAGAAAAGTCCGTTGACCACCAGCATCAGGTTGGTGACGCCGAGTTCATCCAGTTCCCCCCGGGTCCGTTCGGCCTCCCGCAGCGAGGCACCGTCTGGGCGGGCAACCAGGATGACCGTTGTCTCGCTCGCACTGGAGAGGCGTTCCACGGTGGCGGCATAGAGGGCCTTCTGCTTCTCCAGGCCCGCCAACGGTCCCAGGCAGGAGGCTCCGCCGTTCGACGAAGCGATGAATTCGTTCCAGGCCGACGGCAGAGTCAGCAGCCGGAGGGTATGGCCGGTCGGCGCCGTGTCGAAGATGACGTGGTCGAAGCCGGCCGTCGCCCTTGGATCGCCCAGAAGCTTGGAGAACTCGTCGAAGGCGGCGATCTCCACGGTGCAGGCGCCGGAGAACTGCTCTTCCATGCTCTGGATTGCCGCCTCCGGCAGGATGCCGCGGTAGGGGGCGACCATGCGCTCGCGGTAGGCCTGGGCTGCCGCTTCCGGGTCGATGTTCAAGGCGAACAGGCCTGGCGCTCCCGGGATGGCCGTGGGTAACTGCCCCAACTGTACCCCCAGAACCTCGTCCAGGTTCGACGCCGGATCGGTACTGACGATGAGCACCTGCTTCCCGGCCTCGGCCATCGCCAGGCCGGTTGCACAGGACAGCGAGGTCTTGCCGACGCCACCCTTGCCGGTGAAGAACAGGTAGCGGGTTTGGGTGGTAGGCAAGGCCATCGCAACGACCCTCAGCAGGTGCCCGGCTTGCAGCCGCAACCGCCCGCCTTGACGTGGGGTTTCTCGCCGGTGGCCAAGGCAATCCCGAGCTTGTGGGCAAGTTGCTGGCGGGAGGGATACATCCCCGTCGAGGCGATATGGCCGTCGACCAGGATGATGGGCAGGCGGTCCATGCCGGCCTCCATCTCCTTCACCACGGCCGGAGTGGCAGCGAAAGCCTGCGGTTCCTGGCCGAGGTTGTGGCGCTCGACGGCCACGCCCTGTTCCTCGATCCACTTGAGGTCGGCGGCAAACTGCGCCAGCACCGGGTCCACATCGACGCCGCAGACACCCGTCGAACAACACATTGCCGGGTCAAACACTTCGAGTTTTTGGGTCATGACGAACTCCCTTCTGTATCGATGACATGCTTGGGGGCCGAGGGCAACAGCCAGTTGAACAACAGCGTGGCGGCGGCTCCGACGAGTTGTGCTACGATGAACCCCGGCGTATCGGCTGGCCGGATGCCGGCGAAGGTATCCGTCGCCGCCCGGGCCAGCGTCACCGCCGGGTTGGCGAAGGAGGTCGAAGCGGTGAACCAGTAAGCCGAAGTGATGTAGGCGCCCACGGCGAACGGCGCAGCGCTGGGATGCCGGCGCACGCAACCCCAGATGACGGCCAGCAGGCCGAAGGTGGCGACGAATTCGCTGAACCACTGGGAAGGGCCTGTCCGGACATGGGCCGAGGCGAAATACATGGGAAGGTCGAACATGCCGTGGGCCATAGCGACCCCCAGGAAGGCACCGAGCACTTGGGCGACGATATACCCCGGTACGTCACGCCAGGGCAGGCCGCCCTGCCAGGCGTCGGCCAGGGTCACCGCCGGGTTGAAGTGGGCGCCGGAGACCGGCCCGAAGGTGAGGATGAGGACCACCAGCCCGGCGCCGGTGGGCAGGGTATTGGCGAGCAGGGCGATGGCGACGTTGCCACCGGCCAGGCGCTCGCCCATGATGCCGGAACCGACCACCACGGCGAGCAGCAGGGCCGTCCCCAGCGCTTCAGCGGTCAAACGTCTGGTGAGGGTGTTCGTAGCCCCAAGGCCTCTTTGACCGCCAGCACCAGGCGGGCGCGAATGTCGTCACGGACCTTGATGAAGCTCTCCAGCGGCTCGCCGTGGGGATCGTGGAAAGGCACGTGGATGCGCTTCACCGGGCGAGGGAACACCGGGCAGGTTTCCTTGGCGTTGTCGCAGACGCTGACCACCAGGTCAATATCCTGGTCCATGACCGCCTCTACATCCTTGGGATGGAGGTCGGCAGTGGGCAGGCCGGCGAGCTTCAAGGCCTCGATGGCGCCGTCGGCCACCTTGGGCTGGGGTCGGGTACCCGCGGAAATACCGCGGACGATGCCGGCCACGTCATGATTGAGGATAGCTTCGCCCATCTGGGAGCGGCAGGAATTCCCGGTGCACAGCACCAGGACGGTCTTGGGATGGCTCATGTTGTTTCCGATTGGGATTGGGATAGAGAGAGCGGACTAACTAGGGTCTTTAGCCTGGCCGATGTCATTCAGATGCTTCTGGAGCGACAGGGCATCGAGCTTTTGGAAGGGGAGGCTGAGGAAAAGGGAAATACGGCGGTTGAGCAGACGATAGGCAGTGGACACGGCCTCGCGTTTGGCCTCGTCCGTACCCTCGACAACGGCAGGATCTTCGATACCCCAATGGGCCGTCATCGGCTGACCAGGCCAAACCGGGCAGATCTCGCCAGCCGCCTTATCGCAGACTGTGAAAACAAAATCCAGCCCCGGCGCGCCTGCCTTGGCGAACTCATCCCAGCTCTTGCTGCGCAGATTGCCTACCGGCATGCCTTGCCCCACCAATAGTTCAAGGACCAGGGGATTGACCCGGCCAGTGGGGTGGCTGCCGGCGCTGAAGGCCCGGAAGCGGCCCTTTCCCAGATGATTCAGAAGGGACTCCGCCAGAATGCTGCGAGCCGAGTTGCCGGTACAGAGGAAAAGAACGTTGTAGGTATGGTCACTCATGACACTCCTCCTTCAGGAATTGGGACCCTTGCTGCGCCGCTTCTCGATAGCGTTGCAGGAAGCCGTCTTGGGCAGACAAGCATCACCGTGGCAGCAATTGCTGGTCAGGAAGGCAATCAGCTCGTCCATCGTTTCGTATTCGGCCGAGTAGTGGATGAATCGGCTCTCCCGCTCACCCTTGATGAGGCCGACACGGCTCAGGTGGGAGAGATGGAAGGAGAGCGTGGCGCCGGGCAGGCCCAGCTTCTCGCCGATGGCGCTGGCGTTCATGCCCTCCGGTCCGGCTTCGACCAGCAGACGGAAGATGGCGAGACGGGATTCGTGCCCGAGGGCGGCGAGGAGTTCGGCGGCGTTTAAAGTTTCCATAATTCCAATTTTATCGAAATATAAGTTCCGGTCAATTACGGTTCTGTGACATTCAGTTCGGGGCTCGGGAACGGTAGGTTTATCAGCGCCTTTTCGAGATCGGGGCGACCACCGACGCGCTGATGGATCGAGGTAGATGCCATTCGACTCACGCGGGTCCAGCCGTCCGTGATTGCACATCACTTCTGACAGTGACCTCCGAAGGCTTGAAGGACAGGAGCGGGATGAGATTCTGAACCCTTGGACATGCCCTTTGGCATGCCTCCTTCAACCGTTCAGGAGCCCTACGTATGAAATTCACGAAAGCCGAAATCGATGCCATCATCGAAGCGTCACCCCGTACCTTCGTCCCTTTCAACAAGCTTGTCCTCTCGCAGGACTATCAGGCGCGCGCCGGTGGCAGCACCCCGAAGCTGAGCATTGCCGAACTCGCGGCCTCGATCAAGGAATGCGGCGTGTTGCAGAACCTCGTCGTCGTGCAGGGCGCACGCGGCCGCTTCGAGGTCTGCGCGGGCGGTCGTCGGCTCGAAGCGCTGACCCTGCTGGTGGGCAGCGGCGACCTCGCCGACAACTACCCGGTGCCCGTGCTGATCGTGCCGGCCGACCGGGCGCTGATCGCCAGCCTGTCGGAGAACGTCTTCCACGTCCCCATGCATCCCGCAGACGAGTTCGCGGCCTTCGCCAAGCTGATCGGGCAAGGCAAGTCGGTCGAGGACGTGGCTGCGGCCTTTGGCGTCACGCCGCTGGTGGTCAAGCGCCGCATGAAACTCGCCACCGTTTCACCCAAGCTGATGACGCTGTTCCGCGACGCCCAGATCGGCTTGGATTGCCTGATGGTGCTGGCCTCGGTGGACGATCACCTGAAGCAGGAGCAGACCTGGGCCGCGCTGCCGTCGTGGAACCGCCGTCCCGACTACCTGCGCCAACTGCTGACCCAGGGCGAGATCGAGTCCGACCGCGATGCCGTCGCCAAGTACGTGACGCTCAAGGCCTATGAGAAGGCCGGCGGTGCGCTACGGCGCGACCTTTTCAGCGACGACGACAAGAAGGTCTACCTGCTCGATGCGGCCCTCTTGGAAAGGTTGGCGACCGACAAGCTGCAAAAGCGGGCCAAGCAGATCGCGGCCGAAGGCTGGAAATGGGTCGATGTCCGAGTCCGTTATGCCTTCGACGAGTACGTCAAGTACGGCGAACTGCGCAAGACGAAGCGCCAACCGGCTGCCGAGGAAGCGGCCGCCCTGGAGGACCTGGATGGCCGCATCGCGGCACTGCACGCGCAGATGGAAAGGCTGGCCGACGAAGACGGCGACGAGGACGCCTTCTATCGGCTCGAAGGCGAAGCCGAAGGCCTGGAGGAACAACGCAAGGCGCTCGACGAAGCCCTCAGCGTGTGGCCGGCCGACCTGATGGCCCAGGCCGGTTGCGTCGTCCATGTCGGCCACAACGGCGCCGTCGCGGTGAAGTACGGCTTGATCCGCCCCGACGACCGCAGCGACATGATCCAGGCCGCCCGCCAAACCACCGAAAACGGCACCGACGAGCCGCTGGTGTCGCTTCCGTCGCCCAAGACTCGCCCGGTGCATTCCGAGAAACTGATGCGTTGTCTCTCCGCCCACCGGGTCGCCGCCGTCCAGGCCGAATTGCTCGACCGCCCCGACGTGGCGCTGGCCGCGATCACCGCGCATCTGGCGCAGAAGATTTTTCGGGGCAACGACCTCTACTATTGCCGCTCGGAGAACGTCTTCGCCATCAGCGCGACCGACAGCCAATCCGAACTGCGTTCCGCCGCCGAGGACATGGAGGCCAGTGCAGCCTGGACGAAGCTTCAGGCCGAGCGCGCCGCCTGGGCCGAGCGGCTGCCGGAGAATCTGGAGGAAATCTTCCCTTGGCTGCTCGCCCAGGAGCAGGCGACAGTGCTGCGCCTACTTACTTTCGTTGTGGCCGTCACCGTCACGGGCATCTACGGCACCGAGCCCGAGCGGCAAAGCAACGAGGCACTGGCGCGGGCCTTGGGGCTGGACATGACTCAATGGTGGACAGCCACGGGGGCTTCCTACTTCAACCACGTCTCCAATGCACGTGTCATCGAGGTCGTCACCGAGGCCGTCGATGCCAATGCCGCGAGCCCGCTGGCCGCGCTCAAAAAGGATGCCGTGGTGACGGGGGCGGAACAGACGGTGGCCGGTACGGGCTGGCTGCCCGCCTGCCTGCGCATCCGCACCGCCGAGATCAGACAGACCGACGCGGCATCGGACGACACGAGCAGGGTGTCCGGCGAGCCAGCTGTGACGGCGTGAGGCAAGCCGCATGGCGATGCTGGGCGGCGCGATCGGTCCCGCCCGGCATCGCCTTGTCCGCGCGCCGCTCACACCGGCACGGCCGCCCCGTCGTCATCGTCGCGCTTCGGCTCGGGTGAGCCAACCGGCCGGCCACTTGGCTTGATGATCCTGCCGATATAGGCATCTGCGGCCCTTGCGCGCGCATGCCCCGCCAGTTGCGACACCGCCAGCCGCGCCGCCCGATCCAGTTCCGGTGATACCGGCCCGCCACCCCGGACCGGCGACGGCACGCCAGCGACATCTTCATAGGCATCGTTAAGAACCTCGTGGCGCAAGCCATGACCTGTCGCCCCCTGCTGGCGCAAGGTGATGCCGAATTTCTCCAGGACGTAGTCCAGCCGCCGCAGGTTACGCTTCAAGTCCCGACGCGGATCGCCCATGTGGGCGTCGCGGCTGTCGACCACGCCTTGGGCAAACTCCAGTGCTGCCAGATGAACCGGACTGTCCAAGGGAATCCAGCGCACCCGGCCGCCCTTGCCCTTGACCCATGCATACCGATCCGCCTGCTGCTGGTTCTCTGGCAGCCCGGTCTCGCTGAATGGCATGACGTGCTGGAACGGCCGGAACTGCACCGACTCCTTGCGCCGTAGCCCCAGGGCCGACATCAGCCGCAGCGATGCGCCGACACGGAGGTCGAACTTGCACGCCTCGGCGATCACCGCCTCGGCATCGATCTCTTGGGCGCTCCAGCTCTTGTCGCGCTGGGCGGACTCATGGCGCTGGTACTCCTCTAGGCTCAGGCCGTAGTGGCCCGGCTTGCGCACGAAGCCGTGCTTGCCCATCCACATCGCCAGTCCCCGCAGGAAGCTCAGGTAGGTCTGGATCGTCGCCGGTGCCAGATGCGCCTGCTGCCAGACCTGCACCATGGCATGGATGTGCTTCTGCCCGAGGTTGCGCGGGTCCGGTACCGTCTTGAAACCGGCCTTCAGCTTCAGGTCGCGGAAGAAGCGCCGCAGAAACTGCGCACGCTCTTGCCGCGTCTTGTGCGAGACGGTTTTCTCCAGCGCCGTGTGCTGGGTGTTGAAGAGTTTGATCAGGACCTCCAGCACCTTGAGCGGCGGCGCCTTGCCCGGTTGGTAGCGGGCGAGGATTTCCTGGGTGGTCTTGCCCGCCCAACTCTGGGGGCGAGCGGGTTGCTGCTGGCTGGAACGCCCGGGGCTGGCAGGTTCCTGCACCCGGCGGCGAGAAGTACGGCGAAGAATGGCGTCGGACACGGTGATGGCTCCATGGTCGAAGGCCCGCCGCCCGAACGGCAAGCCGATGTTGGCGATGAAAGTGGAATCCACGGCAGTTCCCGGCAGGACGGATTCCGTTGCCCACGCCGGTCAGTGGTCAAGAACTTCGGCACCGCACGCGACCACGGCGTCGCGGCGCCTACCCAGGGGTTCGTCGGCCAGCGCGTCTGCGCCCGCCAACTCGGTCGGTCTTAAAAATGAAACGGGTTGATCCGGCCCATCCGTGCATTTCTGCAGCCATGGGGGTGGTGACGCCGGCCGGCCTCGGGGGCGTGGCTCGGGCATCGACGGCGAGGTCGGGCCTCGCGCCATCTGGTGGATCGGTTCTGAAGTCGTAGCGCCATCCCCTCGCATGGGTCCGCCCCTGACCGAAAGTCCAGGGCAGTGTCGAGGTTATGAGCGGGAGCGCACGTGGAGCCCAAGCGGGCAAACACGACCGCGCGCTGCGGAGAACCGCGTGCTCAAAGGATGGCGGGAACAGGGGCACGGCATCGAGTGCCGGCCGGGTGCTCTGTTGGCCGTGGCGCGCTTCAGGGAGCGCCCAGCGATCAACGCTGGCCAAGCCAGGGACATGCACTACGAGAAAGACCTCGGGACCGCCGCCTCAAGGGCGACGGCATTGCCGGTTCGAGACCGGCGCTTCAAGGGCAGGTAACGACTGCGACGCCTTTTGCTCCGCGATGGAGCGGGGCCAGGATGGCCCTCGGGAAACCGTAGTTGACGCCAAGCGGGTAGGGCGGTCAAGGGGGAGGCTCGAAAGCGCGGCGATTTGCGGAGGATTGCGGGTGGCACTTGCGCGCCCGGGAGAGTGCGGTAAGGCGTATTTATTGTCGCAAAGCGGCGGGCAACGAGGCGGCGGGCGGGTTTGACGGGGGAAATCTCTGCCTCTGGTCCTGGGCGGGCCAGCTAGCTCTGTGCATCTACGATCCCCTGCCGCAGATTTGGCTGGGCCGCCTGCTTGGAATGTGCCCTTGACGCGCCCTGACGTAGTGAGACCGTAGTGCGACGTGGAAATCGTTTTGCCATCCGTCGCCGGAACTCGACTTTGATTGCAGCCTAGGTCGGCTGGACTTCGAATGCGGTCGAGGTTAATTGCGAAAGCCTGGCAAAGCACAGTGGATTTCACGTGGACGGGCCAGATCGGGATGCCGATGCTGGTCGCCGGTCAACTCATTCTTGGAGCCTCACATGGACTATGTCGTCAGAGCGGTGGATGTCGGTTTCGGCAACACCAAGTACGTCAGCGGCGTGGCCGGCGGTGACATCCGTTGTGCCAGCTTTCCTTCGGTTGCGTACCCGACCATGCGCGAGCCGTCGGGCCAGCCCGGCTACGAGCGGCGAAAAACGGTCGCGATCCCGATCAACGGCCTCTTCTACGAGGTCGGTCCCGAAGTCGAACTGGCTGCGGACACCTTTCGCGCTACCCAGATGCATGATCGCTACACCGAGACGCCGGAGTACATGGCGCTGCTGCGAGGGGCTCTGGCACTGATGAAACTAGCTGCCATCGATCTCCTGGTCGTGGGCCTGCCCGTGGCGGCACTCACGACCAAGAAGGCCGCCCTCGAGAAGGCGGTCACGGGAACGCACGATATCGGCAACGGCAAGAGCGTGGTGGTCCGTAAAGCGTTGGCTATTGCTCAGCCTCAAGGCGCCCTGGTCGACTTCGCAGCGCAGCACGGGAAGGGGGCCAGCATCGAGCGGGAGCAGAGCCTGATCCTCGACCCGGGGGCACGGACCTTCGACTGGCTGGTGGCGCGGGGCATGCGCCTGGTGCAGAACAAGAGCCATTCGGTGAACCGGGGGGTGTTCGACATCCTGCAAGCGATTGCAGGGGAGATTGGCCACGACATCGGCACGCCTTATAACGATATCGAGGCCATCGACTTGGCCTTGCGGACCGGCAAGAACCCGGTGATCTACCAGAAGCCCTACGACATCTCGCGCGCCATGCCGATGGCGCACTCCATCGCCCAGCAAGCTGTGGCGTCGATGATGCGCTGGGTCGAGGCGAGCTACAGCTTCCAGAACATCATCCTGGTGGGTGGGGGAGCGTATCTCTTCAAGAAGGCGGTGAAAGAGGCATTTCCGAAGCACCGGATCCTGGAAGTGAAGGATCCGCTGCATGCCAACGTACGGGGATTCCAGATCGCCGGCATGAACCATGTGGCCAAGATCTTCGCTGGGGCCAATGCCGTGGCTCAAGGGGGGCGCGATGAGCGAGAAGAAAATGCCTGAGCACGAGACCATCCGCCTGTTGTTCGAACTGGATCGAGTGGATGACCCACAACTCTATGACGACCTGATCCGCTTCAAGAAAGGGACGAAGCGGATCAACCGGCTGCGACTGCTGGCTCGCGAGGGTGTGCTCGGCCAGCTCGGTCTGGCTGCAGGGGGCATTCTCCAGCGCGTGGTTCAGGTCTCCGCAGCCAATGCTTTCTCCGCTGCACCGCCGGCGGGGCCGGCGATTCCCATGCCGATCGCCTCGGAGGTGTTCGGCGAACCCATCACGGACCGTTGAGGAAAAGGAGAATCACTATGTCCAGAAAGCAGACTCCGGCCGTTCGCGACCGGGCGCAAGGCACTCCGCAACATCAGTTGTCTATGCAGCGCGCAGTTATTCGTCTCTGCTCGCCTGCCGCGACGGTGGCTCCCTTGAACCGCGAGCAATTGAAGAATCTCTTCCTGAGGCTGAGGGGTTACAGCGGTTCGCGTACGACGTACCTCGCAGTTCGTCTGGCGCTCTACACATTCGTGCACATCTCCGACATGCGCCGCAGCAAGTGGGAAGATGCAAGGCTCGACGAAGCATTGTGGGATATACGCGCTGATAGGAGCAAAAGTAAGCGTAGGCATCTTGTGCCGCTATCCAATCAGGCAATCAGCGCGCTGCGCGAGTTGTATGAAATCACAGAGGATGGCGAAAACATGTTCCCCAATGCGCGCCTGCCACGGGGCGTCATGAGCGAGACGAGCATCGGGCAAGCGATGAGGCATCTCGTTATCCCATTAGGTGGCTCCGTTTTCAGGGCGACGGCTTCAAAGCACCTGCTTGAAATGGGGGGTGCGAATCGGCTGCTGGAATTACAACTGGGGCACGCCGATAGGAACAACCTGAAAGGGTTTGATCGCGGGGAAGATATACACGAGCGTCGGGAGATGATGCAGCAATGGGCCGACTGGCTCGATGCGATTGAGGCCGAAATGGTGGAGGGCGAGTAAATCATGCAGCAGCGTGACTTCTTGGCTATCCACGGCTGCGTTGACAACATTGCGCGCGATCCAACGCGAAGCGCGTGCCGGTCGAGGATCAGACGGGACGTCGCCATCCGGATCGATTACCTCGCCGACCAGGAGTATTGCCGTTGGCACTTGTGGTCAGTCCGACCTGGGAGGGGGCGGTGAGCGACGGACGCCGGCCGAGTACCGGCCGGGGGCCGCGTGTCAGCGCATCGGAGCTTGCTCAGATGGGCGTCTGTGAGCGCCTCGCTCTATTCGAGTACCGCTACGGCCAGCGGCGCTCAGTGCAGCAACGAAAGAGCAGGGCCCGGGGAGGACGAGAACACCGGCGCTTCTATCTGGAAGGACAAGAGCAGTGGGTACGGAGGGGACCGTGCTTCATCGCGACACTGGTATACGGCGAGGGTTACGAGGTCGCCGTGTTGCGATGGTTCCGCGACCGGGTGCTGCGCCCTTTGATGCCGGGCCGCTTTCTGATCCTCATGTACTACCGGACGGCACCAACTGTATGCAGAACACTTGTCCGCCATCCATGGTTGATTGGGATGATGCGCGCGCTCCTGCGGCCCGTCGTTTTGTGGGTGGCCGGGCTGGAAAAATGGAGAAGAGGGGATGACTGAAGTCCTGATTCCCAGCGCGTTCTTGATTGCGTTGCTCGTCTGGGCAGGGTACTACCTGGGGAACCAAGGGGAGTTGGCTTGGTTGCCAAGGGAACTGTGCCGGGCGCAGCTCGCTTATGCGGAGGAACTGTTCCAGGTTACTGGGGCGGTCGTTCTGACGGCGAAGGTGGATCGCGGATACCGTACTCCTGCCGGAATCATCATCCTTGTCGAGTTGAAGTGCCGGCTGCAAAACCGCATGTATCCTTCGGACATAATCGAACTCTCTGCGCAGCGGGCGGCCCTCATGGCTCAGATGAGAGAAGAGGTTGCCTTGCACGCCTATGTGGTTGTGCAAGGCCCTTCGGGATATCGCGCTGCCCACCGTGTCGGCTTGCTTGATGTCGTTGAGGTGGAGGCCTTGATCTCCCGCCGGGAAGCCATTCTGGCGGGCAGTATTTCGCCTCGGCCAACTTGTAATCCGCTATTGTGTAGAGGATGTTGGTTCAAGCGATGGTGCGCGGACGAATTGCAGGGTGCTGGCATTCGATGATGGCCGAGCATCGCTCCGGGGCTTCAACCCTCGTTGCAATGCAGAGCATTCATTTTGCGCGAAGTTTTTTGGACATTTCCTGGATCGGCATCGCCAGAATCGCGTTGATGACGCGCTGCTGGCCGGCATGGGCAAATGTCCTGAAACCGTCGGCAATGGCGCTCAATCCGTGGTTGAGGAGGGGGACGAGGGTGTCCAGGAGGTTGGCTGCAACGCTTTCCCGGAGGCCGAGTTGAGCGCCAAACCCGATCACGTCATCGCGGGTAAGGTCCGCGAAAAAACGGGCCTTCCCGATCGGCATGGTGAGTTCGACGTCCGGCCAGTAGGGCGGGCGAGGGTCATGTTCCCGGGTTGCGTAGATCACGGTGCTCACCAGGTCATAGAACGGCGCCAAAGTGATCCCGCCGGGGCCGACCAGGAAAGAGACGTTCTTCATGTGGGCATCGTGATTGCCGATGAGGATGTTGAACACGGTCCACCGGTAAAGGTTGATCCGGGCCTGCGCCGCCGTCCGGCAAAGCTTGATGCAGTCGTTGAGCGTCTCGGCAGAGGCCTTCGAGTATTTGAGGCGGCGATCGAGAGAAAGCAGTTGCAAGGCGTCGAGCGTGTGGACACGTTCGACGACATCGCCCTGGAGACTGCGGTCAAAGCGTTCCACCAGGTAAATCGGTGATGGTGCCTGTCGGAAAGTGACATTGGGAACCGGCAGGCCGACATGCCTAGCCAGGGTCATGCAGAAATATTCGTTGATCGCCGTATGTGGAAACCCGTCAACCTTACTGTCCGGCTTCAGAATGTGAGTCGAGCATTCGCCACCGACCGGCTCGAAAATTTGCAAATCCTTCAGGGTGACCGCTAGCTTGGCCTGGGCACCGGCGAGCGACATGCGCTTCGGCGAGTCCGCCGACAGGGAGCGTCGCGGCAATTCGTCGATTCGGTGCTGCAACTCATCGTCCGGTAAAGGGCAGAGCCCGGATGACGTCACGGAACTGCCGGGAGGCAACAAGGTGATGGCACCGGCGGATTCTGCACCGAAGTAGGCAAGCAGCCCCCAGGCATCGTTGACGTCGACGGCGGCATCCTTGGCTAGTAGTTCCCGGGCCATTTCTTCGGGCAGGAGGTTGTCGCAAAACCACTGCACCGGTCGCAAGGAGCCGGTATCGACGATCTTCCCGGCCTGCAATGGCAACATCGGGGAGATCGCGTAGCGCCCCTGGTGGCCGAGCCAGGCCGGATCGTATTGGAAGGTCCAGAAGCCACCCTCATCCCGGAGGGTGCCGACTGCCTGGCCATTGATGCTGGCAATCAGTTCGCGGACATCGTCAGTCATCGCGAAATCCTGCGCCGCGGCGGTTGTTGCTCGAAATTCTCGGGGAGTTCGACGCCCGGCGGCAGTTCGAGAACGACGTCGATGCCTAGATCGGCCAGCACCGACAGCACCTTGCCGATTTGGGCGGTTTCCTTGCCGCGCTCCAGATCGCTCACGAAAACATGCGAAGCGTTAAGCTCGGTGGCACGCAGCCCCTGAGCGATTCGGGTGCTGGCGACAATGCGGCCAAGCTCGGCGACGGAGCGGATGCGGTGTCGGGTCGTAGGCATGATGATCAAGCTAAAAGAAATTATCGATTAGCTTAGTCCCCGATTTGTGTATGTGTCAAATCAAACGCAATATACGTTGCGTTTAGCGAGTTGGATGTTCAAGAAAACAGGCAAACGAAACAATCGTTGATTTTATTGAGCAGGCTAAGTAACTGGGGTCAGGACTCCATGGCACTACCTTAAGCCGTTGTACCCCGAGATTTGCGGATGTTGTGGCGTGCGACATCGCGCGTGACAGTCAGCAACTGATGATTTTTCGGCCGTCGTTTGATGGCATGGGGCTCGATCCGTCCAGGGCGAACCGGTAGTCGCAGCAGGCTGATGGCGCCGAGCAGATGCGCCGTCATGGCGACGACACTGGCGCGCCCGGCAAAGCGCAGCTGTTGTTCAAAAGCCAGATAGAGCTGGATCGTGCCCTTGAAGCTTAGCGCCCGAGCTTCGATGCCGGCGCCGGCCGCCGCGCGAACCATCAAGGCGCAGACAAGGTTATAGGCCAAGAGATAGACGGCGATTTCTTTGTCGACCATCGACGCCGATTGCGTGCGCAAAATATCCATGCCCATTTCGGCCTTGATCGAACGCAGGTCAACCTCGACCTGCCAGCGCCGACCGTACAGCGCATCAATGTCCGTCGCGCTCACGGTCTTGGCATCGCTCAAGGTGGTGACGAGAATACGCCCGCCGATTTCTGTTTCGCGCATCGACAGCCGCTCCGGCATCGATTCGTAGGTTTCGGCGTCCATCCAGGAAGGGCGTTGGGGGCGAATCCAGTCAACCAAATGATCCCGCCGCCCCAGGCGTCGGCCGCGGCGGAAGTCGGTAATTCGGCGCTGATGCTGCCGGGTAACCAGATCGACGCCGCGTCGTACCAACAGCGCGGCGGTGAAGTAGTTGCAGTGATAGCGATCAGCCAGGACGATGTCTCCAGAATCCAGTTGCGGCATCAGCTGGCGAAACAGTGCCTGCTCGCCGGTGTGCTTGCCGCGGCACGGTCCCAAGGCCCACTCCAGCACGGCGCCGGTCGATAACGAGATTACGGCAACCAGCATCGCCAGTGGAAATCCCAGCCCCGCTTGCTGCACGCCGCTTTGCGGATACACCGACTGATTGCTTGCGGTGTCCGGCATCGAGATCGTCGTACCGTCCATCAGCTTGATCGAACGCCCACGCCATTTCCAATCGGCCGGACTTTCCCGCTCCAGCGTCTCGCCGACCTTCAGCGCGAGCCGGCGGATCAATCCCAACGGCAAGCGTTGGCGCGCCTTGCAGTAGGGCCCGCTGTTCAGACTGCATGCGGCCTCCCCACACGCCGTCCGTTCGCTCAAGCGCCGGGACACCGCATCCTGGCACGCACCGTCCTGGCTCAGCGCCTGGCCAATGAATAACCCCAAGGTCGTCAGCGGGGGATAGATGCGCTCCCGAAAGGCGCCAACTTCCTCGACCACCAGCTGCTGCAAATCCGCAGCAGGTAACACGGCCCCCAAGGCCTGGGTCGGTTGATCGCCGAATTGCCGACGGAATCGTTCAACCCCTTGGCGCAGGCGTTTTTTTGCTAGCATCCACCATGGCTGATCCTCCTGTTATCGAACGTGACTTCAGACATCACGATCTTAGCAAGCGGGGCTCTCAGCCTTCTTCTTTTTCTGCGCCCAACTATCCCATCGGCTTAAGGTAGTGCCATGGGGGTCAGGACTGAAAAACCTCCGGCGCTTGCGCAAGGAACGCGGCCTGAGCCAGGAGGTCATGGCCGAGTTGGCGGAATTCCACTGGACCTGGGGGCGTCTCAGAAAACGGAAAAAATCGTACGCTAAGAGCCGGAAGCGCCCTTAGCAGCAGTGCAAGGCTGCAATCAACGGGCAGGAAACATTGCCGTGGTGCGCGTGGCACTCGCTCACCAGCTTCGACAGCACCTCTTCCATCCGCGTGAGGTCTGCCATGCGTGCGCGCACACCGGCCAGCCGGTGAGCAGCCAGTTCGGCCGCCTCGCTGCAATGGGTGCCGTCCTCCAGTTTCAGGAGTTGGCTGATCTCATCCAGGCTGAACCCCAGGCGCTGGGCTGATTTCACGAACTTCACCCGCGCCACGTCCGCCTGCCCGTAGCGGCGGATACGGCCATATGGACGCTCCGGCTGGGGCAACAAGCCCTTGAGCTGATAGAAGCGGATGGTTTCCACGTTGACCCCGGCCGCCTTGGCGAAGGCCCCGATGGTTAGGTTCTC
Source organism: Rhodocyclaceae bacterium (assembly GCA_036732025.1). GTDB lineage: Bacteria > Pseudomonadota > Gammaproteobacteria > Burkholderiales > Rhodocyclaceae > SSSZ01. The sequence continues at coordinate 98,160 of DAINDE010000003.1, forward strand.
TAAATCGTTCTCCATCATACTTGACTCCGTAGTTGACTACGGAAGTAACGTTACAGCATCAAGCGAAGTCCCGGAAGGAGAACCTCATGTCGGAACCCAAGAACGGCCGCGGTGCACTGGCGACCGGCGGCGTCGCGGCCGTCCTCGCCTCGGTCTGCTGCCTCGGCCCCCTCGTACTGGTCGCGCTCGGCTTCTCCGGCGCGTGGATCGGCAACCTGAGCGTGCTGGAGCCGTACCGGCCGATCTTCATCGGCGCGGCGCTTGTCGCGCTGTTCTTCGCCTGGCGCAGCATCTTCCGACCGGCCCATGCCTGCAGGCCCGGTGACGTTTGCGCCGTGCACCAAGTGCGGACAGCCTACAAGGTGATTTTCTGGATCGTGGCCGCCCTAGTCCTGGTTGCCCTCGCTTTCCCCTACGTCCTGCCGCTGTTTTACTGAAAGGAGATCACCATGAAGAAACTCGCCGCCCTGATCGCCCTGGCCGCCACCCTGAGCGCACCCGCCTGGGCTGCTACCAAGACTGTCACCCTGTCGGTGCCCGGCATGACCTGCGAGGCCTGCCCGATCACGGTCAAGAAGGCACTGTCCAAGGTCGCCGGTGTAGAGAAGGCCGAAGTCAGCTTCGAGAAGCGGGAAGCCGTCGTCACCTTCGACGACGTGAAGACCAATGCCGACGCCTTGACCAAGGCCACTGCAAACGCGGGCTACCCCTCCGGCGTCAAGCAGTGAGGGCACCATGATGGCCGAAGCGATCACCCTTCACATCGAAGGCATGACCTGCACGTCGTGCGCCGAGCACGTCCAGCAGGCTTTGAGAAACGTGCCCGGCGTGCGCTCGGCCTCGGTGTCCTATCCGCGCAAACGGGCCGAGATCGAGGCGGACGCGGGCGTGAGCGTGGCCCCGCTGGTTGCCGCAGTGGTCACGCTCGGCTATCGCGCACGGCGTGCCGACACGCCTAACAAGCCTGCCGGCCTGCTGAACAAGGCGCTGGGCTGGCTCAGTGGCGAAACGAAGCATGAAGGCGGTGAACAAGCGCTGCACGTGGCCGTGATCGGTAGCGGTGGCGCGGCGATGGCGGCAGCGCTGAAAGCCGTCGAGCAAGGCGCGCGCGTGACGCTGATCGAGCGGGGCACCATTGGTGGCACCTGCGTCAATGTCGGCTGCGTGCCCTCCAAGATCATGATCCGCGCCGCCCACATCGCTCACCTGCGCCGCGAAAGCCCGTTCGATGAAGGGCTGCCCGCCGCAGCGCCGACCGTGCTGCGCGAACGGCTGCTGGCCCAGCAACAAGGCCGTGTCGATGAACTGCGCCACGCCAAGTACGAGAGCATCCTGGACGTCAATCCGTCCATCACCGTGCTGCGCGGCGAGGCCCGTTTCAAGGACGCGCGCACGCTGACCGTGGCGATCACTGACGGCGGTACGCACGAGGCGAGCTTCGACCGCTGCCTGATTGCGACCGGCGCAAGCCCCGCGATCCCGCCGATCCCCGGCTTGAAGGACACGCCGTACTGGACCTCCACCGAGGCGCTGGCGAGCGACAGCATTCCCGAGCGGCTGGCCGTCATCGGTTCGTCGGTGGTGGCGGTCGAGTTGGCGCAAGCCTTCGCCCGGCTGGGCAGCCAGGTCACGATCTTGGCGCGCAGCACGCTGTTCTTCCGCGAAGACCCGGCCATCGGGGAAGCCGTCACGGCCGCGTTCCGCGCCGAGGGCATCGAAGTGCTGGACCACACCCAGGCGAGCCATGTTGCCTATGCGGACGGGGAATTCGTGCTCACCACAGGGCGCGGTGGGCTGCGCGCCGACAAGCTGCTGGTCGCCACCGGCCGCGCGCCGAACACGCGCAGCCTGAACCTTGAAGCGGCAGGCGTCGAAGTCAATGGGCAGGGAGCCATCTTCATCGACCGCGCCATGCGCACCAGCGTGCCGCACATCTTTGCCGCCGGCGACTGCACCGACCAGCCGCAATTCGTCTATGTGGCGGCAGCGGCCGGCACCCGCGCCGCGATCAACATGACCGGCGGCGACGCGGCGCTGGACCTGATCGCGATGCCGGCGGTGGTATTCACCGATCCGCAGGTGGCGACGGTGGGCTACAGCGAAGCCGAAGCGCACCACGACGGCATCGAGACCGACAGCCGGCTGCTGACGCTCGACAACGTGCCGAGGGCGCTCGCCAACTTCGACACACGCGGTTTCATCAAGCTGGTGGCTGAGGCCGGCTCGGGGCGGCTGATCGGCGTACAGACGGTGGCCCCAGAAGCGGGAGAACTGATCCAGACGGCCGCGCTGGCGATCCGCCACCGGATGACCGTGCAGGATCTGGCCGACCAGTTGTTCCCGTATCTCACGATGGTCGAGGGGCTGAAGCTCGCGGCGCAGACCTTCAGCAAGGACGTGAAGCAACTGTCCTGCTGCGCCGGGTGAGGAAAAGGAGGTGTTCGATGAACGCCTACACGGTGTCGCGCCTGGCCCAGAATGCCGGCGTGATCGTGCACGTCGTGCGCGACTACCCGGCGCTGCGCACGATGATCGGCGGCACGCTCAACATCAAGCACGTGCGCGCCCATTGGGACGAAATCCTGCGGCTCGCCGCCTCGATCAAGCAGGGCACGGTGACGGCCTCGCTGATGCTGCGAAAGCTCGGCAGCTACCCACGCCAGAACGGCTTGGCCGTGGCCCTGCGCGAGTTGGGACGCATCGAGCGCACGCTGTTCATCCTGGACTGGCTGCAAAGCGTCGAACTGCGCCGCCGCGTGCATGCAGGGCTGAACAAGGGCGAGGCACGCAACGCGCTGGCCCGCGCCGTGTTCTTCAACCGCCTGGGAGAAATCCGCGACCGCAGTTTCGAGCAGTAGCGCTACCGGGCCAGCGGCCTCAACCTGGTGACGGCGGCCATCGTGCTGTGGAACACGGTCTATCTGGAGCGGGCCGCGAACGCCTTACGTGGCCATGGCCAGACCGTCGATGACGCGCTGTTACAGTATCTGTCGCCGCTGGGCTGGGAACACATCAATTTGACCGGCGATTATCTCTGGCGCAGCAGCGCCAAGATCGGCGCGGGCAAGTTCAGGCCGCTACGGCTGCTGCAACCCGCTTAGCGTACGATTTTTTCCGTTTTCTGAGACGACCCCGACCTACGTGTCGCAACTGGATCTCCTGGCAAGCATTGAAACATCGGGGCCAAGCAGAGGCAGTCCCTCACCAATAGCTCAGGGGCGGTCATAACTGCATTTTGGGAATCGAGCCTATCGATTCCTCCACCAGTTCAACCCACGCGGAGCGAGCGTTTTGGCTGGTTGCCCATACCTTCACGTTCGGCGGGTTACCGCAATTGCCGACGATGACCATTAGGTAGCGCTCCCTGTCTCCCTGGAAGGCAGATAGGTATTCTTCAGTCGTCTGTCGATCTTGGCCTGATGGACTGGGGCGTGCCTCCGGATGGGTATGCCACAACCCGACAGCGTGCAGGCTCAAGGCGAACTGCCGGTCCCGATCACGCTTTGCCGCTTCGATGTCCGGATTGTAGGAACATCGGGTGCGACGGTCGCCCCTGTTGGGCCCCGTGGCAGTCGTTACGATAAGGCTATGGGCATCCGGGTCGATTGCATAAATCTCCCCGCCGGCTTCCTTCTGCCATATCCGTCGCTGAACGTGTCTATACATATGCTCGAGCGCGGCGGCCGTGAAGAGAACATAGCGCCCATAGCCGGGGTAAAAGAATAGTCGATTGTTCACGGGAATGAGCGTTCGATCACTAATCCATCATGCGGTGCGGCTGTAGCAGCCCAATCCCGCAAGGCCAAGTCAGATCGCTGGTCATTCAGATAACGCTGACCACGCACCCAACTGATGACGCGGGGTTCTGCGATGGCTCCGTCCACCATCTTCAAGGCGTTCTCCGCCACCATGGCCACCGCGTAAGCAGCGGCAACAGTGGTGTAGCTCTGAAAACGGCTGCTGCAGCCAGGCTCCTGTCTGATCACGTCGTCGGGCCAATCCACAGCGCCGAGTTTTCCCATCAGATCTTCTGTGCCTTGAAACCAGGCCGCATCGGCTGGAAGGCTGCATACGTGGGCGGCAGCCACGTACGGTTCCATCCAGCCGATCAACAGGGGACAGGGATGCTGCCGGCGAGCTTGCTCCACTAGCCAGCGAACGTCGGGCTCGCCGGTCAAGTCCAGCACTAGGTCGATGCCTGCCAACGTATTGTTGCCGAGCCACTCATCCGCCGTCATGTCCATCGGGATTACGTGGGTCGCCGGATGACCGACGTTCACCCGCCGAGCAACCGCATCGGCCTTGGGTTGCCCAATGACATCCACACCGAGCAAATGCCGGCCTACATTGGCCGGAACGAGATCGTCTCTGTCGACCAGGGTGATCAATCCAACGCCCGCCTTGGCCAAGTGCTCAACCACTGGGCTGCCCAGTGCGCCGGCGCCTAGCACCAGGACATGTTGGGTTTGGCGGTGGGCTACTTCTGGATGCTGATCCCTTCCCACTGTCCATGCCGGGTCGAGGCGATTGACACCCAGAGGAAGCGGCGTCGAGAGCGGTGGATAAGTCTTCTTTCCTCTCTCCAGCTCAACCACTGTCGCTGGCCTGCCCGGCAGCAGGTAAGCAAATGCGCAAGTGGCATGGCGCAGCAAAACGATCCGATGGACGCTGCCACCCCGCCGGCGCAAGGGGTGACGGAACGAAGCCCGCTGTGCGGGTCGAAGACGCCCTGTCAGCAGTTGGTCCAAATTGGACGCCGTGCGCGGCCAGGTCGCTGGTGTAAGCGGGTGAGAGAGGGGGATGTCGGCGATCAGCACGCGGATTAGCTGGGATGCCCTAGCCTCGCCGAGCGAGTTGATGATCCGGCCGGTGATCGGCATATCCCGATCGCCCGCAATGACGATCCGGCTGGGGAGCACCAGCAGCCCCTCCCGTACGAGCGGGCGAACGGGACATCCGTCGACCGTCCATACAGCACGAACCGGATCAGCGTGAGATCGAGCCTTCGCTACCTCGATGTACCAGTAATTCAGCGGCTCCGTTGAAAAGTCGCCGTCCAGGTTACCGGCCAACCAGGGACCCAGAAACTTCTCCTGGTAGGCAAGCAACAACAGCAGGGCACGGTCGTTAGCTGAGTAGCCGCATCCCGGTCCCGGATCGCCTTCGATGCACAGGGAGCCCGAATCCTCCACATGCGGGATTCGAAGCACGGCATCAGGCGACAGCATGATTTTCGCCACCGCACGGTCAGGAAAGCCGCGCGGCAGCACCAGCTCCCCCCATGCGAATTCACGGCCCCACGGAAATGCCGGTAGCTTCAGCCGGTATGCTGTAGCCCCACGGGCTCGACTGAGCGGTTCAGGAAGCAGATCGGGAAAATCATGCTGCAGGCGGGATACGTCCAAACTCATCAGGTGGCAGTATCACGCGAGGCCCGTGGTTCTGGGAGGTGGGGGCGGAGGGCGGCGCGTCGGCTGCTGATTGCCCGAGCCTCCCGATCCGCCCGTTCCGCTCGATCCGCCGGAGCCGGAGGTATTGCCGCCGCATCCGAATACCGAGCGCACCCGCTCGCGAATTTCTTGCGGATCGGTGGCCGCCAGGATGGTGCGCATGTCGGCGGCCAGAATATCGCACCAGGTTTCGAACGCCTCGTATCGTTCTCCGTCATCTTGATTCCAGCGCTCCGCGAAGTTTTCCCCCTCCACGGTGGGGTTGTCGATGCGGTACTCGCCCTCGAGCTTGAGGACCATGCCAGGCAACAGATCGGCGAGGTCGACCAATAGCTCGACGGGGTGGCTGTAAGTCCGTCGGAGGTCCGCAAGCCCAGCGTAACAGGATGTCAGCAGCGTAACGATGATGATGGAAATGGGCTTGAAATCCTTGTCGATCTTCTGGCGGAAGACACACATGTCCCGGTGCCGCTTGAAGAGTCGGATCGCGACCTTGAGCGTGTCGGTGATTTCGACGTCCTGGTCCGGAACGGGCTCGATGCCGAGGGACTTATCGAGGGCAGTGGCCGACTCGAGGGCGACAAAGCGAATCAACTGAAGCTGGGCGATGTCGTTTACCCACTTCGTCATTCCCTCCGGGTTGGACGTCTTCCATTGGTGGGTCTTATTGTCGACCACCGCAAGGGCCGTGCTGCGATATTGCTCAACAGGAATGTATCGGCGGGCCACAGCTTCGCGTTCTACCGTTGGCACCGTATCCATGGGAACGGAAGGAGTGAACTCGAGGTAGAACGGTTCGCCGGGGAAGTCGATGTTCCAGCAGCGGTTCTTGCGAGTTGGCGAAAGGGGCTCCAACGCCTTGCCTACCTCGTCGAAGAAGGCGATGGGATCGCGGGCTGCGATGCGGTTCAAATCGACCTGGCAAACAGCATCGACGTCGAATTTTGAGCGGTCGGGGGACCGGATCAATGTCTGGGTGCCGGCGGAGCCTTGCGGCAGAACCTTGATCGCATCGTCCGGCCATTTCAGCTTACTTACTAGGCGACGCGCTACCGAGTGGTAAGCCTCTGCCGCGTCGTCAATTTGCTCCTGCGGCACCGTAATGTGCTGATTGACGTAGTTCAGTTCCCGAGCCCACGGCCCCAGCGCCTGTACCTGGTCGTGATAGCTGTCGAGGGCGATACCTTTGCTGAGAGACGCCACGGCTTCCACCAGCCGTACGCGACGATTCCGTTCGGCGTTCAGGACGAGATTGGCATTTTTCGAGGGTGGCATGACAAGATCCTTAACGGATGGCAATGTGATAGGACTGGGAGCCATCCGAGGCGCTTACCTCGTGGCCACTGATGGAAAATGCCGGCACGAATTTATCTTCGCGACTGGCACGGTCGTAAATCGTGTACAGGGGATGGTGACCCGCCTGCAGCATCTGGCCGAACCGGAAAACGGTGCTGGCTGGGCTGATCGCGATCAAGTTGACCTTGCGCACCCGCATCACGTCCTGAACGTGGTTGATTACCCGCCTGGCCGTTTGGGTGAACTGATCGAGGTCTTTCGGGTGCGCTATGCAGTCGAAGCTCGGACTGGGGGTACTGACGCGGATCCATGGCAGTTGCCCGTCGGCGACCTTGGACGCCAGTTCTATCGGCATCGCGTGTTCGTCCATAGTGGCCGTGAGTTCGAGCGTTACCAGGACCTCATCAGTCCGGTCGTTGCTAAGTCCCTCCACATTGAAGGTGCCGGTCGGCTTGGGGATTGCGCTCTTCTCCCAGGCCCAGATACGGCGATCTCGCTGGTATTGGAAAACCTGGATGCTGCGTGCCTCTCCCATGAGGCGGCCGGCCAGTACCATCGTGGCGTTGTGATGGAGCGGGAATACCGCAAACTCGCCCGTGTCGGACTCGCCGGGGCCGTTGAACCTGGTTACCAACTCGCGGATTTGGTTCTCATGCTCCCGCAGGTAGTTTGGCCAGAATCCGGGTGAATTCCGGTCGTCGCGCTGAGAGGTGCGCCGGACATAATGCGCCACTCCAGGCAGCATGGCCCGGTCCATTGCCAAGATGGCCTCGATGAATTCGGACTCGTGGAAACAGGTGGGGACATTCGCCAAGTTGGCGTGAAGCGTCATCGCCTTGGCGCGCGGAAATCGCATCGAATCCATGTAGCCCCTGACCATATCCCGATGGGTCTGGCGCATTTCAACCAGTGCCGGCTCGTCATATACATCGGGAGCAAAAGAGTCGATGAGGCGATGATGCGCATCGCACATCAGCATGATGTTGTCCGGGGTGTCGGAAAGCGGATGCGACCTCTGTTGGCAGCCTCGAGGCCCCTGCGGGTCCGATGCGACGATATGGGCGAGGTAGCCGACCCGGGCCGGCTGGCTGTACAGCGGGATGTTCGAAAGGTCCTCAGCGCATCCTGTAAACATGCAGCGGCCGCCCGCATCAGCCCAGACCTTTTGCGCGGTCCTGGCCGTAATCGCCGGGCCTCGACCGCTGACGCGGCCAAGCATTTCCTGGCGCGTGTCGATGAGGTCTGCTATTTCGTCCTCGGATGCCACCGGAGCAAACGTCCAGGAAGGATCGGCAACGCCGGCCGGAGTCAGCGCGGCTTGCGGCAATTCCAGGCGCTGCAGGCGGTTGCTGCGGGCAAGCTTCTTCAGGGCCGTCTTCGATTTGCTTTCTGGGTCAGATGGAAACAGGATGAGCGACGGATCGCTGCAGTCGACGACTTTGCATACAAAGCCGGCGTGGAGATATCCGACCGTACGCTTGCGCTTGAGACAGTCATTTAGCCAGTCGGCCAGGGTCTTATCGTCCAGATGTTGAGGGGTAGGCGGAGTACTGGGAAGTGCCGCCGCCGTTGAAGGGCTGTTTTGACTCATGGTTATTGTTGGTTCTTATCGTGATGCGGCATGGCCGCAGGTTGGTGTGAGTCATGTACATGGGGACGGAAAAGACCATTTCAATGCCGTGGATATACATTGTTGTCGGAGGCAGTGCTTTCCAGAATTCCAGCCAAACGGTTTGTTGGTTTAAGAGTGCTGGAAGTACTGATTCTGCCGATGGAGCGCCCTATAATAGAGGTGAAGTTAGACGACCAAGTTGTTGCGTTGCTCAAGCGTCGGCGGGCCGATCTTCTGGCCGGGCGCATCTTGCCGCGACGGCCCTTGTCCCTGTGAATGTGCGATACGTGTTCGTCTACGGCGAGGCGCAGCGGCCTTTCCCTTCGATCGGCTACTCTCTTGAGTCGGATCGGCCGCTGCGTCGTTGGGAAGGTGTTTCGTCAGGTGCGCCAGGTGGTCGCCAAGCAGGCGCCAAGCCTCTCGCATCTCGGTTTCGTAGGTGTGCCGCTGATAAATTCTCTTCATGCGATTTTCTTCGACATGATTCAAGCATCGCTCCGCGACCTCGGGTAATACACCCAAGCGAGTCATCATGGTGGCTCCAGTCCTGCGCAAGTCATGCGGCCCCCATTTGCCGCCCGGCAAGGTCAGTGTTGCAAGCGATTTGCTGCGCCGCTTCATCGGCTCGCTAGCCCGTTGCCGGTCGCCAAGTTGCTTGGTGATCGTTTTACTGGAGACAGCTTTCTTGCCATCGCGGCTAGGGTAAACCCACGTCCCTTCGCTGTTGAATTCCTTTATCTTACGGAACTGCTTCACGGCAAAATCCGACAAATAGACGTTGTGGTGCTTGCCGTTCTTGGTGTCAGGGATGCGCCACAAATGGTTGTCGAGATCGATGTCTGACCACCGTGCGCTCAGTAATTCTCCAATCCGACAAAGTGTCGAAAAGGCAATCCAGACGGCGGCCTGCGTGGTCGGCATCAGCCCCGCATGTGGTAGTTGTTGGCATAGCACCCCGATTTCCGCTTCGCTCAGTACTCGATCGCGCTCGACGTCCGGACCGCCGATTTTGACCTTGCGAATGCTGGCGGTGGGGTCCGCTGCAATGAAGTCGCGATCGACGGCAAAGCGGAACATTTGTCGCATCAGCGAAAAGATGACCTTTGCCATCCTGTTGACGCCGCGGGCGAGGAGCGGGTCGGTCACCGACGTGATGTCTCCCTTCTTGACCTCTTCCACGGCAAGAGAACCAAGCTTTGGGAGGACATCCTTTTCAAACATGCGGCGGATTTCCTTCCCGCCATCCTTGCGGCGCACAAGATCCACTTCGGCCCATCGATCGAAGAGGTCCTTCACTGTTTGACGTGTCTGGGCCGCCTCCAGGATTTTGCGCTGGGCCTCCTGTTCGGCTTGACGTAGCTTGCGCTGCACTTGGGGGTCGATCTGTTGTTTGATCGATTCCCGTGCCTTGGCGGCCTCACTGCGTGCTGCAGCCAGCGGCACGGCCTCCAGGCTGCCAAGCCCCAGTTTTCTGCGGTTCCCCGCAAATGTATAGACGAGCAGCCAGTCCTTCGCACCCGTTGGGCGCACTCGCAGGAAGAGGCCGCCACCATCGGCCAGCAGGTACTCTCGCTCCAGAGGCTTGGAGTTCCGGACTTCCTTGTCGCTGAGTTCGTGCAGAGCCATGGGGGCACCTCGACAATGCTAAATGAGTAAAACCGGGGGAACGATTGGGGGAACACTTAGCGTGCGCTTTGATGGTATACTATGACACGTCATGAAGTTGTTCAAACTGAATAATCGTTTGTAAACAACGTGGTGTTTGGATCTTGTGGGGCGCGATGAGACCGGGTGAAACGTCGCTTCACGTTTATGGGGTGCAAGGGGTCGCGAGTTCGAATCCCGCCGCCCCGACCATTTTTCAAAACAACCGGCCTCGGCCGGTTTTTTTGATTCTGCGGATTTATTATTGGGAAATTACCCTTGTAAATACCGCCGCGCCAAATTAAATTATTTCCGTTCTTTCATTACGGAGGTAATCATGGATATCAGCACTCTTTCCGTTGCCCAATTGCGCGAATTGCAGCAGCAGATTCCGGCTGAAATAAAACGCCGCGAAGCCCAGGAAAAGGTAAATATCCTGAATGAGGTCAAGGCTTTCGCCAAGGCGAAAGGTTACTCCCTCGACGATCTGATGGGCAAGGAAACCAAGGCTCCCAAGGCCGCCCGGACCGCCGTCAAGGTCAAGTATCGCCACCCCAAGGATGCCAGCCTGCAATGGACCGGGCGCGGTCGCAAACCGAAGTGGGTGGAAGCCTGGCTGGCCGGCGGCGGCAAGATCGAAGCCCTTGCCATCTGATATTCGAATATGCGCATTCTGCTCAGCAACGACGATGGTTATTTCGCCCCCGGATTATCGGCGCTGGCGGAAGCGCTAAAAGATCTCGCGGAAATTGTCGTCGTCGCCCCGGAAAGGAATCGCAGCGGCGCCAGCAATTCCCTCACCCTCGATCGCCCTCTGTCGCTGAAGACGGCGGAAAATGGTTTTTATTACGTCACCGGCACGCCGACGGATTGCGTCCACCTGGCGGTCACCGGCATGCTCGATCCGCTGCCGGACATGATCGTTTCCGGCATCAATCTCGGCGCCAACATGGGGGACGACACCATTTATTCCGGCACCGTGGCGGCGGCGACCGAGGGATTTCTGCTCGGGATACCGTCCATGGCGGTATCCCTCACCAGTTTTTCCGGCAAGCACTTCGACACGGCCGGCCGGGTGGCCAGGGAGCTGGTGGAGCGTTTCATCAAGAAGCCGGTGGATCAGCCGGTGCTGCTCAATGTCAATGTGCCGGATGTGCCCTACGAAGCCCTTGCCGGCATCGAGGTGACGCGCCTGGGCAAACGGCACAAGGCCGAACCGGTGGTCAAGATGCTGTCTCCCCGCAACGAGACTGTGTATTGGATCGGGGCCGCCGGCGAGGCGAGGGAGGCGGGACCGGGTACGGATTTCAATGCCGTCGAGCGTGGCGCGGTGTCGGTGACCCCCTTGCAGATCGACCTGACCCATGTGGCGCAACTGCCGCATATTCGCGACTGGATGGCCTGACGGTGCGTAGCCTGACCGGCATTGGCATGACCTCCCAGCGCACCCGGGCGCGGATGATCGAGCGCCTGCGGGAGCAGGGCATCCGCAACGAGGCTGTCCTTGCCGCCATGGCTGCGGTTCCTCGCCATATCTTCGTCGAGGAAGCCCTGGCTTCCCGCGCCTACGAGGATACCGCGCTGCCCCTGGGCATGGGCCAGACCATCTCCCAGCCCTATGTGGTGGCCCGGATGATCGAGGTGCTCCTGAACGGCCGCCAGTCACTGGGCAAGACCCTGGAGGTGGGGGCGGGCTGTGGCTACCAGGCGGCGGTACTCGGCCAGCTCACCAAGGAAGTCTATGCCATCGAGCGGCTGGCGCCGCTGCTCGACAAGGCCAAGGCCAACATGCGCCAGTTGCAGCAGTTCAACGTGCGCCTGAAGCACGCCGACGGCCAGCTCGGCCTGCCGGAGGCGGCGCCCTTCGACAGCATCATCGTCGCTGCCGCGGCCGCCCGGGTGCCACCGGCGCTGCTCCAGCAACTGGCCGAAGGCGGGCGCCTGATCTTGCCAGTCGGTACCGGTGAACAGTATCTTAGCTTCATCGAGCACACTCCCCAGGGATTCGTCGAGACGCGGCTGGATGCCGTGCGCTTCGTTCCCTTGCTGACAGGAACCCAATGATTCGAATCATCGCAGTCGTCGTCCCGGCCCTGTTGCTGGCGGGGTGTTTTGCCCAGTCGCCGGCGCCGGCGGAGGACCGTTCGCCGCCAGTTTCCTCCCGGGGTGCCGCGCCGGCGGCGGCGCCGGCCGGCCCCGGCTACTACACCGTCAAACGGGGAGATACCCTGTATCGCATTGCCCTGGAGCAGGGACAGGATTATCGGGATATCGTGGCCTGGAACAACATCGCCAACCCCGCTGCCATCAAGGAGGGCCAGGTGTTGCGCGTGGCGCCGCCGGGGGCGGTCGATGCCGGCGGCGGTGCCGTGGCCAAGCCCATCGCGGCGGCAGGCGGGGTGGAAAGCCGCTCCCTCGACAAGGGACCGGCAGCGGTGCCGGAAAGCGGTGGCGCGGTGCGCCGCGAGCCGCGGGTCAACAAGGAAGCATATTCGGACGAAGCCTATGCCCGCCTCGGTCGTGGCGATGCGCCGCCGGCCAAGCCGGTCGAGGCGAAGCCGGCAGAACCCAGGCCGGCCGAGGCGAAGCCCGAGGTGGCGGCTGCGGCAGGCGGTGCCGAGGACGGCGCCTGGCTGTGGCCCACCTCCGGCAAGGTCATTGCCGGCTACAGCGACAACGGCAGCAAGGGCATCGATATCGCCGGCAAGGCCGGCGACCCGGTGCTGGCCGCGGCGGAAGGCAAGGTGCTCTACGCCGGCAATGCGATCAAGGGTTATGGCAACCTGGTGATCATCGGCCACGCCGGCGGGCTGAATTCCGTCTATGCCCACAACCGCAAGATTCTCGTCGCCGAAAAGCAGCAGGTGAGCAAGGGCCAGAAGATCGCCGAAATGGGTAACAGCGACAGCGACACCGTCAAGCTTCATTTTGAAATCCGCCGCCAGGGCCGCCCGGTGGATCCCCTGGGTTACCTTCCCAAGCGATGAGCGAAGCGGACGACGATTTCGAGCAAGAGGAGGCGTTCGGGCCGGAGCCGGAAGAGGCGCCCACGCTCGGCGAGGCCGAGACCCTGGCGCCGGAGGCGGAACTGCTGGAGGACGTGACCCAGCTCTACCTCAACGAGATCGGCGCCAAACCCCTGCTGACGCCTGAATCGGAGCTGGAAACCACGCGCCGCATGCGCCAGGGCGACTTTGCCGCCAGGCAGAAGATGATCGAGCACAACCTGCGGCTGGTGGTGAATATCGCCAAGCATTACCTGCACCGGGGCATCCCGCTCCTCGACCTGATCGAGGAGGGCAACCTGGGGCTCATCCATGCCCTGGAGAAGTTCGATCCGGAACGGGGCTTCCGCTTCTCGACCTATGCCACCTGGTGGATCCGCCAGAGCATCGAGCGGGCCATCATGAACCAGTCGCGCACCATCCGCCTGCCGGTGCATGTGGTCAAGGAAATCAACGTGGTTTTGCGGGCCATCCGCCACCTGGAAGCGGCCGATGCCCGGGAAACCTCCATCGAGCGCATCGCGGCCCTCATCGACCGCCCCATGGACGAGGTGCGGCGCATCCTCTTCCTCAACGAGCATATCGCGTCCCTCGACGCCCCCCTGGAAATCGATCCCAACCATACCGTCGCCGACGTCATCGCCGACGAAGCCGGTGTCGATCCGGAAACCCTCCTCCAGAGCAGCGAACTGGGGGCACTGATCCGTGACTGGCTGGGGCAACTGAGCGAGCGGCAGCGCCTCGTCATCGAGCGCCGCTATGGCCTGAACGGCGCGGAAGTGGCCACGCTCGACGTCATCGCGACCGAGCTGGAGCTGACCCGGGAACGGGTTCGGCAAATCCAGATGGAAGGGCTTGACCGCCTGCGCAAGATCATCAAGCGCGGCGGCATCGCCAAGGACAGCTTGCTGTAGCGGGTCGCCGCCGATGGTCAGGCCGGCGTTTCGGCCGCCTTCGGCAGCCACAGGCAGTTGCCCTTGGTTTCCTTGTCGATGCCGGCCAGCACCCGGGCGTGCTCGGCCAACTCCGCCTCGTCGGCCCGCTGCACCAGCAGGGGTTTGCGTTCCTGGCGCGGTTGCAGGCCCGCGGCGGCGTCGGGGCCGCGGGGCGCGGCGTCCGCTTCCATGATCAGGCTGTCCTGGCCGCGGGTCATGGCCAGATAGACCTCGGCCAGCAGTTCGGTGTCGAGCAGCGCTCCGTGCAGGGTGCGCTGGGAGTTGTCGATGGCGTAGCGCTCGCACAGGGCGTCCAGGCTGTTGCGCTTGCCCGGATGCAGCTCCTTGGCCATCCTCAGCGTGTCGCGGACACCGTTGCAGACGGTATCGACGGGCACGCGGCCGAGGCGGTCCAGCTCGGCGTTGAGGAAGCCGATGTCGAAGGGCGCGTTGTGGATGATGAGCTCGGCGCCGTTGATGAATTCCAGGAATTCGTCGGCGATGTCCGCGAACTTCGGCTTGTCGGCGAGGAACTCCAGGGTGATGCCGTGGACGGCGGCGGCGCCTTCGTCGATCTCCCGCTCCGGGTTCACGTACTTGTGCAGGTGGTGGCCGGTGAGGCGGCGGTTCACCATCTCGATGCAAGCCACTTCGATGATGCGGTGGCCCTGGCGGGGGTCGAGACCGGTGGTTTCCGTGTCGAGGACGATCTGTCTCACTGCTTTTCCTTCATTTCGTCAATGCCGCGGTTGGCCAGGGCATCGGCCCGTTCGTTCTCCGGGTGGCCGGCGTGGCCCTTGACCCAGATCCATTCAAGCCGGTGGCCGCTGGCCAGGCGATCCAGTTCCTGCCACAGCTCCACGTTCTTCACCGGCTTCTTGTCGGCAGTCTTCCAGCCGTTCCGCTTCCAGCCGTGGATCCAGCTCTTGATGCCGTCGATCACGTACTTGGAATCAGTATGCACCTTGGCGGCTACCGGCCGCTTGAGGGCGCCGATGGCCTGGATGACAGCGGTCAGCTCCATGCGGTTGTTGGTGGTCTCCCGCTCACCGCCCCACAGTTCCTTCTCGGTAGCCCCGAGGCGCAGGATGGCGCCCCAGCCGCCGGGGCCGGGATTGCCGCGGCAGGCACCGTCGGTGAAGATTTCGACCCACTGCTCAGTTGCCATGTCTTTCCTTCTGGGCCACGGGCCGCAGGGCCTTGCCCCGCACCGGCGCCTTGCGCCAGGCCGGGGCGATCAGCCGCATGCCATGGACGCGCTTGACGGCGCGCAGCAGGTAGACGCCGCCGCCGAATCCCCACCAGCGGTCCCCGGCCAATTCCATGAAACGCCAGCGGCGCAGCCATTTCTCCTGGCGGCAGGGCGGCGCATAGCAGCCGAAGGCACCCCGGTCCACTTCGAAGCCCAGGAGCTTTAGCCAATCCTTCAGGCGCTGCACCGACAGGTAGCTGCCGTTCCAGGGGAAGGCGTCGCCGCATTGCCCGAAGCGGCGGCGCAATCCCCAAAGCGAGCGGGGGTTGAAGCCGAGGATCACCACCTGGCCTTCCGGGATAAGGATGCGTTCGACTTCGCGCAGAATCTGGTGCGGGTCGGCGTGGAATTCCAGGGCATGGGGCAGAACCACGAGATCGGTGCTGTGGGAGGCGAAGGGCAGGGCGGTGAGGTCGCAGAGGACATCCACGGCGCCTGCCTCCCCCGCCTTCTGGCGGAGGGGAATGCGGTTGGCGCGCAGGAAATCGCATTCCGGCAGGCCCAGTTGCAGGGCGTTGAAGCCGAAGACATCGGCGACCGTGGCGTCGACCCGGCCAAGCTCCCAATGGGTGACGTAACGGCCCTGGGGCGTGGCGAGCCATTCCGCCAGTCCGGGAACGAGCGTCGGGCGTACCGCGCCAGATTCCTGCAAGTTTTGGGTGTCGGTCATTACCGCGCCGATGGAAGTTGCCGGGCCGGCCCGTAGTGCCGGCCCGAGTTGGATTCAGGAGCGGGGAAGTTTACAACGCTTTCGCCGCCCCGCATCCGCAGCCCGGTGTTTGCACGCCCGGCGCCCTATAATGAAATCAATAACCGGAACGTGGCGCCATGGAAATTTCCTTCATTCCTGCCTTCAAGGACAACTATATCTGGCTGTTGACCGAAGGCGAGCGGGCGGCCGTGGTCGATCCCGGCGACGCCGGGCCGGTACGGGAGCGTCTGCGGGCCCGGGGTCTGCGCCTGGAGACCATCCTGGTGACCCATCACCATGCCGATCACCAGGGGGGCGTGGCCGCGCTGGCGGAGGAATGGCAGGCGGCAGTCCTCGGGCCGGCCGACGAGGCCATCGATGGCCGGACCCGGGCCCTGGCCGGCGGCGAGACCATCGACGTCCTCGGCCAGAGGTTTTCAGTTCTCGCCGTGCCGGGGCATACCGCCGGCCACATCGCCTACCTCATGCCGGGGGCGGTGTTTTGCGGGGATACCCTGTTCGGCGCCGGCTGCGGACGCCTTTTCGAAGGCACCCCCGCACAGATGGCCGACTCCCTGGGCAAGCTGGCCGCCCTCCCCGAGGAGACGCGAATCCATTGTGCCCACGAATACACCGCCGCCAACCTGCGCTTCGCCGCAGCGGTGGAGCCCGACAACCCGGCGATCGCCGCCCGGCAGGGCCGGGTCGAGCGGCTGCGGGCCGCCGGGCAAGCGTCGGTGCCGTCGCTGTTGGCCGAGGAAAAGGCGACCAACCCCTTCCTGCGCTGCCGCGAACCGGCGGTCGTTGCCGCTGCCCGGCGTCATGGCGCGGCCAGTGATGGTCCCGTCGCCGTGTTCGCCGCCCTGCGGGCCTGGAAGGATGTATTTTAGGCGGCCGGGGTCCGGCCGGCCCGGCCCGCTACCACGCGGGCCAGAGTGTCGAGGACCCGGGCGGCGTTGAAGGGTTTGACGATGAAGCCGGAAGCGCCGTTATCCATGGCTTCCTTGACGTTGTCGGGGCTGGCGTTGGCGGTGATCATGACCACGTCGATGTCCGCCTGGGCGGCCTTGATGGACCGCAGCGCCGCCAGGCCGTCCATTTCCGGCATCATGACGTCCAGGCAGACGATGTCGGGCTTGAGACGTTCGCACATGTCAACGGCGGCGGACCCGTTGCGGGCCTCGCCCACGACGTCGAATTCCTCGGCCCTGAGAATGCCGCGCAAGAGGGTGCGCATCATGTCGTTGTCGTCGACGATCAGGATTCTGCTTCGCTTGGCGTACATGATGGCGGGAGGGATTGGCGGCAACCCGTCAATAGCACAGGCTGCGCAGGAAATATAGCGACAGCAGGCCGAGGGTCAGGGCGAAGCCGCCCCAGCCGAGGGCGCCTTTCAGCGCCTGGCGCGTTTCGTAATGGGCGTTGCGCTCGCGCAGGGCAAGATACTGGGTGATTTCGCCGAAAGTGGCCACGGTGGCGAGGGCGAAGAAGAAGGCGCCGCAGAAGAGGAAGAAGATCCCGGCTTCGCTCGGCTCCCGGCAGCGGGCGCCGCTGTAGCCCAGGAAGTGCAGGAGGGAGTCGGTGCGCAGGGCGAAATCCACCCCCAGGTAGATGACGAAGCCGAAGAGCGCCAGCAGGGCCAGAACGGCCCAGGTCTGCGGCCGGGTGAGGAGGACGCCGAGGCGGTGCAGGCTGTCGCCGATGGCGGCGGCCAGACGCCGCGGGAAGCTGGTCAGGGACGACATGGTTTTCCGGAAAGCTGGTGGTTGCCGCGATGGCTACATTATCGGCCAGTTGGCGTGCAAATGAAGGGTAGGCGGGGCAGGCGGCTCAATAGTCTCCCTGCCCCAGCGAGGCCTCGATGCGGTCCCGCAGGTCATCCAGCTCGCGGTCGCCGATGCTGAGGCAATCGAGGGCCTTGGGCAGGAGCGCGTCGGAAACCTCAATGGCGGTGTCGGCCTGGACCTCGTCGATGAGATGCTCGGCCACCATGGTCACGGCGATGAGGGCCTGGCACTCGCCGGGGAGGGTGGTTGGGGGCAGGTCGAAAGCGTCGGGCTCGTGATGAAAGCGCACCGCCTGGGCGAGGACCGGGGGCAGGCCCCAGTTCCTCACCAGCAGCATGCCGATGACCGGGTGGGAGCAGGGGAAGTAGGCCCGTTCCGCCTGCACCAGGGATGCGCCCGTTTCCCGCGCCTGCCGGAGCAGCGAGGCGTATTCCGGATAGCGCTTGAGCATGAGGGGAATGCCGGCGTCGTGGAAAAGGGCGTAGGTATAGGCCACGTCTGGAGAGATGCCGACGTTGCGGCGGGCGATGAGGGCGGAGGCCGTGGCGGTGAGCAGCACACGGTTCCAGAAGAGTTCCATCTCCTCGCCGGGGGCGTCGTCAATGCTTGAGCGCAACGCCACCGAGATGATGGCGCAGACCAGGGTCCGGGTGCCCAGGCGCTCGATGGCCTTGGGTACGCTGCTGATACCGCTGTTGCCGTACAGGGCCGAGTTGGCCAGCTTGAGGGCGGCGGCCGAGAGGGCCGGGTCGGCGGTGATGATGCGGCCCAGATTGCGCAGGTCCGGCGCCTCCTTCTGTACCTCGGCCAGGGCTTCCTGGGCGACGGCGGGGCAGGCCGGGATGGCGATGGTGGCGAGGACCTTTTCGATGTCGGCCGGGCTCAACACCGGGTCGGCGAGTACTTTGCGGTGCATGTGGATTTCCCTGTTTGTTCTTGTAGGCATTTTCTTACCGGTGGATTCTATCCTTTCACGCAGGCCATCTGCTTCAAGGTATGGACAACTTCCACCAGATCGCTCTGGTTGGCCATCACCGTGTCGATGTCCTTGTAGGCACCGGGGATTTCGTCCACCACGCCCTTGTCCTTGCGGCACACCACGCCTTCCGTCTGGCGGGCCAGATCGGTGGCGGTGAAGCGCTTTTGCGCCGCCGTCCGGCTCATGCGGCGGCCGGCGCCGTGGGCGCAGGACTGGAAGCTCTCCGGGTTGCCCTTGCCGCGCACGATGTAGGAGCGGGCCCCCATGCTGCCGGGGATGATGCCCGGTTCGCCGGCGCCGGCGTGGATCGCCCCCTTGCGCGTGACCCACACGCTGGCGCCGAAGTGCCGTTCCCGGGCCACGTAGTTGTGGTGGCAATTGACCACTTCCGAGGTGACGGAAAAGGGCGGCAGGTGGCGGCTCAGGGCGGAAAGGACGAGATCGAGCATGCACTGGCGGTTCTGCCGCGCGTAGTCCTGGGCCCAGTGGACCGCCTCCACGTAATCGTCGAAATGGCGGGTGCCCTCGGCGAGGTAGGCGAGGTCGCGGTCCGGCAGTTGCGCCTGGAGGCGCTCCATGTCCCGCCGGGCCAGTTCGATGAAGTAAGTGCCGATGGCGTTGCCCATGCCGCGGCTGCCGGAGTGGAGCATCACCCACAGGCGGCTGGCCTCGTCGAGGCAGAGTTCGATGAAGTGGTTGCCGCCGCCCAGGGTGCCGAGCTGGCGCACCCAGTCGGAATTGCGGCCGATCCTTTTCTCCACCCCGGGGTGCTTTCCCAGGATGCGCCGCAGGGGTGCGGCGAAGGGGCGAGCGGCGTCGCGCAGGGCTCGGTTTTCCTCGTGCTGGTCGAAGCCCACCGGGACGTCGCGGACGATCTGGTCATAGATGCGGCGCAGGCGCCGCTCGTCGAGGGCGTCGGCCGCCAGCGACAGGCGGGCCGCCACCATGCCGCAGCCGATGTCGACGCCGACGGCGGCGGGGATGATCGCTTCCCGGGTGGCAATGACGCTGCCGACCGTGGCGCCGATGCCCTGATGCACGTCGGGCATGGCCGCCACGTGGTGGAAGACGATGGGCAGGCGGGCGATGTTCCGCAACTGGGCGAGGGCGCCTTCCTCCACCTCGTCGGTATAGATCGCGACGGGGACGGGGCCATCGGTGAGGGTGCGGCGTACAGGCATGTCCGCCATTTTCTGTCAGAATCCGGGAAAAAGGAGTTTTCGATGACGGAATGGATGGGATTGGGGCTGGTGGCCGCAGTGATTGCGGTCATCGTCCTGCAGGTGCTGCTCCTGTTGCGGGGCGGCAAGGATTATAGCGCCGCGGCGCTGCAAGCGCTGCAGGACGCCCAGGCGAAGGGCCTGGAAAGGCTGGAGCGGGAATTGCGGGAAGAGCTGGCGCGGGGGCGCCGGGAGGACGCGGAGGAGGCCTTCCGCGACCGGGAAGAGCGGGCCCAGTCGGCCAACCTTCTCAGCCAGGCGGTGACCACCCAGGTGACCCAGCTCGGCAGCCTGCAGGCGGAACGGCTGGAAGCCTTCGCCCGGGAGCTGACCCGTTTCTCCATCGGCCTCGACGAGCGTTTCGAGCGCCTCAAGGTCGCGGTGGAAGGGCGCCTGGCGGCCATCCAGACGGACAACGCCGCCAAGCTCGAGGAAATGCGCAAGACGGTGGACGAGAAACTGCACGCCACCCTTGAGCAGCGCCTGGGGGAATCCTTCAAGCTGGTCAGCGATCGCCTGGAGCAGGTCCATCGCGGCCTCGGCGAGATGCACACCCTGGCCGCCGGCGTCGGCGACCTCAAGCGCGTCCTGACCAACGTCAAGACCCGCGGCACCTGGGGCGAAGTGCAACTGGCGGCCCTGCTGGAACAACTGCTCACCGCCGACCAGTTCGCCGCCAATGTGGCCACCCGGCCCGGCAGCGGCGAGCGCGTCGATTTCGCCATCCGCCTGCCGGGCAAGGACGATGGCGCCGTGGTCTGGCTGCCGGTGGACGCCAAGTTTCCCATCGAGGACTACCAGCGCCTGCTGGAGGCCCAGGAGCGGGCCGATCCGGCCGGCGTCGAAGAGGCCGCCAAGGCCATCGAGGTACGCCTGAAGGGCGAGGCCAGGAGCATCCGCGACAAGTACGTGGCGCCGCCCCACACCACCGATTTCGCCATCCTCTACCTGCCGGTGGAAGGCCTTTACGCCGAGGCCCTGCGCCGCCCCGGCCTGGCCGAGGCCCTGCAGCGGGAATGGCGGGTCAGCCTGGCCGGGCCGACCACCCTGGCGGCCATGCTCAACAGCCTGCAGATGGGTTTCCGTACCCTGGCCATCGAACAGCGCTCGGCGGAGGTATGGGCGGTGCTGGGGGCGGTGAAGAGCGAATTCGGCAAGTTCGGCGAGGCCCTGGCCCACACCAAGAAGAAGCTGGAAGAGGCGAGCAGCAGCATCGGCAAGGCGGAAACCCGGACCCGGGTCCTCACCCGCAAGCTGAAGGAGGTGGAGGCGCTGCCGGCGGCGGACGGCGAGCGGCTGATCGGGGCGGTGGATTTCGATGCCGACGAGGAGTGAGCTGGCAGCGGCCTTCGGCGCCACCACCTACCGCGTCTTCCTGCCCGGGGGTGCCCTGGATCTGCGGCTCGGGCAGGCCTCGGCTGAATTTTCCGCCTGGCTGGCCGATAACGGGATTGAGCGCTGGGCCATCCTCACGGCCTGGAATCCCGGGGGCGAGCGCCGCTCCCCGGCCGACAACGCGGCGCGCCAGTCGGCCCTGGAGGTGGCGCTGCTGGAAAAGGGCCGCGAGCCCTACGCCGGCGAGAATGTGGCCGATGCAGGGGATTGGCCGGTGGAGGAAACCTGCTTCGTTCCCGGCATTGCCGGCGGCGAGGCCTTGGCCCTGGCCGCCGCCTTCGGGCAGGCGGCCATCGTGGCCGGAGACGGCAGCGGACTGCCGCGATTGATGTGGACGGATGGCGGAGACAATGACTAGAAAAATCGGGCGTTTCGAAATACGCCGGGAACTGGGGCGCGGGGCCCAGAGCGTGGTCTGGCTGGGCTACGACCCGCAGTTGCAGCGGGAGATCGCCATCAAGACCCTGCGTCCGGAAACCGTGGAAAGCCAGGGCATGCTGAGCGAGGCGCGGACCGTGAGCAAGCTGCGCCACCCCAACATCGTGCCCATCTTCGAAGCCGGGGAGGAGGGAGGCGAGGTCTACCTCGTCTTCGAGTACGTGCCCGGCACCAGCCTGGCGGAATTCCTCAAGACCAGCGGCGCCCTGCCGCCGGTGAAGGCGGTGACGCTGCTGCGCCCCATCCTCGACGCCATCGGCCATGCCCACGCCCAGGGCATCATCCACCGGGACCTGAAGCCTTCCAACATCCTCCTCGACGAGCACGGCAACCCGCGGGTCATGGATTTCGGCATTGCCGCCCGGGTCGAGGGGCAGAACGCCACCGGCGAGGACTACAGTGGGACGCCGGCCTACATGGCGCCCGAGTATGTGGAACGGCGCGAGATCAGCGAACGCGCCGACCTCTTCGCCGCCGGCCTCATGCTCTACGAGATGCTCACCGGCCAGCGGGCGGTGAGCGGCGACAATGTCTTCGCCGTCATGCGGCGCATCGCCAGCAGCGACATCCGGCTGCCGGCGGATTTCGCCGACGAGCGCCTGGCGGCGGTGGTGCACAAGGCCCTGGCGCGGGATGCCGGCTTGCGCTACCAGAGCGCCGCCCAATTCGCCGAGGCCCTGGACGAATACCTGGACCCCGCCGAGGATGCCGGCAGCCGCGGCGAAGGCAAGCAGGCCACCCTGGAGTTCCTGCTCCGGCGCATGCGCCACAAGAGCGATTTCCCCGCCCTCTCGGAATCCGTCAGCGCCATCAACAAGATCGCCAACAGCGAGACGGAGAGCATCAACAAGCTATCCAATTCCATCCTCAAGGATTTCGCACTGACCAACAAGCTGCTGCGCCTGGTCAATTCCGCCTATTTCCGGCCGGCCGGCGGCGGCAGCATCAGCACCGTGTCGCGGGCGGTGATCGTGCTGGGCTTCGAGGCCGTGCGCAATATCGCCATCACCGTGCTGCTGTTCGAGCACCTGCAGAACAAGGCCAACGCCACCCAGCTCAAGGAGGAATTCCTGCGGGCCAACCTGGCCGGCATCCTGGCCAAGGACATTTCCGCCGCCGCGCAGATGCGCGACCTGGAGCAGACTTTCATCTGCGCCCTGTTCCACAACCTGGGGCGCCTCCTCGGCCAGTACTACTTCCCCGAGGAGAGCGAGGAAATCCGCCGCCTGGCGGCCCAGAAGAACTGCAGCGAGGACGTCGCCTCCCGCCAGGTGCTGGGCATCAGCTTCGAGGATCTGGGCATCGCCATTGCCCGCCAGTGGGGCTTTCCGCCGGTCATCGTCAATACCATGCGCAAGCTGCCGGCCGGCCATGTCCGCCGTCCGGGCAGCCAGGAGGAGCGCCTGCAGGTGCTGGCCGGCATGGCCAACGAACTGTGCGCCGTCATCGCCCAGGCGACGCCGGAAGTCCGCGACCGGGAGATGAAGAAAGCCGTCGCCCGCTTCGCCGACGCCGTGCCCCTGGAACACAAGGAGGTGGAACAGGCCGTGGGGCGCTCCATCGAGCAGGTGGGCGACTTCGCCCGCATCATCCACCTCAACCTGCAGCAGACGGCCTTCGGGCGGCAGATGCGGCTGTTTGCCAGTCCGGCCGGGAGCGCCGCGGCGGCGGTGGATGACGACGAGACCATCCTCGGTGCCCAGGGCCCCTTCATCGGCGCCGACGGGGAGGAGGGCGGCGGCGCCCCCAAGGAGGACGCCCAGACCATCCTTGCCGCCGGCATCCAGGACATCAGCAACACCCTGGTGGACGACTACAAGCTCAACGACATCCTGCGCATCATCCTGGAGACCATGTACCGGGCCATGGGCTTCAAGCGCGTGGTGCTGTGCATCCGGGACGCCAAGGCGGGCTGCATGCAGGGGCGCTTCGGTTTCGGCCCCGACGCCAACGACGTGGCGCGGCATTTCCGCTTTCCCCTGACCTTCACGCCGGACATCTTCCATGCGGCGACGTCCAAGGGGGTGGATATCCTCATCAGCGACATCGACGACCCCAAGATCGCCGGGCGCATCCCGGAGTGGTACCGCAAGGCGGTGACCGCCCGCTCCTTCGTGCTCTTTCCCCTCAACATCAAGGGCAGCCCGGTGGCCCTGATCTACGCCGACATGGACGAGGCCGGGGGTATCGACATCCCGGAAAGGGAACTGTCCCTGCTGCGCACCCTGCGCAACCAGGCCGTGCTGGCCATCAAGCAGGGGTCGTGACGGCGGGGCCTACCAGAGCTGCCACCAGGGGAGCTTCTTCTCCAGGCCTTCCTTGTAGTAATGGCTGTCGGGGAAATTCTTGTGCATGACGCGGTCGGCATCGTCGCGCAGTTCGGGGAGCCCCAGCTTGTCGTAGGCAAGGACAAAGATGAACAGGGCCACCTCGGTAGCCGGGGCGACGGGGT
>DAINDE010000003.1:122325-135862 GCA_036732025.1 Rhodocyclaceae bacterium
CATCAGGTCCTGGGCCCGGTTGGCGGCGGCGATGTAGGCTGCGCGCTTGTAGTAGTAGCGGGCGACGCTGACGTCATGGGTGGCCAGGGCATTCACCAGGTAGTTCATGCGCTGGACGGCATCCGGCGTGTACTTGCTGTTGGGGAAGCGCGTCACCAGTTCCTTGAGGGAGTCAAAGGATTCCTTGGCTGATTTCGGATCGCGCTCGGCCGGATTCTGCTGGCTGAGATAGCCCATGAAGCCGAGATCCTCGTTGAAGCCGATGAGGCCCTTCAGGTAATACACGTAGTCCACCGCCGGGTGGTTGGGGTGGAGCTTGATGAAACGGTCGCAGGCGGCCAGGGCCGAGGCGGGCTCCTGGGCCTTCCAATACACGTAGCCCAGTTCGAGCTGGGCCTGCTGGGCATAGCGGCCATAGGGGTAGCGGGCTTCCAGCTTTTCCAGCAACTTGGCCGCCTTGTCCCAGGCGCCGTCGGTCTGGGCATCCTTGGCCTCGGAATAGAGGCGGGCGGCGGACCAGCCGGCGGTCTCGTCCTTCACTTCGGGCAACAGGCCGCAGCCGGCTGCCGCCACGGCCACGGCGAGGGCCGCGAGGAAACGGAAGAAGGGGACGAATGCGGCTAAACTTCGCATCATGAACATTCCTATGGAAAACCGCGGCGATTATAGCCGAACTGAGGTGGTGCGCCTGACTGTTCCCGCGGGTGGCGAGGCCCGGCGCCTCGACCAGGCCCTGGCGGAACTCCTGCCCGAACATTCCCGCAACCGCCTGCAGGGCTGGATCAAGGCGGGGCAGGTGACGGTGGGCGGAACCGTGGAGACCGAGCCCAAGCGCAAGGTCTACGGCGGCGAGGCGGTGGAAGTCGTCCCCGGCACCGACCGGGAAAGCGCTGCCCAGGCCGCCGAGGACATTCCCCTGGCGGTGGTCTTCGAGGACGACGCGCTGCTCGTCATCGACAAGCCGGCGGGGCTGGTGGTCCACCCCGGCAGCGGCAACTGGAGCGGCACCCTGATGAACGCCCTGCTGCACCACGCGCCCCAACTGGCCGAGGTGCCCCGGGCCGGCATCGTGCATCGCCTGGACAAGGAAACCAGCGGCCTCCTGGTGGTGGCCAAGACCCTGGCTGCCCAGACGGACCTGGTGCGCCAGTTGCAGGCGCGCACCGTCAAGCGCCAGTACCTGGCCCTGGTGGCCGGGGTTCTCGGCAAGGGGGGGAAGGTGGCCCAACCCATCGGCCGCCACCCGGTGCAGCGCACCAAGATGGCCGTGGTCGCCGAAGCCCGGGGCGGCAAACCGGCGGTGACCCATTACCGCGTGCTCGAGACCTTCCCCCGGTGCACCCTGGTGGAATGTTCCCTGGAAACGGGGCGTACCCACCAGATCCGGGTGCATATGGCCAGCATCAACCATCCCCTGGTGGGGGATCCGGTCTATGGCAGGCGCGATCCGGGCCTGCCGCCCTTCGCCCGGCAGGCCCTCCATGCCGCCCGGTTGGGGCTGGTCCATCCGCTGAGCGGCCGGGCCTTGCACTGGGAAGCGCCCCTGCCCGCCGACATGCGCGCTCTGCTGGAGGCGCTGCGTGGCGCCTGAACTGATCGTTCCCGCCTGGCCCGCCCCGCCGGCCGTTCGGGCCGTGCAGACCACCCGCCTGGGAGGCTGCAGCCCGCCACCTTACGCCAGCCTCAACCTGGGCGACCACGTGGGCGACCAGGCGGCCGCCGTCGCCGCCAACCGGGAGCGGATCAGGCCTTGCCTCGGCGGCGACCCGGTGTGGCTGCGCCAGGTCCACGGCACGGACGTGGTCGACGCCGGTACGGCGGCGCCGGGGGCCGAGGCCGACGCCGCCTTCGCCCGCCGGCCGGGGGCTGTGTGCGTGGTGATGACCGCGGACTGCCTGCCGGTCCTCCTGTGCGACGTCCGCGGCACCGTCGTCGCCGCCGCCCACGCCGGCTGGCGAGGCCTCTGCGCCGGCGTCATCGAGCGCACCGTGGCGGCCATGGCGGTGCCGGGAGGCCAACTGCTGGCCTGGCTCGGCCCGGCCATCGGGCCGGCGGCCTTCGAGGTGGGCGACGAGGTGCGGGCCGCCTTCGTCGCCGCCGACCCGGGGGCGGCGCCGGCCTTCGTTCCCGGCGCCGGCGGGCGGTGGCTGGCGGACATCTACGAGCTGGCCCGGCAACGGCTCGCCGCGGCAGGGGTGAGCCGGGTCTTCGGCGGCGGGGAATGCACGGTGACGGACCGGGAGCGCTATTTCTCCTATCGCCGCGATGGCGCCACCGGCCGCATGGGCAGCTTCATCTGGCTGGAAGCGGCCAGCGTATAATCCTAAGTTTTTTTCTCGGCCATTCCCGTGAGCACCCTAGCCTGGATCATCACCGTCTCCGTCGCTGGCGGCGCCCTCAGCGTCATCGCCGCCGCCGCCATGACGCTCGCAGCCGGCATGGCCAACGTGCAGGTGCTCATTTCCTATGCCATCGGGGCCCTGCTCGGGGCGGTGTTCCTGGAAATCCTGCCCCACGCCCTGGAACATGGCGACCCCCACCGCATGACGGCCACCGTCCTCATGGGCATCCTGGTCTTCTTCGTCCTCGAGAAGCTGGTGCTCTGGCGCCATTGCCACCACGACCACTGCGAGGCCCACGACGCCCATCCACCGGCCCACGACCACGGGCGCTCGGGCCTTCTCATCCTGATCGGCGACACCTTCCACAATTTCGTCGACGGCGTGCTCATCGCCGCCGCCTTCCTGGAAGACACCCAGCTCGGCATCGTCACGGCCCTGGCCATCATTGCCCACGAAATCCCGCAGGAAGTCGGGGATTACGTCATCCTGCTGCATTCCGGCTACAGCAAGGCGAGGGCACTGGCCTTCAATCTCCTCTCCAGCCTGGCCACTCTGGTGGGGGCGATGCTCTCCTACTTCGCCCTGTCCTCGCTGCAGGAATGGGTGCCCACCATGCTCGGCCTGGCGGCGGCCAGCATGATCTACGTAGCCGTCGCCGACCTCATTCCCGGCCTGCACAAGCGGCCGGAACTGAAGGCCACCCTACAGCAGGTGGTGCTCATCGCCCTGGGTATTGCCTCCATCGCCGTCGTGCGCACGCTGGTCGGCGAGTAGGCGCTTCCTGCGGCGGGCACCGGCGCCGCCGAAATATAAGAGCAGGCCCACGGGCAGCAGGCCATAGAACAAAAACGAGACGGTGCCAGCAACGACGCTGCTTTCCGTGACGGCCACGAGAACGGCGACGTACAGCCAGCCAATGGCGACGATGTACATGGGCATCATTATGCATTGACAGTCCACAGGCACCTATGGAGAATCCAAAGTCCAGCCCCGGATGGCAATTCGCAGCGAGACTTCCCCATGTCGCAGGGATCCAACAATAACGACGCCTTCATCGGCGCAGCCATGCAGTTCATGCAGGCTGGACAAGGCATGGCGCAGCAGTTCTTGGAGTTTCTGGGAAAGGCGGCCGCTCCTGCCGGCCAGACGCCGCCGCCGGCGGACCCGCAAGCGATGACGGCACTGCAGAAGGCGTACATGAACCGGCAGTTGGAGTTGTGGCAATCGATCCTGGCCAAGGGGCAGGGCAAGCCGCAAACCTTCGCTGTTCAGCCCGAACCGGGCGACCGGCGCTTCTCCGCCCCGGAATGGCGGGAAAGTCCCCTCTACGATTTCCTGCACCAGGCCTACCTGCTCAATACCCAGTACCTCAAGGAACTGGTCGAACTGGCCCCCGCCACCGACACCAAGTCGAAGAACAAGATGCGGTTCCTGGCCCGGCAGATCACCGATGCCCTGGCGCCTTCCAACTTTGCCGCCACCAACCCGGAATTCGTCAAACGCGCCCTGGAAACCAAGGGCCAGAGCATCACCGACGGCATCAACAACCTGATCAAGGACTTCGAGAAGGGCCGCATCTCCATGACCGACGAGACGGTCTTCGAGGTGGGCCGCAACATCGCCACCACGGCTGGGGCGGTGGTCTACGAAAACGAGCTGATGCAGCTCATCCAGTATTCCCCGCTGACACCCAAGGTTGCCTCCCGGCCCCTGGTGGTGGTGCCTCCCTGCATCAACAAGTTCTACATCATGGACCTGCAGCCGGACAATTCCCTCGTCCGCTTCATGGTGGAGCAGGGCCACACCGTGTTCCTGGTTTCCTGGCGCAACCCCAAGGAAGAGCAGGGGCACCTGACCTGGGACGACTACCTGGAGGGCGGCCCCATCGCCGCCCTGCACGTAGCCAAGGACATCTGCCGTACCAGCCAGGTCAATGCCCTGGGCTTCTGCGTCGGCGGCACCATCCTCAGTTCCGCTCTGGCGGTGCTCAAGGCCCG
Source organism: Rhodocyclaceae bacterium (assembly GCA_036732025.1). GTDB lineage: Bacteria > Pseudomonadota > Gammaproteobacteria > Burkholderiales > Rhodocyclaceae > SSSZ01. The sequence continues at coordinate 126,665 of DAINDE010000003.1, forward strand.
GGGCGAGGACATTGTTTCCTCCCTCACCCTGCTCACCACCCTTCTCGATTTCTCGGATACCGGCGAGATCGGCCTCTTCATCGACGAGCAGGGCCTGGCCGTCCGCGAGCAGACCATCGGCAATGGCGGCTTGCTGCCGGCCCGGGACCTGCAGAACACCTTCTCCTTCCTGCGCGCCAACGATCTGGTCTGGAACTACGTCGCTGGCAACTACCTGAAGGGACAGAAGCCCCAGGCTTTCGACCTGCTCTACTGGAATTCGGACTCGACCAACCTGCCCGGACCCTTCGCCTGCTGGTACATGCGCAACCTGTACCACGACAACAGCCTGCGGGCGGCAGGCAAGCTCAAAATGTGCGGCGAGAGCGTCGACCTGGGGCAATTGAAGATGCCGGTGTACCTGCTGGCCACCCGGGAAGACCATATCGTTCCCTGGCAGTCCGCTTACCTGAGCACCTGCATACTCGGTGGTGAGATTCGCTTCGTCCTCGGCGCTTCCGGCCACATCGCCGGGGTCATCAACCCGGCCGGCAAGAACAAGCGCAGCTATTGGGTCAACGGTGATCTCAAGGCCGATGCCGACGCCTGGTTCGCCGGGGCCGAGGAAAAGCCCGGCAGCTGGTGGCGCGACTGGGCGGCGTGGCTCAAGCCTTTCGGTGGCGGCGAGCGTTCGCCGCGCAGCAAGCTGGGCAATGCCAGGCACACGCCGATCGAGCCGGCCCCGGGCCGTTACGTGAAGGTCCGGGCAGTCTAATTCCAGGTGGGAGGCAAGATGTCGCGAGTCGCGCTGGTGACGGGGGGAACGGGGGGTCTCGGCGAGGCCATCTGCATCAAGCTTTCGGCCCTGGGGTACAAGGTGGTGGCCACCTATTCCCCGGGCAACGCCAAGGTGCATGACTGGCTGCAGGCCATGAACAACATGGGCTACGGCTTCAAGGCCTACGCCTGCGACGTGACCGATTTCGATTCCTGCGCCGCCTGCGCCGAGCAGGTCGCCCGGGAGGTCGGCGCCATCGACGTGCTGGTCAACAATGCCGGCATCACCCGCGACATGACCTTCAGGAAGATGACCAAGGCCGACTGGGACGCGGTTATCCACACCAATCTAGATTCCGTCTTCAACATGACCAAGCAGGTCATGGACGGCATGATGGAACGCCATTGGGGGCGGATCATCAACGTTTCGTCGGTCAACGGCCAGAAGGGCGCCTTCGGCCAGACCAACTACTCGGCGGCCAAAGCCGGCATGCACGGCTTCACCAAGGCCCTGGCCCTGGAAGTGGCCAAGGCGGGGGTAACCGTCAACACCATTTCGCCGGGCTACATCGGGACCCGCATGGTGACGGCCATTCCCCAGGAAATCCTGGATTCGAAGATATTGCCGCAGATTCCCATCGGGCGTCTGGGCAAACCGGAGGAAATCGCCGGCCTGGTGGCCTACCTCGCCTCCGACGAGGCGGCCTTCGTCACCGGCGCCAACATTTCCATCAACGGCGGCCAGCACATGTACTGACCGCCGTGTTTTTCAGTCGTAGCAGCCAATAAAAGGAAGGAATCATTATGACGCAACGTGTTGCTCTCGTTACCGGCGCCATGGGGGGTATCGGAACCGCTGTCTGCCAGGAACTGGCCAAGGCCGGCCACAAGGTGGTGGCAGCCTACCATCCCCAATTCGACAACAAGGAAGAGTGGCTGAAGGAACAGGCTGCCGCCGGCTTCACCGGTTTCGTCTGCGTGGCGGGCGACGTGGCCTCCTGGGACGACTGCGCGAAGATGGTTGCCGAGGCCGAAGCCGCCGCCGGCCCCATCGACATCCTGGTGAACAACGCCGGCATCACCCGTGACCGCATGTTCGCCAAGATGGAACGCGATGGCTGGGATGCCGTCATCTCCACCAACCTGACCAGCCTCTTCAACATGACCAAGCAGGTCTCCGCCAAGATGGCCGAGCGGGGTTGGGGCCGCATCATCAACATCTCCTCGGTGAACGGCGTCAAGGGCCAGGCCGGCCAGACCAACTACTCCGCCGCCAAGGCCGGCGTCATCGGCTTCACCAAGGCCCTGGCCGCCGAACTGGCAGCCAAGGGCGTGACGGTCAACGCCATCGCTCCGGGCTACATCGCCACCAAGATGGTCATGGCCATCAAGCCGGAGGTGCTGCAGACCATCGTCGATTCCGTGCCCATGAAGCGCCTGGGCAAGCCGGAAGAGATGGGTGCCGCCTGCGTCTACCTGGCTTCCGAAAACGCCGGCTTCATGACCGGCGCCACCCTCAATATCAACGGCGGCTTGTATTACCAGTAATTGACTTTTCGTGGAGGTCGCTGAATTTCCAGCGACTTTTGCGTTGCATCAAATCCAGGCGCCTGCGGGCGCCTGTTTTTTTGGCTATAATGCTTCACCGCACACAAAATTACTTGGGGACTGCGCATGTCGGAACAGGTTCGGCTGATCAAGAAATATCCCAACCGTCGTCTCTACGACACCAAGACCAGCGCCTACATCACGCTGGGGGACGTCAAGGACCTGGTCCTCAAGTACGAGAACTTCAAGGTCGTGGACGCCAAGACCGCCGAAGACCTGACGCGCAGCATCCTCCTGCAGATCATCCTGGAAGAGGAAACCGGCGGCGTGCCCCTGTTCTCCTGCGACCTGCTGTCCGCTTTCATCCGTTTCTACGGCAATGCCATGCAGGGCATGCTCGGCAAGTACCTGGAAAACAACATGAAGACTTTCGTTGATTTCCAGCAGAAGCTGCAGGACCAGTCGCGCACCATGTACGGCGGCGACAACCAGCACATGCAGGCGGATTTCTGGGCCCAGTTCCTCAATTTCCAGCAGCCGGCCATGCAAAGCATGATGACCGCCTACATGGACAACTCCAAGAAGATGTTCCAGCAGATGCAGGACCAGCTCCAGAGCCAGACCCGCAACATGTTCACCGGCTTCCAGTTCCCCACGCCGGAAGACAACAAGAAGTAACGTGGCGGCAGTTCCCCCGAAAGTCGGCTTCATCTCCCTCGGCTGCCCCAAGGCAGGCAGCGATGCCGAGCGCATCCTGACCAAGCTGCGCGCCGAAGGCTACGACATCACCCCCAGCTACGACGATGCCCAACTGGTCATCGTCAACACCTGCGGCTTCATCGACGCCGCCGTCGAGGAATCTCTCGACGCCATTGGCGAGGCCCTGGCCGAGAACGGCAAGGTGATCGTCACCGGCTGCCTGGGCGCCAAGGGCGACATCGTGCAGCAGACGCACCCGTCGGTGCTGGCTGTCACCGGCCCCCATGCGGCGGACGAGGTCATGGGCCACGTGCACCAGCACCTGCCCAAGCCCCACGATCCCTACACCGACCTGGTGCCTCCCCAGGGCGTGCGCCTGACCCCCGACCACTTCGCCTACCTGAAGATTTCCGAAGGCTGCAACCACAGTTGCACCTTCTGCATCATTCCTTCCCTGCGCGGGCCGCTGGTTTCCCGTCCCGTCGGGGACGTGCTGGCGGAAGCCGAGACCCTGGCCCGGGCCGGCGTGAAGGAAATCCTGGTCATCTCCCAGGACACCAGCGCCTACGGCGTCGACCTCAAGTACCGCACGGGCTTCTGGGGTGGCCGGCCGGTGAAGACGCGCCTCAAGGACCTGTGTGACGCCCTGGCCCAGTTCGGCATCTGGGTGAGGCTGCACTACGTTTATCCCTACCCGTCGGTGGACGATGTCATTCCCCTGATGGCCGACGGCAAGATACTGCCCTATCTGGACGTGCCCTTCCAGCACGCCAGCCCGAAGATACTCAAGGCCATGAAGCGGCCCGCCTCGGCCGAGAACACCCTGGAGCGCATCAGGAAGTGGCGGGAAATCTGCCCCGAGATCGTCATCCGCTCCACCTTCATCACCGGCTTCCCCGGCGAGACCGACGAGGATTTCGATCAGCTCATCCAGTTCCTGGAAGACGCTCAACTCGACCGTGTCGGCGCCTTCGCCTATTCGCCGGTGGCGGGCGCCCAGGCCAACGAACTGCCCGGCCTGCCGCCGGAAGACGTGCGGGAAGACCGCCGCCGCTGGCTGATGCAGGTCCAGGAGGACATCAGCGCCGACAAGCTGGCCGCCAAGATCGACAGCGAGATCGAGGTGCTGGTGGATGCCGTGGACGAAGAGGGCGTCATCGCCCGTTCCAAGGCCGACGCCCCGGAAATCGACGGCCTGGTCTACCTGGACGGCTTTTTCGACGCCCAGCCCGGGGACTTCCTCAAGGTACGGGTGGTGGATGCCGACACCCACGACCTCTACGCCGAACCCGTCGACCGGGGGTAGGGGGATGAGCCGGCCGCGCATCGGCATCGCGCTGGGGTCGGGGTCGGCCCGGGGCTGGGCCCACATCGGCGTGCTGCGGGCCTTGCAGCAGGCGGGAGTCGAGCCGGACGTGGTGTGCGGCACCTCCATCGGCGCCTTCGTCGGCGCTGCCTACGCCTCCGGCGACCTGGACAAGCTTGAGGCCTGGGCCTGCGGCCTGACGCGGCGCGATGTCCTGGGCTTCTTCGACGTCAGTCTGGCCGGCGGCCTGATCAAGGGCGAGAAGCTCCTCGCCTTCGCCGCCAGTACCTTCCTCGACGGCACCTTCGAGCAACTGGAGCGGCCTTTCGCCTGCGTCGCCACCGACCTGGCCAGCGGCCGGGAAATCTGGCTGAAGGAAGGGCCGGTGGCGGACGCCGTGCGCGCCTCCATCGCCTTGCCCGGCCTCTTCGCACCCCACTTGGTGGATGAGCGCCACCTGGTGGACGGCGGCCTGGTGAATCCGGTGCCGGTGTCCCTGTGCCGGGCCATGGGGGCGGACATCGTCATCGCCGTCGACCTGGGCATGGACGTCATCAACCAGCGCTACCGCCGGGCCGAGGCCGGCTCTACGAAGAACGGCGGATGGCGCCGCCGCCTGGGCCGCTGGCTGGGCAAGGAAGAGGCCGGGGACGCCGTCTTCCGGCCCTCCCTGGCGGATGTCCTGGCCAACAGCATAGCCATCATGCAGGGGCGTATTTCGCGCTCCCGCCTGGCGGGCGAGCCGGCCGACGTACTCATCGCCCCCCGCCTCGGCCAGATGGGGCTCCTCGACTACCATCGGGCGGCGGAAGCTATCGCCGTCGGCCGCCAGGCCACCGAGCACATGCTGCCCCTCCTGCGTTCCTTCCTCGACTGAGCATCCCTTCCCGCGCCATGGCCGCCGACCTCATCGCCACCCTCGCCGCCATCGTCGGCCCCGGCCACATCCTCACCGACGCCGCCGACCTGGAGCCCTGGCTCACCGACTGGCGCGGGCGCTACCGGGGAGCGGCCCGCTGCCTGGTGCGGCCGGGGGATGCAGCCCAGGTGGCGGCGGTGGTGCGGGCCTGTGCCGCCGCCGGGGTGCCGATGGTGCCCCAGGGCGGCAATACCAGCCTGTGCGGCGCCGCCACGCCCGACGCCAGCGGCCGGGCGGTGATCATCGCCCTCGGGCGCCTCAACCGCATCCGGACCGTGGATGCTGCCAACAACACCCTGACGGCGGAGGCCGGCTGCACCCTGGCGGCGGTGCAGGAAGCGGCCGCCGCCGCCGACCGGCTGTTTCCGCTTTCACTGGCCTCGGAAGGAAGTTGCCAACTGGGCGGCAACCTGTCCACCAACGCCGGCGGGGTGCAGGTGCTGCGCTATGGCAACACCCGCGACCTCACCCTGGGCCTGGAGGTGGTGCTGCCCGACGGCACCCTGTGGGACGGCCTGCGAGCGCTGCGCAAGGACAACACCGGCTACGACCTGAAGCACCTGTTCATCGGCGCCGAGGGCACCCTGGGCATCATCACCGCCGCCGTGGTCAAGCTCTTCCCGCGGCCGGCCGCCCAGGCGACGGCCTGGGTGGACGTCGCCGACCCGGCCGCCGCCGTGGCCCTGCTGGCACGTGCCCAGGCGGCTTTCGACGCCCGCCTGACGGCCTTCGAACTGGTGTCCGGCGCGGCCCTCGATCTGGTGCTGCGCCACATTCCCGCCACCGCCCGGCCGGCGGGGCCATCGCCCTGGCACGTCCTCTGCGAATTCTCCGATGGCGGCGAGGAGGCCGCGTTGCGGGGCCAGGTCGAGTCCTGGCTGGAAGAGGGCGTCGAGGCGGGGCTGGCGGCCGATGCCGTCATCGCCCAGTCCGAGGGCCAGGCGGCGAAGCTGTGGCGCCTGCGGGAATCCATCTCCGAAGCCCAGAAGATCGACGGCATCAGCATCAAACACGACATTTCGGTGCCCGTGTCCCGCATCCCGGACTTCATCGCCCGGGCCGACCAGGCCCTGCAAGCCGCCTTCCCCGGCGTGCGCATCGTCACCTTCGGCCACGTCGGGGACGGCAATCTGCACTACAACCTTTCCCGGGCCGAGCGCCAGGAGAACGACGCCTTCATCGCCCGGCAGGAGGAGGCCAATCGCATCGTCCACGACGTCGTTCACGCCCTGGGTGGCTCCATCTCCGCCGAGCACGGCCTGGGGCAGTTGAAGCGGGAAGAGATCCGGCGCTACAAGAGTCCGGTGGAAATGGCGCTGATGGCGTCCCTCAAGGCGGCGATGGACCCCCGGGGCCTGATGAACCCGGGCAAGGTCCTATAGCGCCGAAGGCAGGGCGAAGGGCAGGGTGGCGCGGGCCGTCGTGCCCTGGCCCGGCGTGCTCTCGATTTCCAGTGTTCCGCCCATCAGTTGCGCCAGGCGGCGGGAGATGGGCAGGCCGATGCCGGTACCGCCGTGACGGCGGGTGGGGGAATCGTCCCCCTGATGGAAGAGGGCGAAGCTGGCCGCCAGGGATTCGGCGGACATGCCCGGTCCCTCGTCCTGGACGGTGAAGGCGAGGCGGATCCGGCCGCCTTCCTGGCCGGCGCTGCGGACGGTCACGGCTATCCGGCCCCGGGACGAGAACTTGACCGCGTTGTCCGCCAGGTGGAAGAGGATCTTGCGCAGAATATCGGGGTCGCCCACCACCACCGGCGGCAGGTCGCCTCCCTCGCTGACGCCGAAGGCCAGCCCCTTGGCCCGGGCGGCGGCGGCGCAGCCTTCCAGCATGCTGCCGAGCGCCTCGTGCAGGCAGAAGGGGGCGGGCCGCAACTGCACGTCGCCCACTTCGAGGGCGGAAAGCTCGATCATCGACTCGATCTTGTCGTGCAGCTCCCGGGCCGAATGCCGCAGGGGCACCAGCAGTTCGCGCTGTTCCGGGGACAGGCCGTCCATCGCCAGGAGGTCGGCCATGCCGAGGATGCCGTTCATGGGGGTCCGCAACTCATGGCTGACGTTGGCCAGGAAGCGGGACTTGGCCTGGTCCGAAGATTCCGCTGCCGTCTTGGCGACGGCGAGATCGGCTACCAGCCTGTCCTTCTCGTGCTCCAGGCGCAGCGTTTCGTGCAGGGCGTCGTGGAAGTAGCCGGCGCTGCGCGTGGAGATGACGAGGAAGATGACCGCCATGGCGGCGAAGGCCAGGTGCATCGGGTCGCTGCCCATGCCGACGGCGGTGCAGGCTACTACGATGGGCCAGGCGTAACACCGATAGGCGGTGATGTCGGCGGCGAGGATGGGCACCGCCCCAGCCACCATGCCGGCCATGACGAAGGCGGTGAACAGCATCTGGACGGTGTCGCCGGTGAGCATGAAGAGCAGGGCGCCGGCCGCCCAGACCAGGCCGGCGACGGCGGCGCCGGCAACGGCCCGACGGCGCCAGGGCCGGGGGGACGCCCGGGCTTCGGCCTGGCGGCGGCGATAGGCCAGCGCCAGGCCGTAGCGGATGCCGGCGATGGCGAAGGCTGCTCCCAGCCAGGCCAGGGTGGGCAGCAGTCCCGTGGTGCGGTGCCAAAGCCAGGCCAGGAAGGCCGCATTGACTACCGAGGTGAGCTGGCCGAGGGGAACGTTGCGGTAGAGCAGCTCCACCTGCCGGCCGAGGATGGCGTCATCGTCCGGGAGGGTGGTCAATGCAGGACCCTTCCCGCCCGCGGGTCGAAAAGCGCCGCCACGTCTTCGGCGCTGAAGCGGTAATCGCGGTTGCAGATGTCGTCGCGGATGAGGATTTCCCCGTGCTCGCGGACGATGGTTTCGGCATCTTCGCGGCCGAGGGAACGGATCATGTCCCGCACCTTTTCCCAATCCTCGGGGCAGTGGTACACCACCGGCGCCGGATCGTAGAGGCGCAGGCCGTGGGCGGCCATGTCCTCGTGGAAGAGGCGGGTGAGCAGGTCTGCCGGCGCCAGGCCGAGGAGCTCGTCCGCCTTGACGGTTTCCGCCAGGTGGCAGATGCGGTGCCAGCCGTCGGGGTCGTTCCTGTCGGCATCCGGCATCTTCTGCAGGAAGAGGCAGGCGACGCCCTCTGGGCGGGCGGCGATGAACAACCGCGACGCCTGTTGTTCCGACTGCTCCAGGTAATGCTCGAAGATGGCGGCGATGCTGTCGCCGACCATGGGCACGATGCTCTGGTAGGGGTGGCGGGCCGTGGGCAGGTCGAGGCTCAGCAGCAGCTGGCCTCCTTGGTGGGCGCCCAGGAGGTCGGGTACCGGCGCCGGCAGGACGACCGGGTGGCTGCGAGCCATGCCGCGCATCTGCAATTGCTCGTTGCAGTCCATCACCAGCAACTGGATGGGGCCGTTGCCGCGCAATTGCAGGGTCAGCCGGCCCGGCTGCTTCAACTGGGCGGCGATGAGGGCGGTCACCGCCGCCATCTCGCCCAGCAGCCTGGTCACCGGCGGCTGGTAATCACGGCCCGCCTGCATCTGCCGCCAGGTGTCGTCCAGATGGACGACGGCGCCCCGGATATCGAGGGTTTCGAAAAGAAAGCGGCTGACGCTGTCCGTCATTTCACGGTCTTGGCGTAGGTATCCGCGTCGAAGCCCACCAGCAGGGATTTCCCGGTGTCGAGGACCGGCCGTTTGATGAGGGCCGGGTACTGGGCCATGAGCCTGAGGGCCTTGGCCGCGTCCACGTCGGCCCGCTCCTCCTCGGAAAGCTTCTTCCACATGAGGCCGCGGGTGTTGAGCAGGGTCTTCCAGCCGGCGCGCTTGTTCCAGTCCGGCAGATGGGCCGCGGCGACGCCGGCCTTCTTGTAGTCGGTGAACTCGTAGGCGACACCGTTGGCCTCCAGCCAGGCGAAGGCCTTTTTCATGGTGTCGCAGTTCTTGATGCCGAATACCTTGGTCATGTCATTTCCTCAACTTGGCGATGGCGGC
>DAINDE010000004.1:0-119994 GCA_036732025.1 Rhodocyclaceae bacterium
GGCGACGAATTCCAGCGCGGCGGGGGTGAGGATGGATTCCCATTCGGGCTTGACGGGGGCGGTGATCTGCACACCGGCGGGGAGGTTGAGGGCCATGCTTGCTCCTTGGTGAGAAAGGTTGGAAACGAAGTCAGAAATAGGTTTTGACGAAATAGATGACGGTGAGGCTCGTCCCCACGGCCACCACCAGGCGCCTCAGCCACAGGGCCGGCAGACGGCGGGCGAAGGCGGCGCCGGCGTAGCCGCCGGCCATGGCGGTCACCAGCATCACCAGGGTATGGGGCCAGCTGATGGCGCCGGCGATGATGAAGGTGGCCGATGAAACAAAATAATTGATGCCAGAAGTCAGGTTCTTCAGGGCGTTGATTTCCTGGATATCCTCGAAGCCCTGGATGGACAGCGCGGCAAGGGTCAGGATTCCCATGCCGGCACCGAAGAAGCCGCCATAGACCGCCACCGCGAACTGGAACAGCGCCCCGCCGGGGCCGCCCGGGTTATGCCGGTGGACATCGCCGCCGAGCCGGCCCTTGACCCACTTCACCAGCTTAGACACCTGGCCGGAAAAGGCAAAAAGCGCGGTGGCCACCAGCAGCAGCCAGGGGATCAACCGGGAAAAGGCGGCGTTGGAAGTGGCCAGCAGCAAAAGGCCGCCGGCGACGCCCCCGACCAGCGAAACGATCATCAGCAGCACCGCCCAACGCCCATGGCGCAAGGCTTCCCGCCGGTAGGCCCAGGCGCTCACCAGGCTCGCCGGGCACAGGCCCACCGTGTTGCTGGCATTGGCCATCACCGGCGGGACGCCAGCCGCCAGCAAAGCGGGAAAGGAGAAAAAGGTGCCGCCCCCGGCGATGGCATTCATGCCGCCGGCCAGAAAGGCACCGGCGCCGACGAGGGCGAAATCGAGGGCTTCCATCGCTCAGCTCCGCCCCTTCCCGACCCGCGTCGAAGCCGTGGCGGTGTTGGGGCGCGACGGCAGGGGTAAATAGATGGGCATGGCGGCGGGAGCAATGGCAATCGTGATGGCAGCATTGTATTGCTTTGCGCTGAGTATAATAATTAGCGTAATGGGCAAATTATTGGTTACGATTAGTATCGAATTGCCTGGCTTGGTGGAAAGTATGAGAGGGGGCATGGGTGGGGCTGGTGACAATCAGGGCAGCCATGGGGCGTCCATTGGACATGGCCGGGATCGGGCGGTAATCTGGTTTGCATGTCATGGCGGGGCAAGGAATGATTGAAATTGAGCCCGGCCCCTTTCCTCCTCCTGGCGCTTGTGGCCATCATCCGGAACCGGTCGGCCTGCCCCTCGGGCTATACGCCGTTCGGGGCGCCGGTGGTGGCACGGGGATGAATATTGCAGGGCCGACTATCTATAGCCTTTTCCCTTGGGGAAGATACCTTTGAACCGCTACGATCCCAACCAAGCCCCACCGCCACAAGAATGGCTGGCGCTGAATGAGCAGCTACGAATCCAGTGTGCGGAGGACTATCACCGTGCTGCCGGCGTCGAGGTGCCCAATCTGAAAGCCCATGCCGTTTTTCATGCGATCGTCGAGAATCAGATCGCGGAAGGCGTCGCGGCAGTCGGCCGTGCCATGGATCGCCTCATCGGGGAGGGCTTGTCGAGGCATGAGGCCATTCACGCCATCGCTTCCGTACTCGCGGAACCCCTGCATGAACTGTTCAATGCCAAGGCGGGCGAGAACAGGACTGCGGCCAACTACACCGCGGCCGTGGATCGACTCACGGCCAGGCGTTGGCTGGGCCAGTGACGAAGATGGCTGCCGGATCAGCGACGGGCTTCGGGGTGTGTGTTGCTCTACCGCGTCGCTGCTGACGCCGCGCTTCTCCTGCACCTGGCTTTCATCCTCTTCGCCACGGCGGGCGGGGTGCTGGCGCGGTGGTGGCGGTGGGTGCCGGCCGTTCAGTTGCCGGCGGCGGCCTGGGGGGGCTATGTGGAACTCGCCGGCGCGGCCTGCCCCCTCACCGACGCCGAGAACCGGCTGCGGGCGCTGGCGGGGCAGGCGGGGTACGCGGGGAGCTTCGTCGAGCACTACCTGCTGGGGATCATCTACCCGGCGGGCCTGACCGGGGAGATCCAGTTCCTGCTGGCGGGTGGGGTGCTGGGGCTGAACCTGGCCATCTACGGCTGGCTCATCCAGCGGGGAACCTGGGGACGCCGGCGGTGATCCTTCTTCCAACCCTCAACCGCCGGCCGTTCCCGGTGTGAAACTGGCAAACTTCCGACCATGGACCATTTCAAGCAGATCAGCGCGTTCGTCAATGTTGCCACCCGGGGCAGCCTTTCCGCCGCCGCCAAGATGGAGGACGTCACCCCGGCCATCATCGGCCGCCGGCTGGATGCCCTGGAGGCACGGCTCGGGGTCAAGCTGATGATCCGCACCACCCGCAAGCTGACGCTCACCTTCGAGGGCCAGGCCTTCCTGGAGGATTGCCAGCGGGTGCTGAACGACCTGGCCAACGCCGAGGCGGCGGTGTCCCTGGGCGGGGTGAAGGCCAGCGGCCAGTTGCGGGTTTCCGCCCCGGCCGGCTTCGGGCGCCGGCACGTGGCGCCCCTGGTGGGGGATTTCATGGCTGCCAACCCGGAGGTGACGGTTAATCTCGACCTCTCCGATCGCCTGGTCGATCTCATCAACGAGAACATCGACTGCGCCGTGCGCATCGGCGAGCTGACCGATTCCAGCCTCATCAGCGTGCGGCTGGGGGAGATGCGGCGCATGGTGGTGGCCAGCCCGGCCTACCTGGTGGCCCACGGCGTGCCGCGCACGCCGGCGGATCTGGCCGGTCACAACTGCCTCTCGCTGGGGCAGCAGCGGGGCTGGCTCTTCCGCAATCCGCAGACCGGCGAGCAGGAAACCTGGAAGGTGAGCGGCACCTTCGAGTGCAACGACGGCGCCGTGCTCCACGAGTGGGCCCTGGCCGGCAAGGGCCTGGCCTGGCGTTCCCTGTGGGAGGTGGGGCAGGACTTGAAGGAGGGGCGGCTGACTTCGGTACTGGATGCCTGGCAGGCCCCGCCCATGGGCATCTACGCCGTCTTCCCCCAGCGCCGCCACCTGCCCCTGCGGGTACGGCTGTTCATCGACCTGTTGAAGGATACCTACGGCCGGGCGAGCTACTGGGAGCTTGCCTGAGGGTGTTTATGCCGGATGGAACCCTCGGGCGGCGGCCGGGTCTGAGAGACACGGGGCACCCGCGGTGCCCGCCACCCAGAGGAGACGACCATGACCCCCACTTCCCGCAGGATGTCCGCGTTATCCGCCTTGCTGCTGCTTGCCGCCTGCCTCCTGGCCGTGCCGGGCCAGGCCCTCGCCGCCGGGGTGGCGGTGACGCTTTCCGGCAGCCAGGAGGTGCCGCCCAACAACAGTGCCGGCAAGGGTAGCGGCCAGGTCACGGTGATGCCCGACGGCGCCGTCAGCGGTGCCATCACGGTCACCGGCATGACGCCGACGGTGGCCCACATCCACGACGGTGCCGCCGGCAAGAACGGCCCGGTCATCGTCAAGCTGGACAAGACCGACACGGGCTTCGCGGTGCCCCCGGGGACCAGGTTCAACGAAGCGCAGATGGCCAGCTTCAAGGCCGGCAATACCTACATCAACGTCCATAGCGAAGCCTTCCCCCCGGGCGAGATCCGCGGCCAGTTGAACGCCGCCGAGCCGGGCCGGCCGCCTTCCGCCTACTAGGGAGGCTTCCCGGACATTTTCAAGGAGCGACGGTGTTCGACCTCTACATCGGCAACAAGAATTATTCGTCCTGGTCCTTGCGGCCCTGGCTGCTCATGAAGCACTTCGGCATCCCCTTCGCCGAGCACATGGTGTCGGTGGCGGGCCGCGACTACAACCCGGCCCTCAAGCCCATCGCCGGCAACGCCCGGGTGCCCTGCCTGCATGTGGACGGTTTCCAGATCTGGGAGTCCATCGCCATCGCCGAGTACCTGGCGGAAGGCCGGCCGGCCCTGTGGCCCGCCGCTCCCCTGGCCCGGGCGCGGGCTCGCAGCATTTCCGCCGAGATGCACGCCGGCTTCGCCAAGCTGCGCACGGCGATGCCCATGAACCTGAAGTTGAAACTCAAAGGCAAATCCCCGGCGCCGGAAGTGCAGCGGGACATCGACCGGGTGATCGAGATCTGGACCGAAGCCCGCACGCGCTTCGCCACCGCCGACGGCCCCTACCTCTTCGGCGCCTTCTCGGTGGCCGATGCCATGTACGCGCCGGTGGTCTGGCGCCTGCACATCTACAACGTGCCCCTGCCGCCGGTGGCGGCGGCCTACAGCGCCGCCATGCTTGCCCACCCGGCCATGGTCGAATGGTACGAGGACGCCCTCAGGGAAAGCGAGGCTCACGCCCATTACGACGGGCTGGCCGCGGAATACGGCGGCTCACGCTAGCGCGCGGCCGTTGAGGAAGATGGGCAGTTCGGCCAGGGGCATGGGCCGGGCGTACCAGTAGCCCTGCACCGCATGGGCCGGCAGCCCGGCGAGGGCCGCCACCTGGTCGGGGCTGTCGACGCCTTCGAGCAGGATGAGGGGGTGGCTGATGCCCACCAGTTCGATGGCCCGCTCCAGGAAGCGCAGGGAATCGGCCGAGCGGCCGATGTCGGCGATCAGGGAACGGTCGAACTTGATAATGTGGGCGTGGAGTTCCTTGAGGCGGTGGAGCGACGAGTGGCCGGCGCCGAAGTCGTCCAGGGCCACGCGCACGCCGGCGGCGGCCACGGCCTGCAGCGTCACCGCCAGGGGGTCGTTGCCGGCGATGGCGGCGGTTTCGGTGATTTCGAGGATGAGCAGGCTGCCGGGCAGGTCGTTGGCCCGCAGGCCCGCCAGCACCCGCTCGGCGAAGCCCGGCTGGGCCACCTGCAGGCCGGAACAGTTCATGGCCACCGGCAGCGCCGGCAGGCCGGCGTTGCGCAGGCGCACCAGATCGGCCAGGACGGATTCGAGGATGACGTCCCCCAGGCGGTGGATGAGGCCGGAGACTTCCGCCAGTTCGATGGCTTCCTGGGCGGGGATGGGCTCGCCGTCGGGGCCGCGCAGGCGCAGCAGGGCCTCGCAGGCGAGCACCTCGCCGCCGGGATGGGCGAGGATGGGCTGGTAGTGCAGGGTCACCTGGCCGTGGTCGATGGCCGTGCGCAGGGTGCTTTCGATCAGGTAGTCGATGCGCACCCGGGCGCCGAAGCTTTCTTCGTATTCGATGACGGCGGCGTTGCCCCGGGAGGAGGCCACGTCCAGGGCCACCAGCGCGTCGGCCAGGATGGCCGGGGCGGCGGCCGGGGGGCCGGGGTCGTGGCGGAGGGCGCAACTGCCGTCCAGGCGGATGACGATGCCGTCGATCTCCTGTTCGTCGCGGATGACCCCGAGGAGGCGGTGGGCCAGGGCCTCGGCCTCGCCCGGCGTATCGAAGCGATGGAGAGCGACGATGGTGTCCCCGGCCTGGCGGGCGATGAAGGTGTCCGGCCCCAGAAGTTCCGCCAGGCGCTGTCCCAGGCTGCTCAGGGCGGCGTCCCCAAGGGGGTGGCCGAAGTTATGGTTGAGGTGGTCGAGGCGGTCGATGTGCAGGGCGAGGACGGCGCTCTCGCGGCCATCCTTGCGGGCGGCGGCGATGAAGTCGGCGGACTGGGCGTCGAGGGCGCGGCGGTTGGGCAGCCCGGTGAGGGAATCCACCAGCGCCTGCCAATGGGCGCGCTGCAGGTGTTCGAGGAGGTGCAGGGAGAGCAGGCGGACGACCACGGCGGTGCCGGCCAGGATCAGCAGTACGTCCAGCAGGTAGCGCCGGCTGGGCGGATCGTCGAAGACGGTCTGCCGCAACTGGTGGAGTTCCAGGAGGCCGAGGCCGATGGCGGAGAGGCCGATGAGCACGACGATGGCCACGAACTGCATGGAACTCACCGTCAGGCTGGCCAGGATGATGATGCCCGGGTAGGCGAGCATGGCCGAATCACGGATGCCTTCGCCCGAAAGCAGGATGAGCAGGCTGACGAGAGCGACCAGGCAGGCGGATAGGGCCACCGCCAGGCGTTGGTGGCCGAATCCCGCCATTTCGCTGCCGAGAACGAGGAAGATGACCGCCCAGGCGGCGAAGATGCCCGGGTGGTGGGGGTCGGGGGCGAGCAGCCGGCTGAGGAGGAAGACGACGAGCAGTCCGGCGATGAAGCGGGAGATCAGGCGCAGCAGCCGTCCCAGCGCCGACACGTCGGGGGGCGGCAGGTAGGGTTTGACCCGTTCGACATCAGGGAAGGCCAGGCGGTCGATGGGAGATTGAGGCACGATCCGTAGCGTCAGGGGACTGGACGCCGCTATGCTAACCCAATGCACCAGAAAAAAAGCCGGCCCCTTGCGGGAGCCGGCCCAGCGCCACCGGGAAGGTGGCGGGGATACCTAAATCGTTGAATCCGATCAGTGGAACTGCTCTTCCTCGGTGGAGCCGGTGAGGGCCTTGACGGAGGAGGAACCGCCCTGGATGACGGTGGTGACTTCGTCGAAGTAACCGGTGCCGACTTCCTGCTGGTGCGAAACGAAGGTGTAACCCTTTTCGCGAGCAGCGAATTCCGGCTCCTGAACCATCTCGACGTAGTGCTTCATGCCTTCGCCGCGGGCGTAAGCGTGAGCGAACTGGAAGGTGTTGTACCAGTTGATGTGGATGCCGGCCAGGGTGATGAACTGGTACTTGTAGCCCAGATCGGAGAGGCCGTCCTGGAACTTGGCGATGGTGGCATCGTCCAGGTTCTTCTTCCAGTTGAAGGATGGCGAGCAGTTGTAGGCCAGCAGCTTGCCCGGGCAGGCGGCCTGGACGGCCTGGGCGAATTCACGGGCGAAGCCGAGGTCGGGCACGCCGGTTTCGCACCAGACGAGGTCGGCGTAGGGCGCGTAGGCAACGCCACGGGAGATGGACTGCTCGAGACCGTTCTTGACGCGGTAGAAGCCTTCCTGGGTGCGCTCACCGGTAAGGAAGGGCTTGTCGTTCTCGTCGTAGTCGGAGGTGATCAGGTTGGCGGCTTCAGCATCGGTACGGGCCAGGATCAGGGTGGGAACGCCCATGACGTCGGCGGCGAAACGAGCGGAGATCAGCTTCTCGACGGCTTCGCGGGTCGGCACGAGCACCTTGCCGCCCATGTGGCCGCACTTCTTGGCGGCAGCCAGCTGGTCTTCGAAGTGAACACCGGCAGCGCCGGCGGCGATCATGTTCTTCATCAGTTCGAAGGCGTTCAGGACGCCGCCGAAACCGGCTTCCGCGTCGGCCACGATGGGCAGGAAGTAGTCGATGAAGCCTGCGTCGCCGGGGCCAACGCCGCGGGACCACTGGATTTCGTCAGCACGCTTGAAGGTGTTGTTGATGCGGCGAACCATGGTGGGGACGGAGTCGTAGGCGTACAGGGACTGGTCCGGGTACATGGTTTCGGAGGTGTTGCCGTCGGCGGCGACCTGCCAGCCGGAGAGATAGACGGCTTCCAGGCCAGCCTTGGCCTGTTGCATGGCCTGACCGGCGGTGATGGCGCCGAAGGCGTTCACATAGCCCTTCTTGGCCGCGCCGTTGACCTTTTCCCAGAGGATCTTGGCACCGCGTTGGGCCAGGGTGTATTCCGGCTGCAGGGAGCCGCGCAGACGAACGACGTCAGCAGCGGAGTAGCCGCGCTTGATGTTCTTCCAGCGGGGGTTTTCGGCCCAATCCTTTTCCAGGGCGGCGATTTGCTGTTCGCGAGTGCTCATGTGTATTCCTCACAAATGACAGGTTGAGAGTTGGCCGACGGCACCTCGGAAAGATGCGTCGATGGAGGGGAGTATAAATAGTTTCCGGTGGGGTCGCAATAGTCTTATATAAGACATAAGACATTTTGTTTTTTTGTTAAAACAATACGTTGCGGCTGTGTTTTTGCAATGTGAAATGCGATCCGCTGTGATGAAACGGGCTCGCCTCCGGTGGCGTGTCGGTTGGCGGGAGGCCGCTGGCCAATCCTTGATTTCCCGGCTTGACGGGACCGGGCATTCGCCGTTGAATCCACGCCATCAATCAACGCGCGAGGCGTCCATGGATCTCTTCTGGAAACTGTACGACTGGAACGAACGCACGTTCTGGAATTCGCTCACCAAGAAGCTGATGAGTTTCCTGGTGCTTTTCTTCATCGACGTCGCCTACCTTGCCATCTATATCCACCAGAAGGGAGCGGTGGCGGCGGAACTGACCCGGGCCGGGGTGGCGGCGGAAGTGATCGGCCGTATCGGGACCGCCCTCGACGCCGGGCTGACCCTGATGATCTGCCTGACCGTCGCCGCCCTGGCCTGGAACGTCCTGCAGATCCTCTACATCCGCTACCTGATCGTGCGCCCGGTACGCACCATCAGCACCATCTTCGACGAGATCGCCCGGGGCGAAGGGGATTTCTCCCGCAACCTGCCCACCATCACCCACGACGAACTGCGCACCCTGGCGGAGAGCTACAACCGCTTCGCCGACAAGATGCGCCAGATCATCAGCGAAGTCCGCAAGATGACCGTGAACATCGCCCGGGAAGCCGTCCTGGTGAAGAAGAACGTGGGCGACACGGCCGGCCAGTCCGCCCGCCAGGGACAGATCACCGAGGCCGTCTTCGTCGCCAGCAACGAGGCCACCCGCGCCATCGAGGACGTCTCCGCCTCCACCGACGTGATTTCCCACTCCACCGAAGCCAACCTGGATACGGCGCGCCGCTCCATGCGGGAGATGGGGGACATTGTCGACAAGGTCCATCTGGTGAGCGAAAAGCTGCTGCGCTTCAACGACACCGTGGACAGCCTCGCCAAGCGTTCGGACAGCATTCGCCAGATCGCCAGCCTGATCAAGGACATCGCCGACCAGACCAACCTGCTGGCGCTCAACGCCGCCATCGAAGCCGCCCGGGCCGGGGAAATGGGCCGCGGCTTCGCGGTCGTGGCAGACGAGGTGCGGAAGCTGGCCGAACGGGTCAATCTGGCGACCGAGGACATTACCCGCAACATCGGCGGCATGATCGACCTGGTGCGGGAAACCCAGTCCGAGAACGAAATGATCAACAGCGACATTCACCGCACCCGCGAGGTGGTCGAGCGCTCCTCGGACCAGTTCAAGCTCATGGTAGGGGATTTCGAACGCACCAGCGACCAGCTTGTCCAGATCGCTTCGGCCATGGAGGAACTCTCGGCCACCAACGGCCAGGTGCACGACAGCGTCACCCAGATTCACAGCCTGTCGGCGGACGTTTCCAAGAAGATGGTGGAGTCGGAGAAGTCGGCCCTGGAACTGGCGGCAGCCACCGAGAGCGTTCAGGAACTGGTTTCCCGCTTCAAGATCGGCCGCGGCATCTTCGATTTCAATGTCGACGTCACCCGGGGCTTCCGGGACGCGCTCCAAGCCAGGCTGGAGGACATGAAAGCCCGCGGCATCAATGTCTTCGACCGCAACTACCGGCCGATTCCGGGTACCAGTCCCCAGAAGTATTCCGTCAGCTACGAAGAGGCCTACATGGCGGAATGCCAGCGGCTGCTCGACGAAACCCTGGAAAAGGTGAAGGGGGGCGTCTACGCCGTGGCGGTCGATATCAACGGTTACCTGACGGCCCACAACAGCCGCTTCTCCAAGCCTCTCACCGGAAACTACGAGACGGACCTGGTGGGCAACCGCACCCGCCGCAAGTTCGAGGCGCCCACGGAACTGCGGGCTGCCCGCAATACCCAGTCCATCCTGCTGCAGACCTACCTGCGGGATACCGGCGAACTACTCTGCGACATGGCCATGCCCATCGTGGTTGGCGGGCAGCACTGGGGCAACGTGCGGGTCGGTTGCGACAGCAAGGCCTTCCTGGAATCCTGACGTGGCGGGAGGCCACCTCCCGCCACGGTCCCCGGCTCAGAGCAGGGGCTTGTCGGCCACCAGGACGCCGTCCTCGTCGGCGTAGAGCCACTCGCCGGGCTTGAACGTGACGCCGCCGAAGGTGACCGGAACGTTGCGGTCGCCGATCCCCTTCTTTACCGTCTTCTGGGGGTGGGTATTTAGGGCGCGCACGCCGATGTCGATGCCGTTGATGTCGCCGGAGTCGCGGATGCAGCCGTAGACGACGACGCCCTCCCAGCCGTTCTTGTGGGCCAGGATGGCCAACTGGTCGCCCACCAGGGCGCAGCGCAGCGAGCCGCCGCCGTCGATGACCAGCACCTTGCCCCGGCCGTCTTCGCCGAAGAGTTCGCGCACCAGGGAGTTGTCCTCGAACAGCTTGAGGGTGACAATCTGGCCGCAGAAGGCGGTGCGGCCGCCATAGCGCTGGAACATGGGGGCCACCACGCGCACGGAGGTGCCCAGGTCGGCCTCGTACTGGTCGCAGAGGTCGGGGGTCTTGAAGCTCATTGTTTTCTCCCTGTCTGAAAAAGAAAAAAGCCATGCGGGGCATGGCTTTATGGATGGGCGGGCGGAGCTGGCGACGGGTTCGGCCACTTCCTCGATTTCCAGCTTCTCCTTGCTGTCCCCGTCCAGGTCGACGGTGACGTGGCCGCCGGCGGCCAGGCGGCCGAAGAGCAGTTCGTCGGCCAACGCCGCGCGGATGGTGTCCTGGATCAGGCGGGCCATGGGACGGGCCCCCATCAGCGGGTCGAAGCCCTTGGCGGCCAGCATTTCCTTCAGGGCATCGGTAAAGTGGGCCTCCACCTTCTTCTCGTGGAGCTGCTCCTCCAACTGCATGAGGAACTTGTCCACCACCCGCAGGATGATCTCGTGGTCCAGGGGAGCGAAGGAAATGGTGGCGTCCAGCCGGTTGCGGAACTCCGGCGTAAACAGGCGCTTGATTTCGGCCATCTCGTCGCCGGTCTGCTTGGAGGAGGTGAAGCCCATGGAGGTCTTCTGCAGGTCGGCGGCACCGGCGTTGGTGGTCATGATGATGACCACGTTGCGGAAATCGGCCTTGCGCCCGTTGTTGTCGGTGAGGGTGCCGTGATCCATCACCTGCAGCAGGATGTTGAAGATGTCCGGGTGGGCTTTCTCGATCTCGTCCAGCAGCAGCACGCAGTAGGGCTTCTTGGTGATGGCTTCGGTCAAGAGCCCGCCCTGGTCGAAGCCGACATAGCCCGGGGGCGCGCCGATGAGGCGGGAGACGGCATGGCGCTCCATGTACTCGGACATGTCGAAGCGCTGCAGTTCGACCCCCATGCAGTAGGCGAGCTGCTTCGCCACCTCGGTCTTGCCGACGCCGGTGGGGCCGGAGAAGAGGAAGGAACCGATGGGCTTGCCCGGGTTGCCGAGGCCGGAGCGGGCCATCTTGATGGCCTTGGCCAGGGCGTCGATGGCCTTGTCCTGGCCGAAGACCACGGCCTTGAGGTCGCGGTCGAGGTTCTTCAGGGCGCCGCGGTCATCGGTGGTGACATGCTGGGAGGGGATGCGGGCGATCTTGGCGACGATCTCCTCGATGTCCTGCTTGCCGATGACCTTCTTCTGCTTCGATTTCGGCAGGATGCGCTGGGCGGCGCCGGCTTCGTCGATGACGTCGATGGCCTTGTCCGGCAGATGGCGGTCAGTGATGTAGCGGGCCGACAACTCCACTGCCGAAGAGAGGGCCGTGGCGGAGTACTTGATGCCGTGGTGGGCCTCGAAGCGGGCCTTGAGCCCCTTGAGGATCTCGACGGTCTCCGCCACCGAGGGCTCATTGACGTCGATCTTCTGGAAGCGGCGTGAGAGGGCGCTATCCTTCTCGAAAATGCCGCGGAACTCGGTGTACGTCGTGGCGCCGATGCACTTCAACTGGCCGGAGGACAGGGCGGGCTTCAACAGGTTGGAGGCGTCCAGGGTGCCGCCGGAAGCGGCGCCGGCACCGATCAGGGTATGGATCTCGTCGATGAACAGGATGGCGTTGGGGTTCTCCTGCAAGGCCTTCAACACGCCCTTCAGCCGCTGCTCGAAATCGCCGCGGTACTTGGTGCCGGCCAGCAGGGCGCCCATGTCCAGGGCGTAGACGTTGGCCTTGGCCAGGATTTCCGGGACGTCGCTTTCCACCACGCGGCGGGCCAGACCCTCGGCGATGGCGGTCTTGCCGACACCGGCTTCGCCCACCAGCAGCGGATTGTTCTTGCGACGCCGGCAGAGAATCTGGATGACCCGCTCCAGTTCCTTGTCGCGGCCGATGAGGGGATCGATCTTCCCTTGCAGCGCCAAGGCGTTGAGGTTGATGGTGTATTGCTCCAGCGGCCCGGCCTGCCCCTGCTCGGCCTCGGCCTCGGTCTCGCCTTCGATCGGTGCCTTGGGCTGCGGCACCTTGCTGATGCCATGGGAGATGTAATTCACCACATCGAGGCGGGTGATGCCCTGCTTCTGCAGGAAATACACCGCGTGGGAATCCTTTTCGCCGTAGATGGCGACGAGCACGTTGGCGCCATTCACCTCCTTCTTGCCGGAGGACTGGACGTGCAGGATGGCGCGCTGGATGACGCGCTGGAAGCCCAGCGTCGGCTGGGTGTCGATGTCGTCCTCGCCGGAGACCGTCGGCGTGTGCTCGGTGATGAAATTGGTCAGGTCGCGGCGCATGGCATCCACCTTGGCACCGCAGGAGCGCAGCGCCTCGGCAGCCGAGGGATTGTCCAGGAGGGCGAGCAACAGGTGTTCCACGGTGATGAACTCGTGGCGTTTCTGACGCGCCTCGACAAAAGCCATGTGCAGGCTGACTTCGAGTTCCTGGGCAATCATCAATTTTCCTCCATGACGCAAGCGAGCGGGTGTTGGTGCTGGCGAGCGTAGGCGCTCACCTGTTCCACCTTGGTGGCCGCGATATCGCGGGGAAAGACCCCGCAGACGCCGCGACCTTCGTTATGGACTTTGAGCATGATTCGCGTCGCTTGTTCAGTGTCCATGGCAAAAAAACGCTGCAGCACGGCGATGACGAAATCCATGGGTGTGTAATCGTCGTTCAGCAACAAGACCTTGTACATTTTGGGCGGCCCGACCCGCGAGCGCTGTGCCTCGAGGAGTTCGCCGTCCTGATGTTTCGTAGCCATGGATTCGATTCTATACAGTCCGCCTCTTTCTGCAATAGGCCGGCTGGGCCCGGATTCCCGCCCGGCCAGGGAGCCGGCGGGGCGGGCCTTTGACGCGCCGGGCGGCCGGAAAGCCCCGCCCATGGCGGGTCTATGCTGCACTGCGACAAAAAAATTTCTTGACGCTGGGATTCAAACCGCGTAGAAAGCCGAAATGTTTGGATTCAAGCGGCATCAGGACTGCCTCGGGCGCCCGGTCACTGAAGTCCAACAGGGAGTCGGGGCGACCCGTATCATCAAGACATTTCGTAGGAAAGTAGCAGACATGGCAACTGGTACCGTCAAATGGTTCAATGATTCCAAGGGCTTCGGCTTCATTACGCCCGATGATGGCAGCGAGGACCTCTTCGCTCATTTTTCCGCCATCAACATGAATGGCTTCAAGACCCTCAAGGAAGGCGAGAAGGTTTCCTTCGAAGTCGTCCAGGGTCCGAAGGGCAAGCAGGCTTCCAACATCCAGCGCGCCTGAGCGTACCGGATGCAAGGAACCCGTCTGCGGACGGGTTTTTTTTCGCCTATAGATCTAACCGGCGACGATGGCTTCGTCGCTGCGGCGTTCGCCGTGGCTGTCGGTCCAGCTCACGGTGAGCCGGTCGCCGGCCTTGATGCCCCTGGCCCGGAAGGCGAAGAGGGGGTTGCGCGAGACCGAGGTATTGAGCTGGCCCTCGATGAGCGGCGCCCCGTTCACGGCAATGGCGAAGGTCTGGATGAAGTGGGCGGGAATGAGCTGCCCCCTTTCGTCCTTGCGCTGGCCGGTCTCCATGGGGTGCTGCAGAAGGACGCGGATGTCGGTGATGTCGCCCTGGACCTGGGCCCGGATCTTGATCGGGTCCGCCATGGTCAGCCTCCGCACCCGCCCAGGGTGACCTTGATTTCGCGGCTGGCGACCCAGGTCTTGCCGTCGCCGGTCTTCACCACCGCCCGTACCCGCGTGCTTTCGGCCAGCTTGAGCTGAATCCGGGCGAAGGGCAGGGCGTTCCCGGCCAATTCCAGCGTGGCGCACAGGGGCAGGGGGTTCCTTTCGGCGAACACGGCGATGCTCCGGCAGTTGGCCAGGTTGCTGGTGACTTCGACTTCCACCTTGGCTCCGTTCTCGGCGATTTCGGGGGCGCTGATGAGGATGTCCCGGGTTTCCGTAGCCGCGGCGCTGCCCTGGGCCTTGAGTGCGTCTGCCAGCGTCCGGGCGGTGAAGGCAGTGCGGTTCCAGTCGGCGGCCAGCACCCGGCCGGGGACCAGCAGTCCGGTTCCGACCAGGGGCAGGAGTGCCGAAGCGGCGCTGCCCCGCAGGAAGATTCTGCGCAAACGATTCATGGGCCTACGCGGACGCCTGCCAGTGCCCCGATTTGCCGCCTTTCTTCTCCTGCAGGCGGACATTGTCGATGCGCATGCCGCGATCGACGGCCTTGCACATGTCGTAGATGGTGAGCAGGCCAACGGAAACGGCGGTCAGCGCTTCCATTTCGACGCCGGTGCGGCCGAAGCATTCCGCCGTGACCTCGCAATGGACCGCGTTGTTCGCGGCATCGACGGTGAAGTCGGCGGCCACCCGGGTGAGGGCGATGGGGTGGCAGAGGGGGATCAGGTCGCCGGTCCGTTTGGAGGCCTGGATGGCGGCGATGCGGGCGATGCCCAGCACGTCGCCTTTCTTGGCGGAGCCGGCGCGGATCAGTTCGAGGGTGGCGGGTTCCATGTAGATGGTTCCCGCGGCGCGGGCGATGCGGGCCGTCTCGGCCTTGGCGCCGACGTCGACCATGTGGGCCTGGCCGGCGGCGTCGAAGTGGGTAAGGGGATTGGCGGTCACGGGTGGTTACTTTTCGTTACTTGCGGTGCGGCGGGGGAGGAAAAACCCTGCGCTATCATAGCACCATGCCTACCCTGCGACGCCTGACCGCCCTAGTTCTCGCCAGCCTGATGGCGATCCAGCCCCTGGCCGCGGCCGATCTGCCGGAACTGGGGGAAGCCGCCGAGAGCGATTTCTCCCTGGCCACGGAAAAGAAGATCGGCGAGCGCATCATGAACGAGATTCGCTGGCGCGACCCGTCCTACCTGGACGACCCCGACGTCGAGACCTATCTCAACCAGCTCGGCGGCCGCCTGGCGGCGATGAGCAGCGATCCGGCCATCGGATTTACCTTCTTCGGTGTCAACGACAACGCCATCAATGCCTTCGCCATGCCCGGCGGCTACATCGGCGTCAATACCGGCCTGCTGCTGGCGGCCCAGTCAGAATCGGAAGTGGCGGGAGTACTCGCCCACGAAATTTCCCATGTCACCCAGCGCCACATCGCCCGCCAGGTGATGCGCGAAAAGCAGCTTTCCATGGGCAGCATGCTGGCCATGCTGGTGGGGCTGCTGGCCGCCCGCGCCAACTCCCAGGTGGCCATGGCGGCGGTTGCTGGTTCCCAGGCCGGGGCGGTGCAGGCCCAGTTGGGCTATTCCCGGGAATTCGAGCGGGAGGCCGACCGTTCCGGCTTTGATATCCTGGACAAGGCCGGCTACGACGTGCGCGGCATGTCCCATTTCTTCGAGCGTCTGCAGCGGTCCACCCGCATTTACGAGAACAACGCGCCGGTCTACCTGCGGACGCACCCCCTGACCGGCGAGCGCATTTCCGACATGCAGAACCGGGAGCAGTCGGTGCGCTACCACCAGGTACCCGACAGCGCCGATTTCCAACTGGTGCGTGCCAAGCTGCGGGCGGCCCAGGGAACCCCGGCGGAAGCGGTGAAGGACCTGCAGGCGCTGGTGGCCGACCGCAAGTTCGCCTCGCCTGCCGCCGCCCATTACGGGCTGGCGGTCGCCCAGGTCCGGGCCCGGGACTGGGCCGCCGCGGAAAAGGAAATCCTGGTTGCGCGCAAACTCGGTGTCCAGTCCCCCATGCTCGACCGGCTTCAGGCGGAGACCCGCAGCGCCCAGGGCGATGCCGCCGGCGGCCTGGCCCTGTACCGGGAAGCCATGGTGCGCTACCCGCTCAACAAGGCGCTGATCTACGGCTACGGCGACGCCCTGGTGCGCCAGAAGCGCTTCGGCGACAGCCTGGCCTTCGCCGACAGCCAGTTGCTGAACTATCCCCGCGACATCCGCCTGCACAAGCTGCGGGCGGAAAGCCGGGCGGGCCTGGGGCAGCGCGCCCTCCAGCACCAGGCCCTGGCCGAGGTCTACGCCCTGCAGAGCCAGACCGCGGCGGCGGTGGAGCAGTTGCAGCTTGCCCAGAAGGCAGGGGATGCCAATTTCTACGAGCTTTCCGCCATCGATTCCCGCCTGCGGGAGCTCAAGCAGCGCCTGGCCGAGGAAATGAAGGAACAGCGCAAATAGCGTAGAATCCCGTGTCCCATCACGTATCGCTCCCGCCATGGAATTCGACCGCGAACTCGACGTCAAGGGGTTGAACTGCCCCCTCCCCATCCTGCGTACCAAGAAGGCGCTGGCGGAGATGGAATCCGGCCAGGTGCTGCGCGTCCTCGCCACCGATCCCGGCTCGCTCAAGGATTTTGCGGCCTTCGCCCGGCAGACGGGTAACGAACTGCTCGAACAGCGCGAGGAAGACCGCGTCTTCGAGTATTTCCTCAAGCGCAAATAAGTACGCCACTGACTGCTTTTTTCGAGGACCGCCTGGCGCCCGAAGGGGCCGTGGCGGCCTGGCTGTTCGAGGCACCGTCGGCGACCCTGGCGGCCTGGGACAGCGCCAGCCTGGAAGCCGCCATGGCCGCCGTGGAGGCGGAGCCGGGCTGGACGGTGGCGGCGCTTTCCTACGAGCTCGGCTACCTTTTCGAACCGGCCGCTGCGCCGCCGGGGTGGCGCCCCGATCCGGCCGCTCCCCTGGCCCGCTTCTGGCGCTTCGGCATGTGCCGGGAAATGACCCGGAGCGAGGGCGACGCCTGGCTGGCAGCCCGCCTCGACAATCTGCCGCCGGACGCCCGGCGGGCAGGTGTCGGCGGCGTCACCCTCGGTGCCGACGCCGCCGCCCATGGGGCGGGCGTCGCGCGCATCCGCGACTACATCGCCGCCGGCGACTGCTACCAGGTGAATTTCACCTTTCCCCTCCATTTCACATGGTACGGCGACCCCCTGGCCCTCTACGCCGCCCTGCGGGAGCGCCAGCCGGTGCGCTACGGCGGCCTGGTGCAGGAGGGCGAGTCGGCGGTGCTTTCCCTTTCGCCGGAGCTGTTCGTCGCCCGCCAGGGCGAGACGCTGACGGTGCGCCCGATGAAGGGCACGGCCCCCCGGGCGGCGGCGGCCGAGTGCCTGCGTGGCTCGGCGAAGGACCGGGCGGAGAACCTGATGATCGTCGACCTGCTGCGCAACGACCTCGGGCGCCTGGCGCTTCCCGGTTCGGTGCGCGTCGATGCCCTGTTCGAGATCGAAGCCTACCCTTCGGTCTGGCAGATGGTGTCGCAGGTGAGCGCCAGGGTATCCGACGCCCGCCTCGGGTGGGTGCTGCCGGCGCTCTTTCCCTGCGGGTCCATCACCGGGGCGCCGAAGATCCGCGCCATGCAGATCGCCGGCGAGCTGGAGGGAAAGCCCCGGGGACTCTACACCGGCGCCCTGGGCTGGGTCGGTCCGCAAGGGGATTTCCGCTTCAACGTGGCCATCCGCACCCTGGTGCTGGAAGCGGGCCATCGGGGCAGCATGGGCGTGGGCAGCGGTATCGTGGCCGATTCCGAAGGGGCGGCGGAATGGCGGGAATGCCTCCTCAAGGCCGGCTTCCTCACCGACCTCGACCCCGGCCTGCGCCTCATCGAAACCCTGCGTCGGGAGGATGGCCGTTACCCGTTGCTGGAGCGCCATCTCGCCCGCCTGGCGGCTTCGGCGGCCTGGCTCGGTTTCCCCTGCGACCTGGCGGAAGTGCGCCGGCGCCTGGCGGCCTTGCCCGGCACAGGGCTGCAGCGGGTGCGTCTGACCCTGGGCAAGGACGGCATCATCGACGTCGCCGGCTACCCCCTGGGGCCGGAGCCGCCGGGGCCGAGGCTGGCCCGGCTGGCGGCGGCGCCCATCACCAGCGGCGATCCCCTGCGCCGCCACAAGACCACCGCCCGGGCCTGCTACGATGCGGCCCTGGCGGAAATCGCCGCCCGCCCGGAAATCTTCGACGTGGTCTTCCTCAACGAGCGGGGGGAGGTGGCCGAAGGGGCGCGCAGCACGGTGTTCGTGGAGCGGGAGGGCGTGCTGCTGACGCCACCGCTGAGCAGCGGCGCCCTGCCCGGGGTGCTGCGGGCGGAACTGTTGGCGACGGGGCGTGCGCGTGAGGAGGCGCTGCGGCCCGGCGATCTGGCGGAGGGGTTCATGCTGGGCAACGCCTTGCGCGGGCTGCTGCCCGTGCGGTGGGAAGGGGTGGCGTAGCCATGCGTTTCGCCTTGCCGCTGGCGACGGTTCTGGCGCTTTCCGCCTGTGCCGGGCAGCCTGGCGAAGGGAGCGGTCGGGTCCTCGATCGGCTGCCCGCCGGGGCTGTGCGCCCGGTGGCAAGTACCGAAGCGCCCCTAAGCGTGGAGACCGTCGCCCGACTGGCGCGGGAGGGGCTGACGGTGGAGGCCTTCATTGCCCGGCTGCAGGGAATGAGCGGCAGCCTGCGCCTGTCCGCAGCGGACGTCCTTGCGCTCGCTGCCGCCGGGGTGCCGCCGGCGGTCATTGACCACCTTCTCGAACGCGAGCGCAGGGCGCTCCACGACCAGTGCAGCGAACAGATCAACCGCCGCGAGAGCGACGCCGCCCAGTCCCGGCAGGAAGCCGAGGCCCTCTGCCGGCGCCGCTGCGACCTGGCCTGCCCACCCTTTTACGGCGGCCACGACCCCTACTATCCTTACCGGCGCCGCTGGCCGTGAGGGTCGGCGGGCAATGCCCTTGGAGGAGATCATGATCCCGAGTTCCCGCAGGATGTTCTGTACCGCCTTGGCGGCGACGCTTGTGGCCGGCGCGGCGCCGGCGTGGGCCCGTCAGCCGGCGCCACGGGAGATCGCTCCCCGCGGTCCCCTGGGGGCGGAGGAATCGGCCACCATCGGCATTTTCAAGAAGGCCAGCCCGTCGGTGGTGTACATCACCACCCTCGACAAGGTGGTGAACCTGTGGACCATGAATGTGCGGGAGGTGCCGCGAGGCACGGGTTCGGGCTTCGTCTGGGACGACCAGGGGCACATCGTCACCAACTACCACGTCATCGCCGGCGCCAAGGGCGCCCAGGTACGCTTGTCCGACCAGCGGGGATTCCCGGCCGAACTGGTGGGGGCCAGCCCCGAGAACGACCTGGCGGTGCTCCGGATCAAGGTGCCGGAGCGCCGGCCGGCGCCCTTGCCCCTGGGCAGCAGCGGCGACCTGCAGGTGGGGCAGAAGGTGCTGGCCATCGGCAACCCCTTCGGCTTCGACCATACCCTGACCACCGGCATTATCTCGGCCCTGAATCGCTCCATCGACGGCGAGGACGGCAAGGCCATCCACCGCCTCATCCAGATCGACGCCGCCATCAACCCCGGCAACTCAGGCGGCCCGCTGCTCGACAGCGCCGGCCGCCTGATCGGCGTCAATACGGCCATCTACAGCCCTTCCGGCGCCAGCGCCGGGATAGGCTTCGCCGTGCCGGCGGACACGGTAAACCGGGTGGTGCCGGAACTGATCGCCTTCGGCTACTACCGGCGGCCGACGGCGGGATTCCGGGTCATCGACCGGATCAGCGCCGTGGTCGTCCAGCAACTGGGGGTGCGGGGCGCCCTCATCCTCGACGTGGCGCCGGGATCCCCGGCGGCCCGGGCGGGGGTGCGCGGCTCCCGCGTCAACCGGGACGGCAGCGTATTGCCCGGCGACATCCTGCAGAGCATCGACGGCGTCGAGATCGACGATTCTGCGGACATCGACCGCATCCTTTCCGGCAAACGCATCGGCGACCGCGTCACCCTCGGCCTCCTGCGGGAAGGCAAGACGCTGACGTTGCCCCTGACCCTGGCCGAAGGCCGGGAGTAGGGGGCAGCCGGGTTAGCCCCGGAGCCGGCGCAGGTAGAGGCCGATGAGGGAGAAGAGCGCCGCGCCCACGCCGAAATAGAAGGCCTTGGCGGTCACGTCCTGGTATTCGACCAGAACCGGCGTTTCGTTCTCCACCCGGTAGCGGATGGTGGTCTGGAAGTGCCAGGAGGAAGCCTTGGCCTCGATGACGCCGTTGCTGGTGGTCCACTTCAGCCAGTTGCCTTTCTCTTCCACTTCGCCGGCGGGTTCCGGGGGAACCAGCGTGGCGATCAGGCCCTTGGCCTTGGCCTCGGCCAGTTCGCCGTAGGCGAAGCCGCAGGGCTTCTTCTCCTGGCAGACGGCGACGACGCGGAATTCCGGCTTCCAGGTGCTGCTCTTGTCCCAGGGCCAGGCGATGATGAAGGCCACCGTCCACACCCACACGAGGCCGGTGAAGATCATCATGGCCAGAAAGATCTGGCGGAACCAGCCGGTTTTGTCTTGAGCCATCGTTGTCCTTTGATCAGCCGAGCTTGGCAAGCTGCGGCCGGAGTTTTTCCAGGGTGGCGGTGAAATCGGCCACCCGCTGCTTTTCCTGGGCCACCACGGCCGCCGGGGCGCGGGCGACGAAGCTTTCGTTGGCGAGCTTGCCCTGGGCGGCGGCAATCTGCTTTTCCAGCTTGTCGATTTCCTTGGCGAGGCGCTCCTTCTCGGCGGCGACGTCGATCTCCACCTTGAGCATGAGGCGGGTCTCGCCCACGACGGCGACCGGCGCCAGGGCATCGGTCGGCATGTCGGAAACGATTTGTACCTCGGAGAGCTTACCCAGAGCTTGCAGGATGGGGGCGAACTCGACAATTTCTTCGCCGCCGCCGGCCACCAGGAGCGGCATGCGCTGGGCCGGCGAGACGCCCATTTCGCCGCGCAGGTTGCGGCAGGCGTAGGTCAGCGCCTTCAAACGCTCGACTTTGGCCTCGGAAGCGGCGTCGATGCGGCTGGCCTCGGAGCGGGGATAGGCGGCGAGCATGATGGAATCGGTGTTCCTCTTGCCGGCGATGGGAGCCACCGTCTGCCAGAGTTCCTCGGTGATGAAGGGCAGGAGCGGATGGGCCAGGCGCAGCACGGTTTCCAGCACCCGCACCAGGGTGCGGCGGGCGCCCCGGGCGGCGGCCTCGTCGCCTTGCTGCATCTCCACCTTGGCGATTTCCAGGTACCAGTCGCAGAATTCGTCCCAGACGAACTTGTAGATGGCCTGGGCCAGCAGGTCGAAGCGGTAGTCGGCGAAATGCTGCTCCACCTCGGCCTCGACCCGCTGCAAGAGGCTGACGATCCAGCGGTCGGCGAAGCTGAACTTGAGGCGGCCGCCGGCGGGCACCGGGCAGGTGCCGTCGGCCTGCTGCTGGTGGTCCAGGGCCAGGTCGTGGCCTTCGACGTTCATCAGCACGAAGCGGGTGGCGTTCCACAGCTTGTTGCAGAAATTGCGGTAGCCGTCGCAGCGGTTCAGATCGAACTTGATGTCGCGGCCCGGCGAGGCGAGGCTGGCAAAGGTGAAGCGGAGCGCATCGGTGCCGAAGGCGGGGATGCCCTCGGGGAATTCCTTCCGCGTCTTCTTCTCGATCTGCTCGGCCTGCTTGGGGTTCATCAGGCCGAAGGTGCGCTTCTTGACCAGATCCTCGATGCCGATGCCGTCGATGAGGTCGATGGGGTCCAGCACATTGCCCTTGGACTTGGACATCTTCTGCCCCTCCGCGTCGCGGATGAGGCCATGCACATAGACGTGTTTGAAGGGGATCTTGCCGGTGATGTGCTTGGTCATC
Source organism: Rhodocyclaceae bacterium (assembly GCA_036732025.1). Lineage (GTDB taxonomy): Bacteria > Pseudomonadota > Gammaproteobacteria > Burkholderiales > Rhodocyclaceae > SSSZ01. Next base: position 21,781 of record DAINDE010000004.1, read on the forward strand.
ATGACCATGCGGGCGACCCAGAAGAAGATGATGTCGAAGCCGGTGACCAGCACGGTGGAAGGCAGGTAGAGGTCGAGGGCGTCGTTGGACTTCTCGGGCCATTCCGGCGTCCAGTCCAGGGTCGAGAAGGGCCACAGGGCGCTGGAGTACCAGGTGTCGAGGACGTCAGGGTCGCGGGTCAGGCGGGGGCCCTCGGCGAGCAGGGTTTCCAACTGCTCCAGGCTGGCGTTGGCCAGGAAATTGGGGGATTCCGGGTGGTGCTCGACGAAGCGGGCCCGGGAGAGGTCGCCCTTCAGGTGGGCGATGCGGGCCTCGGCGCGTTCCTTCCAGCGGGCGACGGCTTCTTCCTCGCTGTGGGCGACGACGACGTTGCCCAGGGCGTCGTACCAGGCGGGAATCTGGTGGCCCCACCACAGTTGCCGCGAGATGCACCAGTCCTGGATGTTGTTCAGCCACTGGTTGTAGGTATTGACCCAGTTTTCCGGCACGAACTTGATCTCGCCGGAAGCCACCACGTCCAGGGCCTTCTCGGTGATGGACTTGCCGTCGGCGCCCGGCTTGGACATGGCGACGAACCACTGGTCGGTGAGCATGGGCTCGATGACGACGCCGGTGCGGTCGCCCCGGGGCACCTTGAGTTTGTGCTTGTCGGTCTTCTCCAGGAGACCGAGGGCCTCCAGGTCCGCGACGACGGCCTTCCGCGCGTCGAAGCGATCCAGGCCCCAATATTTTTCGGGGGCGTTGTCGTTGACCTTGCCGTCCAGGGTGAGGATGGAAATCATCGGCAGGCCGTGGCGCTGGCCGACGGCGTAGTCGTTGAAGTCGTGGGCCGGGGTGACCTTGACGCAGCCGGTGCCGAATTCGAGGTCGACATAGGCGTCGGCGATGATGGGAATCTCGCGGTCGGTGAGGGGCAGCCTGACCGTCTTGCCGATCATCGCCTTGTAGCGCTCATCCTCGGGGTGGACCATGACTGCGGTGTCGCCGAGCATGGTTTCCGGCCGGGTGGTGGCCACCGTCAGGCTGCCGGAACCGTCGGCCAGGGGGTAGCGGATGTGCCAGAGGAAGCCGTCTTCCTCCTCCTGCACCACTTCCAGGTCGGAGACGGCGGTGTGCAGCTTGGGGTCCCAGTTCACCAGGCGCTTGCCGCGGTAGATGAGGCCTTCTTCATAGAGGCGGACGAAGGTTTCGGTGACCACCTTGTTCAGCCCGGCGTCCATGGTGAAGCGCTCGCGGGTCCAGTCCGGGCTGGTGCCGAGCCGCCGCATCTGGCGGGTGATGGTGCCGCCGGAGTATTCCTTCCATTCCCAGACCTTTTCCAGGAATTTCTCGCGGCCGAGGTCGTGGCGGGAGATGCCCTGGGCGTCCAGCTGGCGCTCGACGACGATCTGGGTGGCGATGCCGGCGTGGTCGGTGCCCGGCTGCCACAGGGTGTTGTGGCCCCGCATGCGGTAGTAGCGGGTGAGGGCGTCCATGATGGTCTGGTTGAAGCCGTGGCCCATGTGCAGGGTGCCGGTGACGTTGGGCGGCGGCAACAGGATGCAGAAGGCGTCGCTGGCAGGCTTGGATTTATCCAGGCCGGCGGCGAAATAGCCCTTGGTTTCCCATTCGGGATACCAGCGGCGCTCGATGTCCGCGGGTTCGAAAGCTTTGGCGAGTTCCATAGGTCGGGAGGGAGCAATAATTTGCGCAGAACCATAAATTATACCGGGTCGGCCATCGCTTCCGGTGCCTGGATCAGCCGAACTTGCCGGGCAAGAGGGACTCCAATTCCATGAACCCCCGCCCCGGGGCCGGTTCGAGGAGCCAGCATGGAGACAACACGCATCGAGCGGGACAGTTTCGGCACCATCGCCGTGCCGGCCCAGCGGTTGTGGGGGGCGCAGACCCAGCGTTCCCTGGAATTCTTCAAGATCTCGGGCGAACGCATGCCGGAGGAGCTGATCGTCGCCCTGGCCGAGGTCAAGCGTGCTTGCGCCCGGGTGAACCGGGATCTCGGCCGGCTGCCGGAGGCCAAGGCCAACGCCATCATGCAGGCGGCGGAAGAAGTCGAGGCCCGCCGCCATCGCGGCGAGTTTCCCCTGGTGGTGTGGCAGACGGGTTCCGGCACCCAGACCAACATGAACATGAACGAGGTGCTGGCCAACCGCGCCTCCGAACTCCTTGGCGGGCCGCGGGGAGAGGCGCGGCTGGTCCATGCCAACGACGAAGTGAACCTGGGGCAGTCCTCCAATGACATCTTTCCCACGGCTATCCACCTGGCCGCCGCCCTCGGCCTCGGCCAACGCCTGCCCAAGGTGCTGCGCCGGCTGCGCGATACCCTGGCAGGGAAGGCGGAGGCCTTCTCCGGCCTGGTCAAGATTGGTCGCACCCACTTGCAGGACGCGACGCCCCTGACCCTCGGCCAGGAATTTTCCGGCTATGTGGCCCAGCTCGATTACGCCGGCGCCGCCATTGCCGCCACACTGCCCGCCTTGTGCGACATGGCGGCGGGGGGCACGGCGGTGGGCACCGGCCTCAATGCCCACCCCGAATTCGGCGAGCGTGTGGCCGCCGAGCTGGCACGCCGCACCGGCATGCCCTTCCGGAGCGCCGGCAACAAGTTCGCCGCCCTGGCCGGCCATGAGGCCCTGCTGGCCGCCCACGGCGCCCTGAAGACCCTGGCCGGGGCGCTGATGAAGATTGCCAACGACATCCGCTGGCTGGCCTCCGGCCCTCGTTCGGGACTCGGCGAATTGAGTATCCCGGAGAACGAACCGGGCAGCTCCATCATGCCCGGCAAGGTCAACCCGACCCAGTGCGAGGCGCTGACCATGGCCTGTTGCCAGGTCTTCGGCAACGACGTGGCGATCAATATCGGCGGCGCCTCGGGCAATTTCGAATTGAACGTCTTCAAGCCCCTGATCGCCCACAATTTCCTGCACAGCGTGCGCCTCCTCGCCGACGGCATGAAGAGCTTCGAGGCCCACTGCGTGCGCGGCATCGAGCCGCGCCGGGAGCGCATCGGCGAACTGCTGGAGCGCTCCCTCATGCTGGTCACCGCCCTGACCCCCCACATCGGCTACGACAAGGCGGCGGAAATCGCCAAGCGGGCCCACCGGGAGGGCAGCACCCTCAAGCAGGCGGCGTTGGCCTCGGGTTTCGTGAGCGGCGAGGATTTCGACCGCTGGGTGCGGCCGGAGGCCATGGTCGGGCCGGGCTGAGGCGCTACTTGCGGCCGTCGAGGAACGCCGCCACCGCCGCCGCGTGCTCCGCCGAAACGTGGGTCAGTGCCTGGTAGCCGGCGGCCAGTTCGAGCAGGGTGTCGAGGCGGGAGCCCTGGGCTTCCCGCAGCAGGCGCTTGGTCATGCGCAGGGCGGCGCCGGGGTTGGCGGCGATGCGCCCGGCCAGGGCCTTGGCCTCGGCCATGAGCCGGTCGGCCGGGACGACGCGGGACACCAGGCCAATGCGCTCGGCCTCGGCGGCGTCGATGGCATCACCGGTAAAAGCGAGTTCCGCCGCCCGGGAATAGCCGATGACCCGCTGCAGCAGCCAGGCGCCCCCGTCGCCGGGGATGAGGCCGAGCTTGACGAAGCTCTCGGCGAAGCGGGCGGTCTCCGAGGCGATGCGGATGTCGCACATGCAGGCCAGGTCGCAGCCGGCGCCGATGGCGGGGCCGTTGACGGCGGCGATGGTGGGGATGTCGAGGCGGTGGAAGGCGAGCGGAATCTTCTGGATGCCGCGCCGGTAGTTCTCGCGGATTTCGGCCGGGGTACCGGCGGCCAGCCCTTTCTTGTCGCGGAAGTCCTTGACGTTGCCGCCGGCGCAGAAGGCGCTGCCGGCGCCGGTGACGATGGCCACCTTGACCGAGTCGTCGGCCTGGAGGGCGTCACAGGCGGCGACGATGGCGTCGAACTGGGCGGCGCCGGTGAGGGCATTGCGCTCCCCGGGGCGGTTGAGGGTGAGGGTGACGACGGGGCCATCCCGCTCGACGAGGAGAAAGTCGTCCATGGCCCTTGCTTCCGGTCAGCGCGGAGGCGGCCGGGTCGCCCGCCCATGCGCGGCGAGAAAATCCTGCAACGCCTGGTCGGCCGTCTCCCGCACGCCCTGCCGCAGGTCCTCGGTGAGGCCGGCGATGGCCGAGGCGAGGGCGGCCTCCACCAGGGTGGGGATCTCCGCCGCCAGCTTGGCCCGCAAATGGACCGCCAGTTCGTCGGCGAGGCGGCGCAGGGCGTCGGCGCCGGCCGTCGCGGCGGTGTCGTTGGCCACCACGTCGGTGACGACGGGGATGTCGTCATCCGGCGCCACGACCTCGGTCAGCAGCGGTACGTCGTCGAACTCGTTGGCCGCATTCTGCCGGCGCCGCTGCATGAGGGCATCGGCGCGGGCCAGGACGGGGCTGGGATCGAGGTCGTCCATGTCAGTTTCCGGAGAGGTCGAAATAACGGATTTCGTAGCCCCGTTCCTTGTAGAAGCGTACCCGCTCCCGGGCTGCCAGGCGGTCGGCCTCTTCCTCGCCGACCACTTCGATCAGGCTGTGGAAGCGGGAGAACCCCGGGGGCACCTCGGGGCCCAGGTTCATCAGGCGCTCGTCCTGGGGAATCGCCTCCAGGTCGTCGGCGATGAGGATGGGGGTTTCACCGGCCAGGGGCGAAGCGCTGCGGCAGTGGGGGACGAAGCTCAGGGCCGGCTGGATCCACAGCAGGCGGTCCAGATCGGCCGCCACCTGGGGCTGCGGCGCGTAGACCAGCACCGCCTTGCCCTGGGCGTAGGCCTTGCCGAGGAGGGCGCAGGCGGCAGCGACCTTGTCCGCCGCCCCGTGGTAGAAGAACACCTGGGTCACGGCGCGTTTCAGCCGAGCTTGCCGGCCCGCTGCATCAGGTAGTGAGTAAGCAAGGGAACCGGCCGGCCCGTGGCCCCCTTGTCCTTGCCCGAGGTCCAGGCGGTGCCGGCGATGTCGAGGTGGGCCCACTCGAATTTCTTGGTGAAGCGGGAGAGGAAGCAGGCAGCGGTGATGGCGCCGCCGGAGCGGCCGCCCCCGATGTTGGCCATGTCGGCAAAGGGACTCTTGAGGGATTCCTGGTAATCGTCCCACAGAGGCATGTGCCAGGCGCGGTCGTGGGCTTCCTCGCCGGCTTCCAGGAGGGCGCGGGCGAGGCTGTCCTTGTTGGCGAAGAGGCCACTGGCGACGTTGCCCAGGGCGACGACGCAGGCCCCGGTGAGGGTGGCCACGTCGATCACCGTCTCCGGTTCGAAGCGTTCGCTGTAGGTGAGGGCATCGCAGAGGATGAGGCGCCCTTCGGCGTCGGTATTGAGGATTTCGATGGTCTGGCCGGACATGGAGGTGACGATGTCGCCGGGCCGCGTCGCGTTGCCGCCGGGCATGTTCTCCGTGCTCGGCACCACCACCGTCAGGTTGATGGGCAGGCCCATGCGGGCGACGGCGCGGATGGTGCCGAGCACGGCGGCCGCGCCGCACATGTCGTACTTCATCTCGTCCATTTCGGCGGCGGGTTTCAGGGAAATGCCGCCGGTGTCGAAGGTGATGCCCTTGCCCACGAGCACCACCGGCTTCTCGGCGGCCTTGCCACCCCGGTAGGTGAGGACGATGAACTTGGGTGGCTGGCGGGAGCCCTTGGCCACGGAAAGCAGGGAATGCATGCCCAGCTTTTCCATGTCCGCCTGCTCCAGGATTTCGCAGCCCAGCTTGAGTTCCTTGGCCATGGCTTCGGCCTCGCCAGCCAGCCAGGTGGGGTTGCAGACGTTGGGCGGGGCGTTGCCCAGGTTGCGGGCGAAGGCGGCGCCCTCGGCGATGGCCAGGCCTTCCTTGAGGGCTTCCTCGGCAGGCGTCAGTTCGTTGCGCCGCTCCACCGCCAGGGTGATCTTGCGCAGGGGGCGGCGGACCTCGTCCTTCTTGCTCTTGAAGCCGTCGAAGCGGTAGGTGGCTTCCTGGGCGGCAATGGCGGTCTGGCGCACGCGCCAGGCGACGCCTCGCTTCTTGACGCCGACTTCGGTGAGGAACAGGGAGGCGTCGAAGGCCCCCGTTTCGTTGAGGGTCTTTACCGCGGTGCGCACGGCGGCGGTGAATTCCTTTTCGCGGAATTCCTTTTCCTTGCCCAGACCGACCAGCAGGACCCGGTCGCAGAGGGTGCCGGGAACGTTGTGCAGGAGCAGCGTGGAGCCCGCCTTGCCTTCCATGTCGCCACGCCGAATCAGGTCGGAAATATAGCCGTTGGCGGCCTTGTCGAGCAATTCGGCCGGAAGAGTAAGTTTTCTCGGCTCGAAAACGCCCACCACGACACAGGCGCTGCGCTGTTTTTCCGGGCTTCCGCTTTTTATGCTAAATTCCACTTGCCGCTCCTGTTCAAGCAGTTTTCGATGTTCCCGGGATTATCCCCGCATCTTTTCTCTTTCGTCAAAGCATGATATTCGAGCGCGCCGCCCGGCGCGAATTCGCCCAGGCAGCGGTCGGCATCAGCGTGGCGCTGCTGGCAATCCTCACCTCGACCCAGTTGATCCGCCTGCTCAATGACGCTGCCGGCGGCCGCGTGGCGCCGGAGGCGGTGCTGGCCCTGCTCGGCTTCGCCGCCCTCAATTTCATGCCGGTGCTCCTGTCGCTGACCCTCTTCGTCTCGGTGCTCCTCAGCCTGTCCCGGGCCTACAGGGATTCCGAGATGGTGGTGTGGTTCTCCAGCGGGCTGCCGCTCACCGCCTGGATCCGCCCCGTCCTCAAGTTCGCCCTGCCCCTGGTGGTGGGCATCGCCGCCCTGTCGGCGGTGCTGTCGCCCTGGGCCAACTACAAGAGCGCCGAGTACAAGGAGCGCCTGGCGGGGCGCAACGATTCCTCCCAGGTCACCCCCGGCGCCTTCCGGGAAGCCAAGAAAGACGAGCGGGTGATGTTCGTCGAAGCCATGGCCGACGACGCCAGCCAGGTGCGCAACGTCTTCGTCACCGCCATGCAGCAGGGCAAGCTGGGGGTGATCATGGCGGCTTCGGGCCACCAGGAAACGATGCCCAACGGCGACCGCTTCATGGTCCTGGAGAATGGCCGGCGCTACGAAGTGGAGCCGGGTACGCCGGAATTCAAGATCATGGAATTCGAGCGCTACGGTTTCCGCACCGAAGACGCCCAGGCCAAGCCCGCCGACCGGTCTCCCAGCCGCACCCCCCTCTGGGATCTATTGCAGGAGGACGACAACGCCTACCGCGGCGAACTCGTATGGCGCATCGGGGTTCCCTTGTCCGCCCTGGTCCTCGCGCTTCTGGCCATTCCGCTTTCCTATGTCAATCCGCGGGCAGGGCGCTCGGCGAACATGCTCATGGCCATCCTCATCTACGCCATCTACAGCAATCTGCTTTCCATGAGTCAGGCCTGGGTGGCCCAGGGCAAGCTTTCCTTCTGGCTGGGGGCCTGGGTGGTCCATGCCCTGATGCTGGTGCCGCTGCTGCTCCTCTTCCATCGCCGCCTTTCCCTGCACAGCCCCTGGCGGAGGCGCAAGGCGTCATGATGCGGCTCATGCTCTACCAGCGTTATCTGATGCGCGAGGCCTTCGCCGCCATCTTTCTCGTCCTGGCGGCCTTCCTGGCCCTGTTCAGCTTCTTCGACCTGATCAACGAACTGCGCAGCGTCGGCAAGGGCGGCTACCAGTTCGGCCATGCGGTGATCTTCGTCACCCTCAGCGTTCCGGGGCGGGTGTATGAACTGATGCCCATCGCCGCCCTGATCGGCACCCTCTATGCGTTGACGACCCTGGCCCGCCATTCGGAAATCACCGTCCTGCGGGCATCGGGCCTGGCGACCCGGGAATTGCTCATGACCCTCTTCCGGGTAGCGGCGGTGCTGGCGGCCCTGACCCTGCTGGTGGGCGAGGCGGTCATGCCGTTCTCGGAAAGGGCGGCCCAGGAACTGCGCACCCGGGCCATGAACAAGGTCATCGCCAACCAGGGTTTCGATACGGGCCTGTGGGTCAAGGACGGGCGCAGTTTCATCAACATCCGCCAGGTGACGCCCGATGCCTTGCTTCTCGGGGTACGCATCTACAAGTTCGACGATCGGGCGGCCCTGGAGTCGGTGACGGAAGCCAAGCAAGGGCGTTTCCAGTTGCCCGACCGCTGGCAGCTAACGCAGGTAGTCAGCACCCGCCTCCACGGCGATGCGGCGACCGTCGACAGCATGGAACGCATGGAGTGGGTGTCGGCGGTCACGCCGGACCTGCTTTCGGTCCTCATGGTGGCCCCCGAACGCATGTCGCTCTACGGCCTGGTCAATTACCGGCGCCACCTGGCTGAAAATCACCAGAAGACGGAACGATACGAAATTGCCATCTGGAAGAAGCTCATCTACCCGCTGGCGGCGCTGGTGATGGTCGCCCTGGCCTTGCCCTTCGGCTATTCCCACAACCGCATGGGCGGCGTGAGCCTGAAGATTTTCGGCGGCGTCATGATCGGTATTCTCTTCCACATGCTCAACGGCCTGTTCTCCAGTCTCGGCGTCATCAATTCCTGGCCGCCCTTCGCCAGCGCGGCGACGCCATCGGCCCTCTTCATGCTGGCGGCGGTGGGTATGCTGTGGTGGGTGGAGCGGCGCTGACGCTGCCGGGCCGGCCGTAGCAGCGTCTTACCGGGGCGCTTCGAAAACGATGCGGGTGCCGGCGATGCGGTCATGGAGGAAGCGGCCCTCCCGGTCGGCCAGTGCCCACAGGATGCCGATGCCGCCGAGCAGTATGGCCGGCCAGGCGGCCAGGTAGCGCAGCACCGCCTGCATCGGTCGTAGCGGGCCTCCATCGGCGCTGACGAGGCGGAGTTTCCAGGTCTTCATGGGCAGGGTCTGGCCGCCGTGCAGCCAGAACCACACGAAATACCCCATCAGCAGCACGAAGACGTGGAGCCAGAGCAGCTTCGGCGCAAGCGTGAGGCCAAAGCCGTGGAGCACGATCTGGGGGATGAGGAAGCCGATGAGGAGCAGGGCGACGACCACCAGCCCTTCATACAGCAGGCAGGCGAGGTGCCGCCCCATGCTGGGCGTCTGGGGAGGCATCAATTCTTCTTGGTTTCGGCAGCGGGGGGCGTGGCAGACGGGCTCGCCGGCCCGGCCACGGGGGGCTCGGCCGCAGGCGGCAGCGGCGTGACGGCAGGCTTGGCGCCCTGGCGGACGCGGGCTTTTTCTTCCTCGGGCAGGCTGGAGTAGGTCGCCCACTTCTCCTTGACGGCCTGTTTCTGCTCCGGCGGCAATTGGGCGAATTCCTTGTAGCTGTCACGGACCTTGGCCCGCTGCTCGGGGGTCATGAGCGCCCATTCACGCATGCGGTCCTGCACCCGGCGTTGCTCCTCGGGCTTCATCTTGTTGAAGCGTTCGGCGATGAGCAGCCACTTCTTGCGCCGGATGTTTTCCATATGGTCCCACTCGTTGCCGAGGGGCGCCAGCACGACCTTCTGGTCGACGGTCAACTGGCTCCAGGAGGGTTGCGGCGGCGTGCCGATGACCGCCGTCGTCGGCGGGTCGGCCCAGGCCTGGGCCGAGACGAGAGCCCAGAGGGCTATTGCGCCGGCGAGCTGTTTTTTAGCCATTCGGTGAAATCGTTGTCGAGGAAGGCTTCCGGCGGCAGGTCGTCGGCCAGCAGGGCGCTGTCCGTGGCTTCCAGTTCGTTGATGTACTCGGTGCTGTGCCAGTAGAAGGCGATCCACATGCCGGCCAGGAGGGCGAGCACGGACAGGACGTGGCGCAGGTAGCGGTGATGGTCGCCGCCCAGGGAGAAATGGTGGGCGCGTTGCGCCGCCCCGGAGAGGACCAGGCCGACAGCCGGCGCCTTCTGGCGGGAGAGCGCCAGATGGCGCGCCGCCTCGAGGCGGCGGGAGGCGGCAGGCGAGATGTCCTGCAGTCCGTGGTTCAGTGCCTGCCGGATGCGGCCGGCGTAGCGTTGTTCTGTCATAGCTTGATTCCCCTGGCTGACAATGCAGCAGCTAGCGCGTGCGTGGCGCGCGAGCAGTGTGTCTTGACGCTTCCTTCCGAGCAACCCATGGCTTCCGCCGTCTCGGCGACGTCCATGTCTTCCCAGTAACGCATGAGGAAGGCTTCCCGTTGACGCGTCGGCAACTTTGATATTTCTTCCTCGATGACCTTGATGGTCTGGGCTTGCACAACCTGTGCTTCCGGGGACATGGCGAACCGGCTGGGGTCCTCGGTCTCCAGGGTTTCCAGCGGGTCGTGGTCCTCGTCATCATCCGGCGTGAAGGCGGAGAGAAGGGTGGTCCACATCGACCGCACCTTGCTGCGCCGGAAGAAGTCGCGGATGGTGTTCTGCAGTATCCGCTGGAAGAGCATGGGCAGTTCTTCGCTCGGCCGGTCCCCGTATTTTTCGGCGAGCTTGAGCATGCTGTCCTGCACGATGTCGAGGGCGGCTTCCTCTTCGCGGACAGCGAACATGGCTTGCTTGAAGGCACGGCGTTCGACGGATTCGAGAAAATGGGACAGTTCTGTTGGTGAAGCCAGCTTGGTCTCTCCCCCGTGGAAGGCCTTGAAAACCTTATGGTTATGGTGCCCGAACCTTGACCAGAAATGGCCGGTGGATTAAGGTTACAGGTTTTTCGGGCAACAGCTTTATTGGGCTAAAGAATGATGATCAGCGGTGCAGAAATTGTAATCAGGTGCCTGCAGGAAGAAAAGGTCGAGCATGTTTTCGGCTATCCCGGCGGTTCCGTGCTCCATATCTACGATGCCCTGTTCAAGCAGGACCAGGTCAAGCACATCCTGGTCCGCCATGAGCAGGCCGCTGTTCATGCCGCCGACGCCTACTCCCGGTCGTCGCAGAAGGTCGGCGTGGCCCTGGTGACTTCCGGTCCGGGGGTGACCAACACGGTGACCGGCATCGCCACCGCCTACATGGATTCCATCCCCATGGTGGTGCTCTGCGGCCAGGTGCCCACCCACTACATCGGCCAGGATGCGTTCCAGGAATGCGACACGGTGGGCATTACCCGCCCCTGCGTCAAGCACAATTTCCTGGTCAAGGACGTCAAGGAACTCGCCTCCACCATCAAGAAGGCCTTCCACATTGCCGCCACCGGCCGTCCCGGCCCCGTGGTCGTCGATATTCCCAAGGACATCACGGCCCAGATGTGCGAGTTCGAGTACCCGCAGACCATCCAGATGCGTTCCTACAACCCGGTGGTCAAGGGGCATCTCGGCCAGATCAAGAAGGCCGTGCAACTGCTGGCTGAAGCCAAGCGCCCGATCATTTACACCGGCGGCGGCGTCATCCTCTCCGACGCCGCGGAAAAGCTCGCCCAACTGGCGAAGAAGCTGAATTTCCCGGTCACCAATACCCTCATGGGTCTGGGCGGTTACCCGGCCACCGACAGGCAGTTCATCGGCATGCTGGGTATGCACGGCACCTACGAGGCCAACAATGCCATGCACTTCGCCGACGTGGTGCTGGCCGTCGGGGCCCGCTTCGACGACCGGGTGATCGGCAACCCCGAGCACTTCGGCGAGGAGAAGCGCAAGGTCATCCACATCGACATCGATCCTTCCTCCATTTCCAAGCGGGTCAAGGTGGACGTGCCCATAGTCGGCAACGTGGCCGACGTGCTGGACGAGATCGTCAAGCTCATGGACAGCAGCTTCAAGACCCAGCCGGAAGTGGCTGAGTGGTGGAAGCAGATCGACGAGTGGCGCGGGCGCGACTGCCTGCGCTACAAGCAGGACAGCTTGATCATGCCGCAGTACGTCGTCGAGAAGCTGTACGAGGTGACCGGCGGCAACGCCTTCGTCACCTCCGACGTCGGCCAGCACCAGATGTTCGCCGCCCAGTACTACAAGTTCGACAAGCCCCGGCGCTGGATCAACTCCGGCGGTCTCGGCACCATGGGCGTCGGCCTGCCCTACGGCATGGGCGTGCTGATGGCCAACCCGGGCGCCCAGGTGGCCTGCATTACCGGCGAGGCTTCCATCCAGATGTGCATCCAGGAGCTGTCCACCTGCAAGCAGTACGAGTTGCCGATCAAGATCATCAACCTGAACAACGGCATGCTCGGCATGGTCCGCCAGTGGCAGGAGATGTTCTATTCCAAGCGCTACTCCCAGTCCTACGTCACTTCCCTGCCCGATTTCGTCAAGCTGGCCGAGTCCTACGGCCATGTCGGCATGCGCATCGAGAAGCCGGAAGACGTCGAGCCGGCGCTGCGGAAGGCGTTCACCGAGCACAAGGACGACCTGGTGTTCATGGATTTCATCATCGATCCTGAAGCCAACGTGTTCCCCATGGTCGCCGCCGGCAAGGGCCTGACCGAAATGATCCTCGCCGAAGAACTGTAAGCGGGGGAGGACAACAACATGCGACACATCATTTCCATCCTCATCGAAAACGAAGCCGGCGCCCTGTCCCGCGTCGCTGGCCTGTTCTCCGCCCGCGGCTACAACATCGAATCCCTCACCGTGGCGCCGACGGAGGATCCCTCCCTCTCCCGCATGACCATCCTCACCTGGGGTTCCGACGACGTGCTGGAGCAGATCACCAAGCAGCTCAACAAGCTTGTTGACGTGGTCAAGGTGGTGGATCTTTCCGAGGCTGCCCACGTCGAGCGCGAACTCATGCTCATCAAGGTCCGCGCCACCGGCAAGGACCGCGAGGAGATGAAGCGCATGGCCGACATCTTCCGCGGCCGCATCATCGACGTCACCGAGTCCACCTACGTCATCGAATTGACGGGAGCCAGCGCCAAGCTGGATTCCTTCATCGCGGCCCTGGACGCCGGCCTCATCCTGGAAACCGTCCGTACCGGCGTTTGCGGCATCGGCCGCGGCGACCGCATTCTTAAAGTCTAACTACTTATCCACAAAGAGGAATTCATGAAAGTTTATTACGACAAGGACGCCGATCTCTCCCTCATCAAGGGCAAGAAGGTCACCATCGTCGGTTACGGCTCCCAGGGCCACGCCCACGCCCAAAATCTGAAGGATTCCGGCGTCAAGGTCACCGTCGGCCTGCGCAAGGGCGGCGCTTCCTGGAAGAAGGCCGAGGCCGCCGGCCTCAAGGTCGAGGAGATCGCCAAGGCCGTCAAGGGCGCCGACGTCGTCATGATCCTCCTGCCGGACGAGAACATTCCCCAGGTGTACAACGAGGAAGTCGCTCCCAACCTGAAGAAGGGCGCCGCCCTGGCCTTCGCCCACGGCTTCAACGTCCATTACAACCAGGTGGTGCCCCGCGAAGACGTGGACGTCATCATGGTCGCTCCCAAGGGTCCCGGCCACACCGTCCGCTCCGAGTATCTGAAGGGTGGTGGCGTGCCTTCCCTGATCGCCGTCTACCAGGACAAGACCGGCAAGGCCAAGGACATCGCCCTCTCCTACGCGGCGGCCAATGGCGGCACCAAGGGTGGCGTCATCGAGACCAACTTCCGTGAAGAGACCGAGACCGACCTCTTCGGCGAGCAGGCCGTGCTCTGCGGTGGCGCCGTGGAACTGGTCAAGATGGGCTTCGAGACCCTGGTGGAAGCCGGCTACGCTCCGGAAATGGCCTACTTCGAGTGCCTGCACGAGCTGAAGCTGATCGTCGACCTGATGTACGAGGGCGGTTTCGCCTACATGAACTAGTCCATCTCCATCAACGCGGAGTTCGGCGAGTACGTCACGGGCCCCGAGGTTATCAACGAGCAGTCCCGTGCCGCCATGCGTAATGCCCTGAAGCGCATCCAGCAAGGCGACTACGCCAAGCAGTTCATCCTGGAAGGCCGCACCGGCTATCCCTCCATGACGGCTCGCCGCCGCCTGACCGCCGCTCACCCCATCGAGACGGTCGGCGCCAAGCTGCGCGACATGATGCCGTGGATCAAGAAGAACAAGCTCGTCGACCAGTCGAAGAACTAATATTGGCGATGGCTCGGTAGCGCGTTGTTGCGCACGCTTGCCGTACTAAAGTACTGTCTGCGCGTGCGCGCCTAGCGCTACCTTCGCTTTGGGCGGTGTGGGAGTCTGCACCGCCCGATTCATTTAGGACATTGATGAACTATCCCCATCCGATTCTTGCCCGCGAAGGCTGGCCCTTCATCGCCGGCTCGCTGATCCTGGCGCTCGCCGCCTCCTATGCTGGCGCATGGTCCCTGCCGTTGTGGATCATCTTCGTCTTCTGCGTCCAGTTCTTCCGCGATCCGGGGCGCGTGATCGCCGGCAACGGGCCGAAGAGCGTGGTGGCGCCGGCCGACGGGCGGGTGATCGTGGTCGAGGAGACCGACGATCCCTATCTCAACCGCCGGGCCCTGAAGGTCAGCGTGTTCATGAACGTCTTCAACGTCCATTCCAACCGGGCACCCATCGACAGCACCGTGGTCCGGAAGTGGTACAACCCGGGCAGTTTCGTCAATGCCGCCCTGGCCAAGGCCTCGATCGAAAATGAGCGTTGTGCCCTGCACCTCAAGACCCAGGATGGCCGCGACGTGACCTGCGTGCAGATCGCCGGCCTGGTGGCCCGGCGCATCCTCAACTACGTGGACGCCGGCAAGACCCTGGCCCGGGGCGAGCGCTACGGCTTCATCCGCTTCGGTTCCCGCGTCGATCTCTACCTGCCCCTGGACACCAAGGTGAAGGTGACCATCGGGGAAAAGGTGTATGCTTCGACCACCCTGTTGGCTGAACTCTCCTAGTCGATGAACGAACTCAAGCCCCGCAAGGCCCTGTTCAACCCGGAAGTCAAGCGCCGCGGCATCTACGTCCTCCCCAACCTGTTTACCACCGCCGCCCTGTTCTGCGGCTTTTTCGCCATCGTGCAGGCGATGCAGGGGGATTTCTACCGGGCGGCGGTCGCAGTCTTCATTGCCATGGTGCTGGACGGCCTCGACGGCCGCGTGGCGCGGCTGACCCATACCCAGTCTGCCTTCGGCGCCGAGTACGACTCCCTTTCCGACATGGTGAGCTTCGGCGTCGCCCCGTCGCTGGTCATGTACGAATGGGCGCTGCAGGGCATGGGGCGCCTGGGCTGGATCGCCGCCTTCATCTACTGCGCCGGCGCCGCCCTGCGCCTGGCCCGCTTCAACACCACCCTGGAAGTGATGGACAAGCGCTTCTTCCAGGGCCTGCCTTCGCCGGCGGCCGCGGCCCTGGTGACGGGCTTCGTCTGGGTGATGATCGACAACGGCATCGCCGGCCCCGACGTGCGCTGGCTGGCCTGCGTCCTGACCATCTTTGCCGGCGTCACCATGATTTCCAACGTGCGTTACTACAGCTTCAAGGACGTCAACCTCAAGAAGAGTGTCCCCTTCTTCGTCATCGCGGCGATCGCCCTGGGTTTCGCGGTGGCCGCCTACAGCCCCGAGGTATCCGCGTTCGGCTTCTTCGTCGTCTATGCGCTATCCGGCTACGTCCTGGCGGGCGTCGGGCTGTTCAGGAAAAAGCCGACGCTGGGCTGACCGCTCGGGTCGGCGCTAAAATCATTGCCTTACCCGAATGCGGGAGTCGCGGCCATCCGCCGTGCCTCCCGCTGCAACTTTCCGTACGGAGCCCATGATGAAACAGCCCCTGGTCATTTTCGACACCACCCTGCGCGACGGCGAGCAGAGCCCCGGCGCCTCCATGACCAAGGAAGAGAAGATCCGCGTCGCCCGCCAACTGGAAAGGATGCGGGTGGACGTCATCGAGGCCGGCTTCGCCGCCGCCTCCCCCGGCGACTTCGATGCCATCCACGCCATAGCAGGGGCCATCAAGGATTCCACCGTCTGCTCCCTGGCCCGGGCCAACGAGAACGACATCCGCCGGGCCGGCGAGGCCATCAAACCTGCCAAGTCCGGCCGCATCCACACCTTCATCGCCACCAGCCCCATCCACATGGAGAAGAAGCTGCGCATGACGCCGGACCAAGTGGTCGAGCAGGCGGTGAAGGCCATCGGCTGGGCGCGGGAATACACCGACAACGTCGAATTTTCCGCCGAGGACGCCGGCCGCTCCGAGCTCGATTTCCTCTGCCGCATCTTCGAGGCCGTTATCAAGGCCGGCGCCACCACCATCAACGTGCCGGACACCGTCGGCTACAACATCCCGTTCCAGTTCGCCGAGACGCTGCGCCAAGTCATCGAGCGGGTGCCCAATTCGGACCGGGTGGTGTGGTCCGTCCACTGCCACAACGACCTCGGCCTGGCCGTCGCCAACTCCCTGGCCGCCGTGCTGGCCGGCGCCCGCCAGGTGGAATGCACCATCAACGGGCTCGGCGAGCGTGCCGGCAACGCCTCCCTCGAGGAAGTGGTGATGGCGGTGCGCACCCGGACCGACGTCTTCCCGGTGGAAACCCGCATCGACACCACCCAGATCGTGCCCGCTTCCAAGCTGGTCTCCCAGATCACCGGCTACCCGGTGCAGCCCAACAAGGCGGTGGTCGGCGCCAACGCCTTCGCCCACGAATCGGGCATCCACCAGGACGGCGTCTTGAAGCATCGGGAAACCTACGAAATCATGCGCGCCCAGGACGTGGGCTGGACCCAGAACAAGCTGGTCCTGGGCAAGCATTCCGGCCGCAACGCCTTCAAGACCCGCCTCGCCGAACTGGGCATCGAGCTGGAGAGCGACGAGGCCCTTAATGCCGCCTTCGCCCGCTTCAAGGAACTGGCCGACAAGAAGCACGAGATCTTCGACGAAGACCTGCACGCCCTGGTGTCGGAAGATGTGGTGACCCCGGACCTGGAACACTACAAGCTCGTCTATTCCCACGTCTGCTCGGAAACCGGCGAAATGCCCCACGCCCAGGTCATCCTCAACGTCGGCGGCGTCGAGCACAAGGGCGAGGCCGACGGCGGCGGGCCGGTGGACGCCACCTTCAAGGCCATCGAGACCATCGTCGGCAGCGGCGCCGAACTGCTGCTCTATTCGGTCAATGCCATCACCACCGGCACCGACGCCCAGGGCGAAGTGACCACCCGGCTGGCCAAGGGCGACCGCGTGGTCAACGGCAATGGCGCTGACACCGACATCGTCATCGCTTCCGCCCGCTCCTACCTCAACGCCCTCAACCGGCTCCATTCGAGCCTGGAGAAGGTCAAGGCCCAGGGGGACGTCTGAGCACGGCAGCGCCGCCGGTCGCTCGCCAAGGCCACCGTCAGGCGGCCTTTTCCTTGGGCGGCCGGGTGGCCCGCACGTAGCCGATGGACAGGGCGAAAAGGAGGAGGGTGAGGGCGGTTTCGGCGACCGCCAGGGCCTGGGCGAGGCCATGGTCGCTGGTGGCCCGCACCAGTCCTTCGGTCAGATAGAGCATGAGGAACAGGGACAGCCACTTGTAGGTGTAGCGCCGGCCCCTGAGGATGCCGAAGAGGGGGAAGAGGAGGAAGACCGCCTTGAGGGTCAGCCAGGAGCCGCCGGGCTTGAGGGGGGCGAGCCACAGCTCCCAGGCCAGGCAGAGGAAGATGAGGGCGATGAGGGCCGCGCTGGCGGCCAATTGGAGGCGGGGGGCGCTCACGGGCGCACCAGTTTCAGGGCGATCTCCGCCAGGCGTTTGCCCTGGGCGAAGGCCAGGCGGCTTTCCGCCTCGCTGAGGGTCGGATTTCCGCCAGCCCCGGCGACATGGCTGGCGCCGTAGGGGGTGCCGCCGCCGGTTGTGGCGGTCAGGTCGGCCTCCGTGAACGGCAGGCCCAGCACCAGCATGCCATGGTGCAGCAGCGGCAGGGCCATGGAGATGAGGGTCGTCTCGTTGCCGCCATGCATGGCGGCGGTGGAAGTGAAGGCGCAGGCCGGCTTGCCGGCCAGGGTGCCGTTCTGCCAGGCGGCGATGGTGCCGTCCCAGAAGTATTTCATCGGCGCCGCCATGTTGCCGAAACGGGTGGGGCTGCCCAGGGCCAGCCCGCAGCATTCGACGAGATCGGCTTCCTCCACGTAGGGCGCGCCGCTGGCGGGAACCGCCGGCTCGCCCGCTTCGCATACTGCGGACACACGGGGCACGGTACGCAACCGCGCCTGCATGCCGGGAACGGATTCGATACCGCGGGCGATGCGCTCGGCCAGGGCGCGGACCGAACCGCGATGGCTGTAATAGAGGACAAGGATTTCGTGCATGGTCGGCTATTATACGGCGCCATGACATCCCGTTCCGGCAAGCGCCAGCTCTCCCTCGGCCCGGTGGGCGGCATCGTGTCCCGATTCCGGACCGAGAACATGGCCCAGACCAGTGCCGCCCTGGCCTTCACCACGCTTCTCGCCCTGGTCCCCCTGGTGACCGTGGTGGTTTCGGTATCGGCGGCCATTCCCTTCCTCGATACCTTGGTGAAGCGGCTCGACGCGCTTCTCATCGACACGATGCTGCCGCCGGGGACGGGTGGTGCGATTGCCGGCTACCTTGGCAAGTTCTCCCAGAAAGCCCGGCAACTCACGGTGCCGGGCATCGCCTTCCTGGTGCTGACAGCGTTCTTGCTCATGCATACCATCGAGCGCACCTTCAACCACCTGTGGCAGGTTGGGCCCCGGCCATTTCTCGCGCGCCTGAAGTTGTACCTGCTGGTGATGACGGTCTGGCCCTTCGTTCTGGGAGCGATCACCGCGGTGATGTCCTACGCCCTTACCGTGTCGCTGGGCTTTGTTGACGAGCCGACCTGGGTGCGGCGCCTGCTGCTGAAGGGGCTCTACATCGCCCTGCTGGCGCTGTTCTTCGGCTTCCTCTATTACGCCGTCCCTAACGTCAAGGTGTCCCGCACCGCCGCCGCCCTGAGCGGACTGTTCGCCTCGCTCGCCTTTGCCCTGATGCAGAAGGGGTTCGAGCTGTACCTCGGCAGCTTCGGTACCTTCAAGAGCATCTACGGCGCTTTCGCCGTGGCGCCCATCTTCCTCATCTGGCTCCACTTCTCGTGGGCCGTGGTGCTCATCGGCGGCCTGGTGGCCGCTAGACTTTCTGGCTCGGCTCGACGGAAAACACCTCGATACTCGAAGTCTGTTCGTTGAGCTCGACGGCCCGCAGTTCCCGGACCTCCACGTTGTTTTTCTCCACCAGGACGATCAGCGTCTGGGAGGAATCGCTGACGGCGCCGGTGGGAACGACCAGGGCCTGCAAGGGGCGCAACGGCGGCGTTCGCGGCAGGAGGATCGCCCCGGTCGTGGCTTGTCCGGTGCCGCTTGCGGGGTTGGCCAGTTCGGCGGGAACGCCGCGGGGGGCGAGAACCTGCAGGCCGATCTCGACGTGCTCGTGGCTCTCCGTCAGGCCCCAGCGCACGATGCATACGTGCCAGGGGGCGCCTTCCGCGGTGTCGTGGTTCTCTTGAGGACAGACGGCGACAATGTCGCCCACCCGCAACGAGTCGGTCGGCCCGTTCACGTGCATGAGCGAGTAGCCGTCCGGGCTTTCGTTGATGACCAGCCATTCGCTGGTGGGAGGCGGATCTTCGGGGTGTTTGAGCAGTTGCCAGAGGTTGTCGAGGCCGGCGCAGACATCGGCCCGGTAGGACTGGCGGCGGCGGGGAAAGCGTCGTTTGACGGGGCTGCCCCAGACGGTGGCAAGGCGGCGCAGGACGCCCTGGCCACCCTGGGTGTCGGCCATCGCCGGCAGGCCCAGTTCGGCAGCAGTTGCCCCTTCCTCCAGCGCATGGAGGTGATCGGCGGCGCCCTGGGCGAGCAGGTCGCAGGCGAAGTAGAACACCTTGGCCTCGGGGGCGGGGATACGACGGGAAAGGGCGCTGGGCGGCGCGTCCTTGTCGGGATCGACCCAGAAGACGCCGGTGCAGCCGGCGGGTGCCTCCTCCAGTATTTCCACGGCCTTGGTGCAGTCGTCGATGTAGCTGGAGATGAATTCCAGCTCCGTGGACGAAAAAGATGCCGGCTGGGCGATGGCCATGAGCAGTGTGGAAGCGTAGGTCTGCTCGATGCGGCGCTCGTCCCCGGGGGCGCTGGCGTCGGCCAGGCCAAGGCGCCGGGAGGTGCGGAAGGTGGCGTGGAACTGCTGCCAGATCCCGGGTGCCACGGGGGCGGCGACCAGATGGCTGATGAGCAGGTGCCAGGCCAGGCAATGCATCACCCGGCGCAGGGTACTGTGGGGCGCCCTCGGCTTTTCCTCGGGGTCGGGATCGAAGAGTTCGGCCAGGGTGTTGAGATAGTCCTGGGCGAGCATTTCCAGCAGATCCTGCAGAGAGCGCACCGTCATGCGCAGGCGGCGGGAGATGGGCAGGGCGGCGCCGTGAAGGGTCGGCAACTGGGCCATGGTGACCTGCACCACGTGCCCGTAGAGAAGATCCAGCAGCTTCACCCGTTGGGCCGGTGACACCGGCGTGCTGCGCAGGGTCAGGAGCTGCAGCTGCAAGCCATTGGCGTCGTCCGGGGCATTGCGGCCATGGGCGAGCGCGAGCCATTCCAGGATCGATTTGACATTCTTTTCGGCGAATTCGCGCGTCGGATCGATGGGCATGGGGCATGAGCCGTGAGGGAGACTGGCAGCATAAACAAGTTTCACTTTTTTCTCTATTGCCCGATGGTCTAAGAAAGTGCCCCCGCCGCGGCGGGCGATTTTTCGGCCGTCGCCGGGTGGCCCCGGAGCGGCGGTCTAAGTGGCTTGTTTTTCATGGGGAAAGGGATATAATTCTGCCCTTTTTCCGGTTACGAAAGAAAATACGATGGTCGTCATCCGTCTTGCCCGCAGCGGCGCCAAGAAGCGCCCCTTCTACAACATGGTCGTCACCGACTCCCGCAACCGCCGCGACGGCCGTTTCGTGGAGCGCATCGGCTTCTACAATCCCGTTGCCGCCGCGCACGAAGAAGGCCTGCGGGTTGCCATGGATCGCCTGACCTACTGGCAGCAGAACGGCGCCCAGCTGTCCCCGACCGCCGCCCGCCTGGTCAAGCAGTACTCCGCCAAGCAAGCCGCCTAAGCAATATTGGCCTTGTCCGGCAGCGACATCGTCGTCCTGGGGCGGCTCGCCGACCCCTACGGCATCCGCGGCTGGATACGCTTGCATCCCTTCGGCGACGACCCGCTGGCCTGGGCCCGGATGCCGGTCTGGTGGATCGGCCGGGAAGGCGGGCCGTGGCGTGAAGTCGGGCTGAAGGGCCTGAAGCTGCACGGGGATGGCGTGGTGGCGCTCCTGGACGGGGTGCCTGACCGCAACGCTGCCGAAGCCTTGAAAGGCGTGCTGGTGGGGGCGCCCCGTGAGGCGTTGCCGGCCACCGGCGAAGATGAGTTTTACTGGGCCGACCTGATCGGCCTGGTAGTGGTGAATGCCGCGGGCGAGCGGCTCGGCAAGGTGGCCGGGCTGATCGAGACCGGCGCCAATGACGTCCTGCAGGTGAGGGCGGAAGACGGGACGGAGCGACTGCTCCCCTTCGTCGAATCGGTGGTGCGGGCCGTGGAGAAGGAAGCCGGAATCATCCGGGTGGAGTGGGGGAGCGACTGGTGAGCCGCGAGCAGGGACCGGCGATCCGGTTCGACTGCGTGACCCTCTTCCCCGAGATGTTTGCGGCGGTGACCGAGTGCGGGATTACGCGCCGGGCACTGGAAGAAGGGCGCTGGACGTGGCAAGGCTGGAATCCGCGGGATTTCGCCGAAAACGCCTGGCGCCGGGTGGATGATCGCCCCTTCGGTGGCGGGCCGGGCATGGTGATGCAGGCCGGGCCGCTGGAGAAGGCGATTGCCGCCGCCAAGGCAGCACAGCAGGAGGCAGGTCTGGCGAAGAGCCGGGTCATCTACCTCTCGCCCCAGGGCGCGCCCTTGACCCACGAGCGGGTGATGGCGCTGGCGACCGGGGACGAAGGCCTGGTTTTGCTGTGCGGCCGTTATGAAGGTGTGGACGAGCGTCTGATCGAGCGCTGTGTCGATGAGGAAATTTCGATCGGGGATTTCGTGCTTTCCGGCGGCGAGTTGCCGGCGATGGTGTTGATCGACGCCGTCGTCCGCCAGTTGCCGGGTGTGCTGGGCGATGCCGCTTCGGCGGTGGAAGATTCGTTCGTGACGGGCCTGCTGGACTGCCCGCACTACACGAGGCCCGAGGTGTATGAAGGACAAGGGGTGCCGGAGGTGTTGCTGTCCGGTGACCACAAGCGAATTCGTCGCTGGCGATTGAAGCAGTCGCTGGCGCGAACCCGGGAGCGCCGCCCGGATCTGCTGGCGCACCGCGCGATGAGCGCGGAAGAGACGCAACTCCTCACGGAGCTTTCCGGAGAGGAGCAATGCGGTGAGTAGATGTTTATAACTTGAAGGATCTCACATGAACCTGATTCAACAACTCGAGCAGGAAGAAATCGCCCGCCTCGGCAAGACCATCCCCGAATTCGCCCCCGGCGACACCGTCGTCGTCCAGGTGAAGGTCAAGGAAGGCAACCGCGAGCGTCTGCAGGCCTACGAAGGCGTTGTCATCGCCAAGCGTAACCGCGGCCTCAACTCTTCCTTCATCGTCCGCAAGATTTCTTCCGGCGAAGGCGTCGAGCGCACCTTCCAGACCTATTCCCCCCTGGTCGCTTCCATCGAACTGAAGCGCCGCGGCGACGTGCGCCGCGCCAAGCTTTACTACCTGCGCGAGCGTTCCGGCAAGTCCGCCCGCATCAAGGAAAAGCTGGAAGCCAAGAAGGCCGGCTGATCGGCCGAAGTGCAGCAGAGGGGCGCCCGCGGGCGCCCCTTTTTCATGATGTTGGGAAAATCGGTGCAATGCCCATTTTCCGGATGGTCTTGCGAATGCGCCGATAGTTCTGACCCGCCAGGGGGATGATGAACAGCCGGACGGGGTATGGGCCCCGCGACAGGGCCTTGACCATTGCTGCGCTCTTGTCTCCGAGAGTCAGGCGCTTGGTTTCGAAAGCCAGGATGTAGTCGCGAATGGTCGGATCGCTCTTCAGGACACGGCGTACCAGAAAGGCGCGGCGCACGTATCTGCCATCCCGGGCGACCAGCTCCGCAATCTCGGCCAGCGTCGCCGCGGGTAGATCGGCGGGAGCGAGTTCGGCATCGGCCGGCAGGTTGTCGAGTTCGTCGCGTCGACGGGCCTCGAAAACCGAGCGTTCCTGCCAGCGGGCATGGTAGTGTTCGGCCCGCTCCGGGTTGGTTTCCCGGTAATATCGCCAGAGCAATTCGCAACTGTCGAGCGTGGCATCGGGGTCGGCTGCCATCACCGCCTCCAGATCGACCTCGCCTGCCGGATCGCCACTCTCCAGGCGCAGTCTGCCGCGCAGGTAGAGCCCCGATACGTGGCCGGGATGTTCTGCCAGCAGTGCCTCGACGTCGGGTAACACGTCGGCGGCGGCGTCTGTTTCCCGCAGCAGTTTGATGCGCTCCCACTGCTCGTCGGCGGAAAGTTCTGCTTTCTGGCTGATCTGCGCCAGGCGATCGCGACACTGGGCTAGGTGGCTATGGCGGGATTGCCAGCGTTCGGCCACGGTATCCCGCCAGATTCGGTCGACATCGGCCTCAATAAGCGGCAGGCCACCGCCAACGTGTGGCAGCGCTGACGCCCAGCGCCGGCGGCGGAGAGGTTGGGATGGCGCCATCGGGCTGCATGGCCGCCAGACGGTCACGCAGGGACGGATGGGTATCGTGATGGTCAGTTTCACGGCGCAGCGCCTGTTCCAGGAAGGCCGCGCCACCGAATTGGGAAGTGTCCTTGGCGGCGAGCCAGGCCCAGCGACGGCTGCGATCAGCGATTGGTTCCGGCTCGAGGGCGACATGACGGTTGATCTCGGGCCAGAAGTGTTCGTGTTCGAGCCGGTCGGCAACGTCGACACGTATCAGGGCCCCGGCGGCAGCGCCTTTGCCGACGACGTCGACCGAGAAACGATCCGCGGCATACTCGTTCTGGCGCGCGAGGACGAAGGTGTAGGCATTGAAGTAGGGCGCATACCAACGGAACATGCGGGCGATGAGCCGCGAACCCCAGTCGTTCCACTGCCCGGAGAGTTCCTGGAGACGGCCCCAGGCGGATCGCAAGCGATAGATGAAACCGCCCAGCCTGCCGTGGCAACCGGCCAAGTGTCCGTATTCGTGGGCGACGACGGCCAGGGCTTCGGGCTCCTCAAGGGCTTGCAGGAGCGGCAGGCCTAGGTTGAGATAGTTATGTTCCCAGCCGAAGAGTCCGAAGCGGGGATGCTGGACGATTGCGGCATTGAGCTCGTCGGTGATGAGCACCGTATGGATGCGCGGGCCGCCCGCCAAGGCACGTATTGCGTCCAGGTGCTCGAACAGGGCAGGGGCCTCGCTGCGGGTCAATGGACGCCCGGTGGGCCGCGGAAAGCGGGCGAAGAGCAGCGTGAAGGCCGCCCGGACCATGGCCCAGGCGGGTAGCGCCAGCAGGATCACGAGTTTGCCGAGCTTGACGAAAAAAATGAGGGCCTTGCCTCCGGTTGCGATGACTGCGAGCACCAGCCCCCCGATGGCAAGCAGGGCAAGCGCGGTGAAACCGATGGCCAGTCCGAGGATGGCAAAGCCCAGCAGAGTGACGCCGATGACTGCCCAGAGATAGCGGGAGGGAGCCTCGCGGGCCGTGTCTTCCAGGCGGGTGATGAGGGCGTCGTAACGGTCGCGATCCATGGCATTTCCTGAAGGGTGAAATGCCATTGTATTCGATCGGCGAACGTATCCAGCGTGGATTGTTACGCGGCTTTGGTGCACCGGCCGACGAAGGGCCCAGCGCTGGCTGGCGCCAAAACGCCAAGCTCAGTAGTGCTTTTTGTCCCGCTCGATGAGCGCGTAGGCGGAGTGGTTGTGGATCGACTCGAAATTCTCGGATTCCACCACGTAGGCTTCGATGCGCGTCTCGGCGTTGAGGCGGGCGGCGACGTCGCGGACCATGTCCTCGACGAACTTGGGGTTGTCGTAGGCGCGCTCGGTGACGTATTTCTCGTCGGGTCGCTTCAGGAGCCCGAACAGTTCGCAGGAGGCCTCCGTCTCCACCAGTTGGACGATTTCCTCGATCCAGACGAATTCGCTGCAGCGGGCGGTCACCGTGACGTGGGAACGCTGGTTGTGGGCGCCGTATTCGGAAATCTTCTTGGAGCAGGGGCACAGGCTGGTCACCGGCACCACCACCTTGACGCTGGTGGCGATCTCGCCGTGGCAGATGTCGCCGATCAGGGTGACGTCGTAGTCCATCAGGCTCTGCACGCCGGAAACCGGCGCCGCCTTGTTGATGAAGTAGGGGAAATTCATCTCGATGTGGCCGGTTTCGGCTTCGAGCTTTTCCACCATTTCCCGCAGCATGGCAGGGAAGTTCTCGACGGAAATCTCCCGCTCGTTGCTGTTGAGGATTTCCACGAAGCGGGACATGTGGGTGCCCTTGAAGTCGTGGGGCAGGCCGACGTACATGTTGAAGACGGCAATGGTGTGCTGTACGCCGGCGGATTTGTCCTGGACCCGGACGGGGTGGCGGATGGCCTTGATGCCCACTTTGTTGATGGCTATCTGGCGGGTGTCCGCCGAGCCCTGGACGTCGGGCATGATCTCTGGGGATTGGGGTGCGTTCATTGTGCTTTCGTTTCCTTGGCCTGCCACGCCCGGACGGCGCGGACGATGCCGTCCTTGTCGAGGCCCAGCTCGGCAAGGAGCTGGCCCTGTTCGCCGTGGTCGATGAAGCGGTCGGGCAGGCCCAGGCGCAGGAGCGGGACTTGCAATCCCCGCTCTTCCAGGACGCGCTCGATCTCCGACCCGGCGCCACCGATCACGGCATTTTCTTCGATGCTCACCAGCAGGGAATGGTTCCCCGCCAGATCGGCCACCAGCTCGGCATCGATGGGCTTGACGAAGCGCATGTTGGCCACGGTGGCATCCAGCACTTCGCCGGCGGCCACGGCGGCGGGCACCAGGCTGCCGAAGGCGAGCAGCGCCACGCCCGTTCCGTGGCGGCGGATTTCGCCCTTGCCCACCGGGATGGTTTCCAGGGTTGCTTCCGGCACCGTGCCCGTGCCCCCGCCGCGGGGATAGCGCACGGCGCTGGGGCAATCCAGGCTGAAGGCGGTGGACAGCATCTTGCGGCATTCCGCCTCGTCGGCCGCGGCCATGATCACCATGTTCGGGATGCAGGCCAGGTAGGAAAGGTCGAAGGTGCCGTGGTGGGTGGGGCCGTCGGCGCCCACCAGGCCGCCCCGGTCGATGGCGAAGACCACCGGCAGGTTCTGCAGGGCCACGTCGTGCACCAGCTGGTCGTAACCGCGCTGCAGGAAGGTGGAGTAGATGGCCACCACCGGCTTCAGGCCCTCGCAGGCCAGACCGGCGGCGAAGGTGACGGCGTGCTGCTCGGCGATGCCGACATCGTAGTAGCGGTCCGGGAATTCCTGGGCGAAGCGTACCAGCCCGGAGCCTTCGCGCATGGCCGGGGTGATGCCCACCAGGCGCTTGTCGGCGGCGGCCATGTCGCACAGCCAGTCGCCGAAGACCTGGGTGTAGGTGAGCTTGCCGCCGCCCTTGCCGGACTGGATGCCTTCCTCCGGCGCAAACTTCGAAACGCCGTGGTAGAGGATGGGGTCGGCCTCCGCCAGTTTGTAGCCCTGGCCCTTCTTGGTGATGATGTGGAGGAACTTGGGCCCCTTCATCTGGCGCAGGTTCTCCAGGGTCGGCACGAGGGCGCCCAGGTCGTGGCCGTCGATGGGGCCGTAGTAGTGGAAGCCGAATTCCTCGAACAGGGTGCCGGGGGTGATCATGCCCTTGACGTGCTCCTCGGCACGGCGGGCGAGTTCCAGCAACGGCGGGGCGAAGCCCAGCATGTGGCGGGCGCCCTGGCGGGCGGCGTTGTAGGTCTTGCCCGACATCAGGCGGGTGAGGATGGTATTGAGCGCCCCCACCGGCGGCGAGATGGACATCTCGTTGTCGTTGAGAATGACCAGCATGTCGGCATCGGCGACGCCGGCATTGTTGAGGGCCTCGAAGGCCATGCCGGCGGACATGGCACCGTCGCCGATGACGGCCACCACCTTCTTCTCCTCTCCCTTCTGCTTGGCGGCAAGGGCCATGCCCAGGGCCGCCGAGATGGAGGTGGAGGAATGGCCGACGCCGAAGGTGTCGTAGGGGCTCTCGGCGCGCTTGGGAAAGCCGGAGACGCCGCCATGCATGCGCAGCCGGTCCATGCCCTGGCGGCGGCCGGTGAGCACCTTGTGGGCGTAGCACTGGTGGCCCACGTCCCACACCAGGCGGTCTTCCGGGGTGTTGAAGACGTAGTGCAGGGCGATGGTCAGCTCGACGGTACCGAGGTTGGAGGACAGGTGGCCGCCGGTCTTGGCCACGGAGTCGATGAGGAAGCCGCGCAGTTCGTCGGCCAGTTGCGGCAGGTGGCAACGCTCCAGGCGACGCAGGTCGGCGGGGGAATCGATGGATTCGAGGAAGCGGTAGGCGGTCATCGTCAGAATTGCCGATGGCAGATGAAATCCGCCAGTTCGGTGAGGCGGCGGGCCTTGCCGCCAAAGGGGGCGAGGGCGTCCAGCGCGTCGCGGCGCAGCTCTTCGGCGTAGGCGCGGGCGGCCTCCAGGCCAAGCAGGCTGACATAGGTCGGTTTGTCGGCGGCTTCGTCCTTGCCGGCGGTCTTGCCCAGGGTGGCGGTGCTGGCGGTGCAGTCGAGAATGTCGTCCACCACCTGGAAGAGCAGGCCGGCGCGCTTGGCGAAGCGGTCCAGGCTTTCCCGCCCGGCGGCGTTCATGGCGTCGCCGGCGAGCGCCCCGAGGAGGACGGCCGCCCGGATGAGGGCGCCCGTCTTGAGGGCGTGCATCAGTTCGAGTTCGGGCTGCTCCAGGGTCTTGCCCACGGCGGCAAGGTCGATGGCCTGGCCCCCGGCCATGCCCCGGGAGCCGCTGGCCTGGGCGAGCAAGGCCACCATTTCGAGCTGGCGGGCGGGTTCGGTGATGGTCTCCCGGCCGAGCAGCTCGAAGGCCAGGGTCTGCAGGCTGTCACCGACCAGAAGGGCGGTCGGCTCGTCGTATTCAACGTGGCAAGTGGGGCGGCCCCGGCGCAGGACGTCATCGTCCATGCAGGGCAGGTCGTCATGGACCAGGGAATAGGCGTGGATCAGTTCCACGGCACAGGCGACCACGTCCAGTCTTGCCGGGTCGGCGCCGGTCAGCTCGCCGGCGGCGTGGGCCAGCAGCGGCCGCACCCGCTTGCCGCCGCCCAGGGCGGCATAGCGCATGGCGGCGTGGAGGCGGGCGGGAATGCCGTCGGCGGCGGGCAGGTAGCGGGCCAGGGCGGCTTCGGTGCGGGCCTGGGCGGCCGCCATCCAGTCGGTGAAGGCGGCGCTCACTGGCCCTCCCGGTCGCCGGCGGGGAACGGCTTCAATTCGCCGTTTTCGAGAATGCGTACCTGTTCCTCGGCGGCGGCCAGTTGCTGCTGGCAGTGTTTCATCAGTTCCATGCCGCGGCGGTAGGCGGCGATGGATGCTTCCAGCTCCAGCTTGCCGCCTTCCATGCTCTGGACGATGGCTTCGAGCTCGTCCAGGGCCGTCTCGAATTTCATGTCGGCGATGGGGGGGTGATCCATGTCAAGCACGTCCGGGGAAACGCGCAAAAATAACCGATTGGGGGGCTTTTGGTCAAATTGAGGGACGGTTAAAATTACAGCTTTTGCCCCGTTGGAGCGTGGAATGTCCGATCTGGCGAGCCTGTCCAAGTTGGCCCCCGCAGTTTCCCAACTGCCGGTGGACTGGTATTTCGACGAGAGAGTCTTTGAACTGGAGAAGAAACTCATCTTCGATGCCGGTCCGGGCTACGTCGGGCACCAGTTGATGGTGCCCGGGGCGGGTGACTACCGTTCCCTGGAATGGACGGACCACGGCCGCATGCTGCTCAATGGCGGCGACACCGGCCCCCAAGCCGGCATCTGGCAGATGTCCAACATCTGCCGCCATCGCCAGGCCATCATGCTGCAGGGGGCGGGCACCCTCAACGGCCCCATCGTCTGCCCGATCCATCGCTGGACCTATGACCAGGGCGGCGAACTCATCGGTGCGCCCCATTTTCCGCAGAATCCCTGCCTCAACCTCGACAAGGTCAAGCTGGAGAACTGGAACGGCCTGCTCTTCAAGGGTCCCCGTTCCGCCAACGTCGACCTGGCGGGCATGAACGTCGCCCGGGATCTCGACTTCAGCGGCTACAAGCTGGACCACGTCGAGATGCACGAGTGCAACTACAACTGGAAGACCTTCATCGAGGTGTACCTGGAGGACTACCACGTGGTGCCCTACCACCCGGGGCTGGGCAATTTCGTCACCTGCGACGACCTCACCTGGCAGTTCGGCGACTGGTACTCGGTGCAGAAGGTGGGCATCACCTCCCTCCTGAAGTCCGGCTCCGCCGTCTACGACCGCTGGCAGAAGGTGGTCCGCGAGTATTACGGCGACCGGGGCGAGACGCCCCCCCAGGGCGCCATCTGGCTCACCTACTACCCCAACATCATGGTGGAGTGGTACCCCCACGTGCTGGTGGTATCCACCCTGGTGCCCCTGGGCGTGCACAAGACCATGAACGTGGTCGAGTTCTACTACCCCGAGGAAATCGTCGACTTCGAGCGGGAATTCATCGAGGCCGAGCGGGCCGCCTACATGGAGACCGCCATCGAGGACGACGACATCGGCGAGCGCATGGACCGCGGCCGCCAGGCTCTGCTGCGGGAAGGCCGCAACGAGGTCGGGCCCTACCAAAGTCCGATGGAGGACGGCATGCAGCACTTCCACGAGTTCTACCGCCGCATCATGGAATCCCGCATCCGCGGCTGAGGTCTCCCATGTCCAAAGGGGCGCCGGGGTAAAATCCGGCGCCCCTTTCCTTTTTTCGCCCGCCCTATGCAATCCCTGTGGATGGTCCTCGCCAGCCTGCTCTTCGCCTGCATGGGGGTCTGCGTCAAGCTGGCGGCGGCGACTCATTCGGCGGTGGAAATCGTCTTCTACCGCAGCATTCTCTCCCTCATCCTGATGTTTGCCCTGGTGCGGCTGCGTGGCGTTTCGCTGGCGACGCCCCACTGGCGCTGGCAGATCAGCCGGGGCGTCGTCGGTTTCTCCGCCCTGGCCACCTACTTCTGGGCCATCACCCTGCTGCCCCTGGCGATGGCGGTAACGCTGAACTACACCTCGGCGATCTTCCTCGCCATCTACCTCGCCCTGGCCGGGTTGCGGCTCACCTCCGGCATCCTTGGCGCCCTGGTGGTGGGGTTGGCGGGCGTGGCATTGCTGCTTCGGCCCTCCTTCCACGCCGACCAACTGATCGGCGGCCTGATCGGCCTGGGTTCCGGCGTACTCGCCGGCATGGCCTACTTCAGCGTGCGCCAGCTCGGCGCCCGGGGGGAGCCGGAAACCCGTACGGTGTTCTATTTCTCCCTGGTTTCCTCGGTCTGCGCTGCCGCCTGGCTGTCCTTCACCGAGTTGCATGCCGTTGACCTCCGCAGCGGCGGGATCCTGTTGGCCGTCGCCGGCTTCGCCACCGCCGCCCAGCTGGCCATGACCCGGGCCTACAGCCGCGGCAAGACGCTCATGGCCGCTGCCCTGGCCTACAGCACGGTCATCTTCTCCAGCCTCTTCGGCATGCTGCTGTGGGGCGAAACCCACGACTGGACGACCTGGCTGGCCATTGGCCTCATCGTCCTTTCCGGGCTGGCTGCCACCCACTTCTCCCGCGCCAACCCGGCGGAACAGGATTAAACTGAAAATATCGTCACAACAAGGAGACACCTCATGATCGTCGTCGATCACCAACCGGGCCGGGTCAACGTCAGCGTCTTCGGTGAGTTCACCCTGGCGGACTACAAGGAGTTCGAGGAGATCGTCAATTACAAGATCAAGTTCGAGGGGCCGGTGGATCTCTATTTCGATCTCACCCAGATGGCTGATTTCACCCTCGACGTGGCCCTTGAGGAAATCAAGTTCTCCCGCGCCCACGCCAACGACTTCAACCGCATCGCCGTGGTCACGGAAAGCCAGTGGGTGACCTGGAGCGCCTGGCTGTCCCAGACCTTCGTCAATGCCGACGTCGAGGTCTTCACCAATGCGGACGAAGCCAAGGAGTGGCTCGGGGTCGCTGCGTGAGCTTCACCACCCTGGTCGATGCGGCCACCCTGGCCGCCAACATCGGGGCGCCGGGCTGGTGTGTCTTCGACGTCCGCCACCAACTGGCCGATGTCGGCTACGGCGAACGTTCCTACGCGGCGGGGCACATCCCCGGCGCCTTCTTCCTCCACTGCGACCGGGATCTGTCCGGGGCCGTCACGGGCACCAACGGTCGCCATCCGCTGCCTGATCCTGCGCTCCTGGCGGCCAGGTTGGGCAGCCTGGGGTTCGGTCGGGACACCCAGGTCGTGGTCTATGACGACAGCCAGGGCATGATCGCCGGCCGCCTGTGGTGGCTGCTGCGCTGGCTGGGGCACCAGGACGTGGCCGTGCTCGATGGCGGCCTGTCCGCCTGGCAGGCGGCGGGCGGGGCCCTGGAGACGGCAGTGCCGCAGCCTTTGCCCGCTGATTTCCGGCCGGCTGTTGGCATGGAGACGGTGGATGCCGCCTTCCTCCTCGCCCACTTGCAGTCGCCCGGACTGCAGATCGTGGATGCGCGCAGTCCGGACCGCTTCCGGGGCGAAAACGAAACCATCGACCGGGTCGGCGGCCGCATTCCCGGCGCGGTGAACCGCTTTTTCCGCGACAACCTGGCCGCCGACGGCCGCTTCAAGCCGGCCGCCCAGTTGCGTGCCGAATGGCTGGGCGTGCTGTCGGGCAAGGGTGCCGAAGCCGTGGTGCATCAGTGCGGCTCCGGCGTCTCCGCCTGCCACAACATCCTGGCCATGGAAATCGCCGGCCTGTCCGGCTCCCGTCTCTATCCAGGCTCCTGGAGCGAGTGGTGCAGCGACCCGTCGCGGCCGGTGGCGGCGGGGTAAGGCCGGGCCGCGGCTTCTCGCCGGAAAAATCCGCTAGACAGGATTCGTCCTACAGCCGTTTCAGCGCTTTCCGACAGTAAGTTGCCGGCGGCTTCCCTATGCTGAGATCAGTTCCCGGCAGCCTGGCCGCGGAAGCCTTTGGCACATCCCCAGGTGCCGGTGGAGATCAACCATGAAACCCAAGAATAGTTTTGACTCCTGCCACTCATCGCCTTCCCCTTGGGCGGTCCGCTCCCGCTCTTCCTGCAAGTGAGGTGTTGTCGCGACGGCTGTGCAATCGGGGAAATCCGTTGCTTGGCCCGTCGAGCAGGGGAGAACTCATGTCCATGAAAACCCGTGATATCCGTGTGTCGCCGCAGCCCATTCGTAACCGACAATGCCGAGTGGCCGCTTTCGAACTCCTCCACCGTCATGGCGATGCCGTCGCCGCGCAGATCGCGGACGACGCCTTGGCCACCGATCAAGTCATTCACCTCGTGTACGACGGCGCCGGGCGTGGCCGGCAGGCGCTTCATGGCCTTCCCGGGTTCATCAATGTCGATGCCGAGATGCTGTTTTCCTCGCGGATCGAGTCCCTGCCGACCACGGAGGTGGTCCTGGAGCTTCTCGAAACGGTGCGGGTCGACGAGCGCGTCATCTGCCGCTGCGCCGATCTCAAGCGCCGTGGTTTCCATCTCGCCCTCGATGACGTCTGCGATTGCCGGGAAGAGTACACGCCATTGTTCGACCTCGCCGACATCGTGAAGGTGGATCTTCCGAGCCTCGATGACGAGCATCTCGAGCTGTTGGTCAGGGAACTGCGCCGGTTTCCGCTTCAACTTCTGGCCGAGAAGGTCGACTCGAGCCAATGCGCGCAACGGTGCGTGGATCTGCAGTTCGACCTGTTCCAGGGCTATCACTTCGATCCGCCGGTTCCCGCCCCGGCCAGCGCCTGAGCGAAAGTCCAGCCGAGCATGCCCAAGTCAATACAGGCCACTCAGTCAGAAGGCGCGACTTCAGTATTCCGGATTCTCGATTCGGCCGGCCGGGGCTATGTCACAAGGGCCGCCATCAAGGCCCTGGCAGGCTTCGATCGGTTTTTTGACAGGGCGGATGCCGAGCATGCCGGCAGACTGGATGGCGCCCAGTTCCGCAAGGCCTGGCGCCAGTACCTGCTGGCGCCCGGGCTCGATGATCGCCTGCGCCTGCAAAATGCGCTGATCCTGCGCCAAAAGGAAATAGCCATCCTGAAGAAGCGCCTGCGCCAGGCGAGCGCGGCCTTGCCTCGCGGTGCGGCCGCCCCTGCCCGTGCATCGAAGGGCGTTCCGCCCGGGCAAGCGCCCGAGGCCGAGCCGGCGCGACGGGAATACCGCCTGCGGCGCCAGGCGGAAGCCGAAAAATCACGGCTTGCGGGGGTGCTGGAAAGCGTCAGCGATGTGGTCATCGACGTTTCCAGCAGCGGCAAGATCACCTACCTGAACCGACTCGCACCGCAACGGGCAAAGCGGCCGAAAGACGGGTTGATCGGCCGGGACCTGACCGCCATCTTCCCCGGGGAAGTCGGCCATATGGTGAAAGAGAGCCTGGCGCGGGCCTCCCGGGAGAAGGCGCCCACTCGCTTCGAATACTTCAGCAAAGTTCATTCGTGCTGGTTCGAGACGCGAATTTTTCCGACGGCCGATGGCGCAGTGATCATCTCGGCCGACATTTCCCGGCGCAAGCAGGGCGAGCGTCGATTGCGCGAAGCGCTGGAGCGTTTCCGCACGGCGAGCGAGATGGCCATGCTGGGATTCTGGGAGTGGCAGCTTGCCAACGACGCGGTGTACTTCTCGCCGGAATGGAAAAGGCAGCTGGGCTACGCGGACGCCGAGCTGCCCAACCGGATCGAGGAGTGGCAATGCCGCCTGCACCCGGACGACCGGGAATACGTGCTGCAGCAGGTGGCAAGAGCCGTCGAGCAGCCCGCCGGCGATTTTGAAATCGAGTACCGGCTGGCGCACAAGGACGGGGGATACCGCTGGATCAACGCCCGCTGGATGGCCTTGTCCGAGGATCGCCATGGCGGCCCGAGCTTCGCCGTGACCCATCTGGACGTCACCAGCGTCAAGGAAGAAGCCGAGCATCTCGACTATCTGGCCAGCCATGACTTATTGACAGGCTTGCCCAACCGCTCGCTCCTTCACGAGTTTGCCGACCATGTCCTGAGCAGTGCCCGCCGCCAGCATGGCAAGGTAGCGGTGCTGTTCCTCGATCTCGATCGATTCAAGGCCGTCAACGACACCTACGGCCACAAGGCCGGGGATCGGGTCCTCCAGGAGGCGGCGCGAAGAATAGCCCGTAGCCTGCGGGCCGAAGATCTGGTCGGTCGCCTGGGCGGCGACGAATTTGTTGCGGTGCTCAGCGAAATTGCCGGATTCCAGGACGTCACCCGGGCGACAAGCCATTGTCTGGAAGCGCTGAGCCAACCCTTCGTGCTGGGCAGACGCAAAGTGAACGTATTGCCCAGCATCGGCATCAGCATCTTTCCGGAGGACGGCGACTCGATCGAAACCCTGATCCACAATGCGGATATCGCGATGTACGAGGCCAAGCGAAGCGGCGGCGGCAAGTTCTGTTTTTTTGCCAGG
Source organism: Rhodocyclaceae bacterium (assembly GCA_036732025.1). Classification (GTDB taxonomy): domain Bacteria; phylum Pseudomonadota; class Gammaproteobacteria; order Burkholderiales; family Rhodocyclaceae; genus SSSZ01. Next base: position 56,126 of record DAINDE010000004.1, read on the forward strand.
GAATCGGCCCCTTCATAACAAGGCGAAACAATGTGTTACCGGTGACTACAGAACCTCTGGTCCCCCGGGTGGAATCTACCTGAAAGGTAGCAACGAAAGGAGGATAGGCATGAAACGCTTGCTAGCAGCCATTTTCTGCAGCTTCTGTCTGGCTGGTGCCGCACTGGCTGAAGAAGGTGCGATCCAGAAAACCGAATCGGCCATCGAGCGTGGAGCCGACGCGACGGCTCATGGCATCAAGCGCGGTGTCGATGCGGCGAGTCACGGCATCAAGCGTGGGGTCGAGGCCGCCGGCCATGGGATCGAAGTCGGGTTGTCGGCCGCGGCTCGAGGCATCAAACGCGGCGCGGAAGCGACCAGTAACGCCCTGCACAAGGTGGCGGAAAAGATCCGCCCGTCGTCTGATGATAGCTGAGGCGGGTTAGGGGGCCGTTGAGAACGGCAAAGGAGACGGGATCCTACCCACCACTCCTTGCCACGCACAGCCGTGCCAACGCCCATTCCACATGTTCCCGCACCAGCGGGGAAGGGTGGTCCGCCCTTGACTGGAGCGCCGCCAGGGCTTCACCTGTCGCCGGTCCGTTGCCCAGCGCCACCGCGATATTGCGCAGCCAGCGCTCATGCCCGATGCGGCGGAGCGGGCTGCCGGCGAGGCGTTCGTTGAACTGCGCTTCGGTCCAGGCGAAGAGTTCCACCAGGGCGGCACGGTCCAGGCCCTGGCGCGGGGCGAAGTCGGGGTCGCCCAGGCCGGCGAACCGGTTCCAGGGGCAGCAGAGCTGGCAGTCGTCGCAGCCGTAGATGCGGTTGCCGAGGAGGGGCCGTAATTCCTCCGGGATGGGGCCGGCCAGTTCGATGGTGAGGTAGGAGATGCAGCGCCGGGCGTCCACGCGATATGGGGCAGTGATGGCGCCGGTGGGGCAGGCCTTGAGGCAGGCAGTGCAACTGCCGCAGTGCTCGGCTACCGGTGCATCTGGCGGCAGGGGCAGATCGGTGTAGATGTCGCCCAGGAAGCGCCAGGAGCCTTGGCGGGAGAGCAGCAGGGTATGCTTGCCGCGCCAGCCGATGCCCGCCTGGCGGGCGAATTCCACCTCCATGACCGGGGCGGAATCGGAAAACACCCGATAACCGAAAGGGCCGGCCAGGGCGGCGACGCCGTCGGCCAGCTTCTGCAGGCGGCTGCGCACGGTCTTGTGGTAGTCGCGGCCCAGGGCGTAGCGGGAAACGTAGGCGCGGGCGGGGTCGGCGAGATTGGCCCCGGCGTCGGCGGCGTCGGGCCGGTAGTCGAGGCTGGCGCTGATGACCGTCACCGTGCCCGGGACGAGGGCCTGGGGGTCGGCGCGCAGTTCGGCGTGGCGGGCCATATAATCCATTTCGCCGTGGCAGCCCTCGGCCAGCCAGGCCCGCAGGCGGGGTGCCGCTTCGCCGACCTCGGCGCGGGCGATGCCCACCGCGGCGAAGCCGAGCGTAGCGCCCAATTGCCGGATGTGGCCGGCCAGGGCAGCGTAATCGACCGTGGAGTCCTGATCGTGCATAGCCCCGATGTTACCGCCCTTTTCGACCTGCCCGACGAAGCCGCCACCTGCCGTTGCGGCGAGGCCCTTGCCCCGCTGCTGGCGCCGGGAACCGTGGTGTATCTGGAAGGCGACCTGGGGGCGGGCAAGACGACCCTGGTGCGGGCCTTGATCCAGGCCCTGGGCCATGCCGGGCCGGTGAAGAGTCCGACCTATTCTCTGGTTGAAGTTTACGTAATTTCGAGCTTATACTTATATCACTTTGATTTTTATCGCTTCGAGTCGCCTGAGGAGTTTCTCGATGCGGGTTTGGGTGAATATTTCCGCGACGATACGGTCTGTCTGGTCGAATGGCCGGACCGCGCTGCTGGCTGCATTCCGCCGGCAGACGTGCGGCTGCGCCTTCATCATGCGGGTGTCGGGCGTCGCCTCGAAGCCTTGGGAGCTTCGGAGAAAGGCGCGCAATGCGTAAACGCCCTGGCCACAGCCTTTCCCGCCGGCGCCTCCTGCATTTCGCCGGCGCCTCGCTGATTCTTTCCGTGACGCCGCTCGCCCGGGCCGCAGCCAAGCTGCCGTCGGTGCTGGCGGTGCGCATCTGGCCGGCGGCCGACTACACGCGGGTGACCCTGGAGCACGACGCTCCCCTGAAGTTCACCCATTTCACGGTGGAGAACCCCGACCGCCTGGTGGTAGACATCGAGGGCGTCGAGTTCAACAGCGTGCTCGACAGTCTGGCCCGCAAGGTGGCCACCGACGACCCCTACATCAAGCTCTTGCGCGCCGGCCGCTTCAAGCCTGGGGTGGTGCGCCTGGTGATGGAGCTGAAGACCAAGGTCAATCCCCAGGTGTTTGTCCTGAAGCCGGTGGGGGAGTACGGCCACCGCCTCGTCCTGGACGTCTATCCGACGGAACCGGCGGATCCGCTGATGGCCCTGCTCGAAGGCAAGAAGGACGCCGTCGAACCCATGAAGGCGGAGCCTGAGAAGAAGCCGGATGAGTCCCAGGTGGCCCGCAAACCGGAAGCCGCCCCGGAAGCGCCGGAAGTGAAGACCAGCAAGAAGTCGGGCAAGCCCATCGTCGACCGCCTGGTGACCATCACCCTCGATCCCGGCCACGGCGGCGAGGACCCGGGGGCCGTGGGCAAGGGCGGCACCTACGAGAAGACCGTCACCCTGGAGGTGGCGCGCCGGGTGAAGGCCCGGCTGGACGCCGAACCCAACATGCGGGCGGTGCTCACCCGCGATTCCGATTTCTTCGTTCCCCTGGGTATGCGGGTGGAAAAGGCCCGGCGCATCCGCTCCGACCTCTTCGTTTCCATCCATGCCGATGCCTGGATCAAGCCAGATGCCCGCGGTTCCTCGGTGTTCGTGCTTTCCGAGCGCGGGGCGACGAGTACCGCCGCCCGCTGGCTGGCCCAGAAGGAGAACGAGGCCGACCTCATCGGCGGCGTCAATCTTGGCGTCAAGGATCCCTTCCTGGCACGCACCCTGCTGGATCTGTCCCAGACGGCCACCATCGCCGACAGCATGAAGCTGGGCAAGTACGTTCTCGGCGAGTTGGGCAGCATCAACACCCTGCACAAGGCCAGCGTCGAGCAGGCGGGTTTCGCCGTGCTGAAGGCGCCGGACATTCCCTCCATCCTCATCGAGACGGCCTTCATCTCCAATCCGGAGGAAGAGCGCCGCCTCAACGACGACGCCTACCAGGACAAGCTGGCCGAGGCGGTGGTGCGGGGCATCCGCCAGTACTTCGCCAGGAATCCGCCGGCCCCCAAGGCCAAGATCGCCGCCCTGGGCTGAACCGCCTATATTTTCGGGGCGGGTTCTTCGAACAACTCCACTTCGCCGGTACGGATCGTCTTGGGCATCAGGCTGCCGGCGGCGACCAGGCGCTCGTAGCCGTCCACCTGGTTGCGCCCGTGCCGCTTGGCGAAGTACAGGGCTTCGTCGGCGCGGTCGATGGCGTCCGAAGGGGTGTCGTAGGCGCGCAGATGGCTGTAGCCGACGCTGACGGTGATCTTGCCGACGCGGGCGAAATCATGGGTCGCCACGGCGGCGCGGAAGCGTTCCAGGGCCTTGAATGCGTTTTCCGCGGTGGCGGGCTGCAGGACGATGATGAATTCCTCGCCGCCAAAGCGAAAGAGCTGGTCGTCGAAGCGGAAGCTCTGGCGCATCAGTTGCGAGAGGGTCACCAGTACCTCGTCCCCCATCAGGTGCCCGTGGCTGTCGTTGATGTGCTTGAAATGATCGATGTCACAGACGGCGAGCCAGTGGGGGGCGTTGCCGGCGGCCGCCCGCCGCCGGAGTTCGTCGGCACCGCCGGCTTCCGCTTCGTCGCCGCGGGCCTTGCCCAGCACTTCGAAAAGGTGCTTGTCGAAGGTCTTGCGGTTGGCGAGGCCGGTGAGGGTGTCGGTTTCGCCGTAATCGAGGAGGGCAATGTGGTTGCTGAAATATTCGGTCAGCCCCATGAGCACGACGCGACGGTCGGCACTGGTGGTTTCCGGCACGGTGACGTCGATGAGATAGACCAGCCGCTCCATCTGGATGACGGGGAAGATCAGGCGGTTGGCACCGTCGTCCAGCACGTCGAAGGTGACCGACATCTCGGCCTTGCAGCGGCGCAGGAGGGGGTCGGCGTCGATGGGGCGGCAGTAGCGGCGGTCGGGGAGATAGGCGTTGCGGCTGAAGACGCCCTCCGGGCCGATGCCGGCGCAAGCGAAGACGACGGTCTTCCGGTCGCTGGCAAAGCAGCGGTAGATGGTCAGTGCCCGGGGATGGAAAAGATCCTGCATGGCATCGACCATGGCCGCGTTCACGTCGGTCCGGTCGCGCATGGCGGAGGTGCGGACGACGTGGCTGATCAGATCGAGCATGGGCAAATGATGAAAGACCGATGGATGCGAAATTATATGCCCGCTCAGGTGGCGATTGCGGGCGGTGCCGCCCGCGGCGAGGGATAGGTCGTTATAATTCAAGCTTTTTTCGGGTTGCGCATGCGCGTTTTTCGCGGCTATTCGTCGCCGGTTTGCGGGCCTACGGCCTTGGCGATCGGCAACTTCGACGGCGTACATCGGGGCCACGCGGCCCTGGTGGGGCGTCTGGTGGCCGTTGCGTCCGAACTCGGCCTGCCGCCCACGGTACTCACCTTCGAGCCCCATCCGCGGGAATTCTTCGCCCCCGAATCGGCGCCCGCCCGTCTCACCACCCTGCGCGAAAAGCTCGAATTGCTGGCCGACTGCGGCGCCGCCCAGGCCATGGTCTGCCAATTCAACGCCGCCTTCGCCGCCCTGACCGCCGAGCAGTTCATCGAGCGGGTGTTGCTGGCCGGCTTGCAGGTACGGCACCTGATTATCGGCGACGATTTCCGCTTTGGCGCCGGGCGCCGGGGCGATTTCGCCCTGCTCCAGGCCGCCGGGCGGGAGCACGGCTTCGCCGTCGAGGCGATGGGCAGCGTGGTGGTCGATGGCGAGCGTGTCTCCAGCTCCGGCGTCCGCGATGCCCTGGCCACGGGCGACATGGAGCGGGCGGCGCGGCTCCTCGGCCGTCCCTACGTCATTGACGGTCGCGTCGTCCATGGCGACAAAATCGGCCGCCAGTTGGGCTTTCGCACGGCCAACATCCGCATCAAGCACAACCCCCTGCCCATGACCGGCGTTTTCTGCGTCGAGGTGGGCGGTCTCGGCGACCGGCCCCTGCCCGGTGTCGCCAACTTGGGCGTTCGCCCCACCCTGGGCGGCACCCGGCCCCTGCTGGAAATCCATCTCTTCGATTTCGACCGCGACATCTACGGCGCCCACCTGGCGGTGCGCTTCGTCCATAAGTTGCGGGACGAGCAACGTTTTCCCAATTTCGACGCCCTCAAGGCCCAGATCGCCGCCGATGCTGCCGCCGCCCGGGCCTACTTCAAGCTGTGAGCAAGCAAAATGGCTGACTACAAGGACACTCTCAATCTTCCCGATACCCCCTTTCCGATGCGGGGCGACCTGCCCAAGCGCGAGCCGCTGTGGGTCAAGGAATGGCAGGAGAAGAAGCTGTACCAGAAGATTCGCGAGGCCTGCGCCGGCCGCCCCCGCTTCGTGCTCCACGACGGCCCCCCCTACGCCAATGGCGACATCCACATCGGCCATGCGGTGAACAAGATCCTGAAGGACATCATCGTCCGCTCCCGCACCCTGGCTGGTTTCGACGCTCCCTACGTGCCGGGCTGGGACTGCCACGGCCTGCCCATCGAGCACCAGATCGAGAAGCAGCACGGCAAGGCCATCCCTGCCGACCGCGTGCGCGAACTCTCCCGCGCCTACGCCGCCGAGCAGGTGGAGCGGCAGAAGAAGGACTTCATCCGCCTCGGCATCCTCGGCGAGTGGGACAACCCCTACCTGACCATGGCCTTCAAGGCCGAGGCCGACGAGATGCGCGCCCTGGGCAAGATTCTGGAGCGGGGCTACCTCTACCAGGGCCTGAAGCCGGTGAACTGGTGCCTGGACTGCGGTTCCGCCCTGGCCGAGGCCGAGGTGGAGTACGAGGACAAGACCTCGCCCGCCATCGACGTCGCCTTCCCGGTCCATGACAACCATGCCGAGAAAGTGGCCCACGCCTTCGGCCTCACCCACCTGCGGGGACCGGCCTTTGCGGTGATCTGGACCACCACCCCGTGGACCCTGCCCGCCAACGAGGCGGTGAGCGTCCATCCGGAACTGACCTACGACCTCATCGAAACCGCCAAGGGTGCCCTCATCCTGGTCCGCGAACTGGCCGAGGCCTGCTTGAAGCGCTACGGCCTGGAAGGCACCGTGGTCGGCTCCTGCTCCGGCGACAAGCTGGACCAGGTGGCGCTCCGCCATCCCTTCCAGAACCGCGACGTGGCCATCATCTGCGGCACCCACGTGACGGTGGATGCCGGTACCGGCCTGGTGCACACCGCCCCCGCCCACGGCGTGGACGACTACAACATCGGCAAGAAGTACGGCCTGCCGGTGAACAACCCGGTGGGCAACGACGGCAAGTTCCTCGGCAGCACGCCGGCGCTGTCCGTCGGCGAACTGGCCGGCAAGTCGGTGTGGGAGGCCAATCCCCTGGTGCTGCAGGAACTGGAGGCCCTGGGCCGGCTCTTGAAGGCCGAGAAGATCCAGCACAGCTACCCCCATTGCTGGCGCCACAAGACGCCCATCATCTTCCGCGCCACCACCCAGTGGTTCATCGGCATGGAGAACAAGTCCTCGGACGAGGCGCCCACCCTGCGCTGGATCGCCGAGCGGGCGGTGGACGAGACCCAGTTCTTCCCGGCCTGGGGTCGCGCCCGCCTGGAGGCCATGATGAAGACCCGCCCCGACTGGTGCGTTTCCCGCCAGCGCAACTGGGGCGTCCCGATTCCCTTCTTCCTGCACAAGGAGACGGGCCTGCCCCATCCGCGCACGGCGGAGCTGATCGAACAGGTCGCCCAGCGCGTCGAAAAAGCCGGCATCGAGGCCTGGTTCAGTCTGGACGCCGCCGAACTGCTGGGCGCCGAGGCCGACCACTACGTCAAGATGAAGGACACCCTGGACGTCTGGTTCGATTCCGGCACCACCCACTGGCACGTCATGCGCGGCTCCCACGCCGCCCAGCACGCTTACCCGGCCGACCTCTACCTGGAAGGCTCCGACCAGCACCGGGGCTGGTTCCAGAGCTCGCTGCTCTCCGGCTGCGCCATCGACGGCCGGGCGCCCTACAAGGCGTTGCTGACCCACGGCTTCGTGGTGGATGGCAAGGGCCACAAGATGTCCAAGTCCAAGGGCAACGTGATCGCCCCGCAGCAGGTGTCGGACAAGATGGGCGCCGAAATCCTGCGCCTGTGGACGGCTTCCACCGACTATTCCGGCGAGCTCTCCATCTCCGACGAGATCCTCAAGCGGGTGGTCGAGGCCTACCGCCGCATCCGCAACACCCTGCGCTTCCTGCTGGCCAACACCGCCGACTTCGACGCTGCCAAGGACATGCTGCCGGTGGAACAATGGCTGGAGATCGACCGCTACGCCCTGGCCCTGACCCGGGAGTTACAGGCCGACTGCACCGCCGACTACGAACGCTACGAATTCCACCGTGTGGTGCAGGCCCTGCAGACCTTCTGCTCCGAGGATCTCGGCGGCTTCTACCTGGATATCCTCAAGGACCGGCTCTACACCACGGCCCCGGCCTCCACCGCCCGCCGCTCGGCGCAATCGGCCCTGTGGCACATCCTGCAGGCTTTCGTGCGCCTGATGGCGCCCATCCTCACCTTCACCGCCGAGGAAATCTGGACCATCGTCAGCGGCAAGGCCGACGACTCGGTCATGCTGCAGCTCTGGCACGACCTGCCCAAGCCGGAAGGGGAGGGCGACCTGCTGGCCAAATGGAGTCAGGTGCGGGCAATCCGCGGCGAGGTGACCAAGGCGCTGGAAGAACAGCGGGAAGCCGGCAAGATCGGCTCCTCGCTGCAGGCGGAAGTGGAAATCCGCTGCAGCGGCGAGAAATACGACCTGCTGGCATCCCTGGGCGAGGACCTCAAGTTCGTGCTCATCGCCTCCAAGGTGACCGTGGTCCAGGCCGATGCCGAGGCCGTCGCGGTGACCCCGGCGCCCCACGCAAAGTGCGAGCGCTGCTGGCACGTGCGGGAGGACGTCGGCGCCGACACCGATCATCCCACCCTCTGCGGGCGCTGCGTGAGCAACCTGTACGGCGAAGGCGAGGTCCGCTCCTGTGCCTAAGCCCATGCATTGGTACGGGCTGGCGGCACTGATTGTCATCCTCGACCAGATCAGCAAATGGGTGGTGCTGGGCAGCCTGCGGCTGGGCGAGACGGTCTACGTGGCGCCCTTCTGGAACTGGGTGCTGAGCTTCAATCCGGGGGCGGCGTTCAGCTTCCTGGCCGACCAGCCGGGCTGGCAGCGCTGGTTCTTCGCCGCCCTGGCCCTCGGCGTCTCCGCCTGGATTGCCGTCATGCTCCGCCGCCACGCCCAAGAGCGCCTGATGGCTTTGGCCCTGGCCCTCATCATGGGCGGCGCCCTGGGCAACGTCATCGACCGCATCCGCTTCGGCGCCGTGGTCGATTTCGTCCAGTGGCACGCCGCCGGCTACTACTGGCCGGCCTTCAACGTGGCCGATTCGGCCATCACCGTCGGCGCCGTACTGCTGGTCTGGGAACAGCTGTTCCTGGCCGGCCGCAAAGTCTCCTAGGAAATACGCAATGACCGAAGCCGCCAAGACTGTCCGCGCCGACAGCTATCTCACCCTCCATTACCGCATCTCCACCCTCGACGGCGACGAGTTCCTCTCCACCTTCGACATGAGCCCGGCCACCCTGCAGATGGGCGGCGGCCAACTGGCCGAAAATCTGGAATCGGTCCTCATCGGCCTGCCTGCAGGCGAACGCTTCGTCTTCCAGCTGGAGCCGGAAGAAGCCTTCGGCGGCCACAACCCCCGCCTGGTCGAGCGCATCGCCCGCGCCGCCCTGCCGGCGGACATGGAACTCAAGGAGAACTCCGTCGTCGAATTCGGGGCGCCCAACGGTGCCACCTTCGCCGGGTTCCTGCGGGAACTGTCCGCCGACTCGGCCCTCTTCGACTTCAACCACCCCCTGGCGGGCAAAGCCATCCGCTTCGAGGTGGAAATCATCGGAATCATGTAATGCAGGTCATCCTCGCCAACCCCCGCGGCTTCTGCGCCGGCGTCGAACGCGCCATTGCCATCGTCGAACGCGCCCTGGAAAAATTTGGCGCCCCCATCTACGTGCGGCACGAAGTGGTGCACAACAAGTTCGTCTGCGATGACCTGCGGGCAAAGGGGGCGGTGTTCGTCGAGGAACTGGACGAGGTGCCGACGGGTTCCACCGTCATCTTCAGCGCCCACGGCGTTTCCAAGGCGGTGCGCGAGGAGGCGGAAGCCCGCGGCCTCAAAGTCTTCGACGCCACCTGCCCGCTGGTCACCAAGGTCCACGTTGAGGTCGCCAAGATGCGCGCCCAGGGACGGGAGGTCATCATGATCGGCCACAAGGGGCACCCGGAGGTGGAGGGGACGATGGGGCAGGGGGGCGACGGGATGCATCTCGTCGAATCCGTGGAAGATGTGGAGCGGCTGACCGTGAAATATCCGGAAGCCCTGTCCTACGTCACCCAGACGACCCTCTCGGTGGACGATGCGGCCGCCGTCGTCGCTGCCTTGCGTCAGCGCTTTCCGGCGATCCAGGGGCCGAAGAAGGACGACATCTGCTACGCCACGCAGAATCGGCAGGATGCTGTGAAGGTGCTGGCGGAGCAATGCGACGTGGTCGTGGTCGTGGGGAGTCCCAACAGCTCGAATTCGAACAGACTTCGGGAGGTTGCCGTCCAGCGCGGACGGCGGGCCTACCTCGTCGATCGTGCCGATGAGGTGGATGCCGCCTGGCTGGGCGAGGGTGAGACGGTCGGCGTCACCGCCGGGGCTTCTGCCCCGGAGGTACTGGTGGCCGAGGTTCTCGACAAGCTGGCAAACCTGGGCGGCGAGGTCCGGACACTGCAGCCGGAGAGGCGCGAGGACGTGGTGTTCCCGCTACCCAAGGAACTGCAGGATACGGCTCGGCAGTAGCCGGCTGCCTGAATCGTAGCGGGCGAAAAAAAAGCGGGCCGGTTTCGGCCCGCTTCCTATTGGCATTTCCCGTCTCTACTTGAACTTGATGAGTTCCCTCCAGGCAGCGCGCCGCCCGGCTGTACTCGGGGTCGGGAAAGGAAGGTTACCGCTCTTGGTTTCGCCGCTACTCGTTCTGACGAGATACTTGAGACCCTGAGTCGTCTTGATTACCACGACGCGGCTGGCGAGGGCATCGCCCAGGTATTTCGACGACCATCCGTTCTCGAAGCGGCCACCCGTCTGATAATCGAGTACGTTCAGCCAGCTTGACCCTCCCGGTATGCATGCGTCGGAACTGGGGATGTTGGAGGTGAATACCAAGGCCCCGGAAACGATGGTGGGGTGCGTGTTTACTCGCTCGGAGGGCGCCGTGGACGTATCGGGCAAATCGACATACCAGCCTTTCTTCGTCGAAAAGTCGACGCTGGTTCCCGTGGCAGTTCGTTCTCCGGAAGCCGTCGTGGTCAAGGTCTGAACCTGCAGATTCGACCTGGTCGGGCTATCGGCGATCACGGGTGTAAGTACGTCAGCCAGGTTGATAGCTTGAGAAAGATCATCTATCAGCCCATACATCGTTTGAGTTTGGGAATCGGTAACGTCGGCATCGCCAAGGTATTTGCCGGTTCCGACATAGATGAAGCGCTTGTAGGTGCCGTCGCTAATCTTGATTTGTGCCAGCGCCGGTTCCGTCGTCACGGGCTGGGTGGCACTGCTACCGTCCTTCAGTACGGCCAGACGACGTACCCCCCAATTGGCGGTATCGGCATCGGTCAGGTCAAAACGCCAGACGTTGCCTTTCAGGTCCCCGCCGTATACCTGGAGGACTTGAGGGTTATATTCCGCATCCTGAACAAAGGCCGCGATATGCGCCAGCCCTGAAGGGTCGGCAGTACTGCCGACGGTCGTGCTGATGGCCTTGATCAATTCTCCAGTGCGGGCGTTCAGGACGAAGAGGTAACCCTTGCCATCGCCGCCACTGTTGTCTGTCCCCGTGCCGTTATTGTAGCCGGCAGCCACCAGGACCACCCAGCCCTTGGCCCGGGTACGCACGATGACGGGGCGCCCGAAGACATACCCGACGTTGGCTGCAACGGTACTGTTGGTCGAAGCGTTTGGGAACTCCCAAAGTACTTTCGTAGTGGCGTTGGACTCGCTTGTTGCGTCGGGAGTGGTCATGTCGAGCGCGTAGACTCCGCGTCCCCCCTTGCCAAGGCCTCCCACCACGATGGTTCGCCAGTCAGTGGCTCCGGTCGTGCACGAGGCGTTCGCCGTGTTACAGAAATCCGCATCACCTTGAGTGGGAGTGGCGTCTACGTACATCCGATGAGAATATGTCTTCCGGGACAGCATGTTGAGTACGCTGGTGCCCGAATTCGCAGGGTCCGACATGGCGATGAGCCGGTTCGGTACGTAAGCCCAGTTTTCGATACCGCCAACGCCTGTCGTGGCGCTTCCGTTGAATACGTGAACCATTCCGTCGTTGGCGCCTTGGACGACCATCTTGGTCCGGGAGGCTTGTGCCACCTTCCAGGTCAGATAACCCGGGTCCGTATAACGGCGGAACGGCGCCCTGATGACAACAGGTTCAGAGTTGATGATATCGCCCAGAAGATGGGCGCGAACCCGATAGGTGCCGCTGCTCTCGCCGCTCCGGTCTCCTCTCAGATAATCGATGACCGCCCCTGCATCGGACACCGATGGGGTGGCAAGCCGACTGGTCTGGGAAGCGCTTAGCTTGGTGGTGGTTGAGGCACTGTCGGGCTGGAACTGGACACCAGACGAGGAGTAGCCATCACCACTGTAACTCACGATAAAACGTGAAGACGCTGCCCGTGTGTCCAGCAGCGACTGGGCGCCTCCCTCGGGCGGGGTCAGTGATGGTGTCCACAGCGAGGTGCTGGAGGGGATGCCGGTGGTGACGTCGACAGCAAATGCATTGAGCGTACCCGTCCACGTTCCCGAGTTGTAGCTGGACGCATAGGAGGTATTGTCGCCGGCAGTCACGTTTGCGTTGGCCACGGCCACGGCCGCAGCGGCGCCGGCACGTGCATTAACGTCATTGAGCGCATCCGTCAGGGCGTCGGCAAATTCGTCCGGATCCGAGGCGCTGAAATAATTCCCCCGCCCGTTGATGGCAGCGTGAGCGAGGTCGTCGACGTTCTCGGTAGTACATGTATCGCACGGCGTCGGCCAGTTGATGACGGGCGTTGTCATGACCATGTTGGAAGTCGGTGCGGGCGTCAGAGGAACGGAATTCATCGCGGTGAACGCTGCTTCGATGGTGCTCTTGGGGATTGTTCCGTAAACACCCAGGCCAACGGTGAACGTCACCATGTGCTGCCAGAAGGCCGGATCCTTGTTGTTGGCGGGGACGACCTTGTTGGCGATATCCGCGCGCAGGTCGTTGACCCAGTAATACATCGCCACGTCGGCGAGAGTGTTTGAATTCCCATCGCTGTGCGGGTTTCGGGCGATGTACTGATAGGTGGTGCTGTCGGTGCGAGTTTTGGTAGATCCGTTGGTATTGTCGACGTTGCCGGTCGCAACCGACGCCCCGGAGCCGTTCCAGTATCCGTCTGTCATCAGGATGCTGTAGTTCTGTCGGCAGGCCCATTGCGTTCCGCCGCCGGTGCCCGGGAATTCACCCCAGGGGCCCTTGTCGTCGGTTCTCTTGAAGTACTGGCCAACGTCGTCGAGTGCCTGGCGCAGGGGTGTCCCGGCGGTCGGCATGGTGTAGTCATAAAAATTTGTGAACCAATTTGAACGGTCCGTGCCGGTGAATGCACGCACGCCAGTTACGATCTTCCGGGTCGAAGAAACGCCGTCGACTGTGGTGGAGCCTTTGTTGATGGTGGCAAAGCCGACGCGCATGCCCGTTCCTTGCAGGGCAAACGCTCTACCTGCGCCGGCGCGGGCGGTCAGGATGCGCGAGCGGTAGTATGAGTACCAGTTGGCGAAATTCTGGATTTCCTGGGCATAGGTACAGGTTGCGGTGGTTCCAGAAATGCTGCAGTCCGTACGACCTGAGGCGTTCGTATGGACAAACGGTGCAGCCGCGGATTTAATCTCCACCTTCGTGTAGTTGGCGGCGGTATTGTTCGCTGCCCCGACGGTGGTAGGCGCGGTTCCGCTGCCCGTATATTCGAAATAGGTGGCTGGATAGAACGTCAGGCTATAGGAACTGTCGCTGCCGTCATTGGCCACCCAGTTGCGGGTGTATGTCTTGTTGGTGGTGAGATCGGTGGTTCCCTCGCTGCTCGCGCCGGAGCAACGGTAAGGATTGTGACAGGCCGCCGTGGCCACCATGTTGGCCATGGAAGAACCATCGGCGTTCAACCAAGGTTTGTACAACTTGCTCGGGTTGTAATAGAGCGCGTTGCACTGGGCATTGCGGTAACAGCGCGCATACTTGTTGGCGATATCGAAGGTCGGAATCTGGTCGAAGGTGCCGTAGCCGTAATACGTGGAGCCATACAGAGTGCCTGGCCGGGGGAAGGTCAGATAGACCTTGGTGCTGTCTGGAATGACCTCCCACTGCATGGAGCCTGAATCGTCGAGAACGAACATCAGGTTGGGCGAGACGACATTTTTCACGACCATGGGGACGTCGGATATGTCGGTGGCCATGGCTGCGGGGGCGATAACCTGCAGGCAGGCGAGGAGAAAGGCTAACTTGCGTTGACGACGGGTTTTCATGGCATCGCTCCGAGTCAATAGCGAATAAAGGTGGACTGGGCCCAGCCGACGGTATTCCTCGGCCCGGAAACGCGAATGGTGGCCCGGTAGTAGATTCCTTGGGGGATGCTGCATTCCTCCATCTTGTTCGGGTCGTGGCTATCGCACTTGGGGCTTTTCTTGGTGACGTAACATAGATCCGGCGCGGTTTCTTCCGTTACCGCCGTCGTGCTGCACAGGCGATCGACCACGTACCGAATTTCGTAGGCTCCCCCATTTGCGGTTGTGGCGACCGCGAGGTTTTTCCAGTCGACGGCAGGGGTGGTGGTAGTGGTCAGCTCTGAGGGTTCTTGCGCAAACATCGTCGCGTAGTAGGTCTTGTCTGACGCATTTGCGTTCAGGGCGGCGAGCGAGGCTGCGCTCTGCACCGCGGTGAAGGCCGCTTCCATCCCTAGGTCGACGGCCTGTACAGCCGATTGGCGGAAGGCAAGGTTGCCGGCGATGACGTTGCCCGTGTCAACGGAGCGAAGCAGTGCCATCGCGGTCAGGGACATGGCAATGAGGGCGATCAGCGACATCAGCAGGGCGACGCCGCGTACATGCTTGGGTGCCAGGGCCTGCAAGGTTTTCCTGGCGGGGGGCATGGCAACTGTGGAAATCATAGGCCGGTCCATATGAGGTTGCGCAGGGGAATGATGGTCTGGTAAGTGCGGTAGCGATACCGTTTCCAGTCGGGATCAGCTCGCAGATCGATCAATGGCGCCTTGTCGGTCGCGGTGTCGTCCCAGGCGCAGGGGCCATAGTTGGTTCCCGCGTTGTTGCTGCAGGTATCGGTCACGTCTCGGGTTTCCTTCTTTGGGTTGCGCAGAACGATCGCAATGCGAACGGCGACGATACGCTTGACGTGAGTGCTATCCAGGGCAGTGGCAGCCCATTCGCCGGTTGGTTCGACCCAGTTCGCTATCGTTGGGGTGCTGGGCGCAGCAGATACACCATATTGTGCCTGCAGGGCGACTACGTCATTGGCCAGAAGGTCCGTGGAGTCGGCAGCGGAGGCCGCCTGATTCAGAACCTGTAGTTGCAGCGAGGAGTTCACAGAATAGGTACGGAAAGAAAGGAGGCCCGGGGAATACACACTTACTTTTTCGGTGATCTTTGGCCAGCCATGGGCCGTCTTGAAGGCTGTGTCCGGATTCCAGGTGTTTCCGGTGCCTGGGGCAATGGACATGCGGTTGGGGGTATTGGAGTCCGGAATGCTGCTGATTTCATAGACAGCACAGGTTGCGCCATCGGTAAGCATGACCACGGTGTTTTTGGGGAAACCGATGCCGCGTTCCACAATTAATAGGTATGGGTCCTCCGAATCGTTGGGTACCACGCGGGTGGCCACCGATCCTTCCACGTCGTGCCCGATGCGAATGGCAATTGTGTCCGATCGCTTTTCCAGCGAGGCATCGGCAACATTCCCGTTGGTGATGACCACTGGCGAAAAGAATTGGCTATACCCTGGGACGGGGCTGGTTTCCACGGATGTGGACACGTTCTTGTAATAGCTGTAAGTGGTAGCGGATGCACATTGCGTGACTTCGTCTGCAACGATGCCCGCCCCGGCAGAACGAATTGCCTGTTCCATTTCCGTGACGACCATGGTTCCGCTCGACTGGGTGTCGGAGGCGACGGTGGTGACCCGCTTGGTATTTTCAAAATTTGCAAATACGAATGAAATTACCAGGAAGATGATCATGGCGATGACCATCCCGACCATCAGTTCGATGATGGAAAAGCCCCCCATGGCGGCCGCCGCGGCAGCCCTGGGCTGAACGGGTTCTCGCAGGTTTCCGGTGTTCATGAGGCATCCATTTCCGAAGTGGTGACGTGGTTTCGCCAAGTGGTTTCCTGGGGGCGTTTCCAGCAGACGACGATGGTGACCTGGCGGCGCTTGTATTCGTTGCCGTTGATGGTGGCGGTGGTGTCGACGACCCGGATCTGCTGCCTGTTGGCGGTCGCGCCTGGCAGCGTTTCGGCCACCTGCTCGGTCCAACTGCCACCAGTGGTGCCGACGACCTTGGGGTTGGTGGAGGCGGCCCCGCCGGGAGCACAGGCGTCGGCGGCGTTTTCCGTGGCGTAATGGGCGTACGTATTGAGGTTGGCACGATCCACCCACATCTGCGCAAGAATCTGGTTGGCAAGGTAGGAGGCGTCGGAGCGGTGCTTGGCATCGATGCTGAGGCCGATGGCCGAACCCTGGATGCCGATCAGGCCCAGCAGGCTCAGGGAGAAGATGAGTATCGCGATGAGGGCTTCCAGCAGGGAAAAGCCCTGCTGCTTGTTTCCTGGTGCAACGTGGCGGGCAGTCATGGCTAGGGGCACTTTCTTACGTCTGCGGCATCGCTGACGTTGGGGTTGCAGAGCTTTATGAGACCGCCGGTCAGGACGCGGATGCGCAGGTCAGGGCTCTTGTCGGCGGCAAGCACTGTGGTCTTGACATCGACGTCGACGGTGCTGAGGGAGGCGGAGCCGTCCGTATTGGCTATGACACGCCCGAGGGGGCTGAAGGTGACCAAGGAGGCCTTGTCGGGGTCCGTGGCCACGACGAGGTTGGTGGAGCTGTCGCCGGCAGGCTTGGTTTGAACGATCTTGGTGGCATCGGTATTGCCCGCCGGCTGGACGACCCAGCCGCGGGTGAACTCGCCGGAGACCACATCGAGGGAGAATTCGATGCTTTCGTTCCGCTGGACGGCGGTCGCCCGGGCGACCTGGATGCCGTTGGTGATCGATTCCGCCAGGGCGCGAATCTGGTAACCGATGATCAATTCCCGGAACGAAGGCAGGCCGATGGCCAGCAGGATTCCCATGATCGCTACGACGATGCCTAGTTCGATGAGGGTGAATCCACGCTGAATGCGGTTCATGTCAGCACTCTCCCCCATTCACCAGCCAGCATTTCTTCGTGCCCGAAGCGTAGGACGTTCCCTTGAACTTCGTGGTGCCGCGGGTGTTGGTTTCGGTCAGGGTGAAGGTGTAATCGCCGTCGGTGTTCCCAAGTCCTTGCCCAGCCCTGCTGGCGGCGGTCAGGACATAGGTTTCCGCCGGATTGCCGACGACACAGCCGTAGGTGAAGTACAGGCTGTCGGGCGTGGGGGTGGCGGCGCAGGTCCCGCTTGCCGGGCCGTACTCGCGTTTGTCCTGGAAATACTGTTCCAGGCGAACGCGGTATTCCGACATCTTGGCCGTTCCGTCGGTAATCTTCGCCCGGCGCATGTAATCCGTGTACTGAGGAACGGCGATGCCGAGCAGGATGCCGATGATGACCACGACGATCAGCAGTTCGATCAACGAAAAGCCGCCGACATTGCGTGGATAGAATGTGGACTTGCAATTGGACGCCATGTATAGAACCCCCCGAGAGTTGTATGCACTATATCCGTGCCAAAATGCCCTTGGGCTGGCAGGCGACCAATGGTTTTTTTTGCGGGATATGCGGTAGCTTCCAGGACGAGCCGCGGGGCTTGCTATTAGTCGTTGTTAAAAGTACAATCGCCTGTTTCTGCAACCGGATTCGACTTTAGGAACATTCATGGCCAACAGCGCACAAGCCCGCAAGCGCGCCCGTCAAGCTGACAAGCAGCGCGCCCACAATGCCAGCCTGCGTTCGACGCTGCGTACCGCGATCAAGCGCGTGCGCCAGGCGATCGAAGCCGGCGACAAAGCCGCCGCCCAGGGCGTCTATCAGCAATCTGTGGCGGTGATCGACCGTATCGCCGACAAGAAGATTGTCCACAAGAACAAGACCGCTCGCACCAAGAGTCGCCTGTCTGCACAGATCAAGGCGCTGGCTGCTGCCTGACCTGTTCTGTCGGACAAATGAAAATGGCGCCTGAGGGCGCCATTTTCATTTGTTGTCCTGGTTGCGTGCTGCAGGGCTACTTCTTCTTGTTCTCGATGGAGCAGACGCCGTCGACAATCTGCAGGTCGTTGTCCTGGGCGAAGTTGAGCATGAAGCGATAGGCCATGGGTTCGATTTCGCCGAGGCGGCCATCGACGAATACGGCCTTTTCGCCGTTGTAGTCGCCGGGGCCGACGTAGGGGGAGTATTTCATCTTGCGCTCGGCGCCGAAGGCGGACATGACGCCGCAAAGTCGTTCTGCCCAGTCGCTCGGCCGGAACTTTCTGCCTTCCCTGGTCAGGCCGACGATGATGAAGGTGGTTGATTCGGGCGTCGTCATTGCTCCACTCTGCTTATATTGGCTCTGGCGGCCTTGGATCGCGGCATTCTAGCAGAAGGTGCCGGGCTGTGGTGCGGACGCCATAATTATGTATAAATACCCTTTGCCGAGAACGGGATGCGTTGTGATTGCAGAATCGACTGCATATACTCCCGATATATCTTTGATATGCAGGGGGTTTTATGCAGCCTACCTCGATCATGAAATATGATTTCCGCATCCGTACCCGCAATGGTGCGGTGGTCGAGAATCTGTCGATTCACGGGCGGGACGAGGCAGACGCCCGGCGCAAGCTGCAGCAGATGTACCTCGGCTGCGAGATCCTTCAAACCGGATGTCATCGGGTTGCGGTCGGCCATCGTTGCAACGCCAACTACGAAGACGTGATGGACCTGATTACCTCGGGTTAGAGGTAGCCCCCTGCCTTCAACTCGTCATGCAGCGCGAGGTAGTCTCGCGCCCCCGTGCTGGCGGGGTTGTGTCGGAAGACGTCGCGATTGTGGGAAGGACTTTCTGCCACGGTGACGTTCTCGGAAATGACCGTGAAAAATACTTCGTTGCCGTAGCGATCCCTGAGTTTGGTGCGCACGTCGTCGCTCATGCGGCGTCGGCGGTCGAAACGGGTGAGCAGGTAGCGGCGCTCGACGCGGCGCTTGAGCACGGGCTCCAGCACTTGCAGGGTGCGGGTGATGTGGTCGGCGGCCTGCAGGGAAAGGTAGTCCGTGGAGATGGGGACGATCAGCAGGTCGCAGGCGAAGATGGCATTGAGCGCCAGGACGCCGATGTAGGGGCAGCAGTCGATGAGGGTGGGGCGCGGCGGGGCGGCCGTTTCGAGAGTGTCGAGGCCGCTGCGGAGCTTGTTCAGGATGGTCGGCCCTTTGCCGAAAATGGAGTCGACCTTGATCAGTTGCTGGTGGGCCGGGACGAGCTGACCCACGTGTTCCCACGGAATGCAGAGGTCCGCCAGGGGCTTGGTGTCCTGGTAAAAGGCGAAAAGGCTCCGGCTGGCCTCGATGGGTGCGTTGCCATGGATGCTCGAGAGGTGCCCCTGGGGATCGAGGTCGACGAGGAGGGGAGGGGTGCCTGCGCGTTCCAGCGCGGCGCCGAGGTTGAGGGTGGTCGTCGTTTTTCCGACGCCGCCCTTCTGGTTGAAGACGGCAATCCGCATGGCGCTCTTTGTGTTGGATGGGTCCCGGGCCGCCACGGCCGGGTTTGCGGCCCGGGCGCGGCTATACAAGCCGCTATTTTTCACTTAACATTCAGCTTTCTGCAACCTTTTCCGGGTTGCGGTCGTTCCGGCGGCGTTGGCCGCCGTTTTTGTTTTCAGGTCGATGCCCATGTCGCATGTCATGAATACCTACGCCCGCTTGCCGGTGGCCTTCAGTCACGGCCAGGGCAGCCGGATCACCGATACGGAGGGGCGCGAATACCTTGATGCCCTTTCCGGCATCGCCGTGAATACGCTGGGACACGCCCACCCCAGGCTGGTGTCCGCCATCGCAGGACAGGCCGGGCGCCTGTTGCACACCTCCAATCTTTATCGCATCGTCGAGCAGGAAACCCTCTCCGACAAGCTGGCGGCCCTTTCCGGGATGCAGGAGGTATTCTTCTGCAATTCCGGTTGCGAGGCCAACGAGGCGGCCATCAAGCTGGCCCGCTACTACGGGCACAAGCGGGGGGTCGAGACGCCGACCATCATCGTCATGGAAAAGGCCTTCCACGGGCGCACCATGGCGACCCTGTCGGCCACTGGCAACCGCAAGACCCAGGCCGGTTTCGAGCCGCTGGTGGCAGGCTTCCTGCGGGTGCCCTACAATGATCTGGAAGCCATCCGCAACGTCGCGGAACACCACCAGAACATCGTTGCCGTAATGCTCGAAATCGTTCAGGGCGAAGGCGGCATCAACCTCGCTTCGGCGGAGTTCCAGCGCGGTCTGCGGGCGCTCTGCGACGAGCGGGAGTGGCTGTTGATCTGTGACGAAGTCCAGTGCGGCATGGCCCGTACCGGCAAGTGGTTCGGCTACCAGCATGCGGGGGTCCAGCCGGACATTGCCACCCTGGCCAAGGGCCTGGGTTCCGGCGTGCCCATCGGCGCCTGCCTGACGGGCGGCCGGGCGGCGGGGCTGTTCGGCCCGGGCAACCACGGTTCCACTTTCGGCGGCAACCCGCTGGCCTGTACGGCTGCCCTTACCACCATCGCCACCATCGAAGAGGACGGGCTGATGGCCGCCGCCGAGCGCGTGGGGAGCACCATCCGCCAAGGGTTGCGGGATGCCCTGCAGGGTGTGGCCGGCGTGGCGGACATCCGCGGCAATGGGCTGATGATCGGTATCGAGCTTGACCGTCCCTGCGGCGAACTGGTTGGCAAGGCGCTGGCCGCCGGCCTGCTCATCAATGTCACGGCCGACAAGGTGATCCGCCTCTTGCCGCCCCTCGTCTTCGGCGATGCCGAGGCGAGGGAACTGGTGGAGCGCCTGGTGCCCCTCGTCAAGGAATTCCTGGGAGCCTGAAATGGAACGACCCCCACGCTCATTGCATTCGCTGCCCCCCGCGGGGGTGCAGCCTTCCCTTGGGGCGGCCCGGCGGGAGGTCTGATATGCCGATCAAGCATTTCCTGCAGTTCAAGGATTTCACCGCGGCGGAGTTCGCCTACCTGTTCGAGCGCACCCGCTGGATCAAGGATCAGTTCAAGGCCTACCAGCAGTACTGGCCGCTGACCGACCGCACCCTGGTCATGATCTTCGAGAAGGCCAGTACCCGCACCCGCCTTTCCTTCGAGGCCGGCATGCAGCAACTGGGCGGATCGGCCATCTACCTCAACACCCGCGACTCGCAACTGGGCCGTGGCGAGCCGGTGGAGGATGCGGCCCAGGTCATCTCCCGTATGAGCGACATCGTCATGATCCGCACCTTCGAGCAGGAGATCATCGAGCGCTTCGCCGCCAATTCCCGGGTGCCGGTCATCAACGGCCTGACCAACGAATACCACCCCTGCCAGATCATGGCGGACATCTTCACCTTCATCGAGCACCGTGGTCCCATCCAGGGCAAGACGGTGGCCTGGGTGGGGGATTCCAACAACGTCTGCAATACCTGGCTGCAGGCCGCCGAAGTGCTGGACTTCAAGGTCCGCGTATCGACGCCGCCTGGCTACGAGGTCGAAGCGGAGCGGGCCGGGCTGCACGGCACCGGCCATTTCGAGCAGTTCGCCGATCCGATGGAGGCCTGCCGGGGCGCCGACCTGGTGACCACCGATGTGTGGACCTCCATGGGTTTCGAGGCGGAGAACGAAGCCCGCCTCAAGGCTTTCGCCGACTGGTGCGTCGACGGGGACATGATGCGGGTGGCCAATCCCGGTGCCGTCTTCATGCACTGCCTGCCGGCCCATCGCGGCGAGGAGGTCACGGCGGAAGTCATCGACGGACCCCAGTCGGTGGTCTGGGATGAGGCGGAGAACCGGTTGCATGTTCAGAAGGCCCTGATGGAGTACCTCCTCCTGGGCAAGGTTGAAACGAAATAAGGGAAGCGAAATGAGCGACATCAAGAAGGTGGTGCTGGCCTACTCCGGCGGTCTCGATACCTCGGTCATCCTCAAGTGGCTGCAGGACGTCTACAAGTGCGAGGTGGTGACCTTCACCGCCGACCTGGGGCAGGGCGAGGAGCTGGAACCGGCCCGCGCCAAGGCGCTGAAGCTGGGCATCAAGGCCAAGAACATCTATATCGACGACCTGCGGGAAGAGTTCGTGCGCGACTTCGTCTTCCCCATGTTCCGCGCCAACACCATCTACGAGGGCGAGTACCTGCTGGGCACCTCCATCGCCCGCCCGCTCATCGCCAAGCGCCTCATCGAGATCGTCAATGAAACCGGCGCTGACGCCATCTGCCACGGCGCCACCGGCAAGGGCAACGACCAGGTGCGCTTCGAGTTGGGCGCCTATGCCCTCAAGCCCGGCGTCAAGGTGATCGCCCCCTGGCGCGAGTGGGATCTGCTCTCCCGCGAGAAGCTCATGGCCTACGCCGAGAAGCACGGCATCCCCATCGACATGAAGCACAAGAAGGGCGGCTCTCCCTACTCCATGGACGCCAACCTGCTGCACATCTCGTACGAGGGCCGCCATCTGGAAGACCCCGCCGCCGAGGCGGAGGAATCCATGTGGCGCTGGACCGTCTCCCCGGAAAAGGCCCCCAACAAGGCCGAGTACCTGGACCTGGAATTTGTCAAGGGCGACCTGGTGGCCATCAACGGCAAGAAGATGAAGGCCCACGAGCTGCTCGCCACCCTCAACCAGCTCGGCGGCAAGCACGGCATCGGCCGCCTGGACCTGGTGGAGAACCGCTACGTGGGCATGAAGTCCCGCGGCTGCTACGAAACTCCGGGAGGCACCATCCTGCTGCGCGCCCACCGTGCCATCGAATCCGTCACCCTGGACCGCGAAGTCGCCCACCTCAAGGACGACCTCATGCCCCGCTACGCCAGCCTGGTCTACAACGGCTACTGGTGGAGCCCGGAGCGTCGCGCCCTGCAGGTACTCATCGACCACACTCAGGAAAGCGTCAACGGGACGGTGCGCCTCAAGCTCTACAAGGGCAACGTCATCGTCGTCGGCCGCGATTCCAAGACCGATTCCCTCTTCGATTCCACCATCGCCACCTTCGAGGATGACGCCGGTGCCTACGACCAGAAGGACGCCGGCGGCTTCATCAAGCTCAACGCCCTGCGCATGCGCATCGCCGCCAACCTGGCTGCCCGGAAGGCCGGCAAGCCTGCTGCTCAGAAGGCAGCCAAGGCAGCCAAGCCGGCCACTGCCAAGAAGCCGGCCGTGAAGGCTGCTCCGGTGGCGAAACCGGTGGCCGCCAAGGTGGCCGCCAAGCCTGCGGCGAAGCCGGTTGCGGCCAAGGCGGAGGCGAAGCCGGTGGCAACGAAGGCAGCCGCCAAACCCGTGGCCAAGAAGGCCGTCGCCAAACCCGCCGCCAAGAAGGCGCCGGCCAAGGCAGTGAAGAAGAAGGCTTAAGGCATGGAAGGTGGCGGTCTCTTCGGGTTTACCGAAGAACAGATTGCGGATTTCGGTGCCACTTGGGGTATCGGCGCCTTCATCCTGTTCATGCTTTTCATCATCGGCGAGATCGCCTGGAAGTCCAAGGCCGGCAAGACGGGCACCTTCGTGCTCTTCTTCGTCCTGGCCTTCGGCATGGTGGGTTTCGTCGCCAAATCGATCATCCAAAAAATCTGGGGTATCTGAATGTCGCAATTCGACAATGTGTCCGTGGTCAAGAAGGCCAACGTCTATTTCGACGGCAAGTGCGTCAGCCACACCGTCCAGTTCGCCGATGGCACCAAGAAGACCGTCGGCGTCATCCTGCCAGCGAGCCTCACCTTCAATACCGGCGCGCCGGAAGTGATGGAAGGCGTGGGCGGTACCTGCCGCGTCAAGCTCAAGGGCGAGAGCGAGTGGAAGACCTACGGCGAAGGCCAGTCCTTCAACGTGCCCGGCAACTCCAGCTTCGAGATCGCCTGCGACGAGCCGTATCACTACGTCTGCCACTTCGGGTAATCCCGCCGGAGCCTGAGCTTTCGACTGCCCGGCCCCGCGCCGGGCATTTTCCATTCAGGAGTTGCAAATGCCGTCTTTTGATTTCACTTCCGAAGCCGACCTGGTGGCGCTCAAGAATGCCGTCGACGTGGCCGCCCGGCAGATCGACAACCGCTACGACTTCAAGGGCACCTCGGCCAAGGTCGAGTTGAACGAGAAGGACAAGATCATCACCCTGCACGGGGATTCCGACTTCCAGCTCGACCAGATCAAGGACATCCTCTTTCCGGCCATGGAGAAGAAGGAAACCGAGAGCACCAAGCGCCTCGACCTGCAGCCGGTGCAGAAGGTGTCTGGCAACAAGGTCAAGCAGGAGTTGAAGATCAAGATGGGTATCGAGACGGAGCTGGCCAAGAAGATCGTCAAGCTGGTCAAGGACGCCAAGCTCAAGGTCCAGGCTTCCATCCAGGGCGATGCCGTGCGCGTCCAGGGGGCCAAGCGGGACGACCTGCAGGAATGCATCGCCCTGATCCGCAAGTCCATCACCGATTTCCCCATCAAGGCTGGGAACTTCCGCGACTGACCGGTTTTCGGGGCCAACGAACGGCGGCGCCTTCAGGCGCCGTTGTTCATGGTTTCAGGCCCTTGATCCAGGCCCCGTAAAGCTGGTCGGCCAGTTGGCGCATGACCGGCAGACGGGAGGCGATCTCGCCCTGCATGGCTGCCGGCGTCTGCACGCTCGGCTGCTCTGCCACCGCGGCGGCTTCCTCGGCCCATTGCCCGCACCACGTGGCAATCATTTCCGGCGTCATCTCGACGTGGCATTGCATGCCCAGATGGGGGCCCTTGACGAACATCTGGTTGGCGCAGTAGCCGTTGGCGAAGAGGCGGGTGGCGCCGGGCGGAATGCTGAAGGTTTCGCCGTGCCACTGGAACACGGTACCGGCCTGGCCTGCCCGGTCACCCAGCCAGTGGCGGGCGATGTCGTTCTGTTCCGCCAGGGCCTCGCCCCAGCCGATTTCCTTGACCGGGTTCTTCGTCACCTGGCCGCCCAGGGCTTTGCTCATCAACTGGCCGCCGAGGCAATGGCCGATCACCGGGATATCCTTGGCGACGGCGTCGCGGATCAGGCTGCAGACCGCATCGATCCAGGGCAGGGGATCGTTCACGCTCATCGGCCCGCCCATGAAGCAGAGGCCCGAGTAGGCGTCGGCAGCGGCGGGAACGGCCTCGCCGGCGTCGATGGCGACCAGCCGCCAGGGGATCCCGTGGCGCTCGAGGAATATGGCAAAATAACCCGGACCTTCGGTAGGAGAATGGCGAAAGATGGCGACAGGGCGCATGGCGAGTCCAGTGTTGGGAAAGGTCGGCAAGGATTTTATGCTGGCCGCCCTGGCTTGCCTATCCGCCGCCCAGGTTAATGCCACCGACGTAGGATTGGCCGGGGTGATGGGCAGCAAGGCCATGCTCATGTTCAACGGTGGCGAACCGGAGACGGTGGCGGTTGGCCAGTCCCTGAACGGGGTGAAGGTGATCGCCATCCAGGGCGACCAGGCCATCGTCGAGGTGGATGGCAAGAAGCGGCCTCTGCGGGTGGGACAGCACGCCGTCGGCAACGCGCCGGCGGAGGGGAGCGGCGAGGTCATCCTCAAGGCCGACGGGCGGGGACACTTCCGCGCCCAGGGCAGGATCAACGGGGTATCCCAGGGCTTCATGGTGGACACCGGAGCCTCGGCCATCGGTCTGGGCAGGAGCGACGGCCAACGCCTCGGGCTCAACCTGGATCGCGGGCAGCGGGTGCGCGTCAGCACGGCCAATGGCCAAGTGCTGGCGACGCGGATAACGCTCGATACCGTGGAGGTCGGCGGCATCCTGTTGCACAATGTGGATGCCATCGTGCACGAGGCCGACATGCCCTATGCCCTGCTCGGCATGACTTTCCTGAACCGCATGGAAATGCGGCGGGACGGCGATACCATGACGCTTAAAAAGAGATTCTAGGAGAAGAGAGAGATGCCCCATCGTGACGAAGAAGTGACCCTGCTGCGCCAGGAGCTCGAAATGCTCATGGGCGAGCGTGAACTGCTCCTGCGGGTAGTGGGAGGCGCTGCCGTGCTGATCGCCAGCCTGGAGAGCAAGCGCCTGCCGGTGGGGGCCGTCGAGGCGGCGGACGTGGTTGCCACCTCCATCAACCAGTTGTCGGAAGAAACCCTGCAGGACGCCCTCAATTCCGTCCATGCCGAAATCGAGGGGGACGCCGCGGCGGCATGACGGTGGATCTCGACCGCCTCCGGGCAAGCCTGCTGCCGGCCCCGGTGGCGGGGCATTTCGTCCTCGAGGATGGCGCCGGTGACGCTCCCCTGACCCCGGCGGCAGTGCTTTTCCCCATCGTTCTCCGGGACGGCGGTCAGACGGTGCTGCTCACCCAGCGTACCGCCCACCTCAAGGACCATCCGGGCCAGATCAGTTTTCCCGGCGGGCGCGTCGAAGAAGAGGATGCCTCCCCGGTCCATACCGCCCTGCGGGAGACCGAGGAAGAGATCGGTCTCGACCAGGGCCGGGTGGAGATTGTCGGTTTCCTGCCGGAATATCGCACCGGCACCGGATTCCGGGTGACGCCGGTGGTCGGGCTGGTGACGCCGCCCTTCCACGTCCATCCCGATCCCTTCGAGGTGGCGGAGGTTTTCGAG
Source organism: Rhodocyclaceae bacterium (assembly GCA_036732025.1). Classification (GTDB taxonomy): domain Bacteria; phylum Pseudomonadota; class Gammaproteobacteria; order Burkholderiales; family Rhodocyclaceae; genus SSSZ01. The sequence goes on from DAINDE010000004.1 coordinate 82,377, forward strand.
GTGCCGCTGGCGTTCCTGCTGGACCCGGTCAATCACCAGCGGCATTCCCTCCACTATCGCGGCGCCCTGCGCCAGTATTTCGCCATGCCCTACGGGGACTATTTCATCTGGGGCGCCACGGCAGGGATGATCCGCTCCCTCGCCGAACGCCTTGGCCTGCTCCCCTGACAGGGGCATCGGCATCGTTCCTGCCAATGTGATATTGTTGCAAAACACCACAAAAACAGCCTGTCCTGGCCGCCCCGGCACCGCATGAGCCTTCTTTCCCTGATTGCCGTATTCCTGCTCGAGCAGTTGCGGCCGCTGTCCTACCACCGACTGGTGGCCACGCCCCTCTTCGGGCTGGCGGATGTTCTCGAATCCCGATTCAATGCCGGCGGCTACCGGCACGGTGCCTTCGCCTGGGCGCTGGCGGTCGCGCCGGCGGTGGTCCTGGTCGGGCTTCTTTACTGGTTCCTGCATGACCTCAATCCGCTCCTGGCCTGGGGACTCAATGTCGGCGTCCTCTACCTGACCATGGGATTCCGTCAGTTCAGCCACCACTTCACGGAAATCCAGCTGGCCCTGCGCCAGGGGGATCTGGAGCGGGCCAGGCAGCAACTGGGGCAATGGCTGGGGCGCCCGGTTTCCAACCTGGGTTCCGGCGATATCGCCCGGCTGGCCATCGAGGAGGCCCTCGGCGCCTCGCACCGCCATGTCTTTGCCGTCCTGGTCTGGTTCGTGCTGCTGCCCGGCCCCTGCGGCGCGCTTCTCTACCGCCTTGCCGCGGTACTGGCGGAGCGCTGGGAAAAGGGGGCGGCCGCCCCGGCGGGCGAATTCTTCAAGTTTTCGCAACAGGTTTTCGGTATCATCGATTGGCTGCCGCTGCGAACCACGGCGGCTGCCTTCGCCATCGTCGGCGATTTCGAGGATGCGGTCCATTGCTGGCGTACCCAGGCCAGCCAGTGGGCGGATCGCGGCCTCGGCATCGTCCTGGCGAGCGGTGCCGGTGCGCTGGGTGTCCAGCTCGGCCAGCCGGTAATGGAGGGCGGGGAAGTGACAGACCGTTCGGAGTTGGGCCTGGGTGATCCGGCTGACGTCGATTTCATGCAGAGCGCTGTGGGCCTGGTGTGGCGTGCCATCGTTCTCTGGATGTTGTTGCTGTTCCTGTTGGGGCTCGCCAGCTTGGTGGGCTGAAGTATTTTCACTGGAGAAACAAAAATGAGCAGAGAAGTCGTTGTTCTGAGCGCAGTCCGTTCCGCCATCGGTACTTTCGGTGGTGCACTGGCCGATTTCGAATCGTCTGAGCTGGCCGGCATCATCATGAAGGAAGCCGTGGCCCGTTCAGGCGTTGACCCCCAAGCCATCAACTACGTCACCGTCGGCACCACCATGCCGACCGATTCCCGTTACGCCTATGTTTCCCGCGTGGCCTCCATCCAGGCCGGCCTGTCCATGGACTCCGTGGCCATGCAGGTGAGCCGCCTGTGCGCCTCCGGCCTGCAGGGTATCGTCACCACCGCCCAGAACATCATGCTGGGCGATGCCGACTACGGCATCGGCGGCGGCGTCGAAGTCATGTCCAAGGCGGCTTACCTGTTGCCGGCCCTGCGTTCCGGCGCCCGCATGGGCGACACCAAGGCCATCGACTCCATGGTCGGCGTGCTCACCGACCCCTTCGGCGTCGGTCACATGGGCATCACCGCGGAAAACCTGGCCGCCAAGCACGGCATTACCCGCGAGCAGCAGGACGAGTTCGCCGTCGAATCCCAGCGCCGCGCCGCGGCCGCCATCGATGCCGGCTACTTCAAGTCCCAGATTTTCCCCATCGTCAAGCAGACCCGCAAGGGCGAAGTCGTGTTCGACACCGACGAACACGTCAAGCGCGGCACGACCATGGAATCCCTGGCCAAGATGAAGCCGGCCTTCAAGAAGGACGGAGGTACCGTCACCGCCGGCAACGCCTCCGGCATCAACGACGGCGCCGCCTTCTTCGTTCTGGCTGCCGCCGACGTGGCGGCCAAGGCTGGCCAGAAGGGCATGGCCCGCCTGGTCTCCTACGCCGTCGCCGGCGTGCCCAACGACGTCATGGGCGAAGGTCCGATCCCGGCCACCAAGCTGGCCCTCAAGAAGGCCGGCCTGACCCTGGACCAGATGGACGTCATCGAGTCCAACGAGGCCTTCGCCGCCCAGGCACTGTCCGTTTCCAAGGTGCTCGGCCTCGATCCGGCCAAGACCAACCCCAACGGCGGCGCCATCGCCCTCGGCCACCCGGTCGGTTGCTCCGGCGCCTTCATCGCCACCAAGGCCATCTACGAACTGCAGCGCATCGGCGGCAAGTATTGCCTGGTGACCATGTGCATCGGTGGCGGCCAAGGCATCGCCTGCATCTTCGAACGCATGTAATTGGTTCGGCGATTCGCCACGACCCCGGCTGCGGCCGGGGTTTTTTCGTTTACAGATGCCAGTCGAGCAGGGATGTGCTGTGGGGGATGCGGGCGAAGCGATGGTAGGCCGCCGGTTCCAAGGGGCGGCTGATCAGGTAGCCCTGGGCCACGTCGCAGCCGCTGTGCCGCAGGAAGGCCAGTTGGGCCGGGGTCTCGACGCCCTCGGCCACCGCCCGCAGGCGCAGCACGTGGGCCATCTGCGTGATCATGCGGACGATGGCGTTGTCTTCCTCGTTGGCCGGCGAGCCGATGATGAAGGAGCGGTCGATCTTGAGCTTGTCCACGTTGAAGCGGCTGAGGTAGGACAGGCTGGAGTAGCCGGTCCCGAAATCGTCGATGGCGATGGTGCTGCCGAGACCCTTAAGTTCGCGGATCACTTCGCGGACTGTCTCGCTGTCGTGCATGAGGGTCGATTCGGTCAGTTCGATCTCGATCAGGGCGGGAGGAATACCCGCTTCGCGGGTGCAGCAGGCAAGCAGGGCGGGGACATCGGAGCGGTAGATCTGGACGCCGGATACATTGACGGCGATCCGGGCCGGAATCCCGGCGTCCAGCCATAGCCGCGCCTGCCGGCAGGCTTCGCCCATGGCCCACTCGCCGAGGGGCAGGATGAGCCCGGTTTCCTCGGCGACGGAAACGAAGTCGCCGGGGCCGATCTCGGCACCTCCCGGGCGATGCCAGCGCAACAGCGCCTCGCAGCCGAGAATGGTGTTGTCGGCGACTGCGACCTGGGGTTGGTAATGGAGCTGGAATTCGCCGGTTTCCAGGGCGCGGTGAAGATCGTTGACCAGGGTATGGCGGCGGACGGCATCGTCGTTCATCGACTGGCGGAAGAAGCTGAAGCCCCCGCGGCCTCGCTCCTTCGAGTGGTACATGGCCATGTCCGCCTTCTGGAGCAAGGTGTCGAAGTCGGTGCCGTCCGCCGGCGCCAGGGCGATGCCGATGGAGACCGAGGTATTGATCTGGTGGCCGTCGATGTCGAAGGGATGGGCCATGGCGTGGATGATCTTGCCGGCGGCGCTGGCGGCGGCGACGGGATGGTCGACGTCGGAGAGGAGGACGATGAACTCGTCCCCGCCCTGGCGGCTGATGGTGTCGGTTTCCCGCAGGCATTCCCGCAACCGCTGCACCACGTCGACAAGCAGCGCGTCGCCGGTGCGATGGCCCATGGAATCGTTGATGCGCTTGAACTCGTCGAGATCCAGGAACATGAAGGCGAGGTTCTTGCCCGAGCGCCGGCTTTGCTCCATCGCCAGGCTGAAGCGGTCGCGCAGCAGCAGCCGGTTGGGCAGGGCGGTAAGCGTGTCGTGATGGGCGAGGAACTGTATCTTTTCCTCCGCTGCCTTGCGTTCCGAGATGTCCTGGAAGGAGCCGATGAAATTCAGGATTTCTCCTGAAGGGCCGCGTACCGTGGAGATGGACAGCCATTTCGGATAGCACTCGCCGTTCTTGCGCCGATCGATGACTTCCCCGTTCCACTGGCCGGCGGTCAGCAGCGCGGCCCACATCCCGGCGTAGAACTCGGGAGGATGCCGACCGGATTTCAGGATGGAAGGAGTGCGCCCGACGATTTCCTCAGGGGTATAGCCGGTGACCCGGGTGAAGGCCTGGTTAACCTCGACGATGACGCCCCGGGCATCCGTGACCATGAGGGCGTCCGAGCTGTGTTCGAAGACGGTCCGGGCCAGGCGCAACTGGGCTTCCTGGGCGCGCCGCTGGGTGACATCGGCGAAAACCCAGATCGATCCGGCCTGGGGGTCGGCCTGGTCGAGGGGGCGGCCGCTGCGGTGGCACCATAGGGGGCTGCCGTCCTGCCGGACGAAACAGCATTCGCGGTCGCTGTAGCCGCTGTCGGTCAACTCACCGTAGGCGATGCGGCCGTCGGCCTCCCAGTCGTCGTGGCTGGCGTAGATGACTGCGGTGCTCTTGCCGATCAGGGCGGAGGCGTCCGGCCAGCCGAAGATCTCGGCCATGCGGTGATTGCAGTTGACGAAGACGCGATCCCGGACATGGACGATGCCGACGTGCGCGTTCTCGAAAATCACCTGCATTTCGTCGAGCAATTCGCGGATGCGGTTTTCCTGGCGCCGCCGCAGGGTGATGTCGGATACGGTCATCATCTGGCCGCCCTGTGGCATGGCGACGTACCGCAGGTACAGCGTCCGGCCGTCCGCCAGACAGGTTTCATCGGGCGTATCGCCGGCCAGGACGGAAGGCAGCGTCGACCGGGGCATGCCTTGCACGAGATCGCCGGTCCCCAGGTCGAGCATGGCGACGAGGCGGTCGTTCCAGACCAGCAGACGGTCGTCGGCGTCGAACACCGCCACGCCCTGGGCTAGATTGTCGAGGGTGGCCTGCAGCAACTCGGCCTGCCGGGCCCGCTCCCGTTCCCGGCGCAGATTCTCGCGCCGCTTGATTTCACTGATGTCGGCGTAGGTGCCGACTACCCCGCCCTCCGCAGTCGGCCGCTCGGAAATGCGTAGCCACTGGCCGTCGCCGATGCGGATTTCAGCCACCGCCGGCGTACCCGTTGCCGCCCGTTCATGGTTTTCCTGCCACTGGGCGAGCCAGGCGGCCGGCCCCGCCACCGCTTCGAGGCGGGCGATGAACTGGGGGAATGATTCCCCGATGACGGCGACCGGGCCGCTCCCCTCGTGATTCCAGGGTGGGCGAAACTGGGGGTTGGCCACCATCAGCCTGCCCTGGGGGTCGAACAGGGCGAAGCCGTCGGAACTGCAGCCAATGGCCTCGACCAAACGGGCACGAGCCGCATCGGCCGCTCGCCTCTCCTGGTCGAGGGCGGCGTTGCTCCGTTGCAGGGCGGCCATGGCTTCGTCGAGGAGGCGGGTCCGTTCCCGTACCTGATCCCCCAGAAGCACCGCCGTCTGGAAGAAGCTGTAATCGGAGCCCTGCTGGTCCATGCCCTGTTCGACGCGGTCCATCAGCACCTGGATGATCTTGTCGCGGCGGGCGAGTTCGACGGCCAGTTCCTCGGCTCCGTCCGGGCGGGGCAGGTGCAGCGGGTTGGGAGGAAGGGACGCGCTCACGGCCGTTCCCTTGTCGCGTCCGGGTAGCCGAAGGCGACACCGGTGAAGGTCTGGTTGACGTGGATCCCCATGTGCAATTCGCCGAAGGTCGAGAAGCCGAAGACCCGGTGGGCACGGAGGGCTGCCGACATGATCTCGGTCTGGCCCCGTTGGCGGAACTCCAGGCTACGCAGGATGCAGTCGCACGCCAGCACGGCCTGCAGCGGACCGATTTCGGCCGCCGCCGCGTCAATGGCGCCTTCCAGGTTGGCCAGGGCGTCCAGCCCTTGGGCGCGCGAGAGCACGATGCCTTCGTCAATGGCGCAATAGAAGCTGAGGCTGTGGTCGGGATTGACCTTCTGGATGGAACGGACATATTCCTGGCCGCCGACGCGCACCACCACGGGATAGGCGGCGAAGGCCATGGGGCTCAGTTCCTCCACCGGCAGGCCGATGATCCTGGCGTACTCGAGGGCGGCCGGGAAACCATTGATTTCTGTGACGACGCGCTCCGCTGGCCGGGCGCCGGTGACAACCATGCGACCCTCGGTCCGCTCGAAATGCTGGGTCTTGATGATGGAAAAAGGGGTGTCGGTACTGATGACGGCGAGCACCGCCGCGTTGTCGATCACCCGGTCGTCGTGGAAGACCGCGGTTCTTTCGAAATGCAGGGAATCCCCGGCGGAGCCCCCGATGACCGGGATGTCCCCAAGGACGAGCTGGACGGCCCGGCCGAGGGGTTCCTCCCGGCGGGAGAGGCCGTCGACGAGCAGAAGGGCAAGGCTGTCGCCAAAGCCGCGGGATTCCCGCTGCCAGGTGGCGCGCCGGAGGGCCTCCTCCACGAGGGCGCGGCAATCGGCCATGGCGAAGACGCCGAGGTTCTCGATGGCGACGGTGGCGGCGGCGAAGTGTTCGGCGAGAAAGCCGATGGCGACGAGGGAACCGTTCTGGTAGCCGGCGCTGCCGATTTCGCCGGCGGTGGTGCAGCCGATGATGGCGGTCGGCGGCGGAAAAGCCGCGCGCATGGCCGATGCCAACGCCGGCAGGTCGTAGCTGTCGGCGCAGAAGAGGACGAGCAGGGAAAAGCCGCCATCGCCCATTTGCCGCTTCACTTCGCCGGCTGCCGTTGCGGCCGCGGGCGCAAATGACACTCCCACCCTGAGGGAAGCCATGGTCTCTCTCCTTGCTACTCCCTGCGGCGCTGTAATATTTTGATTCATTCTAGGTTAAAAGTATTACTTTAGTAATGGTGTTGTTGAACAGGGCACCTGTTGGCGGCAATTGATGGTCACTGGCCTGCACCATGGCAGGGGGCGGAGCGCACAGGATTGGTGCGCCCCAATCCTGTGCGCTGGCGTAGGGAGGGCGGACCAGCTTGATTTGGCGGCTGTTTCCCCCGTGGCACGGAAGATGCTGAACGATTGCGAGAGCATTATTGCGACGAGCCCATCATGAATTTTTATAACGAGATGACGAATGCGGGCGGCAACGTTCGCGACCATTACCGCGGCTATGCCGAGTGGCTGGAGGCGACATCGCCGGAGCGCATCGCCCGCAAGCGGGCGGAAGCGGATCTGGCCTTCCACCGGGTGGGCATCACCTTCGCGGTTTACGGTGAGGAAGCCGGCAAGGAGCGCCTGATTCCCTTCGACATCATTCCCCGCATCATCCCGGCGGCGGAATGGCAGGCCCTGCAGTCCGGCCTGCGGCAGCGGGTCAAGGCACTGAACCTGTTCCTGCACGACATCTACCACGATCAGGAGATACTCAAGGCCGGCCGCATCCCCCGCGAGCAGGTGGTCAACAACGCCCAGTACCGGGCCGTCATGGAGGGGGTGGATGTCCCCGGCGGCATCTACGCCCATATCGCCGGCGTGGATGTGGTGCGGGCCGGCGAGGGCGAGTTCTACGTGCTGGAAGACAACCTGCGGGTGCCCTCCGGCGTTTCCTACATGCTGGAAGACCGCAAGATGATGATGCGCCTCTTCCCGGAACTCTTCGCCCGGCACAAGGTGGCCCCCGTGCAGCATTACCCGGACATGCTCCTGGAAAAGCTGCGGGCGGTGTCGCCCAAGGGGGTGAACGACCCCACCGTCGTGGTGCTCACCCCGGGCGCCTTCAACAGCGCCTATTTCGAGCACACATTCCTGGCCCAGCAGATGGGCGTCGAACTGGTGGAGGGCCGCGACCTCTTCGTCAAGGACGAAGTGGTCTACATGCGCACCACCCAGGGGCCCCAGCGGGTGGATGTCATCTACCGCCGCATCGACGACGACTTCCTCGATCCCCTGGCTTTCCGCCCGGATTCGGCGCTGGGCGTGCCGGGCATCCTCAAGGCCTACCAGGCCGGCAACGTGACGCTGGCCAACGCCATCGGCACCGGCGTCGCCGACGACAAGTCCATCTACCCCTACGTGCCGGAGATGATCCGCTTCTACCTGGGCGAGGAGCCCAAGCTCAACAACGTGCCCACCTATATGTGCCGCAAGAAGGAGGATCTGGACTACGTCCTCGCCCACCTGCCGGAGCTGGTGGTCAAGGAAGTCCATGGCGCCGGCGGCTACGGCATGCTCGTCGGGCCGGCCTCCACCAGGGAGCAAATCGAACACTTTCGCAAACTGCTGCTGGCCAAGCCTGACGGCTACATCGCCCAGCCCACCCTGGCGCTTTCCAATTGCCCGACCTTCGTCGAGGAGGGCATCGCTCCCCGTCACCTGGACCTGCGCCCCTTCGTGCTGTCTTCCGGGGAATGCGTGACCATGGTTCCCGGCGGACTGACCCGGGTGGCCCTGACCAAGGGCTCCCTGGTGGTCAATTCGTCCCAGGGGGGCGGCACCAAAGACACCTGGGTCCTCGAAGACTGAGAAGGAAGAACAATGCTATCCCGCACCGCCGACCACCTGTTCTGGATGTCCCGCTACATGGAGCGGGCCGAGAACCTCGCCCGTCTGCTGGACGTCACTTGGCAGATGTCCCTCGTCCCCCAGTCGGTCGAGGCCGCCAACCAGAACTGGAACGCCGTCATCGCCCTCAACAGCCTGGAGGAGTCCTTCGCCGCCAAGTACAAGGAGGTGAACGCCGAGAACGTGCTGCGCTTCATGGTGAGCGACGCCGACAATCTGTCGTCCATCTACAGCTGCCTGCGGCTGTGCCGCGAAAACGCCCACGCCGTGCGCGGGACCATCACCAGCGAAATGTGGGAAACCCTCAATTCCACCTGGCTGGAAGCCCGGGAACAGAGTTTCGAGCGCATCGGCGCCAACGGGGTCGGCGAGTTCTTCGAATGGGTGAAGATGCGCTCCCACCTTTCCCGGGGCGTCACCGTCGGCACCCTGCTGCAGGACGAGGCCTACCACTTCATCCGCCTGGGTACCCTGCTGGAGCGGGCCGACAACACGGCCCGCATCCTCGACGTCAAGTACCACGTCCTTGGCCACGAGGAAGGGGCCACCGATTTCTACCAGTGGGGCGCCCTGCTGCGTTCGGTGTCGGCCTTCGAGGTGTACCGCAAGGCCTACCGGGACGTGATCACTCCCGAGCGGGTGGCGGAACTCCTCGTCCTGCGCAGCAACATGCCCCGTTCCCTGCATTTCTGCATGAACGGCGTCCTCAAGAATCTGGAACTATTGGCCAACAGCCACTCCGGCGAGACCCTGCGCCAGGCCGGCCTGCTCCACGCCAAGCTGCACTACGCCCGGGTCGAGGATATCCTGGCCCATGGCCTGCACCACTGGCTGACCGAATTCATGGACAGCATCTATGCGCTGGGCGACGGCATCAGCAAGGACTTCCTGGTGCCCATGGCGGAGGCGGCGTGACCTACTGCGTGGCCATGCGCCTCGATGCGGGGCTGGTCTTTCTGTCCGATTCCCGCACCAACGCCGGGGTCGACCACATCAATACCTTCCGCAAGATGCACTTCTTCGAAAAGAAGGGCGAGCGGGTGCTGGTGCTGATGACCTCCGGCAACCTCTCCATCAGCCAGTCGGTGGTCAACACCCTGCGGGAGAAGCTGGAATCCTCCCGCGGTCCCAGCCTTCACCGGGCGAAGAACATGTTCGAGGCGGCCAAGCACGTGGGGGACTGCCTGCGCGAGGTACACGGACGGGACGCCGAGGCCCTCAAGCAGTTCGGCGTCGAGTTCGCCGCCGCCCTCATCCTCGGCGGCCAGATCAAGGGCGAGGAACCGCGGGTGTTCAACATCTATGCTGCCGGCAATTTCATCGAGGCGACGCGGGAGACGCCCTATTTCCAGATCGGCGAATCCAAGTACGGCAAACCCATCATCGACCGGGTCATCTCCCCACGCACCTCCCTCGACGAGGCAGCCAAGTGCGCACTGATCTCGATGGATTCGACCATCCGCTCCAACCTCTCGGTAGGGATGCCCCTCGACCTTCTCATCTACGAGCGGGACGCCCTGAAGATCGGCCGCCACGTCAAGATCACCCAGGAAAGCGCCTACTACGCCGAAATCCGCCGGCAATGGGGCGAACACCTGCGCCAGGGCTTCGCCGCCCTGCCGGACCCGGTCTGGGACGCCCTGTAACCCGGTTCCTACGCGAACTGGCCGGCCCAGCGCAGAAGGGAGCCCAGATCCAGGGCGCCCGCCTGGCGGGCCACCTCGCGGCCGCCCTTGAAAACCACCAGGGTGGGAATGCTGCGGATGCCGAAGCGCGCCGCCAGGGCCGGTTCGCTTTCCGTATCCACTTTGGCGAAGCGCAGGCGCGGCTCCATTTGCGCCGCCCCCTGGGCGAAGGCAGGCGCCATGGCCCGGCAGGGGCCGCACCAGGGGGCCCAGAAATCGACGATGACCGGCAGGTCGGAGCGGCCCACGTGGCGGTCGAAGCGGGGGGCCGTCAACACCAGCGGCGCACCGGTGAACAGCGGCTGCCGGCATTGGCCGCAGTTGGGGTGCTCGCCCAGGCGGGCCGCGGGCAGGCGGTTGACCGCGTCACAGTGGGGACAGACGACGTGGAGGCTTTCGGCCATGGCGGATTCCTTAATATCAGACCTTGCTGATATATGGCCGGCGGCCGGCAGATTCAAGTCCTGGCGCCGAGATCCCGGGCGCGGCGGGCGCCGGCTTCGAGGGCGGCGGCGTCGGGAGTTTCCCGGGTCGGCCAGCCCTGCAGGTGGTTCTCCACGATGTCCGTGAGGGCGGCAATCCATTGGGGGTGCTCGTTGAGGGCGGGGATGTAGTGGTATTCCCGGCCGCCGGCCCCCAGGAAATCGGCCTTGCCTTCCAGGGCGATCTCTTCCAGGGTTTCCAGGCAATCGGCCACGAAGCCGGGGCACAGGATGTCGACCCGCTTGACGCCGTCCTTGGCCATGGCCTGGAGCGTCGGGGCGGTATAGGGCTGCAGCCATTCCGCCTTGCCGAAGCGGGACTGGAAGCAGATCCTGTACTGTTCCGGTGCCAGGTTCAGGCGTTCGGCCAGCAGCCGCCCGGTCTTCTGGCATTCGCAGAAATAGGGGTCGCCCAGGTCCAGGCTACGCCTGGGCAGGCCGTGGAAGCTGACGACCAGCCGCGTGCCGGCGTCCGGCAGGCCCACCTTCTCCCAATGGCTGCGCACCGTCCGCTCCAGGGCGGCGATATAGCCCGGATGGTCGTGGAAGTTGCGGATGCTGCGCATCTCCGGTTGGTTGCGGGTCTCCCGCAGCCAGGCGCAGGCCTCGTCGAGGGCAGTCGCCGTGGTGCTGGCGGCATACTGGGGATACATGGGCACCAGCAGGATGCGGGTGGCGCCGTCGGCCTTCAGGCGGCTCAGGGTGTCCGGCAACGAAGGAGCACCGTAGCGCATGGCCCAGGCCACCTGCAGCCGGTGCCCCCGCTGCCCCAGGGAACCGGCCAGGAGCTTGGCCTGCCGTTCCGTATGCATCTTGAGGGGGGAGCCGTCGGGAGTCCAGATCGAGGCGTACTTGGCGGCGGACTTCTTCGGCCGGACGTTGAGGATGATGCCATTGAGGATAAGCCACCAGATCGGCCGGGGAATCTCCACCACCCGGGGGTCGGAGAGGAACTGCTTGAGGTAGCGGCGCAGGGCCGGGGCGGTGGGTGCCTCGGGGGTACCCAGGTTGATGAGGACGACGGCCGTGCGCGGCGCCGTGCCATGCCGAAAGGGCGGCTCGGGAAGGAAGCGGGGCATCAGGAGCCTTGTTGGTGGGTGAGGGCGCTGGAAAGCAGGCGGGCGGTGATGTCGACGATGGGGATAACCCGCTCGTAGGCCATGCGGGTGGGCCCGATGACGCCGACGGAGCCGACCACCTGGCCGCCAACCTCGTAGGGGGCGGCGATGACGCTGCATTCGTCGAGGGTGGCGATGCCCGATTCGCTGCCGATGTAGATCTGCACGCCTTCGGCCCGGTGGGAGATGTCGAGGAGGCGCATGATGCTGGAGCGCTGCTCGAAGAGGTCGAACAGTTCCCGCAGGCGTTTCATGTTGGAGGACAGCTCTTCCACGTCGAGCAGATTCTTCTCGCCGGAAATGACATAGGGGGCGGCGTTGCCGGAGAGGGCTTCGTCGCCGGCCTCCAGGGCGGCAGTCATGAGCGGCTTGATGTCGTCCTTCAACTGCTGGATTTCCTGGGACAGGCGGTGGCGGATCTGCTCGAAATCCAGGCCGGCGAAATGCTGATTCAGGTAATTGGCCGCCGCCGTCAGCTCCGACGGCGAGTAGGCCTTCTCCGCCATGAGAATGCGGTTTTGCACGTCGCCGTCCTGGGTGACGATGATGAGCAGGATGCGCTTCTCCGACAGGCTGAGGAATTCGATCTGGCGGATGCGCGGCGCCGCCCGCCGGGGCGCCATGACGATGCCGGCGAAATGGGTGAGGCTGGAAAGCAGCTGCGAGGCGTTGGCGATGATCTGCTGGGGCTGGGCCACCTGCAGGGCGCCCTCGATTTCCCCCACCTGGGTAGGCGCCAGGGGCTGCACCGTCAGCAGGCTGTCAACGAACAGGCGGTAGCCCCGGGGAGTCGGCACCCGGCCCGCCGAGGTGTGGGGGCTGGCGACGAAGCCGGCGTCCTCCAGGTCCGCCATCACGTTGCGGATGGTGGCCGGAGACAGGTCCAGGCCGGAGAAGCGCGAAAGCGCGCGGGAGCCCACCGGCTGGCCGTCGGCGATGTAGTGTTCCACCAGGGCTTTGAGGAGGGTGCGGGAGCGTTCGTCGAGCATGGGTTGGATTCTGGCAAAAAAAACGCCCCGGCGGGAGGGGGAGTCCCCGCTCCCGGTGCCGGCCGCACGCTATTCGGAAGGCAGTCCCTGTCCCGCCGGAGGCGGCGCCGTATCGCCGAACTCGACACCCTGGATGTTCGACTGCCCGATCAAGCCGGCCACGTATGACTGGAAGGCGAGCTGTTCGCGGCGGGCGGTGAGGAACTCGCGGAGGCGCGCCTCGACCACCTCGAAGGGCAGGGTCTTGCCCCTGACGCAATGGTCGATCATCACGATGTGGTGACCATAGCGGGATTCCACCAGGTGGGGCAGGAGCCCGGTGGCGCCGAATTCCACCAGGGCGCCCCAGAATTCAGGGACGACGGAGCCGGGGGAAAGCTGGCCCAGTTCACCGCCCACCTCGCGGCTGGTGCAGGCGGATTTCTCCCGGGCGAGCTTCTCGAACCATTCCGGATGCTCCTTCAACTGCAGGAGGACGGCTTCGGCCTGGCGGATCAGTTCCTTGCCGTCGCCGCCGCCGTGGGTGTCGAAGAGGATATGGCGCGCCTGGAAGAGATCGCCGTTGCTGAATTTCTCGGGGTGGCCTTCGTAATAGCGGCGGACCTCGTCGTCGCCGACCGTGGCGGGCGGGACTTCCCGGAGCAGTAGCTGCTCGATGGCGGCTTCCTCGTCGGCCGCTTCGATACGCAGCGCCTGGGCGCGCTGGCGCAGCAGGGCGCGCACGGCGAGGGCGCGGGCGGCCGCCTGGCGGGGGTCGCGGGCCTCGGAAAACTGGGCGGCGGCGGCCTCGATCTCGTCGTCGGCGATCACCTCGCCATTGACGCTGACCGGTTGGGGTTTCTTGCTGTAGAAGGTGACGACGTTGTCCATGATGGGTAGAGGTTGGCCGCAGGGGTGCGGCCTTGGCCGTTGGGGAGTCAGGAGGTTAGCACCCGCCGCCTCCCCTGAACATGATATGAATCACGCGTTCTCCCGCGCGTCGGCGCCGGGTTTTATGCCAAAATTCGCCCCATGAACCCTGCCTTCGGCTCCTACCGCTCCCCCCGTACCATCGCCCTGGTGGGGAAGTACCACAGCCTGGAGATTGCCGAATCCCTGCGCAAGCTTGCCGAGTACCTCCACGAACGGGGGGTGTCGGTCTTCATCGAGCGCGAGACTTCGGAGCATATCGGCAAGAAGGTGGATCTCTCCCGCTGGGTCACCTGCGGCTTCAACGACATCGGTGCCCACGCCGACCTTGCCATCGTCCTCGGCGGCGACGGCACCATGCTCAATGCCGCCCGTCGCCTGGCCCGCTACCGGGTGCCCCTGGTGGGGGTGAACCAGGGGCGGCTCGGCTTCATGACCGACATTGCCCGCAGTGACATGCTCACCTGCATGGACGATCTGCTGGACGGGCGCTTCATCCCCGAGACGCGCCTCTTGCTCGACGCCGAGGTGACCCGCGACGGCAAGGAAGTCGCCACCAACCAGGCCCTCAACGACGTGGTGGTGGACAAGGGCGCCATCGGCCGCATGATCGAGTTCGAACTCTTCATCGACGGCGAATTCATCTACAACCTGCGCTCCGATGGACTCATCGTCTCCACCCCCACCGGGTCCACAGCCTACGCCATGTCCGCCGGCGGACCCATCCTGCACCCCACCCTGACCGGCATCGCCCTGGTGCCCCTCTGCCCCCATGCCCTGACCAACCGGCCGGTCCTGGTCAATGACAAGGCCGACATCGAGCTGCGCATCATCCACGCCGACGACCCTCGGGTGCACTTCGACGGCCAGGTGACCCTCAACCTGCAAAAGGACGACTGCGTGCGCCTGCGCCGTTCCGAGTACTCCATCTGTTTCCTCCACCCCCCGGGCTACAGCTATTTCGCCATGCTGCGGCAAAAGCTGCAGTGGAGCGAGCGGCCCAAGGGGCACTGACGCCGATGCTGCGCCACCTGACCATCCGCGACTTCGTCATCGTCGATCGCCTCGAGCTGGATTTCGCCGCAGGTTTCGGCGCCCTCACCGGCGAGACTGGCGCCGGCAAGTCCATCCTGGTGGATGCCCTGGCCCTGGCCCTGGGCGAGCGGGCCGACGCCGGCGTGGTGCGGGCGGGCTGCGACAAGGCGGAAGTGGCCGCTACCTTCGACGTCTCCGCCCTGCCGGCCGTGCGGGGCTGGCTGGCGGCCAACGACCTGGATGCCGAGGACGAATTGCTCCTGCGCCGGGTGATCGACGCCGGCGGCCGTTCCCGCGCCTACATCAACGGCTCTCCCGCCACCGTCCAGCAGTTGCGGGAGGTGGGGGACGAACTGGTCGATATCCACGGCCAGCACGCCCACCAGTCCCTGCTCCGGGCCGACGCCCAGCGGGCGCTCCTCGACGGCCATGCCGGCCTCTCCGTCCTGGCCGGCGAGGTGGCCGCCGCTTTCCGGACGTGGCGCGAAGCCGAGCAGGCCTTGCAGACCGCCGCCGCCGGCGGCGAGGCCCTGGCCCGGGAGCGGGAACAACTGGAATGGCAGGTGCAGGAGCTGGACGGCCTGGGCTTTTCGGCGGAAGAGTGGGGCGACCTGGAAGCGGAACACAAGCGCCTAGCCCATGCCGCCAGCCTCATCGAAGGCGCCCAGTACGCCCTGGCGGTGCTGGCAGACGGGGAGGGCGCCTGCACCAGCCAGGTGGATGGCGTCGCCGCCCGCCTGGACGACCTGGCCGCCTACGACCCCGCCCTCGACGAGGTGGCGCGCCTGGTGCAGTCAGCCCAGGCCGAGCTGTCCGAGGCCGTTTCCTCCCTGCGCCGTTACGCCGACCGGGTGGATCTTGACCCCGGGCGGCTGGCCGAAGTGGAGCGCCGCCTCGAAGCCGTCCACGGCTGCGCCCGCAAATACCGGGTGGCGCCCGAGGCCATGCCGGAGCTGCTGGCCGGCTGGCAGGCCCGGCTGGCCGAGCTGGAGGAGACCGCCGATCTCGCTGCCCTGGAAGCCTGGGCCGGCAAGGCCCGGGAGGCCTACCAGGGCCTTGCCGGCAAGCTTTCCGCCGGCCGCCGCAAGGCCGCCGCCGAGATGGCCGCGGCGGTGACCGCCCTCATGCGCCAGTTGGCCCTGGCCGCCGGCAGCCTGGAAGTGGCCCTGGTGCCGGGGGAAGGGGCCGCCTACGGCCTGGAGCAGGTGGAGTTCCGCGTCTCAGGGCTGGCCGGCAACGAGGCCCGGCCCCTGGCCAAGGTGGTTTCCGGCGGCGAGCTTTCCCGCATCAGCCTGGCCATCCAGGTGGTGACCTCCCGCTCCGCCAGCGTGCCGACCCTCATCTTCGACGAGGTGGACGTGGGCATCGGCGGCGGCGTCGCCGAGATCGTCGGGCGGCTCCTGCGGGAGCTGGGCGAGGAGCGGCAGGTGTTGTGCGTCACCCACCTGCCCCAGGTGGCGGCCCGGGCCAACTGGCAGTGGCAGGTGAGCAAGGCCTCCCGCGATGGCGCCACCCTCAGCCGCATCGAGGCCCTGGACGACGAAGGCCGCGTCGGCGAAATCGCCCGCATGCTGGGGGGCGTTGAGATCACCGACATCACCCGCAGCCACGCCCGCGAGCTGCTGGGGATTTGAGCCGGTTCAGAAGAATCGGGTGAGGGCCAGGGCCGCCAGGGCCAGGAAGAGGATGCCGCTGACCCGGTGGATCCAGGCCAGGGGCAGGCGGTGCAGGAGCTTCCTTCCGGCGACGACGCCGACGAGAGAGGTGGTGGCCAGCGCCAGGGTGGCGCCGGTCCACGCAGCGGTGGCGGGGATGGTGCTGCCCAGGCCGGCGACGGCGATCTGGGTCTTGTCGCCGAATTCAGCGAGGAAGATGAGGAGCAGGGTGGTCACGAAAATGCCGTGGCCGGGCTTTTCCTCAACGCCGTCGTCGTCCTCGTCTTCGTAGCGCAGGGCCTTCCAGCCGAAGATGGCGAAAAGCAGGGCGACCGCAGCGGTGACCAGCCATTCCGGCAGCCAGGCGGCCACGGCGGCGCCGAAAAGCACCGCCAGGCCGTTGAGCACGGCAAAGGCGGTGACGGCGCCGAGAACCACCGGCAAGCCCCGGTGGCGGGCGGCCAGGGTCATGCAGACGAGCTGGCTCTTGTCGCCGAACTCGGCCAGGGCGATGAGCAGGAAGGTGGTGCCGGCCGAGGACAGCCAAGCGCTTCCCGGCGCCAGGTCGGGCAGGGCCATGCCGGGTCAGCCCGGAGACGGGCTGCCGCCGCGGCGGCGATGGGGGCAGTCGGTCTTGCTGCAGTGGGCGTAGAGATAGAGCGCGTGTTCCTGGATGGCGAAGCCGCGCTCCTTGGCGATCTCGTGCTGCCGGCGCTCGATCTCGGGATCGTAGAATTCCTCCACGCGGCCGCAGTCGATGCACACCAGGTGATCGTGGTGCTTGCCGTGGTTGATCTCGAACACCGCCTTGCCGGATTCGAAGAAGTGCCGCTCCAGGAGGCCCGCCTGCTCGAACTGGGTGAGAACGCGATAGACGGTGGCCAGCCCGATGTCCATACCCTCGGCAAGCAGGGCGCGATAGACGTCTTCCGCGGTCATGTGGCGCATGTCGCTTTTCTCGAACAACTCGAGAATCTTCAGGCGCGGGAAAGTCGCCTTCAAGCCCATGTTCTTCAGGCTCTGGGGATCGCTCATCTTGGTGGTTCCGGTAGTTTGGGCCGCGGGCGGGCGGGGGAATTCGGTTATGATTATACGCTTCGAACTCATTTCGGAAATTTCCTGGTGTTAATGCGCATGTTTTCCTTCCGCCTGTTCCTTGCCGGGGCGGCCTGTCTTTGGCTGTCCGGCTGCTCGAATGTTCCGCGCATCGTCACCGAATACCGGATCGACGTGCAGCAGGGCAACGTCCTCACCCAGGAGATGGTTTCCCAATTGAAGCCGGGGCAGACCCGGGACCAGGTCCGCTTTCTCCTCGGCACGCCGCTGCTCACCGACGTCTTCCACGGCCAGCGCTGGGATTACGTCTATCGCCTGCAGAACGGCCGCACCAACGAGGTCGAGACCCGCAAGCTGGCGGTGTTCTTCAACCAGGAAGGCCGCCTGGAGCGGGTCGCCGGCGACGTGGAGGTGGCGCAGGTGGCGGATCTGACGGCGCCGGTGGCGCGTACCCAGGTAGTGGACCTGGGCACCCTGCCGGCCGGCGCAGAAGGCAAGGCGCTGCCGCCGATGGAAGAAAAGGGCTTCTTTGGCCGCATGTTGGAAAAGATAGGAATGTAATCATGGGTTTGCGTATCGGGATCGTGGGAGCGAGCGGCCGCATGGGCCGCATGCTCATCGAGGCGACTTTGAAGGATGGCGAGGCGGTTCTCGGCGCCGCCGTCGACCTGCCGGGCAGCCCGGCCGTCGGCAAGGCCGCCGGCGAGCTGGTGGGCCTGCCCTGCGATGTGCGGGTGACCGACGATCTGGCTGCCGCTCTGGCCAACTGCGATTGCCTCATCGACTTCACCCGGCCGGAAGGCACGCTTCATCACCTGGAACTCTGCCGGGCCAGGGGCGTCGCCATGGTCATCGGCACCACCGGCTTCGACGCTGCCGGCAAGGAGGCCATCGCCTCGGCGGCGACGGATATCCCCATTGTCTTTGCCCCCAACATGGCGGTCGGAGTCAATGTCGTCTTCAAGCTCCTCGACATGGCGGCCCGCATCCTCAACCAGGGCTACGACATCGAGATCGTCGAAGCGCACCACCGCATGAAGGTGGATGCCCCCTCCGGTACCGCCCTGCGCATGGGCGAGGTGGTGGCCAACGGTGTCGGCCGCAGCCTCAAAGACTGTGCCGTCTATGGCCGGGAAGGCGTAACCGGCGAGCGCGATCCCTCCACCATCGGCTTCGCCACGGTCCGCGGCGGCGATATCGTCGGTGACCATACGGTGATGTTCTGCGGCATCGGCGAGCGCGTGGAAATCAGCCACAAGGCTGGCAGCCGCATGCCCTACGCCCTGGGCAGCCTGCGCGCGGCGCGCTTCCTGGCGGGGCGCAAGAACGGTTGCTTCGACATGCAGGACGTGCTCGGGCTGCGCTGAGGCATGCCGGCCTGCGCCACGACCGGGGCCGGTAAGGGAGCCGGGGGACGATGAAATCCCAGCTCCTCGCCCGGCAGTTGCGCGAAATCTTTGGCAGCGAGGGCGAGGCGCACCTGCGCCGTCTCCTGGCATCGCTGGGGCCTGCCCACCAGGATCTGGCGGCGGGGGTCGCCAAGCTGCTGGAAGCGGCCGACGGCACCTATTCCCTCTACGCCAACCTCCAGCACTGGCAGCACGAGATCACCGGCGACGCCATTTCCGACTGGAACCTGAAGAGCGGCCATATCGATTCCGGCCGCCAGTGGAAAGCCCTCCTCGGCTACGACCCCGGCGACGGCGAGAACAGCGTGGCGGCCTGGCAGCGCCTGGTGCACCCCGAGGATCTGCGGGAGGTCCAGGCGCGCATCGCCGGCCATGTGCAGAACCGCGACCGGGCCTTCACCGCCGAGTGCCGCATGCGTACCAAGGACGGCGACTGGCGCTGGCTCCTGGTCAAGGGCATGGTCACCGCCCGCGACCCCGGCGGGGAACCCCTGCGCATGCTGGTCGTGCACCGGGACATCAGCGACGCCAAGAACGCCGAGCAGGCACTCATTGCCGCCAAGGAGTCGGCCGAATCCGCCAACCGTGCCCGCGGCGCCTTCCTGGCCAACATGAGCCACGAAATCCGCACGCCCATGAACGGCATCATCGGCATGACCGAACTGGCCCTCGATACGGAACTCGACGCCGAGCAGCGGCATTACCTGAAGACCGTCAAATCCTCGGCGGAGGCCTTGCTGGTCATCGTCAACGACATCCTCGACTTCTCCAAGATCGAGGCCGGCAAGATGCAGGTGGAAGCCATCGCCTTCACCCTGCCGGACCTGGTCCTGGAGGCTGCCCGGGTGCTGGCGGTGGGCGCCCACAAGAAGGGTCTGGAACTGGTGGTGGCCATCCGCCCGGACGTGCCGGCCCGGGTGGTCGGCGACCCCACTCGCCTGCGCCAGGTGCTCACCAATCTCCTGGGCAACGCCATCAAGTTCACCGAGCAAGGCGAGGTGGTCCTCGAAGTGGCGGTGGACAAGGTTGGCGCCAATTCCACCTGGCTGCGCTTTGCCGTGCGGGATACCGGCATCGGCGTGCCGGCGGAAAAACAGCGGGCCATCTTCGATGCCTTCTCCCAGGCCGACGCCTCCACGACCCGGCGCTTCGGCGGCACCGGCCTTGGCCTGGCCATCAGCGCCCGCCTGGTGCAACTGATGGACGGGCGCATCTGGCTGGAGAGCCGGGAAGGGGAGGGGGCTTGCTTCCAGTTCACCGCCCGCTTCGGCGTCGAAATCGGGTCTACGGCGGAACCGGACCGTCGCTTCCAGGGCCGCCGAGCCCTGGTCATCGACGACAACGCCGCTGCGGCGCGCCATCTGGTGCAACTGCTGGAGCGCCTGGGCATCCAGGCTTCCGCCGCGGGCGACGGGCCCGCCGCCTTGGCGGCCATCGAACGCTCCCGGGCCGTGGACTTTCCCTACGACTACGTGCTGGCCGACGCCACCATGGAGGCGCCGGCTGGCTTCGCCCTGGCCGATGCCTGGAGCGGGGGACGGCTACGGGAAAAGCTGGTGATGCTCATCACCACCGAAAACCAGCGGCATGACCTGGAGCACCTGCGGGAACTCAAAGTGGCGGCGCACCTGGTGAAACCCCTGGGCCTCGCCGACCTGGCCGACGCCCTGGCCCTGTGTTCCGACCGGGTGGAGGGCTACGCCGGGGACGTGGACAGCCTGTTCGGCGTCTTCGAGGTGGACGAGGCCCTTGCCGCCGACGCGGTGCCGCCCCTGGACATCCTTCTGGTAGAAGATAACCCGGTCAACCAGGAACTGGCGTGCCGCCTGCTGCAGAAGCGGTCGCATCGGGTCACCGTGGCCAACAATGGCGTCGAGGCCCTGGAGTTCTTCGAAAAACAGCGCTTCGACGTCATCCTCATGGACATGCAGATGCCGGTCATGGGGGGCGTCGAGGCTGCCGAGGCCATCCGCGCCCGGGAGATGCGGCGCAGTTGGGTGGTGACTGGCGGCATGAAACCTGTTTACATCATCGCCATGACCGCCAATGTCATGGACAGCGACCGGGAGCGCTGCCTGCAGGCCGGCATGAACGACTACCTGGCCAAGCCCCTGCGGGCGGACCTGCTTTTTGCTGCCCTCGACCGCGTCCGGGAGGACGGCGGTGTCGGTACCACCAGTCTCTTCGATATCGGCATCGGCGACGACAGCGTTCGCCTCGACATCGCGGCGGCGCTCAAGGACATCGGCGACCGCGAACTGATGGTCAACATGGCAGCGATGATGCTGTCGGAATGGGATGAGCATCTCCTGCGCATCCAGCGCGCCGTGGCGGCGGAAAGCGCCCAGGAGCTGCGCATGCATGCCCATACGCTGAAGAGCCTGCTGGCCATGTTCCACGCCGAAACGGCCCGCCGCCGCGCCCTGGAGCTGGAACAGGCGGCCATGGCGCCGGAGGGGGTCGCCTGGCCCGACTGCCGCACCAAATTCGCCGCCCTGGGCGAGGAGATGGCTGCCCTGAAGCCCGAACTGGAGCGCTTCGCCCGGCCCGCCAAAGCGACGTGACCTTGCCTGAAAAGGCGTTTTCGCTTAAAATTTAAAGGTTTGAACAATACGAGCGGGGAGGCGGATGCCTTCCCGCTCGGCACATCATAAGCAGAAATTAGGAGAGCCGGTCGTGCCGTTGCTGCCCACATCATCCCCCGCCATTCTCGCCCTCGCCGACGGAACGGTTTTCAAAGGGCAATCTATCGGCGCCGATGGCGTCACCAGTGGCGAAGTGGTGTTCAACACCGCCATGACGGGCTACCAGGAAATCCTGACCGACCCGTCCTACTGCCGCCAGATCGTCACCCTGACCTATCCCCACATCGGCAACGTCGGCTGCAATGCGGAGGATTTCGAATCCGGCGCCAACTACGCCGCCGGCCTGGTCATCCGCGACCTGCCCTTGCGCGCCTCCAACTGGCGATCCGAGGACGACCTTTCGTCCTACCTCAAGAAGCACGGCATCGTCGCCATCGCCGGCATCGATACGCGCAAGCTCACCCGTATCCTGCGGGAGAAGGGCGCCCAGGCCGGCTGCATCCTCGCCGGCGATGTGGACGAGTCCAAGGCCCTGGCCCTGGCCCGCGCCTTCCCCGGCCTGGCCGGCATGGATCTGGCCAAGGTGGTTTCGGTCAAGGAGGGCTATCCCTGGAGCGAGGGCGAATGGAACCTGCAGGGCTATCAGCCCGGCGCTGCCAAGCGCTGCAAGGTCGTCGCCTATGATTTCGGCGTCAAGCGCAACATCCTGCGCATGCTCGCCGCTCGCTGCTGCGAACTGACCGTGGTGCCGGCCCAGACGCCCGCCGCCGAGGTGCTGGCCATGAAGCCGGACGGCGTTTTCCTCTCCAACGGCCCCGGCGACCCGGAGCCTTGCGACTACGCCATCGCCGCCATCCGCGAGTTTCTCGACCGCGGCGTGCCGACCTTCGGCATCTGCCTCGGCCACCAGTTGCTGGCCCTGGCCTCCGGCGCCAAGACCCTGAAGATGAAGTTCGGCCACCACGGCGCCAACCACCCGGTCAAGGACCTGGATTCCGGCCAGGTGCTCATCACCAGCCAGAACCACGGCTTCGCGGTGGATGGCGACACCCTGCCGGCCAACCTGCGCGCCACCCACGTATCCCTCTTCGACGGTTCCCTGCAAGGCATCGCCCGCACCGACGTGCCGGCCTTCTCCTTCCAGGGCCACCCGGAAGCGAGCCCGGGCCCCCACGACGTGGCCTACCTCTTCGACCGCTTCCTCGACCTCATGACCCGCGGCGTGGCCGCGCTGCAGCCGGCCCAGTAAGGCAAGGCAGGATTCACTATGCCCAAGCGTACAGACATTCAGAGCATCCTCATCATCGGCGCCGGCCCCATCATCATCGGCCAGGCCTGCGAATTCGACTACTCCGGCGCCCAGGCCTGCAAGGCCCTGCGCGAAGAGGGTTACAAGGTCATCCTGGTTAACTCCAACCCGGCCACCATCATGACTGATCCGGAGATGGCCGACGTCACCTACATCGAACCCATCACCTGGCAGGTGGTCGCCAAGATCATCGAGCAGGAGCGCCCCGACGCCCTGCTGCCAACCATGGGCGGCCAGACGGCGCTCAACTGCGCCCTCGACCTCGACCGCGAAGGCGTCCTCGAGAAATTCGGCGTCGAACTGATCGGCGCTTCCAAGGAAGCCATCGACAAGGCCGAGGACCGCGAGAAGTTCAAGGAGGCCATGACCAAGATAGGCCTCGGTTCGGCCCGCTCGGCGGTAGCCCACAGCATGGAAGAGGCCTACCAGGTGCAGGCCATGGTCGGCTTCCCGACCATCATCCGGCCGTCCTTCACCCTGGGCGGCACTGGCGGCGGCATTGCCTACAACATGGAAGAGTTCGAGGCCATCTGCAAGCGCGGCCTGGAAGCCTCGCCGACCCACGAACTGCTGATCGAGGAAAGCCTCCTCGGCTGGAAGGAGTACGAGATGGAAGTGGTCCGCGACAAGGCGGACAACTGCATCATCATCTGCTCCATCGAAAACCTTGACCCCATGGGTGTGCATACCGGCGACTCCATCACCGTCGCCCCGGCCCAGACCCTGACGGACAAGGAATACCAGATCATGCGCAACGCCTCCATCGCGGTGCTGCGCGAGATCGGCGTCGATACCGGCGGTTCCAACGTCCAGTTCTCGATCAATCCGAAGGATGGCCGGATGATCGTCATCGAGATGAACCCGCGGGTGTCGCGCTCCTCGGCCCTGGCCTCCAAGGCCACCGGCTTCCCCATCGCCAAGGTGGCAGCCAAGCTGGCCGTCGGGTACACCCTCGACGAACTGGCCAACGACATCACCGGCGGCAAGACCCCGGCCTCCTTCGAGCCCTCCATCGACTACGTGGTCACCAAGGTGCCCCGTTTCGCCTTCGAGAAATTCCCCCAGGCCGACTCCACACTGACCACCCAGATGAAGTCGGTGGGCGAGGTCATGGCCATTGGCCGCACCTTCCAGGAGTCCCTGCAGAAGGCCCTGCGCGGCCTGGAAGTGGGCGTGGACGGCTTCAACCTCAAATCCGTCGATCCGGAAACCATCGACGAGCAGCTGGCCCGGCCGTCCCCGGACCGCCTGTGGTACGTGGCCGATGCCTTCGGGGTCGGCATGTCGGTGGAGAAGGTTTTCGACCTGACCAAGATCGACCCCTGGTTCCTGGTCCAGATCAAGGAGATCGTCGACCTGGAGCTGGCCATCGAGAAGCGCAGCCTGGATTCCATCACCGCCGAAGAACTGCGCTACCTGAAGCGCAAGGGCTTCGCCGACCGGCGCCTGGCCTACCTCACCAAGACCAGCGAATCGGCGGTGCGCGAACGCCGCCACGCCCTCGGCGTGCGGCCTGTCTACAAGCGCGTCGACACCTGCGCCGCCGAATTCGCCACCGGCACCGCCTACATGTATTCGACCTACGAGGACGAGTGCGAGGCCAACCCCACCGACAAGAAGAAGATCATGGTCCTGGGCGGCGGGCCGAACCGCATCGGCCAGGGCATCGAATTCGACTACTGCTGTGTCCATGCCGCCATGGCGATGCGCGAAGACGGTTACGAGACCATCATGGTCAACTGCAACCCGGAGACCGTGTCCACCGACTACGACACCTCCGACCGCCTGTACTTCGAGCCCCTGACGCTGGAAGACGTGCTGGAAATCGTCGCCATCGAAAAGCCGGTGGGCGTCATCGTCCAGTACGGCGGCCAGACCCCGCTCAAGCTCGCCCTGGCCCTGGAAGCCAACGGCGTGCCCATCATCGGCACGACGCCGGAATCCATCGACATCGCAGAGGATCGCGAGCGTTTCCAGAAGCTCCTCCACGACCTGGGTCTCAAGCAGCCCCCCAACCGCACCGCCCGTACTGAGGAAGATGCCCTGCGTCTGGCGGCCGAGATCGGCTACCCGCTGGTGGTCCGCCCCTCCTACGTGCTGGGCGGCCGGGCCATGGAAATCGTCCATGAACAGAAGGATCTCGAGCGCTACATGCGCGAGGCGGTCAAGGTTTCCAACGACTCGCCGGTGCTGCTCGACCGCTTCCTCAACGACGCCTGCGAAGTGGACGTCGATGCACTGTCCGACGGCGATGAGGTGATCATCGGCGGCGTCATGGAACACATCGAGCAGGCCGGCGTGCACTCCGGCGATTCCGCCTGTTCCCTGCCGCCCTATTCCCTCTCCAAGGCACTGCAGGACGAGCTGCGCCGCCAGACCAAGCTGATGGCCAAGGCCCTGAACGTCTGCGGCCTGATGAACGTCCAGTTCGCCATCAAGGACGAGGACGTCTATGTGCTGGAAGTGAACCCCCGGGCTTCGCGCACCGTGCCCTTCGTGTCCAAGGCCACCGGCCTGCAGCTGGCCAAGATCGCTGCCCGCTGCATGGCGGGCAAGAGCCTCAAGGCCCAGGGCGTCACCGCCGAAGTGATTCCGCCTTACTACTCGGTCAAGGAAGCCGTCTTCCCCTTCGTCAAGTTCCCCGGCGTCGATACCATCCTCGGTCCCGAGATGAAGTCCACCGGCGAGGTCATGGGCGTCGGTACCAGCTTCGCCGAGGCCTTCGTCAAGTCGCAGCTGGCGGCTGGCGTGCGCATTCCCCACAGCGGCAAGGCCTTCCTGTCGGTCAAGGACAGCGACAAGGCCAAGGCCGTGGAAGTGGCGCGCCATCTGGTTGAAGCAGGCTTCCACCTGGTGGCTACCCGCGGCACGGCCCACGCCATCGAGGCGGCCGGCCTGCCGGTGCAGCCGGTGAACAAGGTGACCGAGGGTCGTCCCCACATCGTGGACATGATCAAGAACAACGAGATCGCCCTGATCATCAACACCGTCGAAGAAAAACGCGGCGCCATCAACGATTCCCGTTCCATCCGCACCTCTGGCCTGCAGGCACGGGTGACGATGTATACGACGATCTGGGGTGCCGAAGCGGCGGCGGAGGGGATACGCAATCGGAGCGATCTGGTGGTGTATCCTATCCAGACCCTGCACGCGCAGCTTCACTGAACAACCAACCGGACCGCCGGGGACGCCATCGAGGCGCCGGCGGTCTTGCTTTTGCTGGAAGAGACATGAGCAAGATTCCGCTGACCGTGACCGGCGCCGAGAAACTGCGCGCCGAATTGCACCGCCTCAAGACGGTGGACCGGCCCAACGTGGTGGCCGCCATCGCCGAGGCCCGCTCCCATGGCGACCTCTCGGAAAACGCCGAATACGATGCCGCCAAGGAGCGCCAGGGCTTTATCGAAGGGCGCATCCAGGAAGTGGAGGGCAAGCTCTCCAACGCCCAGATCATCGACCCCAAGCTGCTCGACGCCGACGGCCGCTGTGTCTTCGGCGCCACCGTGGAAATGGAGGACCAGGATTCCGGCGACACGGTCACCTACCAGATCGTCGGCGAGGACGAGGCGGACATCAAGATCGGCAAGATTTCCGTCAACTCCCCCGTGGCCCGGGCCCTCATCGGCAAGTACGCCGGCGACATCGCCCAGGTGCAGGCCCCGGGCGGCATGCGCGAATACGAAATCATCGACGTCCGCTACGAGTAAGCGGGGCAAATGCGCAACTTCTCGGAGGCCCTTTACCGCGTCGTGCTGACGGCGTGGATCGGGGGGCTCTGGGCGGTGGGCTATCTGGCGGCGCCGACCCTGTTCGCCAGCCTGGGCGACCGGCAGTTGGCGGGCGTCGTCGCTGGCAAGTTGTTTGCGCTCATCGCCTGGATGGGGCTCGGCGGCGGTGCCTACCTGCTGGTCTTCCTTGCCGCCCGCTGGGGCGCTGCGGTTTTCCGGCGGGCTGTCTTCTGGCTGGTGCTGGCCATGGTATTGCTGACCGCGGCCGGGCATTTCGGCATCCAGCCCCTGATGGTCCAGCTCAAGGCGGATGCCTTGCCCAGGGACGTGATGGAGAGCGTTTTCCGCGACCGGTTCGTCGCCTGGCACGGCATCTCAAGCATCGTTTACCTCATCGAAAGCCTGCTCGGCCTATGGCTGGCGATCTGGGCCGAGCGCGGTCTCCGATAGCCGCTCAGCGCTGGAAGCTGCGCTTGGTCTTGGGGGCGGCTTTACGCGGTGCGCGCTTGGGCGCGGCAAGCTTGGCGGCCTCCTCGGGCGGAGCAGGGCGCCAGACCACCAGCAGCTTGCCGATGTGCTGCACCGGCGCGGCGTCGAGCTGCTCGCAGATGGCCGCCAGCAAACCGTCGCGCTCGTCGCGGTCGTCGTTATATACGCGGACCTTGATGAGCTCGTGGGCCTTCAGATTGAGGTCGATTTCCTTGAGGACAGCCGCGGTGAGGCCGTTCTCGGCGATGGAAACGACAGGGTTGAGGCCGTGGGCGCGGGCGCGCAGACTACGGCGCTCGTCGGCGGACAATTTGAGCATCGGGTAACCTTTCAAAAACGGCATTTTACCGAATGGCCAGAACCAGAACCAGCAAGGCGTGGATGCGCGAACACGTCAATGATCCCTTCGTTCAGCTCGCCAAGAAAGAGGGCTGGCGTTCCCGTGCCGCCTTCAAGCTGATGGAGATCGACGACAAGGACAAGCTCCTCAAGCGGGGTGAAGTGGTGGTCGACCTCGGCGCCACCCCCGGCGGATGGTCCCAGGTGGCGGCAAAGCGCGTGGGCGACACCGGCAAGGTCATCGCCCTCGACCTCCTGGAAATGGAGCCCATCCACGGCGTGGAGTTCATCCAGGGGGATTTCCGCGAGGACGACGTGCTCCACAGCTTGGAAAAAATCCTCGGCGATCGTCGGGTGGGCCTTGTAATGTCCGACATGGCCCCCAATATGTCAGGTGTAAACCTTGTGGACCAGGCCCGGGTCATGCACCTCGCCGAATTGGGCCTGGACTTTGCGAAAGCCCACCTGAAACCGGAGGGCGTCTTTCTGGTCAAAGTTTTCCAAGGGAGCGATTACGATGTTTTCCTCAAGGCCATGCGTGAAGCCTTTGTCACGGTGGCGGTCAGGAAACCCCAGGCTTCGCGGGACCGCAGCGCCGAGCTTTATCTGCTTGGACGTACCTTGCGTTAAAGGTTTTGTTTAGAATGACGTTTTTAAAGCTCTGCGCAGCGTAAAGGAGAGCAAGCTTGAACAACATGTTCAAAAACCTGGCGATCTGGCTCATCATCGGCCTCGTGCTGATGACGGTGTTCAATCAGTTCAACAACCGCCAGGTGGCCCAGGCCTCGATGGAGTATTCCCAGTTCATCGAGGAAGTGAAGCAGGGCCGCATCGCCAAGGTGGTCATGGAAGGCCGCACCCTCAAGGCCACCACCACCGAGGGCAAGAAGATCACTTCCTACGCGCCGCCCGACCTGTGGCTGGTCTCCGACCTCCTCAAGAACGGCGTCAAGATCGAGGCCAAACCGGAAGAGGAGCCGTCCTTCCTGATGAACCTGTTCGTCAGTTGGTTCCCCATGCTGCTCCTCATCGGCGTCTGGGTCTTCTTCATGCGCCAGATGCAGGGCGGCGGCCGCGGCGGCGCCTTCTCCTTCGGCAAGTCCCGCGCCCGCATGATGGACGAGGCGCAGAACACCATCACCTTCGCCGACGTCGCCGGCTGCGACGAGGCCAAGGAAGAGGTGCAGGAACTGGTCGATTTCCTGCGCGATCCGTCCAAGTTCCAGAAGCTGGGCGGCCGCATTCCCAAGGGCGTGCTGATGGTCGGCAACCCCGGCACCGGCAAGACCCTGCTGGCCAAGGCCATTGCCGGCGAGGCCAAGGTGCCCTTCTTCAGCATTTCCGGTTCCGATTTCGTCGAGATGTTCGTCGGCGTGGGCGCCGCCCGCGTCCGCGACATGTTCGAGAACGCCAAGAAGCACGCGCCGTGCATCATCTTCATCGACGAAATCGACGCCGTTGGCCGTCACCGCGGCGCCGGCCTGGGCGGCGGCAACGACGAGCGGGAACAGACCCTCAACCAGTTGCTGGTGGAAATGGACGGATTCGAGGGCCACACCGGCATCATCGTCATAGCCGCCACCAACCGCCCGGACATCCTCGACCCGGCCTTGTTGCGTCCGGGCCGCTTCGACCGCCAGGTCGTCGTGCCCCTGCCCGATATCCGCGGCCGGGAGGAAATCCTCAAGGTCCACATGCGCAAGGTGCCCATCGCCGGTGACGTCAAGGCCGACATCATCGCCCGCGGCACGCCGGGCTTCTCCGGCGCCGACCTGGCCAACCTGGTGAACGAGGCTGCCCTGTTTGCCGCCCGCAGCAACAAGCGCCTGGTGGACATGGAAGATTTCGAGAAGGCCAAGGACAAGATCATGATGGGCGCCGAGCGCCGCAGTATGGTCATGAGCGAGGAAGAGAAGCGCAACACCGCCTACCACGAGTCCGGCCATGCCGTGGTCGCGAAGCTGTTGCCCAAGTCCGACCCGGTGCACAAGGTCACCATTATCCCCCGCGGGCGCGCCCTTGGCCTGACCATGCAGCTCCCCGAGCAGGACCGCTACGCCTACGACCGTACCTACCTGCTCTCCCGCATCGCCGTGCTCTTCGGCGGCCGCATCGCGGAGGAGTTGTTCATGGACCAGATGACCACCGGCGCTTCCAATGACTTCGAGCGCGCTACCGCCATGGCCCGCGACATGGTCACCCGTTACGGCATGTCCGATCTGGGGGTCATGGTCTACGGCGAGAACGAGGGCGAAGTCTTCCTCGGTCGCTCGGTGACCCAGCACAAGAACGTTTCCGAAGCCACCATGCAAAAGGTTGATGCCGAAATTCGGCGCATCATCGACGAGCAATACGCCCTGGCCAAGAAGCTGCTGGAAGAGAACCGTGACAAGGTCGAGGCCATGACCAAGGCGCTGCTCGAGTGGGAAACCATCGACGCGGAGCAGATCGACGATATCATGGCCGGCAGGCCGCCGCGGCCGCCCAAGCCTTCCCAGGGTACGCCGCGTCCCCAGGCACCCACCGACAAGCCGG
The DNA here is from genome assembly GCA_036732025.1 of Rhodocyclaceae bacterium. Classification (GTDB taxonomy): domain Bacteria; phylum Pseudomonadota; class Gammaproteobacteria; order Burkholderiales; family Rhodocyclaceae; genus SSSZ01. The sequence continues at coordinate 112,055 of DAINDE010000004.1, forward strand.
GCGCCGAGCCCAGCGCGCCGGCCACGGCCTGAGGCCGCTTCGCCCATGAACCGGGAGCTTGCTCCCGGTTTTTCATTTTGACGCCATGAAATCTCTCCGTTGCGCTTCCTACCGCCTTCCCCTGGACCGGCCCCTGGTCATGGGCATCGTCAACCTCACCCCGGATTCCTTTACCGGCGACGGCATCCGGGGCGATACCCAGCGGGCCATCGACCACGCCCGCGAGCAATGGGAGGCGGGGGCCGACATCCTTGACCTGGGGGCGGAGTCGTCACGCCCGGGAGCCATCCCCACCCCGGAGGAGGAGGAACTCGCCCGCCTGCTGCCGGTATTGGCCGAGGTGACCACCTGGGGCCTCCCGGTTTCCGTCGATACCTACAAGCCGGCGGTGATGGCTGCGGCGCTGGCAGCTGGCGCCGCCATGATCAACGACATCAACGGCCTGCGGGCACCCGGTGCCCTCGATATCGTTTCAGGGTGCGAGTGTGGAATATGCCTGATGCACATGCAGGGACAACCTCTTACAATGCAGGCCGCGCCGGCCTACGGCGATGTCGTGGCGGAAGTGAGGCAGTTCCTGGCAGAGCGGGTCGCGGCATGTCGCGACGGGGGCATCGCCGACGAGCGCCTGATTCTCGATCCGGGTTTCGGTTTCGGCAAGACCCTGGCCCACAACGTCGCCTTGTTCCGCGGCCTGGACCGTGTGACCGTCGGCGAATTGCCGCTGCTCGTGGGGGTTTCCCGCAAGTCGATGCTGGGGGCGATCACCGGCCGGGCCGTCGAGGAACGATTGCCGGCCAGTCTGGCCGCGGCAGTCATGGCGGCGCAACAGGGGGCGAAGATCATACGCGTCCATGACGTGGCAGCCACGCGGGACGCACTGGCCGTCTGGTCGGCTTTGGCAAAGGGAGAGGAAGCATGAGCAGAAAGTATTTCGGCACCGACGGCATTCGCGGGCGGGTAGGGCAGTCCCCCATCACGCCGGATTTCGTCCTCAAGCTCGGCTACGCCGCCGGCAAGGTGCTAGTCGCCCGGGAGGACCGGCCCCACGGCGCACGGCCTGCCGTCCTCATCGGCAAGGACACCCGGGTTTCCGGCTACATGCTGGAAGCATCCCTGGAGGCCGGCTTCTCCGCCGCCGGCGTGGACGTCTGCCTGGTCGGGCCGCTGCCCACCCCGGCCATCGCCTACCTGACCCGTGCCCTGCGCCTGCAGGCGGGCATCGTCATCTCGGCCTCCCATAATCCCTATTACGACAATGGGATAAAGTTCTTCTCGGCCCAGGGCACCAAGCTGCCCGACGACGTCGAACTCGCCATTGAAAAGGCCATGGATCTGCCGATGGACTGCGTAACGTCCGCCGACCTCGGTCGGGTGCGCCGGATCGAGGATGCCCGCGGGCGCTACATCGAATTCTGCAAGAGCACCTTCCCCAACGACCTGGATCTGCGCGGCCTGCGCATCGTCGTCGACTGCGCCCACGGCGCCGCCTACCACGTAGCCCCGGACGTCTTCCATGAACTGGGTGCCGAGGTCGTCCCCATTGGCGTGCAGCCCAACGGCCTCAACATCAACGACGCCTGCGGGGCGACGGCGCCGCGGGCGCTCAGCGAGGCGGTGCTGGCCCATCGCGCCGACCTCGGCATCGCCCTCGATGGCGATGGCGATCGGGTGCAGATGGTCGACGCCGCCGGCAATCTTTACGACGGCGACCAGTTGCTGCATGCCATCGTCTGCAGCCGTGCCCGGCAGGGCAAGGTGGCCGGGGTGGTCGGCACCCTGATGACCAACCTGGCCCTCGAGCATGCCCTGGCCAAGCTGGACATTCCCTTCGCCCGGGCCGCCGTCGGCGACCGCTACGTCGTGGAAATGCTGCTGGAAAACGGCTGGCTCTACGGCGGCGAGAACTCAGGCCATATCCTCGCCCTGGATCGCCATACCACCGGCGACGGCATCATCGCCGCCCTGCAGGTGCTGGCGGCCTTGCGCCAGAACGGTGGTGATCTGGGGGGGCTGCTCGGCGCCCTTAAGCTCTATCCGCAAAAACTCATCAATGTGCAGATCGCCCGGGGTTTTCCCTGGAAAGACGACCCCGCCATCCAGGCGGCGGCCCGGGCCGCCGAGAGCGAGTTGGCCGGCCGGGGGCGCGTGCTGTTGCGGGCTTCGGGTACCGAGCCGCTGCTGCGGGTCATGGTCGAGGGTGAGGAGGCCGGGGAAGTCGGGCGTCTGGCGGAAAAGCTGGCCCAGGCCGTGCGGGAAGCCGTCCAGTAGGCGGGCTCCGCCTTGACCGGATTTTCGGCAGCACGCTATAATCCAAAAGTTTTGTGCAACCCGAAAAGCCGCTAAACATGCGCCAAAAACTCGTCGCCGGTAACTGGAAGATGCACGGCAGCCAGGCTGTTAACGCAGCCCTGCTGGGTGCGGTCAAGGCCGGTGTCTCTGGCCTGGCATGCGGCGTGGCGGTGTGCGTGCCCTTTCCTTACTTGGCCCAGGCCCGGGCAGACTTGTCGGGTTCGCCGATTGCGCTGGGAGCGCAGACGGTGAGTGAATATGCGCAGGGGGCCTACACCGGCGAGGTTTCCGCGGGGATGCTCGCGGAATTTGGTTGCCGTTATGTCATTGTTGGCCATTCCGAGCGTCGTGCCATCTACGGCGAAAGCGACCTGGCCGTTGCTGCCAAGTTTGAGGCTGCCCAGAAGGCGGGGCTGACTCCCATTCTGTGTGTAGGCGAAAGTCTGGCTGAGCGCGAGGTTGGTGCCACCCAGGCGGTGGTCTCTCGGCAGTTGGCGGCGGTGCTTGATCGCGTAGGGGTGGCGGCTTTTGCCGGGGCGGTCGTGGCATACGAACCGGTGTGGGCCATCGGTACCGGCAAGACGGCGACGCCGGGTCAGGCGCAGGAGGTGCATGCCGCCATTCGCGCCCAGGTGGCTGCGGCTGATGCCGGCATCGCGGCCGGCCTGCAGATTCTTTATGGCGGCAGTGTCAAGCCGCAGAACGCCGCCGAGTTGTTTGCCCAGGCGGATATCGATGGAGGCCTGATCGGCGGCGCCGCCCTGGTGGCTGACGATTTTCTGGCGATTTGCCGCGCTGCCGGCTGATAGGCTCACTAATGAACTGGCTGTTTCCTCTTCTCCTGACCGTCCATATTCTGGCCGCCCTCGGCATCATCGGCTTGGTGCTCATGCAGCACGGCAAGGGCGCCGACATGGGGGCCGCCTTCGGTAGCGGCGCTTCCGGCAGTCTCTTCGGTGCTTCTGGCTCCGCCAACTTTCTCAGCCGGACGACCGCTGTCCTGGCAGCCGTCTTCTTTGTGACCAGCCTGACGCTGGCCTATGTCGCCTCCAGCAAGCCAAAAACGACTGGTAGTGTGATGCAGGACGCGGTAGAATCGCAGACTGCTCCGGTAACGGCTCCGGCCGGCTCCGAGGCCCCTGCGGCACCGGCTGATGCAGGTTCGAAGGCCAAGGATATTCCGAAGTAACGCAAGGGGGTTGTGGCTGGCATGGGTCCTCGCCAGTTGCAGCTTAATAGCAGTGCCGACGTGGTGAAATTGGTAGACACGCTATCTTGAGGGGGTAGTGGCGCAAGCTGTGCGAGTTCGAGTCTCGCCGTCGGCACCAATAACATGGGGACGGCCGCGCAAGCAGGCTGTTTCGATACAACAATCTAGATTTGGCGGCGGATCATGGAAAACTACTTTCCAATCCTGATGTTCGTCCTGGTGGGGGTCGCCATCGGCGTTCTGCCCATCGCCATGGGTTATCTGTTGGCGCCCAACAGGCCCGATCCCGAAAAGCTCTCGCCCTACGAGTGCGGTTTCGAAGCTTTCGAGGATGCGCGCATGAAGTTCGATGTGCGCTACTACCTGATCGCCATCCTCTTCATCCTTTTCGATCTGGAAATCGCCTTCCTCTTCCCCTGGGCGACGGTTTTCAAGGACATCGTCGCCACCGAGAGCATCAAGCTCTTTGGTTTCGTCGAAATGCTGGTTTTCGTCGCCATCCTGGTTATTGGCTATGTCTACGCCTGGGCCAAGGGCGCGCTGGAATGGGAATAAGGTAGAGCATGGCTATCGAAGGCATCCTCCAGGAAGGCTTTGTCACTACTACGGCTGACAAGCTGATCAACTACATGCGCACCGGCTCCCTGTGGCCGATGACGTTCGGTCTGGCCTGCTGCGCCGTGGAGATGATCCATGCCGGCTGTTCCCGTTACGACCTCGACCGCTTCGGCGTGGTGTTCCGCCCTAGTCCGCGCCAGTCTGACGTGATGATCGTCGCCGGTACCCTGACCAACAAGATGGCGCCGGCGCTCCGCAAGGTCTATGACCAGATGGCCGAGCCCCGCTGGGTGATCTCCATGGGTTCCTGCGCCAACGGCGGCGGCTATTACCATTATTCGTATTCGGTGGTGCGCGGCTGCGACCGCATCGTGCCGGTGGACATCTACGTTCCGGGCTGTCCGCCGACGGCCGAAGCGCTGCTCTACGGCATCATCCAGCTGCAGAACAAGATTCGCCGTACCAACACCATCGCCCGTTAATTGCCAAGGCTGATTGATTATGTCCGCCAAGCTGGAAACGCTTAGCCAGAATTTGCAGAAACACTTCGGCGACAAGCTCAAGTCGCTGAAGCTTGCCCTGGGCGAGGTGACCATCGAGGTCGCCGCCGCCGACTACCTCGGCATCATGAAAGCCCTGCGTGACGAGGCTGACCTCAAGTTCGAGGAGCTGATCGACCTCTGTGGCGTGGATTACTCGACCTACGGCGACGGTGCCTGGCAGGGCAAGCGTTTTGCCGCCGTCACCCATCTCCTGTCGGTGGCCAACAACTGGCGCCTGCGGGTGCGGGTCTTCGCCGAGGATGACGAGTTTCCCGCCGTCGATTCGGTGACCACCGTGTGGACCAGCGCCAACTGGTTCGAGCGCGAGGCCTTCGACCTATACGGCATCGCCTTCGTCGGTCACGACGACCTGCGCCGCATCCTCACCGACTACGGCTTCATCGGCCATCCGTTCCGCAAGGATTTCCCGATTTCGGGCAACGTCGAAATGCGCTACGACCCGGACCAGGCCCGTGTCATCTACCAGCCGGTCACCATCGAGCCGCGCGAGAACACCCCGCGCATCGTGCGCGAAGACACCTACGGGGACCCCGCCCATGGCTGATATCCGCAATTTCACCCTCAACTTCGGCCCGCAGCACCCGGCGGCCCACGGCGTGTTGCGCCTGGTGCTGGAACTGGATGGCGAAGTCGTCCAGCGCGCCGACCCGCACATCGGCCTCCTGCACCGCGCCACCGAGAAGCTGGCCGAAACCCGCACCTGGGTGCAGTCGGTGCCCTACATGGATCGTCTCGACTACGTGTCGATGATGTGCAACGAGCACGCCTACTGCCTGGCCACGGAAAAGCTCTTGGGCATCGAGGTGCCTGAGCGGGGAAAGTACATCCGCACCATGTTCGACGAGGTGACCCGGATCCTCAACCACCTGTTGTGGATCGGCTGTCACGCGCTGGACGTCGGCGCCATGACCATGGCCCTCTACACCTTCCGTGAGCGCGAAGACCTCATGGACGTCTATGAGGCCGTCTCCGGCGCCCGCCTGCACGCGGCCTACTACCGTCCGGGCGGCGTCTACCGCGACCTGCCGGACCGCATGCCGCAGTATCAGCCTTCCACCTGGACCAGCGCCAAGAAGGCCAAGGAACTGAACGAGAACCGCAGCGGTTCGCTGCTGGATTTCCTCGAAGACTTCACCAACCGCTTCCCGACCTACCACAGCGAGTATCACACGCTCTTGACCGACAACCGGATCTGGAAGCAGCGCCTGGTCAACGTCGGCGTGGTTACGCCGGAGCGGGCCATGCAGATGGGCTTCACCGGCGCCATGCTGCGCGGTTCGGGCATCGCCTGGGACCTGCGCAAGAAGCAGCCCTACGCCGCCTACGACAAGGTCGATTTCGACGTGCCGGTGGGTGTCAATGGCGATTGCTACGACCGCTACCTGGTGCGGATGGAGGAAATGCTCCAGTCCAACCGCATCATCAAGCAGTGCATCGAGTGGCTGCGCAAGAACCCGGGACCGGTCATCACTGACAACCACAAGGTGGCGCCCCCCAGCCGTGAGGCCATGAAGTCCAACATGGAAGAACTGATCCACCACTTCAAGCTGTTCACCGAGGGCATCCACGTGCCGCCGGGCGAGGCCTACGCCGCCGTCGAGCACCCCAAGGGCGAGTTCGGCATCTACTTCATCTCCGACGGGGCCAACAAGCCTTACCGGATGAAGATCCGCGCCCCGGGCTATGCCCACCTGGCCGGCATGGACGAAATGTCCCGCGGCCACATGATTGCCGACGTCGTTACGATCATCGGCTCCCAGGATATCGTTTTTGGCGAGATCGACCGCTGATGTTTGCCGCTGAAACCCTCCAGAAATTCGCCCGCGAGGTCGCCAAGTACCCGGCCGACCAGAAGCAGTCGGCCGTCATGGCCTGCCTCGCCCACGCCCAGGAAGAGAAGGGCTGGCTGGCCCCCGAGACCATCGAGGCTGTCGCCCATTATCTCGGCATGCCGCCCATCGCGGCCTACGAGGTGGCTTCCTTCTACAACATGTACGACTTGAAGCCGGTGGGCAAGTACAAGATCACAGTCTGTACCAACCTGCCTTGCGCCCTGTCCGGTGGTTACCATGCCGCCGACTACGTCAAGCAGAAGCTCGGCATCGACTTTGGCGAAACGACGGCCGACGGCAAATTCACCCTCAAGGAGGGCGAGTGCATGGGCGCCTGCGGCGACGCTCCGGTGATGATCGTCAATAACCGCTCCATGTGCAGCCACATGTTGCCCGAGCAGATCGACAAGCTCCTCGAGGAGTGCAAATAATGGCCATGCTCGGTTCGATCAACGGCGTCCTCATGGAAGGACTCGACGGCGACAACACCTGGCGCCTCAAGGATTACGTGGCCCGCGGTGGCTACCAGCAGCTGAAGCGCATCCTGGAAACGAAGATGACCCAGGAAGACGTCATCAGCGAAGTCAAGAAATCCGTGCTGCGCGGCCGCGGTGGCGCCGGCTTCCCGACCGGCCTCAAGTGGTCCTTCATGCCCCGTTCCTTCCCGGGCGACAAGTACGTCGTCTGCAACACCGACGAGGGCGAGCCCGGTACCTTCAAGGATCGGGACATCATGCGCTACAACCCCCATTCGGTGATCGAGGGCATGGCCATCGCCGCCTACGCCATGGGCGCCAACCGGGGTTACAACTACGTCCACGGCGAAGTCTGGGCGGAATACAAGCGCTTCGAGGAAGCCCTGGACGAAGCCCGGGCTGCCGGCTTCATCGGCCAGAACATCCTCGGCTCCGGCTTCAATTTCGAGCTCTTCGCCCACCACGGCTATGGTGCCTACATCTGCGGCGAGGAAACCGCGCTGCTTGAGTCCATCGAAGGCAAGAAGGGTCAGCCCCGCTTCAAGCCGCCGTTCCCGGCCTCCTTCGGCCTCTACGGCAAGCCGACCACCATCAACAACACCGAAACCTTCGCCTCCATCCCCTTCATCCTGAAGATGGGTGGCGAGGAGTTCCTCAACCTGGGCAAACCCAACAACGGCGGCACCAAGCTGTTCTCCGTTTCCGGCCACGTCAATCGCCCCGGCAATTACGAAATCCCCCTCGGCACCCCGTTCTCCACCCTTCTGGAGATGTGCGGCGGCATGCGCGGCGGACGCAAGATCAAGGCGGTCATTCCCGGCGGCTCGTCGGCCCCGGTCGTTCCCGGCGCCGTGATGATGGATTGCACCATGGACTACGACTCCATCAGCAAGGCCGGCTCCATGCTCGGTTCCGGTGCCGTCATCGTCATGGATGAGACGGTGTGCATGGTCAAGGCCCTGGAGCGGCTGTCCTTCTTCTACTACGAAGAATCCTGTGGCCAGTGCAC